>NZ_JBMPOS010000016.1:0-164712 GCF_049340345.1 Undibacterium sp. Di27W | reverse complement strand
TGTTATTTCTTGTGAACACTTGCTATATTATTTAAGCATTCCATTCAACCTAGATCGAATGGTGCGCTTCACCAAGTGCCCACATTTATTGACTGTTAATTGTTAAAGAACCGTATTCTTTTCTGCTTAACCGGACTACTTATTCATCCAGTTTTGCGTCGCAGCGTTGTGTGCGTCAGCAGCAGAGAAACGAGATTATGGAGCACTTCTTTCGTGCTGTCAACACCCTGTCTTTATTTTCGTTCAGTTTAAATCTTTTAGATTCATTCTCAACTACTTCAGGCTATTTACAGCTCCAGGTTTTCTGCGTCATTTCTTTCGCTCAAACCCCATCACTACTCCTATCTTCGCCCGCTCTTCAGCGGGAGGCGGACTATAGCAAATTTATCGCAGGCTTTGCAAGTCTTTCGTAAAATTATTTATTAGGTTCTTTTTTTGCGCAATCATATATAGGGAATACCAGATGCAGGGGACGGTGCGCACGGAACACTCTACTACCCTGTATTGATAAGGCAACTGATTTATGTATCGGCTTTCTATACAAGGAAATCTTTATATCAAAGCACAAGCGGTTAAAATACCGGATTCATCAAACCACTAAATCAAAGACTTGCTTATATAAATAAGTGAGTCATTTTTGCCATTAGTGTTATCCGGACCGAATTTATGTTGCGCATTAACGATTTACAACTTCCACTAGACCATGCTGAGGACGAGCTGAAGGCAGCCGTACTGAGGGAATTGGGCATCACTGAAAAAGAGCTGATCAACTTTACTGTATTCCGTCGCAGCTACGATGCGCGCAAGAAGACAGCGATCATCTTGATCTATACGATCGATGTGGAAACGACGAATGAAACGGCCTTGTTGGCCAGTCATAAGAACCGCACAAAGCTATCCGAAACGCCGGATACGTCCTATAAGTTTGTCACGCATGCGAACGATAAGTCATTCAAGCGCCCGGTTGTCATAGGCTTTGGGCCTTGTGGTTTGTTTGTGGCGCTACTGCTCGCTGAAATGGGTTTTCGCCCTATCGTACTGGAGCGCGGCAAAACTGTACGTGAGCGCACCAAGGATACCTGGGGCTTATGGCGCAAACGTGAATTAAAACCAGAATCAAATGTACAGTTTGGCGAAGGTGGTGCCGGTACTTTTTCTGATGGCAAGCTATATAGCCAGATCAAGGACCCCAAGCATTATGGCCGCAAGGTATTGACGGAATTCGTCAAGGCGGGCGCACCGGAAGAAATCATGTATGTCAGTAAGCCACATATAGGCACTTTCCGTCTCGTAAAGATGATAGAAGAAATGCGTCACAATATAGAAGCTTTGGGTGGCGAGATCCGTTTTGAGCAAAGAGTGACTGATATTGACATCGTTGACGGTAAGGTACAGGGCGTAAAGCTGAATGACAGCGAATATATAGAGACAGCACATGTGGTGCTGGCGATAGGTCATAGTGCCCGCGATACTTTCCAGATGATTGCAGATCGCGGTGTGTATGTGGAAGCCAAGCCATTTTCCATAGGCTTTCGGGTAGAGCACCCACAGTCTGTCATCGACAAGGCGCGCTTTGGGCCAAATGCGGGTAATAAGATATTGGGCGCGGCAGATTACAAACTGGTACACCATGCTAAAAATGGTCGCTCTGTGTATAGTTTCTGTATGTGCCCGGGTGGCACTGTGGTAGCTGCAACTTCGGAGCCCGGCCGTGTCGTGACAAATGGCATGAGCCAGTATTCACGTAATGAGCGCAATGCCAATTCAGCTATCGTGGTGGGGATTACGCCGGCTGATTACCCTGGCAATCCATTGGCGGGCATAGATTTGCAAAGGGCGCTGGAAGAAAAGGCTTATGAAGTGGGCGGCCATAACTACAATGCGCCTGGGCAGCTGGTCGGTGATTTTTTGGCAGCCCGCCCTTCAACAGCGTTGGGAACAGTAGAGCCGTCCTATAAACCTGGCATTACTTTGTGTGACCTGGCGACGATCTTGCCTGAATTTGCGATCACGGCAATACGTGAAGCCTTGCCAGAGTTTGACAAGAAAATCAAAGGCTTTGCCATGAAAGATGCAATCCTGACTGGCGTGGAAACCCGCACATCCTCCCCTATCCGTATCAAGCGCAATGACGATGATTTGCAGAGTTTGAACACCCGCGGCCTGTTCCCGGCGGGTGAAGGTGCTGGCTATGCGGGTGGTATTTTATCCGCCGCAGTTGATGGTATCAGAGTGGCTGAGGCAGTTGCTTTGGATATACAGACCAGGTCATAAGCAACATCCGCTATCTGGAATAAAAAATGGCAAAAACCTCAAAGGTTTTTGCCATTTTCATATCTGTCTTTATCCTAACAAATCTTCCAGTCCGGCAGCCAATTCATTTAATGGCGGCATTTCTTCGAGTATGAGTTCTGGCTTGACGCCGAGTTTTTTTGCCACTTCGGTCGGAAAAGTCGCTTCACGCTCTTCTTTTGAATAATGACTTTCTTCCCCACGGGCACACCAGGCAGCCAGATGGACGACTGCGCCTATCTGATCAAACTCGGATTGTTGCAAGGGTTCGGCACAAGCCTTGATGGCAGTTGCAAAAGTATCAGGGAAGCGCCAGCGTTTCGCCAGTTCAGCACCGACATCAAAGAAATCATAGCCAAAGGAAGTGCGCTCTACATCCGGCCTGCGCGCATCCAGCGGCCCGGCTGTTTTATCAACTTGCAACATTTGCTCAGGCATGCCTGCGTGCATGACCAACTGACCTATGGCATGCATCAAGCCTACAGTGAAAGCAAAGTCTGAGTTGCAATGGGCTTTTTTTGCCAGCCATTTTGAGACCACGGCAGTATGCAGGCTATAGCGCCAGAATTGCTTGAGGTCGACTCCGGGCATGGACTTGAAGCCACTCGTCAAACCACTACTGACCACCAGAGTGCGCACGGTCATGAAGCCCAGCATCAACACTGCATCATCAACTGAACCTACAGTCCTGGAAGCATGATAATAAGAGGAGTTTGCCAGCCGCAGCAGTTTTGCACTCAGGACCTGATCTGCAGATAGCTTGCGGGCAATTTCGTCTATGGAAACATCGTCATTATTAAAACTGTCTATGACCTCCTGGACGACTTTGGGTATCGATGGCAAAGCATTTTGCTGCTGAAACAGAGTCTCGATTTTCATAGGGCATCTCCTTTGGGGATGTAGATACAAGGGGTCTTGCCCCTTATTATTTCCGGAAATTGATACACCTTCAGCAAATTTTCCCTACTCGCGGAAAGAATGCACATTGCTATCAAAAATCATACTCTGATATTGGTTTTTCAGAAATGCTTTTTTTAATGCTTGCGTTGCTTTACATAAATTTGCAATCTGGCTTTGGCTTACGCAGAGGTAGTTTGTTACTTTCTCATCAGCAGGCTTTTTGTCTTGTTTCTTTACTTCACTTCAGGGTGGACATGGTGGTAAAGTAGTTTTTAGCATCAATAGTTTTGGATAAGTTCATCAAGTCAGAGCAAGCAGACAGGAGACACATCATGCAGAATGCCATAGAACTCGCAACACAAGTCGGTGAAGAACTCAAATCCAAAAAACTTATCCTTAGCATCGCCGAGTCATGTACAGGCGGTGGCGTGGCTCATGCCATTACGGAAATCGCTGGCTCTTCGGAATGGTTTGATTGTGGCTTCGTCACTTACTCCAACTCTTCCAAGACAGAGTTACTCGATATACCAGCTGCCCTGATCGCCCAGCATGGCGCAGTCAGTGAAGAGATCGCAGCAGCCATGGCACAGGGTGCGTTGGCCAATTCTGAAGCGCATCTGTCCTTGTCAACCACCGGCATCGCTGGCCCTACTGGCGCAGTACCTGGCAAACCGGTGGGAACCATATGCTTTGGCTGGGTAGTTGGCGGTAATACGCATACAGAAAGGCTGGTATTTTCTGGTGACAGAAAAGCCGTGCGCGAACAAACTGTCGTTCATGCCCTGGATAAATTACTGAGATATATCAAGGAGTTATAAATGCAGGCATCATCACCCACTTTTGTGCACGCATCTGCACATGCAGGCCGCCTGCAAGTCTTACTGGTGGATGATGATACCGAAATTACGACATTACTCAGCAAGTACCTGGAGAAATTTGATATCGGCTGCATGGCTGCGCCAGACGGCAAGGCCATGCGTTCTGCACTACAAGCGCATAATTTTGATGTCATTTTGCTGGATCTGATGTTGCCAGATGAAGATGGCCTCAGTCTCTTGCGTCAATTACGTCAACTACGCAGGCATGTTGCTACACCCGTCATCATGCTGACCGCCAGGGGTGAATTCAGCGACAAGATACTGGGGCTGGAATCTGGTGCAGATGATTATCTGGTCAAGCCCATAGATACCCGCGAACTTGTGGCCCGCATACAAAGTGTCAGCAGGCGGGCGCAGGCTTCGGCCCAGCAAATGCAAGAGCAGAAGGACAGCCAGGCGACTGAAATACGCTTTGATGCCTGGACTTTGAATTTGCCTGCGCGGCAGCTCTGCAACCCGGAAAAACTGATTATCCCTTTATCGAATGCTGAGTTCCGGCTCTTGCTGGCTTTTATCAAAAGGCCGGGGCAAATACTGAGCCGTGATCAATTGATCGATTTTGCACACAATAAATCCACTGAAGTCTTTGACCGTAGCATAGATTTGCTGGTGTCACGTTTGCGTCAAAAATTAGGAGATGATCCTCGCCACCCCAGTCTGTTAAAAACCATACGTGGCGAAGGTTATCTGTTCAATGCCAGTGTGCGATGAAAAAACTGCTGCCTGATACCATCTTCAGCCGTTTGTTTGGCATGGCCATGGCGGCGGTGTTGCTGAGTCATGTTGCCACTTTTATCCTGCTATTTGTGTTTCTTGGCGATCATCGCCCACCTCCTCCGCCTGGGCCACCACCGCCCCATCATGCCCACAGTCTGTTCAGCGGGCCTTTCCTGGGGTTTTGTCTGAGTATGTTGCTGCAACTATTCTTGCTGGCTATCGCCACCTGGATAGGGTCACGCAACCTGGCCCGCCCCATACAGCAACTGGCTGCCGCCGCCAGCACGCTGAGCAACCATGAGCAGCCGAAAGCAATTCCAGAAATAGGCCCGGAAGAAACACGCCAAAGCGCCCAGGTATTCAATCAGATGCAAGAGCGACTGTTCCAGCAAATGGAGGAGAGGGAACGTTTTCTGGCAGCGATATCCCATGACTTGCGCACTCCCCTGACGCGCATAAAACTCAGGGTAGAACAAATGCATGCAGGAACGGACAACGACAAGCTACTCGACGATGTAGAAGAAATGCGTCTGATGCTGGACGCTACGCTGGATTATCTGCGCGGCAGCGAAGAATCAATGCAAATGCTGGACATCCATTCACTCGTAGCTGCCATCGTTGACAATATGCAGGATGAAGGCAAACCCGTCAGCATGTATGGCACTGCTCTTCCTTTACCTGCCTTGCCCAATGAACTAAGGCGCTGCATCAGCAATTTGCTGGAAAATGCCATTTTTTATGGTGCGACAGCAGAAATCAGCCTGCATGACCATGCCCATGAGTTACGGATTTGCATCACAGATCAGGGGCCTGGCATACCAGAGGCAGCCCTGGAAAAAGTATTTGCCCCATTCTTTCGCCTTGCAGCCTCGAGGAATAAGCATAGCGGTGGAGTCGGCCTGGGCTTGAGCATCGCCAGGGAAATTGCCCGGCGCCACCATGGCAGCCTGGTATTGAAAAATCGCACTGACCAGCAAGGCCTGCTGGCAGAACTGCGCTTGCCCCGCCCATCATAGAGAGCCAGGCATTGTGTCAAAACCGATACAAAGCGGACACAAGCTGGCAACATCCTGATGCGATATTCTCCATCAATACCGATACCTGATTGAAGGAGAGTGCGATGAGCAGCATCACTGGCCTGAGTGGCAGCAGTAATAGCTATTTCCAGCAAACTGGCAGCACACAGCGACGCGAACGTGACACCAGCAAAATAGCAGACAATGTCTTTTCCAGGCTTGATACCAAGAACCAGGGTTATCTTGAAATACAGGACCTGGAAACGGCTTTCAGTAATATCGCTGGAAATTCCACCAGCAGTACGGACACTGCGAGCAGCACTGCTAGTAGCAGTACTTCAAATACTGCAAGTACTGATAGCAGTAATAACACGAATAGCAGTATCAATGATTTATTCAAAAAACTCGATAGCAATGGTGATGGCAAGCTGACAAAAAGCGAGTTTAGCGATGGCATTAAAAAACTCAGTGATGCCCTGGAAGGGCAATTTAATGCCAGACGGACCCGCGGTGCCGAAGGCTCTCGCCCGCCACCACCACCGCCTGAAGGAGGCGGAGGGCCAGACAAAGCCGGGCTGGATAAGACGCAACTGATAGAGTTGTCTGCCAAAGTTGGCCAAAGCAATAGCAGTGCAGGTGCTGCCTTGAGCCAGGTCGCGCAAAATTTTGATGCAGCCGATACCAATCAGGATGGCAAGGTCAGCCTGCAGGAAACCCTGGCTTACCTGGAAAAAACCATACAATCCAACTCGACAGGCAGCACTTCTGGCACTGCCAGCAGTTCAACGGCGGACAGTAGCAGTAGCAATTCCAGTAGTACTAATTCCAGCACTGGCAGCACTACAGGTACATCTGACGGCACAGCAACTTCGTCAACAGCAAGCAATAGTACCGACGCCGCTTTATTCAAAAAAGCCTTACAGTTATTACGCGCCTATAACTCACCTGCCACTGCCAGCACGCCAAGCATTGCCGTCAGTGCCTGATCCGAAAAGCCTGGACGAAAAATGGCCCATGTTTTTATACATGGGCCATTTTTTCATGGGCTTATAACTACTCGCGGTTTTGCATGAGTAATTCATTGATCAATACTGACTCTATCTTGTCAGTCTGTAGAGCTTGATTGAGACCGGACTTAAGCTGAGCCCTGACGGTATCGAAGCCCTCCTCACTATGCAAGTCGTCTGGGTCTATTTTGGCAAACTCGATTTGAAATAAATTCGCCAACAATTTCTTGTTTTCAAATAACCAGTCACTATCCTCGGTGCGTACTTGTATGGTGACCTGCATGCGCACTACCTGACCATTCAGGTTCGCTACCTGTTGTGGCAAGACAAAATAACTCAGGCCGGCAGCATTGCTGTTGACACTACGGATATAAAAGAAAATCGCCAGCAAAATGGAAAAAACCACCAGAACTATCACCGCAGCATAAACACCGAAACGGTCATTTCCTGCATTCTTTTTTTTATTTGGTTTTTTTTCCAGCGCCGGTTTCTTGGGCACTTGGACAGGGGGCGGGCTGCGCACAGGGGTCGCCTTGGGTACAGGTGCAGCCGCGGCCTCTGGCTCATCCGCCTCAAAATCCAGTGCTGACGCAGACTTCTGGGGCGCGCTACCATCTATCGCCTCAAAATCCAGTTGTGCACTGAGTATGCTGGCTTTTGACCTATCTTTAGACATGACTACCTCATAAGGCTTGGTATGGCTACATAGCCACGACCCAGCGATTATATTACTAATGGGAAATTTTTAAAGCCAGGAAAGCATCTGCCTTATTCTACTCACTTTCGCAAAACACCAGCGTATACAGTTGATCAGTTGATGCGAAAAGCCTTGCAAATCCGCTCACTATTTTTATTGTATTAATCATAGCTCTTTTATCAATACGAACTACTTGGTCTTCATTCCAGCAAATACAGCTACCCTGCAGCCAACGCTTCGTTACAAACTAAGGGTATAAAACCAGCGCTGATTTCGCTATCATGGCGGCATTCCCCCGCAAGACATTACACGCATGACCACATCCCCTATTCCAAAAGCCAGAAACCTGAGCATAGACAATATCAAAGCCGTCTTGATATTTCTGGTTGTATTTGGTCATCTGATAGAAATTTATGTCGGGGAAGATCATGTCTTGCGCTCTGTCTGGGTGTTTGTGTATTCCTTCCACATGCCCATGTTCGCCCTGATGTCAGGTATGTTTTCCAAGGCGCAATGGGATGATAAAAATGCTACTCAATTAATCTCTACCGTATTGGTGCCTCTGATAGGTTTTGAAATTATTTATGAGGCAACTGAATTTTTCCTTAAGGGCAATCTCAGTGTCTATGCTGGCCTGGTAGCCCCTTACTGGATGCTATGGTATTTGCTGAGCTTGTTGTGCTGGCGTTTGTTGCTGCCGCTGTTTTCACGTATGCAATTCGGCGTTATGCTGGCGGTGGCATTATCTCTGGCTGGCAGTTATTCAGAACATGCGGGTTATTTCCTGGGCGTATCGCGCACCCTGATCTTCTTCCCTTATTTTTTACTGGGCTGGAAACTCGGTGCCAATGTATTCAGTGTCAAGAAAAATGAAAGACTGGTGCTCAGTGCCGTCATCGTGGTGGCAGCCCTGATTGGTTCCTTCATGCTGAAGAATGATTTTGATTATCGCTGGCTGTATGGCAGTTATTCTCTGCATCGCCTGGAAATGGCGAATCTGACTGGCAGCATGTACCAGTTATTACAGTATGCGGCGTCAACGGTTATCGGATTGTCAGTCCTGTATTTGCTGGCACAAAAAGAACTGGGGCTGGCCAACATCGGCAAGCGCTCTATCTATGTGCTGGTATGGCATGGCATGGCGCTCATCATCTTGCAAGAGACTGGCGTATTACGCGCCATCTTCAAACATGAAAACACCATAGCCCTGACGGTCTCAGCCCTGGTTTCCCTGGCAATTACCTGGGTATGCGCCCATGAAAAGACGGAATTACTGACCAAGCGATTTATTCTCAACCCGCTGAGCTGGTTGTTAATACCCCAGGCAGCCCCTATATCCGCAGCGATTGCCACTGAACAGGATAAGCCTGTACAACAGGAGCCTTAAGAAATTCTTTTGAAAAAGCTGACTGGCTTTATTTTTCAGCGCCAGCTTGTGATTTGCCTTCATCAAATTGCTGTGGATGCTTGCCTGAGATACCGCAATAAAATTCGCGTATTTTGACCATGTCAGCAGCGATATCCCCGCTGACTGCAAACATCTTGCCTATACCACCAGCCTTGCGTTTGAAGTCAAGATAACCTAGCGCGATCGGCACTCCAGCACCCTGGGCAATATAGTAAAACCCCGTCTTCCAGTGCGTGACTTTACCGCGCGTACCTTCTGGTGGCACGATCACAGTCAATCTCTGATTGGCATGAAACGCATCTACCGTGCCCTGCACCAGGTTACCAGACTTGCTTCTATCGACAGGAATGCCTCCCAGCCACAGCATGATGTGGCCAAGCACCGGCGGAAAAAGACTGGATTTTCCCATCCAGTACACCCGCAAGCGCAAGGCAAAACATATCATCAGTGTGAAAGGAAAATCCCAGTTGCTGGTATGTGGCGCAGCGATCAAGACATATTTCTGTTCGGCAGGAACGATCCCTTCGACTTTCCAGCCAGCCAGCTTCAGGCACAGGATGGAAATCCAGCGCATGAAAGTGTTAATGATGGGAGTTTCAAAAATGGTAAGATGCATGCCGTAAGTCTTTGATAAGAAAAGAGAATTCTGCCTTCTCTTCAAGCAAGCGGCATTATAGTGAGCAGCAGCTAAATGGGAAATAAATATCTGCTTTTTTTAAGTTAATTAACGAAAGCAATATTAAAAATAATTCCTCAAGCCTTCACCCAATGCAAAATCTGATCCCATTGCGGCAAATCTTTCTCTACCCTGGAAGGCGCAACATCCCATAAAGTAGCGCCATGTGCAGCCAGTTGTATATAGTTTTGGGTATCACGCAAGAAGCCCAGGACAGGCAAACCCAGTTGACCGACATAATGTTCCAGCTGCTCTGCCGCCTTGCTACGGGTATTTACCCGCATGCCCAGGATTCCTATTTGATAGCCATTTTTTTTATGATGAGACAGGCTTTTTAGAAATTCTTCGGTTGCCAAGATATCAAAAATTGAAGCTTGCAAGGGGACGATGACCTTATCTGCCGACTTCAGCACCGCATCCAGCTTGCTACCTGTCAGCCCAGCCGGGGTATCCAAAACCACATGAGTAGTGCCTTTGGGTGGTTTTAATACATTGCCATCAGCAATATCCCAGGGCTGAATTTGTGGCAGGTTCTCGGGTCGCAGAGTAAGCCAGGTACGTGAAGATTGTTGCACATCGGTATCGCCCAGCATGACTTTATGCCCGCTAGAGGCAAAATAGCCTGCCAGGTTAGTGGCCACTGTGCTTTTTCCTACCCCGCCCTTGGGATTGACGATTGCTATGACTGGCATGTCCACTCCTTGCTAGAGTTCAAGAACCGCTATACCTGCTGTGATTAGGCATTCTAACCACAGCATGCATATATTTCATCTATAAAAACGAAAAACAGCCAAGTGCGCAACGAAAATCCGGAAAAAATCAGGCAGGCACCAATAAAGCCAATTGCTCAGGAGTCAAGTAACACCATTCCCCTTCTTCCAGGCCCAGCGATTCCAGTGTCAACTTGCCTATGGCCGTGCGCTGCAAGGCTGCGCAATGGTTGCCCGCTGCTGCCAGCATACGTTTGACCTGATGGTATTTGCCTTGCTCCAGCACAATTTCCAGAAGATGCTCACCCAGCTTCTGGCAATGCACAGCCGCCAGAGGTGCTGGCTCGTCATGCAGTTTCACACCTTGCAGCAATAAGCTGATCAATTCTTCAGTCACTGGCTCAGCAGTCGTGGCCTGGTACACTTTGGGAACATGGCGCTTGGGGGACGACTGTGCGTGGATGAATGGCCCGTCGTCAGACATCAGCAACATGCCGGTTGTGTCATGATCCAGTCGCCCAACGGGCTGTACATCACGCCAGCTGAATTGTTCAGGTAATAGTGTCAGCACGCCAGGATGATGGCTGGGCTTGCGTGAGCATTCAAAGTTAGCCGGTTTATTGAGGACGATATACACACGTTCGCGATATTCCCAGTCTTCATCAAAGATATGAAACTGCAAACCCTGGGTTTCCAGGCTGGTCTTGACGCTGCGTACTACCTCACCATTGATGCTGACTTCACCATCTTCCACCAGATCGCGGCAATATTTTCGGGTTCCAAATCCTTGCGATTGCAGGATTTTATCTAAGCTTAATTTTGTCATGACGCGACTTTATCAGATGTACGCCCGTCAAGGCTAGGTGTACCCGCCGGCTTTCTATTCAAGCACGGCAGTTTCATCTTCCGTCATCTTGGGCTCCAGCGGCAAATTGATTTTGAAGCAAGTTCCCTTGCCCAACTCACTTTCGACCACGATATTCCCCCCCAGCACACCGGTCACCAGGTTGTAGACGATATTTAAACCGAGGCCGCTGCCACCTTGCCCAAGGCGAGTAGTAAAAAAGGGGTCGAAAATCCGGCTGAGGTTGGTGTCTGGTATGCCCTTGCCATTGTCACGCACGGTAATTTCAACAAATTCTTCATCCAGAGTCCTGGCAGCAATCGTCACCGTACCGCGGCAATCCCCCTCAAAAGCGTGGATAAATGCATTATTAATCAAGTTAGTCATGACTTGACCCAAAGGCCCGGGATAACTATCCATCATCAGCTTGGGCGGTACATGATGGATAATATCGTGGCGCGTCTTGCGTATCGTCGGCCCCATGGTGACGATGAGTTCTGACAACATTTCATCTAACGCAAATACCCGGCGATTGGCACTGGTCCTGTCCACCGCGACTTGTTTGAAGCTGATCACTAGCTCGGATGCCTTACTCAGATTACGCAAAAGCAAATCAGCGCCCGTCTTGGCATTTCTCAAATACTCTTCAAGTACAGAGCGGCGCAAGCCCGTTTTAAATTCAAGCAGCACATCATTGGTATGCTGGGACAGTGTGCTGGCGACGGTCACACTGGTGCCTATGGGGGTATTCAACTCGTGCGCCACCCCTGCCACCAGAGAACCCAGGGCCGCCATTTTTTCTGTCCGAAGCAATTCCCGCTGTGCCCGCTGGAGGTTTTCCAGGACAATGGTCAATTCACTATTGGCTGCTTCCAGTGCCTGGGTACGCTCGGACACCCGTCTTTCCAGCGTGGTGTTCATATTGCGGATTTCTTGCTCATTCTGGCGTTTTTCAGTAATGTCTTCCTGCACCAGGATCACCAGGGGTTCATTGCCAAGACGTATCATGCGTCCAGATACCTGGCAGAGGATGATTTTCTCTTGCTGCCCACAAGTCAGCCAGGCTTCGTAGTCATGAATTTCACCATCACGTTCGACGATACGCAGGATTTCAAGAAAATCTGCCTGATTGCGCCAGAGTGCTTTCTGGGTTTCCTTATCACCAAGGATTTCATCGTGTGACCAGTAGAATTGCCTGACCCAGGCATCATTCACATCGATCATGCTGTAATGCTGCTCTTTTCGCAATACCGTCATGGCGACTGGCGATGCCTGGAAAATGCCGGTGAATTTTTCGTCGGTCACCTTCAAGGCCTGCTCGGCACGCAAGCGCTCATTGAGTTCTTGTTGCAAGGCGATGTTTTGTGCTTCCCTTTCGGTGATCAATCGCCCCAGGTTCAGGCGCATTTTATCCAGGCCCTGGGCCAGGTTGCCAATTTCATCCTGGCGCCCCCATTCCAGGGGCTGGTCCAGCTTGCCGCGTGCCAGTCTGGCTGTTGCCGATTGTAATTCCATGATGGGTCTGACGATGCGGCGCTCAAACAAGAGCCAGATCAAAATGAAAGAAAACACTACTTGCACCAGCAAGGCCAAACCCAGTTTGAGAAAATCGGCCCACAATTCTTTTTCTATATGCTCGGTGGTCAATTCCAGCATGACGCTACCTATCACCTTGCTTTCCAGTAAGATTGGGCGCTCTTCACGCAAGACTTTGGCATCGGCCTTCTTGAATTTGCTGCTGTGGGCAAACACAGACTTGGATTCATCCAGCACTTCCACGCTGACCACTTCGGGGTTGCGCATGACCGCTTGTATGAATTGATTGGCAACCGCCTTGTCGAGTGTCCAGACGGGTACGGCCATACCGCGCGCGAGCATATCGGCATATTGCGACATGGGGTTACGCACGCGTAGCTGCAGCTCCCGCTCGTATCTATCCTGAACCAGGAAACGCCCCAGAACTATCGCAGGCAATACGATGCCAACCACAACGCCGATAATAAGAATTTGTCGGAGAGAGAGTGTACGCAATGGATAACCTGTTGTTTGCAGCGATTATTTCGATTGTTGTTTACGCCACAATTGTATATTTGCCGTGATTAGCTTGCTCATCACATTTTGTTTGTCCAGTTTATAGACAGCTTTGGCAATGCGCCCTCGCATTTCGGGTGTATTGCATGCTGACTTATGGGACAACGTCAAATATAAATTTTCATTCGTAATCGGTGGCGTGACGGTTTTCAAGCCTGAAATATTGAGTTTGGCAACATAAGCCAAGCCCGGGTCTTCTTCATAAATTAAATAATCGGCCCGTGACAGGCTAAGCATCTTCAAAGCCTGCTCCAGGCTGGGAACCATGGATATTTTCAGGGACTCCTTGGCATAACGATCAAATTCTTCGCCGAAACTATTATTGATCACGGTTACACCTTGCTTGCCAGTAAGGTCAGACCACTTCTTATACGGTAAATTGAAATTACTACGGGTCCAGATGACAGTACGTGTCTCGCGAAAAGCAGGATAGAAATAATCCATGTATTCCAGCCTGGGTTGAGTAAAAAATGCACCCGCCAGCAAATCTACCCGCCCCAGCTTTGCTTCTTCCTGCACCCGGCCCCAGGGGCCTACATATTTGATATCTATCGGTATGCCTATTTCTTTGGACAATAATTGCATCCATTCTGCATTTGCACCGATCAGGCGGTTTTCATCTTCAGGGTCACGCCACAGATAAGGAGGATATTCAGGATTGCCTGTCGCCAGCAAACTTTTGCAGATTTCATTGGCGCTTGCAGTTGAACTAAATGCAATTCCTAGCAATAAGGCCGCCCCATACAGTAGCTGTAGTAAGGCAGAGTTTGAATGAATGGCTTTGTAGGATACCAGCTTCATAGCACAACCTTCTCAGCATTAAAGACGGGGAATGGACACTTAAGTCTAACTGTTGAAATTAGGCTTGGCAAGGAAGGAGTTGTGAAGGAGGAACGATTTCCAAAAAGAAAATAATTCCTCCACTTCCTGACTATAAATGCCGGATTTTCATCCTGGTTTATCCTATTAACATTGACCGAAAAGGGCTAGTCTGGCCCACGACTATCCATTTTCAGCATATGCTAATACGCTTATTATGCTTAGCGCCTAACGATGGAATTACCATTTGCTCTGACTGCATCACCCGACATCATGACGGGGTCATGCTCAAAAACATAAGTTTGCCTGTTGCCATTATCAAACGCAACCGTCACATTCCAGACCTTGGTCGATTTGACTTTTTGTTCTATCTTATGTCCCGCCAGGGCACCGCCTGCAGCACCAGCGATGGTCGCCAAATCACGTCCTGTACCACCACCAACCTGATTACCCAGCAAGGCACCGGCAACCCCACCAGCAATTACGCCCAATGCACCACCCTCGCCTTCTTTGTCCTGGACGTCAACGGAGACAACTTTGCCGCAATCAGGACAGGCAGGCTCACTCCTGGCACCAACGGGTGCCGCTACCGGCTTGTTCATTGCCTGCTTGGCGACGGCGAGTGAATTATTGTATTCAGTCTTGGCGTCCCGCAAGCATTGCATTCTGGCCGCAGAGCTCCCGGCATCTGCGCACAGTTTTTTATCTTCGTTGTAACGCTGCGTAGCGCGCTTGCTATCTGCTGCATATTGCTGTTTGGGGCTCATATTTTGCGCAAAAGCGCCAGTCACCGCAGTTAACATCAGGCTGACCAGCAGGATTTTTTTATTCATGTGAAGCTCCTCAATTAATGGAAATATAGTATCGCCAGGCGAAACATAAAGCAGTTAACGGCCAATCATAAAAATTGATGACGCAAATTACAATAGTTGACAGTTACACATGCCCTTGAGCAATCTCCTTAAGCAATCAATATCTGCGCACATAAAAAAACCCGTCATACGACGGGTTTTCATGTTTGCACTACAGTGACGATTAGATTTTTGCCTTGATCAGCTTGCCGAGTTTTTCTATACCTTCATTGATACGCTCAGGCGACACAGTCACAAATGACAGGCGCAGGGTGTTTTTTTCTGGATTGTTGGCGTAAAAAGGGCCACCAGGGACAAAGGCTACATTTTGTTGTATCGCCTCATCCAGCAATTGCTTGCTGTCCATATGCTCAGGCAGAGTCACCCAGATGAACATGCCACCTTCAGGCTTGGTCCAGCGAACGCCGTCAGGGAAGTGCTTGCTCATGGCTTCCAGCATGGCGTCGCATTGTTTGGCATACAGAGTACGGATGGTAGGGATATGCTCACTCAGGAAACCATCCTTGATGACTTCATACACCACCATTTGTGTCAATTGTGCTGTATGCAAATCAGCAGCCTGTTTGGCTTGCTCAAGTTTGCGTATCAGCGGTGTAGGGCCAACGACATAACCCAGGCGTATGCCAGGTGTCAGTACCTTGGAGAACGAGCCCATGTAAATCACGCCACCTGGGTTCATATTCAACATCTTTGGCAAAGGCTCGCCGCTATAGCACAGATCGCCATAGGGATTATCTTCGACCAGCGGGATGCCCATACGGGCACAGGTTTCCACCAACTCATAACGACGCTCGACTGACAGGGTGCGGCCCGTAGGATTCTGGAAATTAGGCAGGGCATACATCAAACGCGCGCCTGCGCCTTTGGCAGCGACCGAAGCAGGCACCAGACCATGCTCATCGGTATCCACCGATTCAAATGCGGGACGATACACAGAAAAAGCCTGCAATGCACCGAGGTAGCTTGGTGTTTCCACCAAAACCTTGCTGCCTTCATCGACCAGTACTTTGCCCAGCAAGTCCAGGCCTTGCTGGGAGCCGGATACCATCATGATCTGGTCGGGCAAGATTTTTGAATCACCGGTAGACAAAGAGTCTGCCAGAAATTCACGCAAAGGCGCATAGCCGTCAGTGGGGCCGTATTGCAAGGCGGACTTGCCCTGTTGTGTCAGCACCTTATCAAAGGCAGCGCGCATGCGCTCTACCGGGAAAGTTTCTGGAGATGGCAAACCGCCAGCGAAAGAAATCACTTCAGGACGCATGGTCACTTTTAATATTTCCCTGATGGCCGAGCTTTGCAACTGCTCGGCGCGATCGGAAAATTTCCACTCTATGGGGCTGGGATTCTCAAGTTTCATGCTGGTCTCACTATCTCTCGTTTAGGATTGCCATCTCGGGCAAGTTTATTGTTTTATAAAATTCAGGCGATCTCGACGATCATTTCAATTTCTACGCAAGCACCCATAGGGATCTGGGCAACACCAAAGGCGGAACGGGCATGTTTGCCTTGTTCACCAAAGATTTCGCCAATGAGTTCAGACGCGCCATTCGTCACCAGATGCTGCTCAGTAAAATCAGGTGTGGAATTAACCAGGCTCATCAGTTTGACGATGCGTTTGACGCGGTTCAAATCGCCACCGCAGGCAGCCTGCAGAGTGGCGATCAAATCTATCGCCACTGCACGTGCGGCCAGCTTGCCTTCTTCAGTAGCGATATTCTTGCCCAGTTGGCCTACCCATGGCTTGCCCTCTTTTTTGGCGATATGGCCAGACAAGAATACGGTGTTGCCAGTTTGTGCGTACATGACGTAGGCAGCAGCAGGTGTCGCCACGGCTGGTAATTCAATATTTAATGCTTGGAGCTTTTCGTAAAATGACATGTCTATTTTCCAGGAAAAAGCACAACAGCCCTCACTGATGCACTAGAGATAATTAAATTTTTTATTATTATTTTCTGCAAACTTCAAAAGCCTGCAGAAGTCCGGGACATATCCCATTGGACATATTAAGCCCTCTATTGTATGCCTGCACCGGGGCGATTAACACCCCCCATCGCATTCCATCTGACAGATAAAATTTGGTCAACACAGGTTTTGAGCGTCATTCGCCGCTGAATGTTCATTTGTCATTCTGTTATGCCTCAGGCAGTTGCCAGCATAGGGTAGAGCGACAATACCAGTAGCAAGGCCATGCCATAGTTAAAAATGCGTAGATTGCGTTCCACTTTCAGCAAATGCCTGACCCTGGCTCCAAACAGGGCCCACATGCCTACACTGGGTAAATTGATGGCGGCGAAGATACCAGCAGCCAGGGCCACAATCAAGAAGCCACCCGTCGCCGGGATATAGGTACTAAAGGCCCCGAGTGCCATGACCCAGGCCTTGGGATTGACCCATTGAAAAGCAGCCGCACTCATGAAACTCATAGGGCGAGCCTGCTCTGCTTTTTCAGCCTTGCCTGCGGCCTTGTCTTCTAAAGGGCCAGCATTGGCGATATTCCAGGCCAGGTAAAGCAAATACGCCGCGCCTGCCCATTTAAGCACCGCATATAACCAAGGGAAAGTCGTGAACAGTCCAGCGAGGCCAGTTCCAACGGCCAACACCAAGATCATGAAACCTATGCTGATCCCCAGCATGTGCGGTAAGGTGGCACGAAAACCAAAGTTCACGCCGGAAGCCAGCAACATCAGGTTATTCGGGCCAGGTGTAATGGACGACACCAGAGCAAACAAGGCAAAGGCCATCAGTGTATCAACGGGCATCTTGTACTCCCGACATTTGGTATCCAGGGTGTTGATTGGGCTGTCTATCCATAGTGATTCTCCAGTTTTTGATTTGGTGTTTGTGCTATCCTAAGCGCAAAAACCAATACAGTACCAATACACTGCAAACGATAATATTCACACTGTCATGGTCAACTATCCATTACAGAACCGCAGCCCGGAGACTAGTCATGCTGACACCCACTTTTTTCATTTCACGCGATTCTGGCGGCTCCCTGGTGGAGCAAATCGTCAATGCCGTGGCCAATCGCATAGACGACAAATTGCTACGTACTGGTGCACGCATGCCCTCAATACGCCAGTTTGCCGATGAACAGGCAGTGTCGCGCTTTACCGTGGTGGAAGCCTATGACAGACTGGTCGCCAAGGGCTATCTGGAGTCACGCCGGGGAGCGGGCTTTTTTGTCCGTGAACGTGCCTCGATGTTGAATAATGTCCCTAGTACGGCACAAATTGCCCCGATCACCCAAAACCTGGATGTAGTCTGGCTGGTACGCAATATGTTCAGGCAATTGCCACCCCAAAAAATGCCGGGTTCCGGCGTGTTACCGCATGACTGGCTGGATGGGGAACTGGTGGCGAATGGTTTGCGCTCCATCAGCAGGCTGAACCAGAACCTCTTGCTGCATTACGGTACCCAGCAAGGTTTTTTGCCTTTACGCCAGCAATTGCAATTGAAGATGGCTGAACTGGAAATCGCCGCCTCGCCCGAGCAAATCGTTATGACCAGTGGCGTCACCCAGGCACTGGATCTGGTGGCACGTGAATTCACCCAGCCCGGCGACACCATCTTTGTCGATGACCCGGCCTGGTTCCTGATGTTTGGTTCTTTTGCCATCCTGGGTACCAAGGTGATAGGCATACCGCGCCTGCATGATGGGCCGGACGTGGCCAAGCTGGCAGAACTGGCTGCCCTGCACAAACCCAAGCTATATATCATCAACTCGGTCTTGCACAATCCAACTTCCACTTCGCTCTCAGCCGCCAAGGCTTTTCAAGTCTTGAAAGCAGCTGAAGAACATGACTTCATGATTGTTGAAGATGATGTGTATTGCGACATGCACCCCGGCCCCGCAGTGCAGGCTGCCACCCGCATTGCGGCGCTGGATCAGTTGAACCGGGTAATTTACCTAGGCGGATTTTCCAAGTCGCTGGCCGCTAATCTGCGGGTGGGATTTATCGCCACCTCACCTGAGTTGGCGATACGCCTGGCCGATCGCAAAATGCTGTCTACCCTGACAACCACAGAAATTGGCGAGCGCGTAGTGTATAAAATTTTGTCAGAGGGACATTATCGCAAACATGTCGACCGCATACGCGTCAAGCTCGATGGCGTACGCGATGACATCACCAAACGTCTGGAACAGCAAGGCATGAAGGTCGATTACCGCACACCCGCAGGCATGTTCCTGTGGACCGAGACTGGCTGCGACACTAATAAGCTGACCGAGAAAGCCATGGAGCAGGGTTATCTGCTGGCACCCGGCAGTTTGTTCTCACCCAGCCAGCTCCCTTCCACCAAGATGCGCATCAATATTGCTGCGATGTCCGATCCTGGTGTCTGGGAATTTCTGAAGCGTGAGATTAACTAAAGAATTAAGAAAGTGTTGTATATCAGTGCAGGCTGGCATTGGCCAGCTTGACACCAAACCAGAGAAACAGACTACCCACACCACTCGACAAGCTGGCCGACAAACGGCGGCGCTGGCTAAAGTTGCGTGCCAGACGGGCTCCCAGGAAGATCAATACCGACAGATAAATACTGCTGAATACCATGACCACGGCACTCAATATCAAAAACGGAATCGCCGGTGTCGGGTAAGCGGGATCAATGAATTGCACAAAGAAAGACAGTAAAAACAAAATCGCCTTAGGGTTCAAAAGACTGATTACCAGCGCGCGCTTGAAAGGGTTTTGCATGTTGACGGCGGCCGCCTGGGTTTCTGCCACGGTTGCAGTCTTGTTACGCCATTTTTGTATGGCGGCCCAGATCAGGTTAACGCCCACCCAGGCCAGATAAGCAGCACCCGCATATTTGACTACCATGAATAAAGCCGGATAAGTACGCAAGATGCCTGCAGCACCCAAAGCAGTCAGCATGAGCAAAATACTATCGCCGACAAAAATCCCCAAAGCCCCCTTATATCCTTCACGTATGCCGCGGGCCGTAGCAACCGCCAATACGTACAGGGAATTAGGTCCTGGCAACAAGATAATGCCCAAAGCACCTAAGACATAAGTCCACAAATCCGTCACGCCATAAAAACTCATTTTCCTACCCTCACATCTTGCTGATTAATCTATGCTGAGCCAGCGACATTTTTAAAAAACTACACAGGCATGGGTATGAGATTAACATCTTGCTGCGTTTCTTGCTGACGCCTGCCCGAACCCTCGCCAGCCCTGCGTAACAGACTCAATGCAGTATCGCCTTCGCGCAAGGTGGCAGTACGTACGCTGGCACTCACCTTCATCTCCGTACCGGAGACAGCAATCGGCATGGCGACCACAGTGGCGCGGGTACGGTCAGCAATTTTTGTGGCATCTTCAGCCGATGCCTCGGGCAAGAGCACGCAAAATTCTTCGCCGCTATAACGGGCGATGCAATCATAAGAACGCATGGCACGCTTCACACGGCGACTGACTTCAACCAGGATCACATCACCCACTTGCGGTCCATGCAGGTCATTCAAATGTTTAAAGTCTTCCAGGTCCAGCACCAGCATGGATAATTGCTTGCCCAGACGCAGATGGCGTTGCAGCTCACCGTCAGAGATGCGCATGAATTCTTTCCAGTTGGCGACACCCGTCACAGGGTCTATATTGGCTTGCCTTTCCAGCTCCTGCTCTGCACTCAAGAGCTTGCGTCTATACCTGTGCACATAGGCAGCGATCGCATGCCCGGTGATGGCAACGGCAGGCAAAATCAGCAAGACACTGGCAGCCTGGGAAAATGTACCTGATTGCTTGTACAAGAGCAGCAGACAAGAGGCTGCAGTAAATAAGTACAAAGGAATGCGCAAAACGTTCAAGGCCAGCGGCAAGGAAATGAAAGCCATTAACACCAGCCAGGCATCGACCATATAATGCCCCAGATAATCACGTGGCAAACAGGCATTGCTGATGAACTGCATCGACAAGACCAGGACTATCCAGTGCATGACATAACGGTCCAGTCTGGGGACGTTTTCTTCGGTCTCGTATAGTCTTACCAGCCATAATGAATAGACAAAGACAGTCAAGCGCATTAATAATAAGAGCGCCAGAGGAAGGGCAAATTCATGAAATAGCACATCCACCAATGCCAGGGGTAAAAACGCCCACAACATGATGCGTACTACCCTGCGAACTTGTGCCCTGTCTTGCTTGATGTATTGCGAACGATAATTCTCTTCGCTGACATCTTTATAATTCGTTTGCATTTTTACACCGTTTTATTTTTTCAGCTGCGCCTGCCCTGCTTGCGTGCCTACACGCCTGTCGACGATCAATCTGCTCAACTTTGGCCAAGAGCGCATATCTATGCTACATTCTCACTCTGAGCTTCTGGGTTTCAGATATAACGGAATTAGTCATCGAATTATTCATCATAATTATATGCCTCACTTGGACCACCAACATGTTAAAGATTGCATAGGCGACACGCCTGTAGCAGGCATGTCTGCGTCCGCGCAAACACAAGTTGCGAATACGACCTGTTGTTGTTGAGCCTGCAAATCCGTACGCAGCATGGCCTTGGCTTGCCTGCCTGTCTTGAGTAATACCCTAAGCACCCTCCTTCAATTTAGACCACATTCACACTTAGCTATTTTCACAACAAATGGACATACTTCTCTACGATAATTGGGAACGCCGCCTGCGCCCCTTCAGCCCTTTGAACAAAGACTGGGTGGGCCTGTACTGCTGCGGACCTACCGTGTATGACTATGCCCATATAGGCAACCTGCGCACTTATCTGTTTGAAGACTTGCTGCGCCGCGCCCTGGAATGGAATGGCTATACCGTGCGCCATGTCATCAATATCACCGATGTGGGTCATCTGGTGTCCGATGGCGATGATGGTGAAGACAAGATGGAAAAAGGTAGCCGCAAAGCCGGTGAATCTGCCTGGCAGATTGCCGACCGCTTTACTACCGCTTTCAAGGATGACTTGCAAAAACTGCATATCCTGGAACCAGCGATCTGGTGCAAGGCCACCGACCATATCGTCGAGCAAATCGATTTCATTGCTGCCATAGAAAAAAATGGCTATACCTATCGCACCAGCGATGGCATTTATTTTGATACCAGCAAGCAGGATGACTACGGCTTCCTGGCGCGTATCAAGCGTGATGCGATCAAGGCTGGCAGCCGCGTTGATCTCGGTGAAAAACTGCATGCGACCGACTTCGCCTTATGGAAATTCAGCCCACCGGATGAACACAGGCAAATGGAATGGGATAGCCCCTGGGGTCGTGGCTTCCCTGGCTGGCATATAGAGTGCTCGGCCATGTCAGCGAAGTACCTGACGCCCTGGTTTGATATCCATTGCGGTGGCGAAGACCATATTGCCATCCACCACAGCAACGAGATAGCGCAAAACCAGGCTTGCCATGGCACCCGCCTGGCCAACTTCTGGATGCATGGTTATTTCCTGCAAATCGATTCTGGCAAGATGTCCAAATCGACAGGTGAATTCCTGCGCCTGCAAACCCTGCTGGATCAGAATATCGATCCACTGGCCTATCGTTACCTGTGCCTGACTGCGCATTACCGCAGCCAGATGCAATTCAGCTTTGAAGCCCTGTTGTCGGCACAAACTGCCTTGCAACGCCTGCGCGAGACTTACCATGCATGGCCAACAGATGGCAATGCCAGTGCTGAATACCGTGAAAAATTCACCACCTTCATCAATGAAGACTTGAACGTACCACGTGCTCTGGCACTGGTCTGGGAAATGCTGAAAGCCGACTTGTCTGATGCCGACAAAAAAGCCACGCTGACAGAATTTGATAAAGTATTTGGCCTGGGTCTGGCGCAATGGCAACCTGCTGTACTGGCCATCCCGGAAGAAGTACAGAGCCTGGCGGAGCAACGTCAGGCGGCCCGCAAAGCCAGGAACTGGGCAGAGGCAGATCGCCTGCGTGGTGAGCTACACGCACTGGGTTATGAAGTTGAAGATAAAGCCGATGGCATGCAAATCAAGGCACTATAATAGTGATCTGTGGAAAACAAGACAGGGGAAACGATGGTTTCCCCTGTTTTTTTTGGTGAAGACAAAAGGAAAGCTATATGTTTAAGAAATTTGATTTACTGCCTGCCAAGTTTGCTGCCATCCTCAGCCTCGCAATGATGCCAGTGATCAGCATGGCGACTGACTATGTAGAAGGAAAAAACATACCGGCAGAATTACTTCCCTTCATCTTGCCGAACACCAAACTGCTGGCTTATGAAGTAGCTGACTTGAATGGCGATGACAAAGCCGATTATATTTTTATTCTGGAAAAACAAAAGAAACATCCCGATGATGATCCCATAGATCACGAGCAACGCCGCCTGAATATCGCCATACGTCAGGCTGACGGTAAATTAAAGCTGATCAAGACCAATGACAAAATCGTTTTTTGCTCCGGCTGTGGCGGCGCATTTGGTGATCCGTTTTCTGATTTAACAGCAGGAAAAAAGACCTTTTCAGTCTCGCATTATGGTGGCAGCAATTGGCGCTGGGCCAACACCTATCAATTCAATTATTCGAAGAAAGACGATACCTGGCAATTGGTCAAAGTGTCTGAATTATCATTTATGGCATCCGAGCCAGACAAGGTCAAAGAAAAGATTTTCGCTCCACCCAGGCATTTCGGGAAAATTGATATCGCCGATTTTGATCCTGAAAATTTCAAGGGTGCAGGTGCGAAATAAATGAGAAGAAATATTGGGGGAAGCCCCCAATATTTCTATAAACTCTTTTCAAACTGCAAGCGTATCGTCGCACTTGCCGGTGTCCGCATACGACGCACGGTACGCTCTGCAAGCCCACTATATTCTGAAGCCTGCAACACGTCCTGATGCAAGAGATTACTCATTGACAGGCGCAATTGCATTTTATTTTCCAGCTTCCACAAACCATACAAGTCAAGATTGCGACTGACACCTGTGTAAGTACGCAAGCCAGATGTGGCCTGCACATAACCACCTGTCTGCAAATTAAAATTAAAACCAAATGATTGCAGTTCACTGCGCTTGTAATCCATGCCCAGATTGGCAGTCAACGGCACCTGGTCGGTCAGGCGATTATCTGGCCCGGGTATAGCATCCAGTGTCGACCAGTTACGCGCTGCATTCAGCCGTACTTCAAGCGGTGGCGCTGCAGCCAGAAAATTCTGCAAAGCGAACTTTGCGTCCATCTCTATCCCCATCACTTTGGCCGTGCCATGGTTATAGGGTGTTGTAATCCACACGCTTTTTTGCTCATCCACTTTTTGTTTATCCGGTTTTTGTTCGTACAGGTTTTGCACAGTCACATCCTGCACCCGTTTGACGTAGGCCGACAGGCTGAACATGCTATTTTTGGCAAAATAGGATTCATAAGCCAGATCAGCCCCCCAGGCCAGCTCAGGCAAGAGTTGCGGGTTGCCCTGATAATCCGGGTTAGTCGGCCCATTATCATTATTTGCTGTGTAACGCCGCGGCACCAGGCTGCGCGGCGTGGGAGCCTTATAGGTGCGGGACAAGGCAAATCGCAACTGGTCTTTCTCTTGCTCAGGCAGTTTCCATAGAATTTGCATGACCGGGCTCCAGACGCTGGATCGTGTCTGCACTGCGTCTATCAGGCCGCCTGTAGTTTCTGTATTCAAGCCTTCCCAGCGCAAACCCAGATAAGCTTGCAGTCGGTTCGTCACATCCCATTCATCCTGTGCAAACATGGCAATGCGACGTACGTTGGCTTTGTAGTCTTCCAGCAGCGGTTTATTGGGAATGTCGGAATTCGTCGGCCTGTCAAATTGCATGCGAAGTTCACTGCGCTGTGTCAGCGTAGCGTCCCATCCAATGGCAAGGCTATGATCTTCGCGAAAGCGACTCAGGTATTTGCCGCTACTGCTGACACTGGTTTCTGCCGCATTCGATACGACATGCCGGTTGAAAGGCTGATCCTGAGGCGCAGGATAGCCATAAAAATCAAAATCAGTCTCGCGCTTATTGTAATTCAGCCCCAGCTTCGCATTCAGCTTGCTGTCTGCATCTATCCTGTGGGACCAGTTCAAATCCGTACGCAACAAACCAGTATGGGAGGTAGTACGGTAATGATTATTCGGGTACGAGGTAGGCTTACCGACAGGCGTCGTTTCATGGTCATACCCCCAGTTCACTGTGCGATAAAAATCAATCAGACTTTGCCAGCCCAGTGTATCGCCATTCTCCAGATTCCAATTCAGTCGCGGACTCAGGCCCAGCCGCCAACTGTCCCCCTGATTCTTTTGCTGCATCAGGCGCAGGGTATGTAGTTGTCCATCGCTACCATAAATACTTTCAGTCACCTGAGGCCTGTTTTCATAGCCGGTTTTTGTCAGGTTGCCAGTGACCGAGTAGGCAAGACCAGCGAGTTTATCCGCCACTTCCAGAGCCAGGCTGGGATTCCAGTTATCGTCGGCATGGGCCAGGCCAAATTTGAATTCTCTCCTGGCCCGGCCCGTCGCTTTTTTCAGGATGATGTTGATGGTACCGGCCACAGCCTGAGCACTGAATTCTGCCGTCGTGGTACGCAATATCTCTACCCGGTCTATCAATTCAGGCGCGATACTATCGATAGAAAATCCTGGCGCCACTGCATCGCCATTCAGTAATATCTGGGTATACCCCGATCCCAAACCACGCATGCGCAGCTCATTGCCAACCACAGAAACGCCAGGCTGGCGTTTTAATACGGATGACAATTGGTTGTCGCCATACTGCAATAGCTCTGCTGCATTGATGACGATTTTAGCGGCTGTTTCGTTTTTCCTTTGCATGGCCGCACCCGGACCTGCGACCTCCACAGTTTGCACGACATCGTCTTTTTTTAAAGGCGAATCCGCTGCATGAAGCTGACCACTCCAGAACAAGAGCGAACCTCCCACTCCAGCTACGCCAGCCTTCAAGCAGGCTAGGTATTGCAGGGACGATAAACGAGATTTATTACTTGAAACAAGCTTGGTCATGACAATAGATAAGTTGAGCAGGAAAGTAGCTGAGTACCAGACGAGGTAGGCAGAAATAAATGATGGAGGAATTATGAAGTGGGCAAGACTATAGCAGAATAGCCATGTGACAAAAGCCCGAAATCAGGTGACCGGGAATTATTTCTGGATGTCAGGATAAACTACGGCAACCCGCTATTTTGCTGACTGCAATCCTATCTTGGGCTCTTTCAAAAAATCGTCCAGAATACGCGCTATGCTGCCGTCATTTTTCATGGCCAGCAAAGTTGAACTAATGGTTTTTGAAGTTGCGCTGGAAGCAAACTCTGGCCTGACTCGCATGACATGCGAACCATAAGAAATAATCAGGCCAGGTCCCAACAGATTTGCCGAGGCATTTTTTTCAGCTGCCGCCAGAATAGCTGGCTGGCTACCGACGATGCCAGAGATGCGCCCGGCCTCCAGCATGCGCATGCCATTTTCCAGGGTATTGATTTCGACTTTCCTGACGCGCTCATCCTGGCCAAAAGAGCCATAGCTCAGTCTGCGCATCATGCCTATACCGCGCTCCATGGACAGAGCAATCAAATCATCGTAATTCTTTAGCACAGCACCACGTGGCGCAACTACCATGATAGGGAATTGCGTTACTTCAGATAAAAAAATGCCTTCTTGTTCAGTGAAATTTTCAGCCTGAGAAATACTATAGGCTTCTTTATCTGCAGGAAACATCAAGAGATGACGGGCGCTGGGAACCACCACCAATTCAAAAGACACGCCTGAGCGCCTGCTCAACTCATGGGCTATGCGGACATTGATACCATCATAACTACCCTTGCCATCCTTGACGAAGGCAAAGGGAGTCACTTCCGTCAGATAAAGATTGGCCGACCTGAGTGTGGATGCATACCCACACAATAGGCAAAAGCCAAGCAAATTCCATCCTTTTAGCAACATAAAGTCATTCCCTGAGCCTCAAAAGTCAATTCCAGACACGCTGCCATGTCCTTGAGTCTAGTGATGTTTTGCAAAAAACACAAATATCTATGCATCTCTTAGGCTTATTTTAATGTCACTTAAGCAAGCATCTTGAAATCTGCTAAAGCGTCCTCACCTTCCTCAAGCTCAAACAATGTTGCAATAAAAAAGCAACAGGCAAGCAATTGCCACCTATACCGATGAAACTCTGTTGAAATCTTTGAGGGAAACCATGTCAGAAAAACAAACCCTGGGCTTTCAGGCCGAAGTCAAACAACTCTTGCAGTTGATGATCCATTCCTTGTATTCAAACAAGGAAATCTTTTTGCGTGAACTGATCTCGAATGCGTCTGATGCATCCGACAAACTGCGTTTTGAAGCGATTAATGATGCCAGCCTGTTTGAAAACGATCCTGAACTGCACATCCAGGTCAGTTTCAATAAAGAAGCACGTACCATCACCATCGCCGACAATGGCATAGGGATGAGCAAGGCAGATGCCATTGAGCATCTGGGTACGATCGCCAAATCCGGGACTAAAGAATTTTTTGGCAAATTGTCTGGTGACCAACAAAAAGACGCGGCCATGATAGGCCAGTTTGGCGTTGGTTTTTATTCCGGCTTTATCGTTGCAGACCGCATCACTGTTGAAACCCGTCGCGCCGGTCTGCCTGCAGACCAGGCTGTACGCTGGGAATCTGAAGGTGCGGGCGACTTTAGCGTAGAAGACATCGTTAAAGAAGGCCGTGGCACCAGCATCACCCTGCATTTGCGTGAAGGTGAAGACGAGTTCTTGTCGGCATGGAAGCTCAAATCCGTCATTCGCACTTATTCTGACCATATCTCCCTGCCTATCAAGATGCAGAAAGAAGAATGGGATGAAGAGAAAAAAGAACAGGTCTTGAAAGACGAGCTGGAAACCATCAACCAGGCCAGTGCCTTGTGGGCGCGCAGCAAGTCTGAGATCACGCCTGAGCAATATGATGAGTTCTACAAGCATGTCTCACATGACTACACTGCACCGCTGACGCATACCCATAACCGGGTTGAAGGCCGTAGCGAATATACGCAATTGCTGTATATCCCGGCACGCGCACCGTTTGATATGTGGGACCGCAACAAACGTGGCGGCATCAAACTCTACGTCAAGCGCGTCTTTATCATGGATGATGCAGAACAACTGATGCCAGTCTATCTGCGCTTCGTCAAAGGTGTCATAGACTCCAATGATCTGCCTTTGAATGTCTCGCGCGAAATCCTGCAGGAAAGCCGCGATATCAAGGCGATACGCGAAGGCTCGACCAAGCGTGTACTGGGCATGCTGGAAGATCTGGCAAATGCCGACGGTGACGAAGATGCACAAGCCAAGAAAGACAAGTACGCGACTTTCTGGAAAGAATTTGGCCAGGTCCTGAAGGAAGGCGTAGGCGAAGACAGCGCCAACAAAGACCGCGTCGCCAAGTTACTGCGTTTTGCATCCACCCACAATGACAGCGATGCGCAAAATGTCTCGCTGGCAGATTACCTGAGTCGCGCCAAAGAAGGCCAGGACAAGATTTACTATGTAACAGCAGAAAGCTATACAACTGCCAAGAACAGCCCGCACCTGGAGATTTTCCGCAAGAAAGGTGTAGAAGTCCTGTTGCTGACTGATCGCGTCGATGAATGGATGTTGTCCTTCCTCAGCGAATTCGAAGGCAAGGAACTGGCCTCCGTCGCCAAAGGTGGCCTGGATCTGGGTCAACTGGAAGATGAGGCAGAAAAGAAGCAACATGAAGAAACCCAGACCGAGTTCAAAGACCTGGTCGAGAAAATGAAAACTGCCCTGGCCGATAAAGCCAAGGATGTACGCGTGACTTTCCGTCTGACTGATTCACCAGCTTGCCTGGTCGCAGATGAGCATGATTTGTCTGGCAATCTGGCACGCATGCTCAAAGCGGCAGGCCAGGCTGCGCCAGAATCCAAGCCTATACTGGAAGTTAATCCTGACCATCCTTTGGTACAGAAACTCAAGTATGAAGTCAATAAGTTTGATGACTGGTCGCACCTGCTGTTTGATCAAGCCTTGCTGGCTGAAGGTGGTAATTTGAGTGACCCTAGTGCTTTTGTAAAACGTCTCAATGAGATGTTGCTGAGCAAATAAATTCAGTCGAATTTCTGTCTGATGAAAGAAAAACGGACTCAGCAATGAGTCCGTTTTTTTCTTGGTCAATTCAGCGTGTAGGGAAAACCTTATCCCGCTGCTGCTTGCCAAACCAGTCTCGCAACATTTGCTCTTCATATTGAAAATTGCTGTGTCCGCTGGCAACTCCTACATGAAAAAGAAAGCTCATATCCTTGACGTTTTCTGTGCCTGAGGCGATGCTTTTCCCTTGCTCATCCTTCAAATCAAAATTAAAGCTCATGCGGGGCCAGTATAAATCCTTGATGACACGGACATCGTTCATAGTATGGTGAAAGAAAGGGCGCACATCACCAGCCAGGTCGACATCAGTCACCGTCACATCCCATTGATAACCATCCGGCAGTTTTTTCGCCAGGTCGGCAAATATCTGATCAAATTCCTTGATCAAGCGCACCTGAAAATCAGGCTTGGATTCATTGCTGGGGCGAATATCCGTAAATTTCTCTGGCTCTTGCCAGGCGACTTTCACCTCACCGGCTTGCGCCTGGGCCGATAAGGCAGCAGCCAGAAATACTATGCTACAAATCTTTTTCATTGTGACCTCCTGAGGCAAACAATAAAGCTGAACGAAGGAGCGGATGAAAGATTCTTTTCTCCCCACTCCAGGCTGCGCGGCAGATACACGCGAACCTAGGTGATTAAAGAATAGTTCATATACGCAAAAACGACCAGACATGCTGGTCGCTTTTGCTGCTGAATTTTGTCACAGAGTTTATCAGATTTAATCCATTTCAATGCGTCACCCTGGTGGTCCTGCCATTTGACAGCAAACGCACCCGCTCTCCCAATTGAAAAGCTTCATCCGCCTCCTGCGTAATGGCACGCAAGTCGCCGTTATCAAGCCTGACGGTAATTTCCAGGCCACGCACATGGGTCGCATCTCTTTCTAGGTTCTGACCGATGATGCCCCCGGCAACGGCGCCAACGATGGCAGCAGCAACCGAACCATTCCCTTTGCCTATGGCGGAGCCAGCAGCCAAGCCACCGAGGGCAGCACCGGTGGCCGTACCGACGCCACTTTGTCCTTTGTCTATAATGACTTCCCGCACAGACTCAACATAGGCCATACGCACGCTCTGTTCGTTTTGGGTTTGTCTTGCGCTATACACACTGCCAGAATTGTGTGTGCTGACTGCGCAGCCACTTAGACTGGCAATAGCAAGTAAAATAAGCAAACGTTTCAAAATAAGCTCCTGGTCCGGCCTGATACCGGCAAAGATGATCATCCTTGCTTAACGCATGGCCTGACAAAGCGTTGACAGATTGCGCAAGCTCTTGTCCGCCCATGAACCAAACAGACTTCGCATATAAAGATTTATTCATGGATCAAACCCCTCACCTTCTGCAAGGCTTTCCTCCCGTCATCAATGCGCAAACACATACCCTGATACTGGGTAGCTTCCCCGGGGTGGCCTCACTCGGCGCCACGCAATATTATGCATACAAGCAAAACCAGTTCTGGCGCCTGGTGTCTGCCTCGCTGGGCAGCGATCTGGTCCAACTGGAGTATGAACAGCGCCTGCAAGCCCTGCTGGCGCATGGTATAGGTCTCTGGGATGTATTTCATTCCTGCGCGCGCGCAGGCAGCCTGGATTCAGCAATCCGGGATGGCCAACTGAATGATTTCAGCAGCCTGCAAGCAAGCTACCCGAATTTGCGCAAACTTTGTTTCAATGGCCAGACTGCTGGCAAGATGGCAGCTTACTTCAAAGAACGTGGCTATGTAACGGCCATACTGCCCTCTTCATCACCCGCTTACGCCATGCGCAGTTTTGATGAAAAATTGCAAGCCTGGCAAAGTGAATTGCGACCTGACAATCTCTTTTGACGATAAAAAACCTGGCACAGGACTGCATGAAATACCTGCCACATTTCCTGACTATGGTTTGAGCCCGTTTATTTAAGTTTGCGTCTTTCCAGATTGGGGATGGAGTCAGTCTGCGTTTGCGTATCACCCGCCTTATAGACCACCTCATCCGGCACAGTTTTAGCCGCTTTCAGACGCTGCTCCTTGCTTGCCTTGTATGCGCCCGCAGTGTGCACAAAATACTCGTCCTGCTTTTTATTGGCAGGCCTGCTGCCGTTTTCAGGCAAATTATTACCGATTGTCGTTAGTTTGATCACGTAATATGGCTCTGCGGCGTTTTGCAAAAAACTGATTTTTCCCGTATTTTCCCAGCACGCCTGCATCATCCCCTCCTGCTCCTCCACTACATCCGTGCAAGTACCGCTATTACTTTCTCCCATATTCAATTCCAGCACTTTAAGCGGCTTGGCATCACTTAAAGAGATGATGAAGGCGTAGTCATTGGTATACCCCTGATGCACATCTCCACCACTAAATAATAAGCCATATTTATCCTGCCCCAGTCGTATCAGCCTGCCACCTGGCGCTTCACCAAATGCCCCGGCTTCCGTCACTTCTTTTTTGCCTTTTTCAAATATCCACTGCTTGCCATCATAGGCAAATATATAGACAGAGATCATGGCACTTGTTGCATGGCTATTGATAGCAGCCCCCTCAAGGAGTTGCTGGCGCTGCATGGCCAGTACCCCCTTTTGTTTACCGGCTTCAGTATAGCTTGCAACCAGCAGGGGCCTGACCAGCGTATCTGCCTGCTTCATATCCCACTGCACTGTGTTTTCTTCAGGTAACAGAACGCCTTGCTGTTTTTGGTTGTAGGTGCCAAAGATGGCCAGCATTGCCGTGTCTGCATTGAACACCTCGGGCTTGGCAATATCCACTGGTGTCCGATTGGACAGGACATAGATTGTCACTCCCAATAAGCTCAAGAGAACCAGAGTCAGTGTAATTAAAATAGTGGCTTTTTTATATTTCATTGATCGATAAAAAATAAATGATTTAACAACAATTTAATGCGCACAAATTCTACTCCAAACTGTCCTTTTTCCGCTCTTGCAGAAAATAAATGCTGAGTTTCAGCCAGTCAATTTATTATTATCCCCACGCATAAGAAGGATAGACCCTGTCATTTGGTAAAATTTCCCCAGGAAAACTTATTACCAGGGTCCTGGAAGATGTAAATTTGCATGTTACAAGTACAATGAGGGTTAAAATAAGCGCATGCTAATCAAACGAAAATCCATAGAAGCCGAGGCTAACCACCGCTCCGGCCCTAAAGCGGCTGTCAGCAAGTCAGCTAATCGCAAACCCAAGTTCGCGCCTGTCACCCTGTCTGAAATGGATGGCGTACGCTTTTTACATTTCGGCACTGAATGGGTACAAGGTGCCATGCGCCTGCGCAAACCCGACGCCATAGAGCTGGAATACGCTCAACAGATGATGGCATGGATGCTGTTCATTGAGGCACCTGCCCATCTGGTGCAACTGGGCCTGGGCACCGGTGCGCTGAGTAAATTCTGCTATCGCCAGTTTGCCGAGGCGCAAGTGACTGCGGTAGAACTCAATCCCTCGGTCATCGCCATTTGCGAAAGCATGTTTAAACTGCCTGCCAATGATGAGCGTCTTCATGTGCTGGAAATGGATGCCATGGATTTCGTAGTCGATTCCAATAATCACGGCCATATCGATGCCATGCAGGTGGACTTGTATGATGCGACTGCAAAGGGCCCGGTACTTGACAGTGCAGAATTTTATCAAGCCTGCGCAAACTGCCTCAAGGATGATGGCATCCTGACAGTCAATCTGTTTGGCGACCATCCCAGCTATGCCCGCAACCTGAAAGCCATGCGCTTTGCCTTTGATACCGTGCTATGCCTGCCTGAAGTCCATGATGGCAATGTGGTTGCCCTAGCATTCAAGCAAAAACCGGTCTTGGATTTCCCTGCCTTGTACGAAAAAGCCGATCAGATCAAAACAAACACCAAGTTGCCAGCAAAATCCTGGGTCAACGGGCTGAAAGCAGCTTGTGATCCTCAATAAATAATGGAAACGGCCCTAAGACATGAATAAACCCGCACACCGCAGCCTAAACCTGCAACAAATTTTCACCTGGCTGATGGCAGACGGCATCATCCTCAAAGAAGATGCCAAGACCCAGTTCCACGCGACCCAGGGCTTGCTCAAGAACGGCCCGGCCAGCATGCACCCGCTGACTGCCGTCGCGCAAGCCAAATTGCATTCAGCCCTCGCTCCGCATATTTCATTGACACTGGACTGGCTGACAGAATGGGCCGCAGGCAAGGTCAATATGCCTTTCTATCGCATCGACCCCTTGAAAATCGATTTCACCAGTGTATCGGACGTCATGTCTTCGTCCTACGCAACGCGTTTCAATATTTTGCCGGTAGAGTCAAACGCCAATACGATAGTGGTGGCCACCACAGAGCCTTTCAATACCGAATGGCAAGATGAAATACTGAAATTCAGTCGCAAGGAAATTCGTCTGGTACTGGCGAACCCTTTGGAGATTTCGCAGTACATCGTACAGTTTTTCTCCCTGGCGAAATCCATCAAGGATGCGCGCAAGGCGAACAAAAATGATGCCAATTTACGGCAAAACTTTGAACAGCTCATTGAGATAGGCAAGACCAACAAGCAAGTTGATGCCAATGATCAGCACATCGTCAATATTGTTGACTGGTTGTGGCAGTTTGCCTTTGACCAGCGCGCTTCCGACATCCATCTCGAACCCAAGCGCGATATTTCCATCATCCGTTTCCGTATCGATGGCGTCCTGCATCAAGTCTATCAAGTACCTGCCACCATCATGATCGCCATGACGGCACGTATCAAATTACTGGGTCGCATGGACGTCATAGAAAAACGCCGCCCGCAAGACGGTCGTATCAAGACCCGCACCAGCGATGGCCAGGAAGTGGAGTTGCGTCTGTCTACGCTTCCTACAGTGTTCGGCGAAAAAATGGTCATGCGTATTTTTGATCCTGAAGTGGTCGTCAAGACCCTGCCGGAACTGGGCTTTCCTCTCAATGATGCCAAGCGCTGGGATCATCTGACCAGCAAGCCGCATGGCATCATCCTGGTCACTGGGCCTACCGGCTCTGGTAAAACCACGACCCTTTACACCACCCTGAAAGCCCTGGCGACACCGGACGTGAATGTCTGTACCGTCGAAGACCCTATTGAGATGGTGGAAGGCTCCTTCAACCAGATGCAGGTACAGTCATCCATAGACTTAAGTTTTGCCGATGGCATACGCGCCCTCATGCGTCAGGATCCTGACATCATCATGGTCGGTGAGATCCGCGATTTACCAACTGCCGAGATGGCCATACAGGCCGCACTGACGGGCCATCTGGTACTGTCCACCCTGCATACCAATGATGCGCCTTCTGCCATCATGCGTTTGCTGGAGCTGGGTGTTCCGTATTATTTGTTGGAGGCAACCATCATCGGCATCCTGGCCCAACGCCTGGTCAGAACGCTGTGCATCCATTGCAAATCGCCAGAAGGTGAATTGCAGGATGCCGTATGGGATACCCTGACCGAAGGCTGGGGCATCAGCAAACCCGAGAAAATCTATAAACCTGTGGGCTGCCCGGAATGCCGCCAGACTGGCTTCATGGGACGTACCGGCTTGTATGAATTGCTGACAGTCACCCTGCCCTTCAGCAAAATGATTACAGAAAACGCTGATATCCACGCATTGAGGACACAAAGCATCAAGGATGACATGAAACCCTTGCGCATTGCTGGCGCATATAAGATCATCGAAGGTGTTACCACGGCAGATGAGGTATTGAAAGTCACTTCATCACTAATCTAGCATAGTCTTCAGGGCAGGCGAGGATGCGTTCAACAAGGGAAAGTGATACGCTGCAACTCATATGGCAAATGCTGGTGCTTGCCATTGTGTATGCAGTGCTAGGCAGGCTTTCCCTGTTACTGGCTATACCGCCAGGTTACTCTATCGCGATCTACCCTTCAGCCGGGGTGGCGCTGGGCATGGTACTGACTGGCGGCTTGCGGCTTTTGCCGGGTGTCGCCATCGGTGCCTTTACGGCCAACCTCTTGATCAACCTGGATATTTTTGGCAGCATCAATACCAGTGCCCTGATTGCATCGACCATCGTTGCTGCCGGTGCCTCCTTGCAGGCGTTTGCCGGCACCCAGATGATACTGAAAAAATTGCAGGACAATCTGGCGCTGGATTCAGACAAGGCTATCTTCCAGTTCTTTATCTACGGCGGTGTTATTGCCTGCCTGGTTAATGCCAGCATCAGCGTCACTGCCCTGGTTGCGCTGGATATTATTCCCTGGCAGGATTTTTTCAATAACTGGATAGGCTGGTGGATAGGTGACACCTTTGGTGTACTGACTATCGCCCCCATCGTCATGGTGATTTATGGCAAACCGCGTGAAATCTGGCATGCCAGACGCTGGAGTGTCATGGTGCCCCTGCTGATTTGCCTGATGCTGGTGATCACGGCATTTACCTTTACCCGCTACCGCGAAGAACAAAAACTGCAACTGGAATTTCGCCTGAAGGCAGAGCGTGTAGGCCAGAACCTGCAAAACAAGCTCGATAGTCATTCCGAGATCATGCACAACATAGAGCGATTTTATGCCAGCTCTGTGCAAGTCAGCCGCAGTGACTTTGCTACCTTTATCAGTCATACCCTGCAACAGCAAAAAGCGATTTCCTTTTTATCCTGGGTGCCCAGGATCGATCATCAACAGCGTGCAAGTTTCGAGATTTCGGTGCTGCGTGAAGGCTTTGCCAATTTCCAGATACAGGAAATGAATGAGCTGCATCATCTTGCCGAGGTCCGTAAAAGGGATGATTATTACCCCGTGCGGTATATCGAGCCTTTTTTCGACAATCACCAGATGTTTGGTTTTGACATGGGTTCGACAACGGCACGCAGGATCGCCATAGAAGATGCGCGTGACAGTGGCAACCTCACTGTCACCGACCCTTTGATTTCCAACGACACCGATGGGCGGGAGCAATTACATGTATTGCTGTTTGCGCCCGTCTATGAAAATGGCAAGCCACAAGAGAATATTGCGCAAAGGAAGGCTGCTTTTTCCGGCGTAGCCGTGAGCATGATCAGGATAGCCGACCTGGTCAGGGGGGTGCTCTCCAACGAAGACATGCGCAGTGTGCGCATCAAGTTCTATGATTTGTCTTACCCCGGGAAAAAGGGGATATTCATCGACGAAATCAATGGCTTGAATCCTGGCCATTTATTCCAGTCCACCATCAATTTTGGTGGCAGGCAGTATGCCCTGCAAGCCCAGCCATCTTCAGAATACTGGCGCAGCCATATTGCCTGGATTACCTGGATCACCATGATAGGCGGTTTGCTGTTCACAGGTTTGCTGGGTGCCTACCTGCTGGTGGCCACCGCACATACCTTTGGCATAGAAAGCCTGGTAGCGCAAAGAACGGCCGAACTGCACAATAGCGAAGAGCGCCTGCGCACGATACTCGACAATGCGGCGGAAGGCATACTCACCACTGATGAAAGCGGCATCATAGAATCTGCCAATCGTTCGGCCGAGGTATTGCTGAAATATGAACATGGCCGCCTGCGTGGCAGGGATATGCTCAGTCTGTTTCCAGACCAGGTGTCGCGACAGTTTTTATCACGGCATTTACACCACAGCCAGCATGAGACCCAGTATGAAGTGGCAGGTAAAAGCGAGCGCCAGGAATTAGTAGCCAGGCAAAAAGATGAGCATGAGGTGCCGGTAGAACTGGCGATCACCCGCGTGCGTATGGGTATGCAGGTCTTGCATGTCATCATTCTGCATGATTTATCCGAGAAAAAACGCGTCGAGAAACTCAAAACCGAATTCGTCTCCGCCGTCTCGCATGAACTGCGCACTCCGCTGACGTCGATACGAGGCGTGCTTGGTTTGCTGGTGGGCGGTGTGGCTGGCGAGATACCAGAAAAAGCCCATTCCATGCTGATCATGGCAAATGACAATGCCAGACGCCTGACCACGCTCATTAACGATTTGCTGGATTTTGAAAAACTCGAATATGGCAGCATGCAATTCCATTTCGATACCTTGCCGCTGGCCGATCTGATCGGCAGTACCTTGCAATCAAACGAGGGCTATGCACAAAGTTTTGACATCGAAATCTGTTATGAGTCGCCTGTGGATGAGGCCGTCCTGGTCAGGGTGGATGCCCAGCGCTTTGTGCAAGTCTTGTCCAACCTGCTGTCCAATGCCATCAAATTCTCGCGCCCCCATGGTCAGGTCGATGTGCGTGTCAGCATCATTGATGAACAGGTCAGGGTAGAAGTACAAGACTATGGCATAGGCATCTCAGAAGAATTCAAGAGCAGCATCTTCCAGAAATTTACCCAGGAAGATGCCAAGGCCGCCCGCAAATATGCAGGCACCGGCCTGGGCCTTAGCCTTAGTAAAACCATGATGGAAAAAATGGGCGGGCAAATCGGTTTTATCAGCACAGAAAACCTGGGGTCCTGCTTCTATATCACCCTGCCCATTGCCGCGACCCTCAGCCCATCGCTGACGGCTGCATAACGCAGGCGCATTCCCAGCTCCAGTTTGATGCGCTGGTTTTGCATGCGCCTGGATTCTGACATGAAAGATAGCAACACAGGGCTGACCTGTTGTGCCAGTTCAGCACGCGGCAGACGTGGAGGCCGCGGTAGTGCAAACGCATCGGCCACCAGGTCAAAATAAGCAGCCATCTTCATATCGCTGTCATCGACAGCGTGATACACCCGATTGGGCAAGGCCCGGAACAAGGCCAGTTTGATCAATTGCGCCAGATCATCTGCATGGATGTGATTAGTGTAGACATCATCCGCCTCTGTCAAAGCCGGTGTGCCCTTGTGCAAGCGCTCCAGCGGCAGGCGGTCTGCGGCGTAAATACCAGGCACTCGCAAGATGGACAGGCAAGAATGGCTGCGTCTGGCCCAGCTACGCAGGCAGCTTTCTGCCGCCACACGGCGCAGTGCGCGGGCGTTCTGTGGCCTGACTGTCCTGGTCTCATCAAAAGAGGCGCCAGCACAGTCACCATAGACGCCGGTAGTACTGATATAAACAAGGTGGCTCTTGTCAGGTAAAATGGCGGTCAAATTTTGTGTGCGCCTGTCGCTCTTGCCTTCAGATGGTGGTGGTGCCAAATGAACAATGCGGCCTGCCAGACCTTTGAGGCGGGCCAGAGTGTCAGGCTGATCCAGGTTCCCCAGCAAGGGCGTGGCACCAGCAGCACGTAATTCTGCGCAGCGCCCGGCCTGACTGGTCAGGGCAAAGATGCGGAAATGCGGGCGCAGCAAAGGAAGCAGGCGCATGCCTACATCGCCGCAACCTATGATAAGCAAGCGTGGCTTGCCAATTTGTGTAAACTGTTTTTTCATGTTCAGGATAGTATGACTTTTCAAGTAAGCGTCACCCCCAGTGGCCGTCAATTTAGCTGTGAAGAAGATGAAACCATATTGTCGGCCGCTTTACGCGCAGGCGTCATCTTGCCATATGGTTGTAAAAATGGTGCATGTGGCTCTTGCAAGGGCAAGATAGCCAGTGGGTCTGTACAGCATGGCCCACATCAGCAACGCGCCCTGACTGAGCTGGAAGAAACGCAGGGCATGTCCCTGTTCTGCTGTGCCAGGCCCCAATCAGACCTGACCATAGAAACCCGCGAAATCGTCGCCGATGGTGATTACCCAGTCAAGAAAATGCCTAGCCGCGTTGCCAAACTGGAAAAACTCTCGCACGACGTCATGCTCATCGCCCTGCAATTGCCCGCCAATGAGCGTCTGCAATACCGTGCTGGCCAATACATAGAATTCCTGCTCAGGGACGGCAAACGCCGCAGCTACAGCATGGCAAATGCCCCGCATCTGGACGAGCATATCACCCTGCATGTACGCCATATGCCAGGCGGTGTGTTCACTGACCAGGTATTTTCTACTTTGAAAGAGCGTGACATCCTGCGTTTTGAAGGACCACAAGGCACTTTCTTCCTGCGTGAAGATAGTGAAAAGCCAATTATTTTGCTAGCGTCTGGCACTGGTTTTGCCCCCATCAAGGCTTTGGTCGAACACTTGATACACCTGGAATCCAGGCGTCCGGTCAGCCTGTACTGGGGTGGCCGCCGCCCTGCTGACCTGTATATGCATGCCTTGTGCAAGGAATGGGAAAAGCAGATACCTGGGTTCAACTATATCCCGGTAGTCTCTAATGCCTTGCCGGAAGATGCATGGGCGGGACGTAGCGGTTTTGTCCACCAGGCTGTGATAGCTGATCATGCCGATTTGTCAGGCTATCAAGTATATGCCTGCGGTGCGCCTATCGTGGTCGATTCAGCCAAGCGCGACTTTACTGCACAGTGCCAGTTGCCTGTTGACGAATTCTATGCAGATTCGTTTACTTCTGAGGCTGATCTGGCAAATTGATGGCAGCAAACTTTTTGCGCCAGCCTCAAAAATTATTTTGACGCAGTGCGCAAAAAGTCCTACTATCCGTTTTATGAAAATTTTTACTGACATGTCCTCACCAAATATTGCACGACGTCGCAACTCGCTTAGCGAGCCTGGGCCGATGTAGGAGTGAGCGTGCGCGTAAAAGCTGCACCACGAATATCCAGCCACAGGTTCCGTCCTGTGGCTTTTTTTTACCTTGAATTTTTGTCTACCCCACCCACTGTAACGACCTTAGGAGTCTTGAAATGGAATTCAGTCAGTACAACGTAAATTCCCTGATGTACATCACCCCCCGCCCCGAACTCGTGTTCGTTGAAGGCAAGGGCATGTACTTGACTGATCACAAGGGCAAGCGATATCTGGATTATCTGCAAGGCTGGGCGGTCAATTGCCTGGGGCATTGCCCGGACGTGATTCATGAAGCACTGGTCAGCCAATCGAAAAAATTGCTGAACCCTTCCCCGGCTTTCTACAATGCTCCGATGGTGGAATTTGCTGATCTGCTGACCAAGAACTCTTGCTTTGACCGCGTGTTTTTCACTAATAGCGGTGCAGAAGCCAATGAAGGTGCGGTCAAGCTGGCACGCAAATGGGGTCAGTTGAACAAGAATGGCGCCTTTGAAATCATCACCTTTGACCATGGTTTCCATGGCCGCACGCTGGCGATGATGTCGGCTTCTGGCAAACCAGGCTGGGATACGATATTTGCACCGCAAGTCAGCGGCTTCCCCAAGGCAGACTTGAACGATATCGCTTCGGTAGAAAAATTGATCACCGATAAAACTGTAGGCGTCATGCTGGAACCGGTACAAGGCGAAGGTGGCGTCATACCTGCCAGCCCTGAGTTCATGCAAGCCCTGCGTGAGTTAACCAAGAAACATGGCTTGCTACTCATCGTTGATGAAGTGCAAACCGGCATGGGCCGTACTGGTGAATTGTTTGGCTATCAATTGTCCAACATAGAACCGGACATCATGACCCTGGCCAAGGGCATAGGCGGCGGCGTACCACTGGGTGCCTTGCTATGTCGTGAAGAAGTAGCCTGCTTTGTTCCTGGCGACCAGGGTGGCACTTACAATGGTGCGCCTTTGATGGCAGCGGTCGGCATTGCTGTGTTCAAGGAATTGACCAAGCCAGGCTTCCTGACATCGGTTCAGGAAAAAGCGGAATACCTGAGCCAGCAACTGGAACAACTGTCTGCAGAGTTTGGCATGCAGGGCGAACGTGGTTTTGGTTTGCTGCGCGCCCTGAAGCTGGGTGAGAATATTGGCGGCAAGCTGGTGGAAGTTGCCCGTGACATGGAACCAGTAGGCTTGCTGATCAATTCCCCTCGCCCGGACTTGCTGCGCTTTATGCCGGCACTGAATGTGAGCAAGGAAGAAATTGATCAACTGATCAGTATGTTGCGTGTAGTAATACAGCAAGTTAAAAACTAAGTTTCATCCTCTACAATCTGAAAAAGCCTGCATGGTGCGCGTCATGCAGGTTTTTTTTCGTTAAAAATATTGTCCATAGAGCATGTTTAACATTTTTTAATATGTATATAATCCACAATTCCATTCCAGCAATGAAAGCGTGCATGAACAACTTTTACAAGCCTCTCGTCTGCAAGTTTGCTCTTGGTATTTTCAGCAGCATGTTTTTGCTTCATGCCCCTGTTTCGCAGGCGGCGGCTGAACCTATCCCGATTGCCAGTTTTTTCAAAGAATCCCAGTTCCGCGACGCCCGCCTGTCACCAGATGGAAAAAACATTGCCATGATCATGAAAGGTGCCAATGACCGTATGGTGCTGGCAGTGCTGGAAATTGGTCAGCTGCGCCCGGAAGTGATCGCCAACTATGAAGACAAGGACGTGCGCTCCGTCCATTGGATTAATAATGAGCGCCTGGTGTATGACCTGATGGACATGCAATACAAGGACGTTCAACGCTTTTTCGGCCCAGGTCTGTATGCCGTCAATAAAGACAGCAGCAAACGCCTGCGTCTCGTCACGCATCAGTACACTGGCGCTCGTACCAAGGTCGTGGGCAATGAATTACCCTGGAATACACGCTTCCTCGACATTGTGGAGGGCTCATCATCCCCGGATATTTTCGTCATACAGTCGGCTGGCGGCAGCTCAGGTGCAAGTGACTTATACCGGCTTAATACGATGACAGGCAATACAGAGATCACTCCTCGTCCAGGCAAAGTTGGCAAGTGGCTGATAGACAAGAACGGCGTGCCACGCATAGCAGTCACAACCGCAGAAGAAAAATCTATCATCTATTATAAAGATTCAAAAAAAGATGCCTGGCGGGTGTTAGCCACCTCTGATTGGGCATCCTACGACAGGATTACTCCCGTGTTTTTCAGCCCGGAAGGCGACTTGTATGTGAGTGCCAATAATGGCAAGGATCTTAGCTCCCTGTATCGCTTTGATCTGGGAAAAAATCAGTTAGACCCTGAGCCCATCATTTCACTGAAGGGCTATGACTTTGAAGGGCAACTGATTTATAACCAGGCAGACAAAAAAGTCCTTGGCATGCGCTATGAAATGAGCAGGCCGGCGACTATCTGGTTTGACGAGTCCATGGCTGAAAAACAAAAGCAGGTAGATGCGCTTTTGCCGAATACCTTCAACGCCTTGTACTTGCCCTCCGATCTTAAAAGCAATGTCACCTTGGTTTACTCTTATTCCGACATTGCGCCTGGCGTATGGCAGTTGTTTGATTTCAGTACTGGAAAACTGACACGCCTGGGTGTCAGCAAGCCTGAAATCCAGCCAGAACAAATGGCCGAGAAAGAGATGCTGAGCTATACCGCGCGTGATGGTATGCAGATACCGGTGAACCTGACCCTGCCTAAAAATAGTACGGGCAAAAACCTGCCTGCAGTGGTCTTGGTACATGGGGGCCCTTATGCCCGTGGCAATCATTGGGGCTTTAATGCACAAGCGCAGTTTTTGGCTTCACGCGGCTACGCAGTCATAGAACCCGACTTTCGTGGTAGCCTGGGTTATGGTTTGAAGCATTTTCAAGCTGGCCTCAAGCAATGGGGACTTGCCATGCAGGACGATATCGCTGATGCAGCCAAATGGGCCGCAGCCAAGGGTTATGTCGATCCTAAACGTGTCTGTATCGCCGGCGCTGATTATGGTGGCTATTCAAGCTTGATGGGCCTGATCAAAGACCCCGATATATTCCGTTGTGGCATAGAGTGGGCTGGTATTACTGATATCAATCTGCTGTATGACATCCACCTGACGGAAGTGAGTGATCAGTTCAAATGGTTTGGCATGCCAGTATTGATAGGCGATCAGGTCAAGGACGCCGCCCAGCTTAAAGCCACCTCACCCTTGGAAAATGCTGGCAAGCTGACCCGCCCCTTATTGATGGCCTATGGCAAACACGACAATCGTACTCCCCTGGAACACGGCACAAAGTTCTATAAGGCAGTCAAAGAAAAAAATGCCCATGTCGAATGGGTAGAATATCCTGAAGAAGGTCATGGCTTCTACCTGCTCAAGAACAATATCGATTTTTGGGGTCGCGTAGAGAAATTCCTGGAGCAAAACATAGGCAAAGGCGAATCGCTGGCGACATCAGCAACGTCAGCAACCTCAGCGACATCAAGCGCCAGTAAATAATCTCTCCTGCAAGAAAGCCACGAAAGTGGCTGTCTTCAATGCCAGCCAGTCACGTGCCGGATAGACGGCATAGACTGGCGAGCCGCTGGGCAATTGGTAATTATCCAGCACAGCGACCAACTCACCGCTTTGCAAGTGCTTGCTAACGATCAGCTTGTCTATCAGTAAAATACCCGCACCTGAGCAGGCGGCAGCCACCAGGGCAAGACCATTATTTGACTGGAAGTGGCTGCTCACTCTGACTTTTTTCACTTCGCCATCCTGTAGCAAAGTCCATTCATCATTGGCGCGGCCTGCGTAGATATACAGCAGGCAGGCATGCTGCGCCAGATCCTCTGCCACGACAGGGTGGCCTGCTTTTGCCAGATAGGCAGGTGCTGCACACAGTATGCGCTGACTATCCACCAGCTTGCGGGCGATGAGGTTGGAGTCGTCCAGGTGGGCGACACGAATGGCGACATCAATCTGCTCGGCGATCAAATCCACCAGGCGGTCTTCGACTTGCAGGGCAAAGTCAATTTGCGGATAACGCTGGCAAAACTCTGTCATGACAGGCACCAGTCTGGAGACGGCGGGCATGGGGCAGGTAACGCGCAAACGCCCTTTGACTTCTTGCTGGTGCTGGCCCGCCATTTGTTCTATGTTGGCGAGAGCTGCATCAATGCGCTGTGCTTCATGCAAGACTTGCTCACCGATCTCGGTCAGGGTCAGCTTGCGGGTGGAACGCTGTATCAGGCGAGCCCCCAGGTCTTCTTCAAGTTTTGCCAATTGGCGCGACAGCAAAGATTTGCCACAACCCAGTTGTATGGCTGCCTTGCTGATACTACCAGCGCGGATGATAGTGGCAAATACGGCCAGGTGTTGTGGATTCAGCATAAAATATCATCTCTAGATTGTCGCGTTTTAAGCAACAATATTATGCATTATACCCAGCTTATCAAGCAACAATATCCTGCCTATACTGCTCTTCATGGTCAGCGCATCGCTGCCTCACAAAGTTAAAAAAGCCCACACCAAGCCGACAAGGAAAAACCATGAACACCATCAACTATCAATTCAAACTTGCAGCCCGCCCACAAGGTAGCGTCAAGGCCAGCGACTTCAATCACGTTAGCGAGCAATTGCGTGAATTGCAAGCCGGCGAAGTCTTGATCAAGAATTTGTTTATTTCCCTGGACCCTGCCATGCGTGGCTGGATGAATGACAATAAAAATTCCTATATGCCGCCAGTAGCAATAGGTGAAGTCATGCGTGCCCTGGCTGTAGGCGAGATAGTTGAGTCAAATAATCCCAAGTTTGCAGTCGGCGATCATGTCAGTGGCATGCTGGGTGTGCAGGAATATGCCTACTCTGATGGCAATGGTATCAACAAGCTTGATCCTAAACTGGCCCCTTTGCCCATGTACCTGAGCACCCTGGGCATGCCAGGCATGACTGCTTATTTTGGTTTGCTGGAAGTCGGCCAGCCTAAAGAAGGTGATACCGTCGTCATCTCTGGTGCAGCCGGTGCCGTTGGTACCATCGTCGGCCAGATTGCCAAGATCAAAGGCGCGCGTGTTGTCGGTATTGCTGGTGGTGCAGATAAAGTCCGTTACCTGACAGAAGAACTGGGCTTTGATGCCGCCATCGACTACAAGAGCGAAGATGTCAGTGCCGCCCTGAAACAGCATTGCCCCAAAGGTATCGATGTGTATTTCGATAATGTCGGTGGTGACATATTGGATGCAGCACTGGCGCAACTGGCTTTTGGTGCCCGCGTGGTTATCTGCGGCGCAATCTCCCAGTACAACAACACCACGCCTATCAAAGGCCCATCGAATTACCTGAACCTGATGGTCAAGCGGGCAACGATGAAAGGTGTCATGGTGTCTGACTTTTACCCACGTGCCATGGAAGCTGCCATGGTCATGGGTGGCTGGATCATGTCTGGCAAATTGAAAAGCCGTGAAGATATCGTCGATGGCCTGGAAAATTTCCCTGACACTTTCCAAAAACTGTTCACAGGTGAAAACAATGGCAAGCTGATCCTGAAAGTCACCAAGGCTTGAGTTTGACAAGACATAGCCACCGGGCTGCCGGTGGCCATTTTGCGTAAGTCCTACCGTTCAAGGTTTCAAGACGAAATGAAGAACAGAGCGCGCAGGCAAGGTATAGCTGAACTTGTTTTGCGTAATATTGCTCAAGCCTGTCCTGGCAGTAATCGTAGTATTGCTGCCACTGACTCCCCAGACCTGGGCATATTTGAGATTCACAGGATGGCTGATCTGGAAGCTGCTCGTGACATTGCTGGCCTGGCGGTTAATGGCAATCACATGGACGACATTAGCGTCACTGGTATCAATCGCTGCATACACGGCAGCATTGCCATTATTGCTGGCGACAGCCTTGACTGAAGTCGCCGGAAACATGGATTTGTTGCCATCATAATTGGTATAGATTTTAAAACCAGATGCAATGAATTGTTCTGCATCACCAAAATACGTAGCCAGATAAACACCCTGCTTGCCAAAAACCCCGAGGGCATCGGCCTGGGCAATGGCACCGGTAATATCGCTCTTGCCACCAAAATCATATTCCGTCACCGCCAGCTTGGTGCCGGGATAAAAATCATTGACGGATTGCTGCAGCTTGGGCAGCATTTGCAAGCCACGACCATCGGTAAAACCATTGCCATTCTGGGTAATCCAGCTAGGCTCTACATAGCTGGCATCCCACAGACTACGGGCAGCCTGTACCCGGTCAGTGGCATTGTAAGAAGCTTGCGGATAGTAATGGAAAGAAAACACATCCAGCAAACGACGGCCTGCACTTTGCGAAGCCTGATTCATTTTCGCCAGATAGGCATTGGCCATGGCCATGCCGTTATAACGATAGCGGTCACCGGTATTATTGCTGTAATAGGGTTCAACATTGTATTGCCCCCAGTCTGCCGGTTGATGCGATGCTGAACCATCCCACACTGCCCACAAGCTGAACAAGCCCAGATAACCACTGATGGCAGGTCCAAAGGTCTCGGCACTGGCATCCATGCGCTTGATGGTCTTGGCCAAACCTATATTCCTCTGTATGACATCGGTGACCGTCGTCAGCACAGGATACAAATTGGCATGGGTACCACTTTCACCACTGGGCGTAGTCCAGTGATGCCAGAGGTCAGGTTCATTATCGAGTTCATAGCCTTTGACACCGCGGGCGGACGAGGCTGCACCATATTTCTGAACCAGGAAATTAATTTCCTCATCGATATAGACAACGCCATCATTCAAGCCTGGGGACAGGCTCAGTGCGCCAGCAGCGGCTGGTTTGTCATTGACGATATTCACCCAGCGCGCCGTATCTATATTGGATGGCCCGGCCGTGCTTTGCCATAACTGTGACCCCATGCAAGTCGAAGGTGGGTTCAAATTGACGATGTCTTTGGGTAATTTGCCCGCAGCAGGTAATTGCAGCAAAGAGTAGACGCCCAAGGCCAGCGACTGATCCTGGAAACTTTGCAAGGCAGCACCAGGCGCATAGTAAGCCAGGCCATTGCTGGAATTGGGGTTGCCTGCACCGGCAGTCGCACTGACACCGGCATTGGAAGAATTACACCAGTCATTGCCGGAATTGCTGACGCCATTTTCCCAGTTGTAACTGGTCATATTATTGCCGCCCAGACGACGGGAACGCATATTCAGGCTTTGCAAAGCGGCCTGCCCACCCTGATTGGCCCAACCAGCACGATTAGTGCCATCGGCATAGGCGTTATAACCATAGATCAAGGGGCTGATAGGCTTGCGCTCTGCCTGGGTATCTATAGAAAAAGTGACGTTCTGGGCTGAAGTTGTCGAAATTTCCGCAGAAATCCCCAGAATTAAAAGAACTTTGCATAAGCTGACTTGTCTCATGATGCACTCCTGGTCTGCTCGAAAGTCATAAATTTCCATATGGAAATACAGAGTCCAGATTACTTCATATTTTTTAACAATTCAAGAAAGCTGCCAGCGCCAAATGTAACCGTAAAACATCAGATGTAAGTAATTCCCCCACACAAATGAAAAGCCACTTACAGAATGTTGCAAATGCAGGTATAAAGCTTATTTTTCAGGCAATGCTTACCCGGTTTTGTCCTGATATGGATCGTTTGGCGACGAAGACCATAGTCGTTTAATTTTGAATAAGTAATTAGTAAAAACACCTCACTCCCATACTCCGAGACCAATAATGAGACTTTCCAAACTTGCCCTGGCATTGAGCCTGACCAGTCTGATGACTTCTGCATTTGCCGCACCTGCTTATTATCGCTTCCCCAGCATACGTGGCGATGCCGTGGTGTTCACTGCCGAAGGCGACTTATGGAAAGTAGCAAGCAATGGTGGCCAGGCTCAAAGGCTGACCAGCCACCCGGCGGCAGAAACTTTGCCCGCCATCTCGCAAGACGGCAAATGGCTGGCATTTTCCGCCGCTTATGAGGGGGCAACAGAAGCCTATGTCATGCCCATGACAGGTGGTGTACCCAAGCGTATCAGTTTTGAAAACGATCAGGTCTCCGTGTTAGGCTGGACAGCCAGTGGCGAAGTCCTGGTGACTACCCTCAATAGCACAGGCCCGGCATCGCATCGTATTATCGCTGCCATCAATCCGCAAACCCTGACGCAAAGGGTGTTCCCGGTAGCAGATGCGAATGAAGCAGTGCTTGATGATAGCGGCAAGTATTTGTATTTCACCCGCTTTGGCTTGCATATCACCAATGATAATGCCAAGCAGTATCGCGGCGGTGCTACCGCGCAGGTCTGGCGCTATGACGTACAGGCGAAAACTGAAGCCATACAATTATTTGCCGATGACAAGAGCAATAACCGCCGCCCCATGCTGTGGAAAGGCAAGCTGTACTTCGTCAGTGACCGCAATGGTGCTTTCAATATCTGGAGCGCCAATCTTGATGGCAGCGATGCCCGCGCCCTGACCCAGCACAAGGAATGGGAAGTGCGCAATGCCAGCATAGGCGATGGCAAGATTGCCTATCAATTGGGTGCCGATTTGCATGTGCTCGATATTGCCAATGCTAAAGACCAGGCCCTGAGCATAGACCTGGTATCTGACTTTGACCAGCAGCGCAAACGCCTGATCAAAACCCCGCTGGACTATCTGAGCAATGTAGAAATCGCTAGCAAGGAAGAACGCCTGCTGCTCACTGCCCGCGGTCGTGTGACGATTGCCAGTACAGGCCCGCAAAGACGCATAGACTTGCCTATACCTGAAAATGCCCGCGCCCGCGAAGCTGTATTCTCGCATGATGACAAATCTGTGTATGCCATCGTCGACACCACAGGTGAAAATGAAATTTGGAAATTTCCAGCCAGTGGCGTAGGCAAGCCAGAAGTATTGACCAGTAATGGAGACGTGCATCGCTTCCGTATCTACCCTTCCCCCGATGGCAAGTGGCTGGCACATACCGACAAACGCGGCCGCCTGTGGCTGCTGGACCTGGCCAGCAAGACCAATCAACTCATCGACGACGCAGGCAAGATAGGTGCAGAAAAGCAGGAAGAAATCATCTGGTCACCTGACAGCAAGACCATCGCCATCGTCAGGGCCAACACCAAAGTACAAAGGCAGCAAATAGGTTTGTATGCCATAGACAGCAAGCAATTGCATTTCGTCACCAGCGACCGCTACAACTCCCACGCCCCCGTGTTTTCACCGGATGGCCACTGGCTGTATTTTTACTCTGAACGCAATTTCCAGGTCAGCAATCGCGCGCCCTGGGGTGATCGCAATATGGGCCCGTATTTTGAAAAACGCACTGGCGTATATGCACTGGCCCTGCAAGCAGGAAACCGCTTTCCATACAAGGCAGATGATGAGTTAAGTAAATCAACGGATAAATCCGCAGATAAATCTACTGATAAAGCTACTGATAAAGCTGCTGACAAAACAACTGATAAAGCCGTCGACAACGCAGCCGATAAAACTGCAGAAAAAACTGCAGAAGTCAAAAAACCAGCCAAGCCAAGCCTACCAGCGATACAGTATGCTGGCCTGGAAGAACGCCTGTATCAAGTACCCCTGGCTTATGGCAATTACCGTGATCTCGCTATTGATGACAAGCGTTTGTACTTCACTGAACTGGAAGGTACCGATGGCAAAGCAACACTGAAAACCCTGGCCATCAGCAAGACTTCACCACAGCCAGAAATCTTTGCTGGCAATATACGCCAGTTTGATTTATCCGCCGACAAGAAGCATGTGTTTTACCGCCAGCAAATTAATATGGGTCCGAGTGAATTCTTTGTTGTCGAAGCCGGTGCCAAACAACCTGGCGACATCAGCAAGGCCAAGGTCAATATCAATGACTGGAGTTTCTTCCTCAGCCCCAAACTCGAATGGCAGCAAATGTATGCTGATGCCTGGCGCATGCACAGGGATTATTTGTTCGATGAAAAAATGCGCGGCGTGGACTGGAACAAGGTGCGCAGCAAATATGCCCCTCTGGTCGACCGCATCACTGACAGGGCGGAATTAAATGATGTCCTGGGCTTGATGGCCAGTGAAGTCAGCACCCTGCATTCACAAACCCGCCCGGGCGATATACGCCGCGCCCCACCGGAAGGCCAGGCAGCCTCTCTGGGCGCAGTATTGAGCCGTACTGCAGCGGGCTATCGCATTGATCACATCTATCATACCGAAGCTGAATTGCCAACCGAGCGCGCACCACTGTCGCAGCCTGACCTGGATATCAGGGAAGGCGACATCATCACCGCCATCAACGGCCAGGCTGTACTGGAAGCACGTGATATTTCTGACTTGCTGAGCAACCAGGCTGACAAGCAGGTATTGATGCATGTCAAGCGTGGTGAGCATGCTGCCCGCGCCGTCATCGTCACGCCTGTCAATATGATGAAACATGCCAATTTGCGCTATAGCGACTGGGAGCAAAGCCGCAGCGAGCAAGTCAACAAACAAACACAAGGCCGTATAGGTTATCTGCATTTGCGTTCCATGATTTCTCAGGATATCAATGGTTTTGCGCGCGACTTTTATAGCAATATAGAACGCGATGGCTTGATCATAGACGTACGCCGTAATCGCGGTGGCAATATTGATAGCTGGATCATAGAAAAACTCTTGCGCAAAGCCTGGGCATTCTGGTCTTCATCTGTCGCTGCCCCCTCCACCAATATGCAGCAAACCTTCCGTGGTCACCTGGTCGTCCTGGTTGATGAATTAACTTACTCGGATGGTGAAACCTTCGCCGCCGGTATCAAGGCATTGAAGCTGGGGCCACTGGTGGGTAAGCGTACGGCCGGTGCCGGTGTCTGGTTGTCAGATAATAATTCCCTGTCAGATAATGGCATGATCAGGGCAGCCGAAAATGCACAATTTGGCATGGATGGCCGCTGGCTGGTAGAAGGCGTGGGCGTCACCCCAGACGTCGAAGTCGACAATCTGCCGCATGCTACTTTTAATGGCAAAGACCAGCAACTGGAAACCGCCATACAATTGCTGGAGAAAAAACTCAAGGAGCAGCCTGTCAAACCCATGGTGCCGCAGGCAATTCCACCTTTGAAGTAAATGAGCCAGCTTCTAAAAAATCCCCATAGCCAAGCACTATGGGGATTTTTTTATCATAGCCCCCTGAACTCCCTCCGTGATCCAGCGCACAGAGCGCAGACAAATACTGGCGCATGCTGGCTAAACACTCAGGCTTATGGAAAGCAGGTTTGACATGATTATCGCTCCTATCAGCACTGTTACAACACCTATTGCAACACCCTTGGTGCAAAGCAGTTTCACCCTTGCTCCCGTCAGCACGGATGCCATTTCCCCCATCGCCAGTAAGGAACAAAGTGAACTGGAAGCGATTCGTGGCACCAGCGTGCTTGTTGATGTTTCCACCCTGGGTCAGTTACTGGATAGCACTGCACGGCTGCAAAGCAGGCAAGCCACTCAAACTACTTCTGCTGCGCCAACAACCAATACTGCAAGCGCCACAGCCCAGGCAGATGTCGGCCAGACCAGCGCCGACATTGAACAAATCACTACCATTGCCAGGTTATTTGTCGATACCTTCAACCAGCTACAGGCGAGCAATTCCAATCTGACTGAGAATCCGCTCATCCCGACCAGCAATGACAGCCTGTTGCAGGCGCTCAATGCCAGCAGACCAGACGCCGGGGAAGCTGGCCTGTTCGAGCAATTATCAAAAATCGGGATTAATTTACAGAATCCTCCCACACCAGGAAGTGATAGTGTATTGACGCTGGATGTCATCGACTTCCAAAGCGCGCTGGCACAAAATCCAGGCAACACCCTGACTTTGCTGACGCAGGCATTACAGGCTTTGGGCAATGCTGAAAACGATGTACTCGCACAAAATCAAGACCTGGCTTCAGGCAATATTGCTGCCAGTATCAGTGCGGGTCAGGCAACTGATACTATCAGCACTGAGGCCCTTGCTTCCAGTAGCACCAATAGTGCGAGTGCTGACAACACTATAGCTGCTGCAAACACTGCAAGTGTTAACAATGATTCTGTACAGTCAGCAGAGGCGAATGAGCAGGTACCTGCCGATACGGATGTCCTGCTACAGCAAGTGCTGACAAATGAGGCTTTGCAATCAGCCATCACCAGTACTGCCACCAGCACATCTACCAGTACCGCCAACACCACCAATACTGTTCAGGCAGATAATGCGAACCCCGCGACACTAACAGAAACATCCATCAATACCCAGGTCAGTGCTGGCAATAACGCCATAGCAAGTGAGGCGTCAGCAACTACCGATACGAATGCAAATACAGGCACAGCGATCAACACGCAGGAAAATGCATCGGCAAGCACAAACCCTCCCAATGTGGATACGACGCTGGCGGATAATTTACTCAACAATATCAGCACGCCAGCATCCTTGCTCAATACCCAGGCAGCCAGTACCGGAGAGCCCAATACCGCAAGCAGTGTGCAAGAAAATGTATTTACACAAAACCAGGCCAGCCTGCCTTTGAATGCGAATGCCAATGCCAATGCCAATGTTCTAGCGGATAATTCTTTGCCTGCCGCTGAGTCAGGTACAACTACGCTAGCGCAAGTAACAAATTCAGCCAGTCAGTTGAATACACAGCTAAATACACAGCTCAATACAGCAGCTACGCTGAATCAAAGCAGCACCACCAACACCAACACCAATCGCAGCACGGTATCAGAAGCGACTTCAAACAAAGCCCAGGCCGCACTCAATACCAGCAATAAGCCCACGGAAGCAGCGAATACAGCAAGTCAGCCTGCATCCGATGCGGTTACCAGCAACACCAATGGCATACTCGTCAATAATCCACTCGCGACTGCAGACTTGCCAGAAGCAACGACAAGGGCGACGACAAACAATCCGGCGACGCAGCCACCTGTAGCAGTGGGAAACGAAACCATCGTCAACAATGCGACTACCCCGACGACGACAGCGCAGGCGAATATCAATCCCCTGATTTCTGCCGCGGTAGCTGCCTATCGCGTGCGTGATGGCTTGCCGCCAGCAACTGCAGAGAAACCACGACAAGCACAAGCCGATGCAGTGACAGCACCAGAAGCCGTCACTGCGGTAGAAGCGGTAGAACTGGATTTACATGAGAACACTGACCCTCAGCACCATGAAGCGCAGGATGAACTGAATTACCAGCGGGCAGAAGATGTGGCGCGAAACAAGAAAAATGCAGCGACTGTCAATACTCCAAATGTTGATGTCAATGTCTGAAAAAACAGAATTCAATGAGCACGTTGCTGGTTTCGTAGGAGCGGCTTTAGCCGCGAACACTTAGCCGTATCAGTTATTTTTGTTGAGCGGGATATTCGCGGCTGAAGCCGCTCCTACAACAACAAGATAGAGCGTTGCGTTTAGTGCGTATTCAGCCAACACGTGACTTAAGCAGGCTATCGTCAAAATAAAAAACCTCCCGCAACATACGGGAGGTTTTAAGATGATGCCGAACTCAGGCAAAACAATCAGAACTGATCTTCCGCCAAAGCCAGGACACCGGCGCTGCCATCCACAATCGCTGAACGCAAGCCTTGCGCCGCAGACAGGATATGGTCAGCAAAATAACGGGCTGTCGCAATCTTGGCTTTCAGGAAAGCTGCATCGCCCTCGCCTGCATCCAGTTTTTGCTGGGCGATGATGGCGGCACGCGCCATTTGCCAGCCGCCGAATACGATGCCTGCCAGCTTCAGGTACAAGACGCTGCCAGCAAACACACCCTTGATGTCTTGCTTGAAGTTAGTGACGACATAATCAACCACGTCTTCCAGCGCTGCAGTACCTGCTGCCAGTTGACGCTGTATTGCCAGCATGTCGACAGAAGCTATAGCTGTCAATTGTGCTTCTGTCGCGCGCATGTCGGCGATGAATGCTTTAGCCGTAGCGCCGCCATCGCGTGAAGTCTTACGGCCTACCAGGTCATTTGCCTGTATGGCCGTGGTGCCTTCATAGATGGTCAGTATCTTGGCATCGCGGTAGTGTTGTGCGGCACCGGTTTCTTCGATGAAGCCCATGCCACCGTGCACCTGCACGCCAGTTGATGTAACATCCAGCGACATTTCTGTGGACCAGCCTTTGACGATAGGCACCAGGTATTCATACTTGGCCTGGTTGGCCTTGCGCACCGCTGCATCTGCATGGTGATGGGCAAAGTCACTGATACCGGCGGCGACGTAGGCCAGCGCACGTGCCCCCTCAGTCTGGGCGCGCATGGACATCAGCATGCGGCGTACGTCAGGATGCTTGATGATGGCAACCGGGCCAGCGGAACCTGCCAGGTCACGCGATTGCACACGGTCTTTGGCATATTGCACTGCCTTTTGATAAGCACGTTCTGCCACGCCTATGCCCTGCATGCCAACGCCAAAGCGGGCGGCATTCATCATGATGAACATGTATTCGAGGCCGCGGTTTTCTTCACCAACCAGCGTGCCTATCGCGCCACCGTTGTCACCGAATTGCAATACCGCAGTCGGGCTGGCTTTGATACCCAGCTTGTGTTCTATCGATACGCAGTGTGCATCATTGCGTGCACCCAGTGTGCCATCAGCATTGACCAGGAATTTTGGCACGATGAACAGGGAAATACCTTTGACACCTTCTGGTGCATCAGGTGTACGAGCCAGCACCAGGTGGACAATATTTTCTGCCATATCGTGTTCACCATAGGTGATAAAAATCTTGGTGCCGTAAACTTTAAAAGTACCATCGCCTTGTGGCACGGCACGGCTGCGCACCATTGCAAGGTCAGAACCAGCTTGTGGTTCGGTCAAGTTCATGGTGCCTGTCCACTTGCCGGAAATCAGGTTTTCCAGGTAAATGGCTTTTTGTTCGTCTGTGCCTGCAGTCAGCAGGGCTTCAATCGCACCATCGGTCAGCAATGGGCACAAGGCAAACGAGATACTCGCTGCATTGAGCATTTCTATGCATGGTGTTGCCACCAGTTTGGGCAAGCCCTGGCCGCCAAATTCTTGCGGGTGCTGCACACCCTGCCAGCCCGCCTCACCAAACATCTTGAAGGCTTCTTTAAAGCCCTTGCTGGTGAAGACTTCGCCGTCTTTCCAGTAGCTTGGTGCCAGGTCACCCGGGAAATTCAAAGGGGCAACCACTTCACCGGCAAACTTGGCGTTTTCTTCCAGCACGGCTTCTACTGTTTCTGCCGTTGCATCTTCACAACCAGGCAAGGCATTGACTTCATTCAGACCAGCCAGTTCATTGATGATGAACAGCATGTCTTTAACAGGGGCAACATAGCTCATTTTTGATATCCCAATAAAAAAGGCAAGATCAGCAATATGTCACCACAACAAAATCTGCTGTCAGTAGCGCGACAAACCACTCATCCTGCCTGAGCCATCACGGTCAGCGTGATGACGAATAAAACAAATTCAGATTAACCCAGCTCAGCAACCAGTTGAGGAACGATATCAAACAGATCGCCAACGATGCCATAGTCAGCTACTGAGAAGATCGGTGCTTCTGGATCTTTGTTGATAGCGACGATAGTTTTGGAATCTTTCATACCGGCCAGATGCTGGATCGCGCCAGAGATACCGACGGCGATGTACAGTTGTGGAGCAACGATCTTGCCGGTCTGGCCAACTTGCCAGTCATTCGGTACAAAGCCTGCATCCACCGCAGCGCGGGATGCACCCATCGCGGCACCCAGCTTGTCTGCCAATGGTTCGAGAATTTTGAAGTTGTCGCCAGAACCCATGCCACGGCCACCGGAAACGATGACTTTGGCAGCTGTCAGCTCAGGACGATCAGACTTGGCCACTTCGCGAGACACGAAAGCAGATTTGCCAGAATCAGCAACGGCAGCAACAGTTTCCACAGCAGCAGAACCACCATTAGCAGCAGCATCAAAACCTGTAGTACGTACAGTAATAACTTTGATAGCATCTGTCGATTGCACAGTAGCGATGGCATTACCAGCGTAGATAGGACGCTCGAAAGTGTCAGGGCTGTCTACCTTGGTGATTTCAGAAATTTGTGACACGTCGAGCTTGGCAGCTACGCGTGGCAAAATGTTTTTGCCGTAAGCAGTTGCCGGTGCCAGGATGTGGCTGTAACCAGAAGCGATTGCCAATACTTGCTCAGCAATGTTTTCTGCCAGGCCATCGGCAAAGTGCGCTGCATCTGCATGCAATACTTTACTGACGCCTGCGATTTGTGCGGCAGCTTGCGCAACTGCGCCCGCATTGTGGCCAGCAACCAGTACATGTACATCTGCGCCGCATTGAGCAGCAGCAGTAACGGTATTCAATGTGCTGCCCTTGAGGCCAGCGTTGTCGTGTTCAGCGATGACGAGTGTAGTCATGATGTCTTCCACTTGATGTATTGTCAGGATCAATATCCCGGCAACAAAAATTATTCTTAAATTCTGTTTCTATTTCCAGAATCGGAAATTAACCAATAACCTTGGCTTCATTGCGCAGCTTGGCAACCAGGGTCGCCACGTCAGGCACTTTGATACCGGCGCTGCGTTTTGGTGGCTCTACCACTTTCAAGGTCTTGACGCGGGAAGCAACGTCCACACCCAGGTCTGCTGGTTTGACATTGTCCAGTTGTTTTTTCTTGGCCTTCATGATGTTAGGCAAAGTCACATAACGTGGCTCATTCAAACGCAAGTCTGTCGTGATGATGGCTGGCAGTGTCAGGGACAATGTTTCCAGGCCACCGTCTACTTCACGGGTGACTGTGGCTTTACCATCAGCAACCGTGACTTTGGATGCGAAAGTCGCTTGTGGCCAACCCAGCAAGGCTGCCAGCATCTGGCCAGTCTGGTTGCTGTCATCATCAATCGCCTGTTTGCCGAGGATAATCAATTGAGGTTGTTCTTTGTCAGCCAGTGCCTTGAGCAATTTGGCCACAGCCAGCGGTTGCAGTTCTGCATCGCTTTCAACCAGGATGCCACGGTCAGCACCAATCGCCATTGCTGTACGCAGTGTTTCCTGGCATTGCGCTACGCCACAAGAAACAGCGATGACTTCTGTCACGACGCCCGCTTCTTTCAGGCGGGTCGCTTCTTCAACAGCGATTTCATCAAATGGGTTCATGGACATTTTGACGTTGGCGATATCAACGCCAGAGCCATCAGATTTGACACGTACTTTGACGTTGTAATCGACGACGCGTTTGACTGGTACCAGGACTTTCATAGTTCTGCCTTTATGAGCTAATTGGGGAATACCGAATTTAATACCGATTTATACGAAACTTGCTACGAATTTTAAAGCTTGATACTGAAAATTTGCTGCCCGACGCTTCGCCACTTTGCTTGCAAGACCAAGGAAACGCCGGACTCTTTAATGAATCCCTCATATTACTGCGCTTTCACATCTGCAAATTGACGTATACGTAAATTCTATTGATTATAAAACGAAAACATCAAGATTTTGCACAATTTAGCACGAGCGTTCTTTTTAATCTACTTTACCACTAGAGCAGAATGCCTAATCCAATAGGACTTTCGCAAGATCGCTACAGTGAATGTAGAGCGTTAGCGTAGAACAAAGCTCGTTAGTGCACTATTAGCGCTCTATTTGCCCTTGAAGCTGCAACCGGGATTTGAAGCATAGTCAGCCAAAGCTAGAAGATTTTCTTGCAAGTGAATGGTCTTGAAATCCCTGTTGCATCATGACAATGTCGTATCCTCCCTCGCCAATATAGTTCCAATATTCATCAATAACGAATCAGCCTCAATAAAATGCCTGGCTAAAATAAAAAAACCCGCAATATGATCGCGGGTTTTTTATTTGCTGCTTTGCCGATGGGTAATCGCAGACTGATACTACTTTGATGACGCTTATTTACGTTTGATGAAATACTCAAACTCTTTGCTGTTTTCCTGATGCGACAGCAGTTCATTGCCAGTTTGCTTGGAAAAGGCCTTGAAGTCCCTGACCGAACCAGGATCAGTCGCCAGCACATGCAACACTTCACCAGTGAGCATTTCGGCCAGCGCCTTCTTGGTTTTTAAAATTGGAAGGGGACAGTTCAGTCCGCGTGCATCCAGTTCTTTATTGAATTGCATGATTTTCCCAGTAACACAAATTGAGTAAGCACATACGCACTACAATTGATGCACCAATTCTACCGGAATTTTCATTCATATGGTGCATTGCAACAGACTAACAACAAAAGACCAAACATTTTAAAAAGTTTCCGCACGAAAACGGTGCAAAACCGAAGATTCTTCGACTAAAGTCTATGTTCTCATCTTAGTCACTAAACTTACTGCTGACTTACTAAATCCAGATATTTCATCAAAACAATTGTAAAACTGCCTTTTTATTGCCAACAAAATATCAAATCACATTTGCAGACCAGCCTTACATATGGGCGCCGTTTTGCGATGCAAAAAAAAACCGGACTATTTACCTTCCCACTCTCTATAGACGGGCTCCAGACCGCGTGTACGCATCCAGTCTGCCATGGCATGGCCGGTGCCAGCATTCCAGGGTCTGAGTTTTTCGGGTTCTATGAGGCGATATTCCAGCAATTCTGGCGACAGACTGACCGTGCCAGATGCCTTGACGTGGTAGGCAATGATGAGCTCATTTTTGCGGATGAATTCATAGACACCAATCAGAGTGATTTCATCAGCATCGAGATTGGTTTCTTCTTTGAGCTCACGGGCCACGCCTTGCTCAGGAGTTTCACCACGTTCCATGAAGCCGGTGATGAGAGCAAAGGTGTTTTCTGGCCATGCTGCATTGCGGGCCAGCAGTATCTTGTCATCAAAATCTACCAGGGCAGCCAATACCGGCAGGGGATTGTCCCAGTGGGTCCAGTGGCCTTCGGGGCAAGCCAGCCTGAGCTTGCTGGCTTCCTGTTCATCGGGACGTTCTATCAAAGATGTTGCACAAACCGGGCAAAACTTTATTTCCATGCTGACCTCAGAATTCCCTCAGCGGTATCATCGCCTGTTTGGGATGCAGGCGCGCCATGGCATAACTATCAACATACTGACCATTGCGAAATGCGTAAGCCCGCATGGTCCCTTCTTTTTCGAAGCCAAATTTTTTATACAGATGGATGGCGGCAGTGTTATCGCAAAACACGGTTAATTCCAGGCGCAGGAGATTGAGCCAGTTATCTGATAAATTCAGCAACTCCGTCAACAGCGCCGTGCCTATCCCACGGCCGGTAAAGGAATCTGCTACCCCCATACCCAGGTGAGCGACATGCTGTCGCCTTTGCGGCTTTTCCAGGTGCAGGCTGGCTGAGCCGACCACCACGCCATCATAGATGGCGACCAGACGGGTGTCCTTGGGATCGGTCTTTTCCAGGCGCTCCTGCCACATCTCCAGCGAGGGATGCGGCAGTTGCAAAGTGCCCGCATAGGTGCCACCACTGGCGAACACCCTTTGCAGCTGGGCCGCATCTGAAATTTCAGCGCGACGTACATGTATCATAGACGTGAAGTTACCCATTCAGTCACACCCTCCAAGGCTTTTGCCAGGCCACTGGCATCAGTACCACCCGCTTGCGCCATGTCAGGACGGCCACCACCTTTGCCACCGACTTGTTGCGCCACAAAATTCACCAGGTCACCCGCCTTGACTTTGGATGTGCTATCCGCAGTCACACCGGCAATCAGGCTGACCTTGCCATCATTGACTGCTGCCAGCACGATAGCGGCTGTTTTCAGCTTGTCTTTGAGCTTGTCCATGGTTTCACGCAGGGCTGTCACATCAGCGCCTTCCAGCGTTGCAGCCAGCACCTTGATGCCTTTGACATCCACTGCCTGGTTCACCAGATCGTCACCCTGGCTGGACGCCATTTTGGATTTCAGCGTAGCCAGTTCTTTTTCCAAAGCCTTGACATGATCCTGCACCTGCCCGATACGCAGCGTGAGTTCTTCTGGCTGGGTTTTCAGGGCGGCAGCAGCTTCATTGATGCGGCTGTTGAGGTTTTGTACCAGGGTCAGTGCCACTTCACCAGTCACGGCTTCTACACGACGGATACCGGCAGCGACACCGCCTTCAGCAACGATCTTGAACAGGCCTATATCACCAGTACGGGACACATGAGTACCACCGCACAACTCACGCGAAGTACCGATGTCGAGTACACGTACTTCATCACCATATTTTTCGCCAAACAGCGCCATGGCGCCATGCTTGACCGCGTCGTCATAGCCCATGACTTGCGCCTGGGTTGCGGCGTTCGCCAGAATTTCACGGTTGACAATAGTTTCTACCTGACGGATTTCATCGGCAGTCATAGGACCATTGTGGCTAAAGTCGAAGCGGGTTTTTTCCACATCCACCAGAGAACCTTTTTGTGCAACATGGCTACCCAATACTTCACGCAAGGCCTTGTGCATCAAATGCGTGGCAGAGTGATTGCGCATGGTTTGTGCACGGATTTCCTGGTTCACTTCTGCTTTAAGGTTCTGTGCAATAGCCAGGCTGCCAGATTTCAATACGCCGTGATGGCCGAATACATCTGCCTGGATTTTTCTGGTATCAGTTACATCAAAGACGCTTCCATCTACACCAACCAACACGCCAGAGTCGCCAGCTTGACCACCTGATTCTGCATAGAAAGGTGTGGTATCAAGAACGACAATCGCTTTTTGGCCAGCCTTGATTTCATTGACAGCAGTGCCATCAACATACAGGGCTATCACTTTGGCTTCGTGCTGCAATTGATCGTAACCGACGAATTTTGTTTTTTCACCACTGTATTCAATGGCGGCAGCCATCGTGAATTCGCTATTTTCCTTGCCGCTTTCTTTTTGCTTGCGCATCGCTTCATGGAAACCCGCTTCATCCAGTACGACATTGCGCTCGCGGCAAATATCTGCCGTCAGATCAAGCGGAAAACCATAGGTATCATGCAAGGTAAAGGCTGTTTTGCCATCCAGGTTTTTACTGTCTTTGGCAAGTGCTGCTTCCAATATCTTCATGCCATTGCCCAGAGTTTCGCCAAAGCGCAACTCTTCCTGCTTCAATACCTGCGCAACACGTTCAGCCGCCTCAGCCAGTTCAGGATAAGCAACACCCATCTCCTTGACCAGATCAGGCACCAGCTTGTAGAAGAAAGGCTGGCTTTGGCCCAGCTTGTGGCCATGACGTAAAGCGCGGCGGGTGATACGGCGCAGCACATAACCACGGCCTTCATTGCCAGGGATGATGCCATCAACGATCAAAAATCCAGCGCAGCGGATATGATCGGCAATCACGCGCAGGGAATTGTGTTCCAGATCAGTACAGCCAGTTTCACGCGCAGCTGCCTTGATCAGGTTTTGGAAAGTATCGATTTCATAGTTGGAATGCACATGCTGCAAAACTGCAGACAGACGTTCCAGGCCCATGCCGGTATCCACGCATGGTTTAGGCAAAGGGTTCAGGACACCTGCTTCATCCTTGTTGAACTGCATGAACACCAGGTTCCAGATTTCGATGAAACGGTCGCCATCTTCATCTGGCGAGCCTGGAGGGCCACCCCAGATTTCCGGGCCGTGGTCATAGAAAATCTCGGTACAAGGGCCGCAAGGTCCCGTGTCGGCCATTTGCCAGAAATTGTCGGATGCATAACGCGCACCCTTGTTGTCGCCTATGCGAATAATGCGCTCTACCGGCACGCCGATTTCGTTTTTCCAGATATCGTAGGCTTCATCATCTTCCTGATAGACGGTGACAGTCAGCTTGTCTTTTGGCAAGCCATAGACTGTCGTCAGCAATTCCCAGGCGTAGTGAATCGCATCTTTCTTGAAATAATCGCCAAAAGAGAAATTACCCAGCATTTCAAAGAAGGTATGGTGACGCGCGGTGTAACCGACATTTTCCAGATCATTATGCTTACCACCAGCACGCACACTGCGTTGCGCTGTCGTGGCACGGGTGTAGGCACGTTTGTCCTGGCCGAGAAACACATCCTTGAACTGCACCATACCGGAGTTGGTGAACAGCAGGGTAGGATCATTGCCGGGTATCAAGCTGGAAGAGCGCACACGTGTATGGCCCTTGGATTCGAAAAAGCTGAGGAATTTATCGCGGATTTCTGACGAGTTCATAAATGATGGTTCTAAGCTGAAAAATGGGTGTAAATCCGATTATACGGTATAAATTCAGCACATTCTCTATGGCGACCGGTAGCAGACAGGCAAGTTTATTGAAAAATCTGCTTAAAAAGGGAAGACCTCTCAACACAAAGGCTCGGAGACACAGAGAAAAGCAGGAAGAAACCGCCATGTATTTTTGAAAAGCCTGACGTTGTTTTATCGTCATCAGTATGGCTGACAAGTGCTACAATGCTCCAAATATGATTATCTTTTTTGCAAAATCATCGACGGAGGAATTTATGTTAGGCGAATTCACGTTCGAAGTGCGGCCTTACCTTAGAGCAGGTTGTATCTGAGCTATAAAGATCACGCAGGTCTATAATATTTAAACATGACTCTTTGATCATCTCGCACAAAGTATCCTCTTTATCGGGTTCAGAAAACATCCATCAACTAGGAACTCAATGAAAACCTACCCGCTTAACGAAGACACCTCCTTCACGGGGAAGTGGTTTCTTCCACAGCTTGATAATTCGCCTCATCTTGCAGGAACACTTACGTGGGGCGACCGCTGCGCCGAACTGTCACTCAATGGAACGTTTACTCCACAGAGAGGCGCAATTTTCGGCGACGAAGTTCATGACTATACCGCTGTCCATGGTGTAACAACTGGAAGCGAACGGGTATCCTTGCTGTCAGCAATGCAAGTCGGTAAAAACGTCAGTATTGGTGCTGGTGGGTTTGCCGAATCTGAACGAATTTCCTCTAATTTTCTTGTCGTGGGAGCCCATGTAACTGAGCAATCCCTGTACAGCGAAGTTAGCATTCGCGTGCCAGGATTGGAGTTGTGGATCGGACGATCAGGCGTTACTCAGACCATCATTCCACAGACAACGGACTGCCCTTCAAGTGTGGTCTACCATATTGAGCATCTTCGTGAGGAGATCATTCAGATTCCTGCGATTTTCGGCACCCTTTCGTTTGGCTTCGAGCATAGATACTCTGGCGACCGAATATCTGAGATTCATGCAAGAATTTCTTGTCACATGACGATTCGCCCTGACGAACCACAGTGCATTAACTGGTTTTTAGATCAGTTCGGAAAAGCGTCAACGCTTCTTTCATTTCTGGCAGGAGTATCAATGGCTGAAGACCAAATATCGGCAAAACTCTCCGGTACGAATGAAAGCGTGGCGGTTCTCGTTAATCTAAGAATGACACAGACCTGCAAGTATAAAAGTCGCCACGATTTCTTCATGTTACGCAATGACATGGGCGAGGCTCTCGAGCCAGTCATCCAGAACTGGTTTGAGCAATACGACTCGATTGCCACGCCAAGCCAGTTAGCGCTGAGCGTGCTCAACACAAATGATCTTTGGTCACACATCGAATTTCTATCGCTTATGCAAGCCCTTGAAGGATTTCATCGAGCTGTATCCACTGGCTTGTACACATCAGAAGAGGAATACAAAGCGATTCATGACAGTTTGTGCATGGCTATTCCAGATGGCATAGGCAGCGACCATAGAGATGCACTGAAATCGCGCATACGATACGGCAATGAAATTTCCCTGCGAAAGCGTTTGGATAGTCTCGCATCGAGATTGCCAGATTCACTGAGAGTAGTAATTTTGGGAAATGGCGGAAGCATCCCTCGAAGCTGGGTTGTTACAAGAAACTACTATACGCATTGGGACGATGCTTCTCGCAATTCAATCCTTGACGGAATGGATATGCACCGGGCTGCTGTTCGAATTAGGTTATTTCTTCGTGTACTTTACCTTCGGTTTGTGGGCATTTCCGAAGCCGCAATTCAGAAGTCGTTGGTGAATGCTTCATATGAAAGTCAATACCTTATTCAACTGAACAGTGCTATGCATAGGAAGGCAAACCCTGGATCAACTGAAGGCGCAATAATGCACATAACTCTTGGCAAGCTATGTGCAAACGACAAAGCGAATGAACCAGACCAACCAACTTAAACTTTGTCCGAGGTGCCAGTGAAGGACGCTGGCACACAACTTGGGTAGAGGATTTAATTTGTTGCGGGCACGCTGTAAGTTGCGTAGGTGCGAATAGATTCGCGTATTTGCACACATAATTTTGAGGCGATTATTGATATTTTTCAGGCAGGGCATGCGTAAAATTACGTGACATTGATCGTATCTTGTACGCTAAATGTGTAACGCAACGGAGACAATCCTGCATAAGTCTTAATTAATTTTTCTACAAAGCACAACTACCAACATGAGCTAGCAGTTGTACTTTTGGCTTTGCATTTACAGCGACGCATACCACAAAAGCTTAATTTGTTGCTGCGCTGACATTGTGTTTTTTATTACGAATTTTCTTGCTGGCGCGGTTTTCTTCGTGTTCGAGTTTGGCACGTTCTGCCGGGGTCACTACGCCATCTGCCTTGGCGGCCTGTTTATCATTTTCTATTTTGGCCTCCCGTTTTTCCAGATTGCTGGCTTCTTTAGCTGTCAGAGCACCACTTTCCACGCCCTTGGCTATGCGCTTTTGCTGTCTTTCCTGACGCTTTTCTACATTCGGTGTTGCAGGGTCCTGGGCAAATGCAGAACTGGCGATCAAGGTCAGAGCAAGAGTGGAAGCCAGGGCGGCGGCAAATTTGATGGATTTCATGGATATTCCTTCTATAAAAGTAGCCAGTCTTGAGTTGATATGAGCACATTGCCCATGCATCAATAACGAGACTGCTACTTTTCCCGATGACAGCAGAAATGTAATCGATGTAAAAACTCGTAACTGCCTTCCCGCTTTTATTTGATTAGAAATAATAGCGTGCCAGCAATTGCCAGCTTTGCATTTGTGGCGCTGCGCCATAATTGCTCAAGCTGGTTCCGCTATTGCGCTGCCATTGCAAGGCAAACTCTGTGTGTTTGAGATGGTAGCGCGCCTCCAGCCAGGAAATGCGGCTGGCATCGGCAAGGTCATAGCGGCTCATCGCAGCCAGGTCCAGGTGATTGATCAGCGCATCTTGCCAGCTTGCATAGGCAAAGACACTGCGCTTGCCTGGTGTCTCTTGCACACCTTGCAGGAAGCGACGGTAGATGCCATAGCTCTGCAAGGAAGTCTGCCCCAGACTGTTCCATTTTTCCTGGTCCAGGCCACCGCCGTTGTATTCGAGTTCGGCTGTCAGCGATATCTTGTTGCTGGTGGTATAGGTCAGGCCGGTTGCGCTGTGATTGCGAAACGCACTGTCATCAGGATAAGTTATTCCGATTTGCCGCATAGCTTGTGTCATGTTGGACTGGCTACGCCCACCCGACCATTCGGCAAATACCACGGTAGAGTCATTCAACAAAGCGGTCAGGTTCAGGCCTATCTGCACAGGCTGCTTTTCTGCTTTATACAGCAAGACTTGAGGCGTAATGCCATCCATCACTTGCTGACTCAAAGCCAGCAGCCAACGGTTCTGATCATTGGTGGCGGCGACATCAGGATTGAAGCTGGAATAGTTGCGCTCATCCGCCAATTTGGGGGAGTACAAGGCAGTCAAAGAACCGCCGCTCCACAGTTTTTGCCCACGCAACATGATGCTGCCCTGGCGGTTTTCTTTCAGGCTGGCAGGATCTACCGATACCACAGACCTCAACGCAGAAGTGCGAAAATAATCTGTAGGGTTATAACCAAGGGCGACACCATTGCGCGCGTTGATGCGGCCCAGGTCCAGTATCTGATCAGTCTGCACTTGCCAGCTCAGGTAAGCTTCTTTCAGGGTATTGATAGCATGCTGCAGCCCCGCTGTCTGTGGAGGCCAGTTCACATCAAGGCGATCAGACAAGACTGCACGCCAGCCTGGCGCGAAGGAATTGTCATATTGCAGGTCCAGCGACAAGCGCTGGAATTGTTGGCTGGCACCACCAAGACGTGCGCGGTTCACCCCTGCCCCAGCTTCTGCAAACAGACGCCAGTTGCTCGCCTGCTCCACTGTGGCAGGCATCTGATCAGCGACTTTCAGCGCATCAAGATCAGGGTCTTGCTGGGCCTGGCAATTCAATGCCAGCGACACCATGAAAGCACAAACCCCAGGCTTGAAAGAATATGGATGGCCATTCATTGTCATTCCGGTTTGAAGCGTGGCAAATAGTCGCGTTGCAGCCATTGATCAGGCACTTCACGCTTGACCAGGTTGGAGTAGCGCATCACTGTTACCCAGCTAGGATCCAGACCATCAATGATGACAGTTTCTGTCGGCCTGTCTATCCCTAACTGTTTTTCATAGCGGCGGTAATAGGCCGTCTTGAGCAGCTTGCCACTTTCGGTATAAAACTTGGCCTTGACCGGGTGATTATTGCCAGCTTCTATCCACATGTCGATGTGATGGTAAGTGGCGTCTGGCGTGCTGGCATTCATGCTCAGTTTATTGCAATGCTTGCTCTGGCGGTCACCATCCTGGGTATCTTCTTCTACCGCACTCACGGCCTGGTAATCCTTGGCCAGGTTGACGGTCACCACATCACCATTCGATGCCTGGCCCAGCAGGCGCTGCTGCGGCGACATGCGTATGCTGGCCTTGCTGCTGGGATCGTAAAACCATAAATCCTTGCCACTGAAGAGTATCAGCTTGTTGGCATCCCTGGCCGGTGCGACATAGCGTATCAGACTGCGGAACTGACCGCTGTTGGGGTCAGCCTTGGAGTAGATGGACAGGGTGCTGGTATCAGTCTGTTTACCGGCACGGTATTCGATGAGGGTATTGATCAGGCCAAATGGATAATCAGGATTACGCACCACATCACTGGCGGCCAGTATCTCTTGCGGGCTCTGGGCGGCCTGCGCAGTTCCCATGAACAATCCAGCCATGGCGAAGCAAACTACAGACAACTTCAAATAGTTCATGATATTTCCTTATACATGTCTTAATGCGTCAACAATCATGAGCCTCGATGCCCGGTTCGCAGGCAACCAGGCTGAGATCACCGTCACCAGCAACAGGCCGATAACACTGCCTATCAGCAAAGGCATATCTTGCCATACGCGCACCTGTATCAGATAGGCATAGGAGTAGCCGGGCGGCGTCCACGCTGCACCACTGTGATTAATCATGTAGGCGATGACCAGTGAACCAAGCAGGCCGCATACCGCGCCTATCACGCCCAGCAACACACCTTCACACAGGAACAGCCTGCGCAAGCCGGAACGGCGCAAACCCATGGCGCGCAAGGTGCCGATCTCTACCGTGCGCTCGACCACAGCAGTGCTCATGGTATTGCCGATAGTGAATAGCACGATCACGCCTATCAGTATGGCGATGAAGCCGAACATCGAATCCATGAATTGCACAGTCTGGCCATACAGGGGATTGAGCACTTTAAAATCCAGCAGTTCCAGCGCCTGCCCTTTGACATTCTGATCCAGCAATTGTTGCAGGCGGGCGCGTGCTGCCGGTATCTGCCAGGTATGCTTGAGCTGTATCTGTATCGCTGTCACTTGCGCTTTGCTACTGCCATAGATCAGCTTTTGTGCCTGACTCAAATGCATGGCCATGTACACATCATCGAGTGCCTTGATACCCATATTCCTGGCGGTGATGACACTGAGGCTGGCGACATTGGGCGCGCCGTGCGAAGTGGCTGCCAGCATTTCTATGCGTGTGCCCTCTTCCTTGACCGTGTTGCCTTGCTCCAGTGCGGACAGAGCCGCAATATCACCGGGGGCCTGAGCACTGTTATCTGCGGGTGCAGCAGATGTGTCGTCCTGTTTGCAGCCGGGTATCTGCAAGGCCTTGCACAATTTGATCTTGCGTGCCACACCTTCGCCGATGACAACTGCATCGGGGTTGCTGCCATTCAAAGGCAGGGGTTTGGCATAGCTTTGCATGCCATAATCATTCCAGTTCAACATCTGGTTACGTTCAGGCACGACGACCCCCGTCGCCAATACCGAACGCGAAACACCGGCGGAAAAATTACCCGCCAGACCACCAAGTTGCAAGGTCGGGGACACCACGTTCAGCATGGGCGCCAGTTCTTTGTCTTGTTTGATCAGGTCTATGATGTGCTGGTAATCGGCAATGCCATAAGCAGTGGGATTGTCACCACCTTCCAGAAAATACCCCTGGTGCTGGATTTGCAAATGGCCGCTGGCTTCGACGAAACCGGTTTCCATGCCATAGGTGATATTCGAGCGGTATCCACCAAATAAAAGGATGGCAGTCAGGCCTACTACCATGGCCAGCAGAGTGGTCAATGAGCGGCGGCGATTTCTAAGCAGATTACGCAAGGCGAGAGAAAAGGTCTTCATGCGCTGAGCTCCAGGTTTTCAGTGTTACGTTCTACGCCTGTGATACGGCCATCACGGATGAAGATGGTGTCATCGGCTTCAGCCTGCACCTGCGGGTCATGCGAAGAAAACACGAAAGAGACCTGGCGCTCACGCTGCATCTTACGCATCAGGCTGATGATGGCGGCGCCGGTCTGGCTATCCAGATTGGCGGTAGGTTCATCGGCCAGCACCAGCTTGGGTTCGGTTGCCAGAGCGCGGGCAATCGCTACCCTCTGGCGCTGACCACCTGATAATTGTCCCGGCAAATTTTTTGCGCGGTCGGACAAACCTACTGCATCAAGCAAATCAAGCACACGTTTTTTGCGTTCGGCCGCTGGGACTTTGGACAGTATCAGGGGATATTCCACATTTTCGTAGGTGTTGAGCACAGGCAGCAGGTTGAAGTTTTGAAAAATAAAACCAAGATGCCGGGCCCGGAAGTCCGACAAGGCATCGTCCGACAAAGTATGCACCGCTTGCCCGGCGACGGTGACTTCACCGCTATCTGCGCGGTCTATGCAACCTATCAGGTTCAGCAAGGTAGTTTTGCCACTGCCGGATGCGCCTGAAATCACCGTAAAACAATTGGCGCGTAATTGCAGGTTGATATCAACCAGGGCCGGCACATCGACCGCATCGAGGTGATAGGTCTTCATGACTTGCTTCAGTACTACGGGATACATAGGTACTCCTGATAAAAATGCTGATCTTGGGATGAGTGAAACAAATAGGAAATGCCTGGTCAAACCGTTCAGGATGCGGGGTCTGGTGAGCCATTGATGGCCATGGGTGTGCCAGTCATGGCTGTACTGGCAATCAATGCCAGCATGCCTTGTTCGACAAAATGCTTCATGTCAGCGGTATAGCCACTGCCATCCAGTATTTCGGGATGTTTTTCATGGACGGCCCGGACTTTCTCTTGCGTAGCGAGATTCATGCCCCAGGTGTCAACAATGAGCCACTGCCAATGACGCATCAGTTCAAGGCTGTCAGGGTGCTCAGGTGCTGTGCCGCTTTCTATCAATTGACGTGTGCTGGCAATGGTGGAAAGCCAGTCTTGCATATTTTTTTGGCCATGCTTGCGGAAGTGCTGCAATTCATTCTTATCGAGATAGGCGGCAAAAATATCACAGCGTATTTCATGCAAGGCTTCCATAATAAAATCAAGCAAGTCACCATCCACACCGGTGATAGCCTGGGCAGAAAAATCTGTCCTGTGCATGGTGCTGAGTTTGGCAAAAAAGCGCGGGTCGTCGCCCATGGTCTTCTGGCACAGATCTATCCAGTCGCGCGCCAGTTTCTTTGCCTGTTGATCAGATGGCAGGCCCTGGTTTTCCATCAGGCTGCGCACTTCGGCAACCAGATTCGGCCATTGCTGCTTGAAGTTGCTTTGCGTAACGCTCTTTTGCAGCGTGGCGATTTCTTCCGCATTGAAGTATTGACGCTGGGTTGCCATCAGGCGCAAAGTCGATAACCACTCATCCCAGTCTGGCTCTTTTTCTTTTGCCAGTTTTTCTTCGAGGCTGGCCAGACGTGCGCGCAAATCGGTGGCATCCGCAATTTGCCTGTCGATAGCGCACATCTGCTGGCGTATCAATTGACGTAAATCCGCCCCTTCGCCATTCAACATATCACGGGTCTCTGCCAGCGACAAGCCAAGACCACGCAAAGCCTGGATACGATGCAGGCGCGCGATGTCATCCTTATTATATAAACGATAACCAGCTGCAGTACGCGCAGAAGGCTGTACCAGGCCTATTTCTTCATAGTGATGCAAGGCACGAATAGTCAGACCTATGCGCTTTGCAAGTTCGCCAACTTTAAGTAACATTGCTTGCCCTTTTAGAAAGGCCCATCATAAAGTCTAACCTTACGTGAGAGTCAAGCGTATATTGATGTAAATTTATATTTAAGAAATATATTGTATTTTTAGCACTGCAAGTAGTCAAAAGTCGGCTGGTATCAAATCAAGTCTATCGGTACAGAATGCATCTACTCCCCAGTGCAATATTTCTGTTGCCCGTTCCGGCGTGTTGACGGTATAGCAAAATAAACCATAACCGGCATCCTTGACTTCTTTCGCCAGCTCGGCTGTCAGGTGTTTATGGTTGGTATGCAATGCCCTGGCGGCCAGTTCCTGCAAATTTGTTTTCCAGTCCGGGTCCAGTTTATCCATCAGGAATCCACGCGGAATGGTAGGCGCAGCATGCTTGGCGGCCATCAGTGCCGTCATGGAGAAAGAAGAAAACAGCGGCAAATGCAGGGTATCGACGACGGCAACATCGGCAAACAGGCTTTGCGTCAGCTCGGCAACGACACGGCCAGTCTCGGCTTCTGCACCGGGGCTGGGCTTGATCTCTATATTCATCCAGATACCATGCTGGCGACAAAAACTGACCACCTCGGCATACAGGGGCACGGTTACACCGGCAAAGCTGTCAGCAAACCACTTGCCGGCATCCATTTTCTGCAAATCAGTGGCCAAAGTATCTGCCACCCGACCACTGCCAGTCACGGTTCTGCCAAATTCAGGGTCATGCATGAGCACAGGGACGCCATCCTTTGATAACATGACATCAAATTCCACGGCGGCAAAACCGTGCTCCCATCCGCAACGCATCGCTGCCAGGGTATTTTCTGGTGCCAAAGTTCCACCACCACGGTGGGCGATGACTTTAGGATAGGGCCACATGATGCGCTCCGTACAAGAAGATAAATATAATATTAATAGGATAATCGAAGATGCCGACGTCGTTACAAAAAACTGCTCTGGGCCATATCCGTGTGTTGGACCTGACGCGGGTACTGGCAGGCCCCTGGTGTGCACAAAACCTGGCCGACCTGGGGGCAGAAGTCATCAAGGTTGAGCGGCCAGGCAGTGGCGATGATACCCGTACCTGGGGGCCACCGTATTTGCGCGATGCAGAAGGCAATAACACCACCGAAGCAGCTTATTACCTGGCGGCGAACCGCGGCAAGCAAGCCATCACGGTGGATATCGCCACACCTGAAGGCCAGCAAATCATCCGTGAACTGGCAGCCAAGTCCGACGTCGTGCTGGAAAACTACAAGGTTGGCCAGTTAAAAAAATACGGTCTTGATTATGAATCCCTGAAACTGGTCAAGCCTGACCTGGTATATTGCTCCATCACCGGCTTTGGCCAGGATGGCCCGTATGCCAACCGGGCCGGTTATGACTTTATCGTGCAAGGCATGGGTGGTTTCATGTCGCTGACGGGTGAGCGCGATGATTTACCTGGTGGCGGCCCGCAAAAAGCCGGAGTGGCGATTGCCGACCTGATGACAGGTATGTATTCCACCATCGCCGTCATGGCGGCACTGACACACAGGGACAGGACAGGTGAGGGCCAGTATATAGACATGGCCTTGCTGGATGTACAGGTGTCCATGCTGGCCAATATGAATATGAATTACCTGGCCAGTGGCAATGCGCCTAAACGCTGGGGCAATGCACATCCCAATATCGTGCCCTATCAAACCTTTGCGACGGCAGATGGCCACATCATCGTCGCCGCTGGCAATGACGGTCAATATAAAAAATTTGTACAAATAGGTGGTTTGCCAGAACTGGCAGATGACCCACGCTTTAGCACCAATCCTCAACGCGTAGAACACCGGGATGTGCTGGTCCCTGTGCTGGCTGAGATGGTCAAACGCAAAACCAAGCAGGAATGGATCAGCCTGCTGGAAGAGGCTGGCGTGCCTTGCGGCCCCATCAATACCCTCAAAGAAGTATTTGAAGACCCGCAAGTACTGGCGCGCGAAATGCAAATCAATCTGCCCCATCCTACTGCCGGGCAAGTCAAACTGGTGGCCAGCCCGATGAAATTGTCGGCCACACCCGTTACCTATCCTTCTGCACCGCCTTTACTGGGGCAACATACCCAGGCCGTGCTCGCTACGGTACTGGGCTATGACGAGCAACAGTTGCAGGCTTTAACGGCAAAAAAAATTATATAAAAACAAACCGATAAAATCTGGCATGATTTATTCACGCCGGATTTGCCCGCCTTTACGACAAAAACCGCGGCCTTTATCCTGTTGGTCTATGGCCTGGGTCAAAGACAGGTTAAGCTGCAGGCACCCAGATACTCTGCCAACGATGAAATGAATAAGAATTTTTTACGGCCATTCCAGACCTATTTACAGTCAAAATTAAAGCCTGACCATTACCAGAGCCTGCTAGGCGTTATCGGCGACATGCCGCGCCTGTTGGCCATCAACCTGGCCTGCGGCTTTGGCGTCCACTATATCCTGCATGCGCGCGGCACTCTGTTTGAACACATCGTGTTTTCCATGTTCATCGGTTTTTCAGCCTATTTGCTGATCAAGATATTCAAGCGCCTGTTCTGGGGCGCTGGGACACCAAACACCGTAGGTTTTTACCTCATGTGTATCGTGGTGGCCCCCCTGGCTTTGATGGTAGGAATGGCTATCGCCGCCGTGGTATTCAACTACCCTGTTCCAGACGTCAATACGATTAAGTCGCCCTATCTGCTCAGCTCGATTGCCATGACTTGCATCGTCAGCCTGATCGCGGCATGGTCATTCTGGAGCCGCGCCAGAATTTCAGAATTGCAGGCCTCTGCCGAAGCAGAAAAAGCTAAAAATGCCGCAATAGAAAAACAAGCCATGCAAGCGCAATTGCAAATGCTGCAGGCGCAGATAGAACCACACATGCTGTTCAATACCCTGGCCAATCTGCAAGGCCTGATAGCGATAGACCCGCCGCGCGCCCAGCACATGCTGGCACAGTTGATCGTCTATCTGCGCAATACCCTGAGCTCATCCCGCGCAGAAAAAACCACGCTGAAGCAGGAATTCACCCTCATGCAAGCCTATCTGGAATTGCTGGCGATACGCATGGGAAAGCGCCTGCAATACACTCTGGATTTACCCGACGATTTGCAGCAGACAGCGATTGCCCCCATGCTCTTGCAACCCCTGGTCGAGAATGCCATCAAGCACGGGCTGGAGCCGAAAATGGAAGGTGGCAGCATCCATGTCATCGCCGAAAAACAGGACGCCATTCTGCATCTGAAAGTCATCGATACCGGCCTGGGCCTGCCCTTTAATTTTGATGACAGCAAGAACATCAGCAGCGAAGGTCATAATATCGGCAACGCCAATATCCGTGAGCGCCTGTTGGCCCTGTATGGCCCACAAGCCAGCCTGACACTGCAAGCCAATCAACCCGAGGGGGCAATTGCCCATCTCCATATCCCCAACAAAGAATAATTACCATGACAGCCAAACGTGCCCTGATTGCGGAAGACGAACCGATACTCGCGCTGACCCTGCAAAAGATGCTGGAAAAACTCTGGCCAGAACTGCAACTCTGCGCCATCGTTGAAAACGGTGTGCATGCAGTGCAGGAAGCCCTGGATAAACAACCCGACATCCTCTTCCTCGACATCAAAATGCCAGGCAAGACCGGGCTGGATGTGGCGCAGGAGCTGGCAGAAGAATGGCCAGATAACAAAGCCTTCCCCCTTATCGTCTACGTCACTGCCTATGATGAATATGCGATAGAAGCTTTTGAACATTCGGCTTCTGATTATGTCTTGAAACCTGTCAGTGAAGAACGCCTGGCCAAGACCGTGCAAAGACTACAGGCAAGGCTGGCAGACGGCGTGCAAAGACCAAATGAACTTGATCGCGTGCTCGAACAATTACGCCACCTCGTACCTGGCCAGGCGCTACCAGGAGGCAATAGCAATAACCAGGCGACACCAGAACGCCTGCGCATCATACGCGCCGCCGTTGGCAACCAGATACGCATGATCAATGTCGATGATGTGCTGTATTTTGAAGCCACCGACAAATATATCAATGTCGTCACCAGAGAACATTCATCGCTGATACGCAGCAGCCTGCGTGAACTCTTGCCACAACTAGACAGCAGTATCTTCTGGCAAATCCACCGCAGCACCGTCGTCAATACCCTGCATATACAAATTGCCAACAAGGATGACACTGGCAAGATCACACTGAAGCTCAAAGGGAGTGAAGACAAGCTACAGGTCAGTAGAGTCTATGCACACCTGTTCAGACAGATGTAATCATGACTTACGCAAAACCGCCCCAGCTGCGTTGCAGCTCCCGTTTTAATCTTTCCTTGTACTAAAGTACTGTCTTCGTCGCTGTGGTGTAGTCGGGGTTTCAGACAATACATTGTCTGCCGACGCAACGAACCGCCCTTGCAAGGGCGGGTTCCTTAAGCAATAGCCTTGCTGGGACAATTTTGCGTAAGTCCTGATAAGATGTTTTCGAAATACAGAAAAACGACTATGACAAACAAAAAAAACTTAAGCGATTTGCAATGGCAATGCGCCAGTTTCAGTGAATTAAGCAATTTGCAATTACACGCGATTTACCAGGCGCGTGCGGCTGTATTTGTCATTGAGCAAAACTGCGTGTACCAGGATGTCGATGGCAAAGACCCTTTGTCGCATCACCTGACTGCCTGGACACCAGACGGTGAAGTGGCGGCTTACCTGCGCATCGTCCCGGCTGGTATCAGTTTTGCCGAAGCCTCGCTGGGCCGCGTCATCAGCACCAGTGACTGGCGCGGCACGGGTGTTGGTAAAGCTTTAATTACGCGTGGCATCCAGGCCTTGCATGCGCTGCACCCTGCTGCCCCCATCCGCATCGGTGCCCAAGCTTATCTTGAAAAATTCTATGGCAGCTTTGGTTTTGAGACGGTTTCTGACATCTATCTGGAAGACGATATTCCCCATGTCGAGATGCTGCTGCTCGCAAAAGCCTGATTAAATCGCTTATAATGCTGCCAAATCAATGACTTACTGAATTTCATCATGCCCGCTGTAATACAAACACCCGATACACCCTACGTCAATATTTCTGCCTACAAGTTCATCACTTTCGATGACACTGCTGAAAAACGCCAGGTGTTTCTGGATAAATGCAAGGAACTCAATCTGAAAGGCACGATACTGCTAACGCCCGAAGGCATCAATATGTTCCTGGCCGGTTTGCGCCATGAGATAGATGCCTATATGGACTGGCTGCACCAGGACCCGCGTTTTGCAGACGTGGTCGCCAAAGAGAGTTTTTCTGACCACCAGCCCTTCACCAAGATACTGGTCAAGCTGAAGGCAGAAATCATTACCATGCGCATGCCGCTGATCAAGCCTGAAGAAGGCCGCGCCCCTGCGGTGGATGCCCACACGCTCAAGCGCTGGCTGGACCAGGGTCATGACGACAATGGCAAAGCCGTAGTCATGGTCGATACCCGCAATGATTTTGAAGTCGATGTTGGTAGCTTTGACAATACCATTGATTACCGCATTGCCAAGTTCACAGAATTCCCGGCAGTTATCGAAGCCAATCGTGATGTCTTGAACGACAAGACCGTGGTGACTTTCTGCACCGGTGGCATACGCTGCGAAAAAGCTGCTATTCATATGCAAAATGTTGGCTTCGACAGCGTCTACCAGCTCGAAGGCGGCATCCTCAAGTATTTTGAAGAAGTCGGCGGCGATCACTACCACGGCGACTGCTTCGTGTTTGACTATCGCACAGCACTGAACCCGCAACTGGAAGCGACCGATACCAAACAATGCTTTGCCTGCCGCGCGGTCGTCACGCCGCGTGAACAATTATCGCCCTGGTATATCTCTGGCAAGTCTTGCCCGCATTGCAAGAAAGAGTCTACTGGCGCTACCGAAGCTGAAGCAACTATTGCCCAATAGTTCACAATAATCCGATAGTCAACCCAGCTCACATAACTCTTTCAGATAAAAGCATTACTGTTAACAGCAGTAATGCTTTTTTTGTTTTCCGCAATGAACTTCGCCAGACACATTCAGTCTATCCTTCCACTAGTTCTTATAATCCTAGAGCGTCGAGAGCGCATGCTCAGACAATAAAAACATCTTATCCAGAGACCCCCTATGAAACGCTTACTACTCAGCACTCTCGCACTCAGCCTGCTGGCCAACGTTGCCCAGGCAGCAGACCCTAGCCCAATGACAATTGTTGCTCAGGCAACTGCGCTTGGTTCTGGTATCCACCCCGAAAACATGGATAAGGCAGTGCGTGCCCAGGATGATTTTTATCGCTACGCACAAGGTGCCTGGTTAAGCGCCAATGAAATCCCGGCAGACAAGTCTGACTGGGGTACTTTCATGAAAGCACGTGAAGATGTACAGCAACAATTGCGCACTATTGTTGAAAGCGCTGCCAGGGATAACAACAGGCGGGCAGGTTCAGATTTGCAGAAAATCGGGGACCTTTACAAGAGCTTCATGGATGAGAAAAAACTCAATGCCCTGGGCATTGCTGCCTTGAAAGGCGAGCTGACGCACATTTCAGCCATGAAAGATAAAGCTGCCATTGCTAAACTGATTGCACGTTTCCATGAAATCGGTGTCAACACACCCATCCGTGCAGGTATAGGCCAGGACAGCAAGAATTCCAGCCAATACGTGGTTGATGTATCCCAGGGCGGGCTGGGTTTGCCAAATCGCGATTTTTACCTGAAGCAGGATGATGCAAAAATGGCGGACGTGCGCGCCAAATACAAGGCACACATAGAAAAAATGCTGACACTGGCTGGCGAAAAAAATGCCACGGCACAAGCTGACAATATCATCGCACTGGAAACTGCCCTGGCCACAGCACAATGGTCAGCCGTGGAAAACCGCGACCCGGTCAAGACTTACAACAAATTGTCGGTTGGCGAATTGAACAAGATGACCCCTGCCTTCAACTGGACGACTTATCTGCAGTCAGCCCATATGCAAGGCAAAATCAATGAACTCGTCATACTGCAACCCAGCTTCATCAAGGGCTTTGACGATAGCCTGAATAGCTTTTCACTGGATGCATGGAAATCTTATTTCAGCTGGCATCTGATCAGCACTTACAGCCCTTTCCTGTCGTCGGATTTTGTTAATGAAGACTTCGCTTTCAAGGGTGCCACGATCGCCGGCATCAAGGAAAACCGCACGCGTGATAAACGTGGCGTGGCACTGGCAGATCAGATCCTGGGTGAAACCGTAGGCAAGATTTATGTGGAAAAATACTTCTCGCCTGAAGTCAAACAGCGTACGGAAAAAATGGTCGGCTATTTCCTTGAAGCTTTTAAACAAAGCATAGAAACGCTGGACTGGATGAGTCCTGAGACCAAAAAGCAGGCGCAAATCAAACTGTCTAAAATCAGCGTCAAGATAGGCTACCCAAGACAATGGCAGGATGAGACTGGCTTGACGATCAAGAGCGATGACCTGATCGGTAACCTGTTGCGCGCACGCAAGGCTCGCTATGACAGGGAAGTTGCCAAACTGGGCAAACCCATAGACCGCGAAGAATGGCATATGACGCCACAAACGGTGAATGCTTATTACAGCGAGACCATGAATGAAATCGTCTTCCCCGCAGCCCGCCTGCAATCACCTTTGTTTGACGTCACTGCGGAAGACGCTTTCAACTACGGTGCACTGGGCATTTCCATCGGCCACGAAATCAGTCATGCCTTTGATGACCAGGGCGCACAGTATGATGGCGATGGTAACCTGCGCAACTGGTGGACAGCCGAAGACCAGGAAAAATTCAAGAAAAAAACCGCCAGTCTGGTCGATCAATATGCGACGTATAGTCCAGTTCCAGGTTATTTCCTGAATGGGAAACTGACCCTGGGTGAAAACATTGCCGACAATGCAGGCATCGTCATGGCAATGCGTGCTTACAAGCTCTCACTGCAAGGCAAACCTGCACCTGTGATTGATGGCTGGACCGCGGAGCAACGCCTGTTCATGGGCCTGGCACAAGCCAGACGCGGTAAATCACGTGAACAGCGCTCTATCACCCTGGTCAAGACTGATCCGCATTCCCCTGGCGAATTCCGCGTCAATGGCAGCCTGGTCAACCATCCCGATTTTTACACCTCCTTTGATGTCAAACCTGGCGACAAGATGTACCTGCCCCCAGAAAAACGCGTCAGCATCTGGTAAGCAGCGCTATCAGCACCATCCTCATGCTACCTGTCTTCATCCAGGCAGACAGGTAGCAGATTCCACGACTTCTTCTGTAACTATTTGCTACTGATGACAAATAGCTTGTGATTTTATGGTCTTATATTATTGTGGATGTACTTTCATCTACTAATCAGGAGACCAAATGTCATTAGCTTTCCGTAAATTCGCCCTTATTGCTGCCCTGTGTACCAGCAGCCTGTTGCCACTTTCCGCACATGCTGGCCGTGGTTGCATCTCTTGCGGCCCTTCTGGAGGCTCTGAAGCCTTGTCTATGGGCGTGGGCATTATCATGCTGGGTGGTTTTTCCATGGTGGCCGGATCAGGCGAGATGATCGTTGATACCGTCAAGGCTGGTGCCGATGGCGTGACTGTGGTGCTCAAAGGTTCTACCCAGGCCGTCAGCACCACGGTCAGATTATCTGGCAAGGGTATAGAAAAAGCCGGTCTGGTCAGTGGTGCTGTGGTGGAAGTCAGCGCCACGACGACAGGTTATCTGCTGGTCAGTGCAGGCAAGGTAATCGCGTTTATCCCTAATGAAATAGGTACTGCCCTGATGCATCACAACAAGGTCTGATCATCTCCTATGCGCAAAAACTCACTGACTTCCCCTGCCACGCTGGTGCTGTTACAGCGTGCACTGATTATTCTCACCCTGGCTTGCACTGCCCCGGCATTTGCCGGACGCTCCTGCGAGGAAAATATTTATGACCCCAAGAAAGTCATGCAAGCGCTGGAGTTTGCGCACAAGACCCAGATCAGGCTGGATGAAAGCCAGGCCAATGTTGCCATCATTGCCCGCGTAGGCCAGGACTTATCCAAATACAATTTGCGCTATTCACATCTGGGCTTGATAGAACACTTGCCGGATGGCACCTGGTCAGTCATGCATGAGCTGAACCAGTGTGGCACTGCCAATTCAGAATTATTCAGGGAAGGGCTGGGCAATTTTTTCATGGATGACATGTTCGCCTTTGAAACCCTGATCCTCATCCCCAACCCGGAATTGCAACAAAAATTACAACAAGTCATGGCCGATGGCCGTGCCAAAAACCTGCATGCTGCCCGCTATAACATGCTGTCTTATGCCTATTCCACGACCTATCAAAACTCCAATCAATGGGCACTGGAAGTGATCGCTGCAGCCCAGGCCAATGATGTGAAGATAGAAAACCGCACACAGGCACAAGCCTGGTTAAAATCAGCTTCTTACAAACCGGATACCCTGCAAATCCCCTCACTGACGCGCCTGGGCGCACGCATGTTCCGCGCCAATGTCGCTTTTGATGACCACCCTTTTGATCGCCGCATGGCTGGGCAAATCGATACCGTCACCGTTGAATCTATCGTAAGGTTCATGATGTCGCGCGATGCCAAGGCTGAGAAACTGGTCATTAAACAGTAATCCCCTGCCCCCACCCTACCCTCACTTGCTGGCAGTCATTCTCAGGTAGACCCAGCAAAGCCTGAAATTACTGCCACTGTGTCGATTAGAAGACTTATTCAAATGTCATGAATAAGTCTTGCTTGTTACACATCCCTCCCCTTAGCATGTCCACAAAATAATAATAAGTTTGGCAATGTCAGCGTGCAAGGATTATTCCTTGCGTCGCCAGATTTTCATAAAACCAGAGACAAAGGTAAAGCATGGACAAGTTTTGGCTGCGATCCTATCCCCACGGCGTTCCCGCAGAAATTGACTGTACACAATACAGCTCGGTAGTACATCTGCTGGAAGAATCCTTTCACAAATATGCCCAGCGTCAGGCCTATGTCTGCATGGACAAATACCTGACTTATGCCGAGGTCGATGCCTTATCCAAAAAACTGGCGGCCTGGCTGCAAAACAAGGGGATGGAAAAAGGTGCCCGCGTCGCCGTCATGATGCCCAATCTCTTGCAATACCCGGTAGCGATCGCTGCCATCCTGCGCGCTGGTTACACGGCAGTGAATATCAACCCGCTGTATACCCCGCGTGAGCTGGAACATCAACTGAATGACTCTGGTGCAGAGGCCATCATCATCCTGGAAAATTTTGCCACTACCCTGCAACAGGTATTGGGCAAAACCAGGGTCAAGCACATCGTCGTCAGCAGCATGGGCGACCTGATGGGTGGCATCAAAGGCATGGCACTCAATTTTGCCGTGCGTCATATCAAAAAAATGGTGCCGGAATTTTCTCTGCCCAGCGCCATCAGCTTCAAGCAGGCGCTGGACCAGGGTGCTGATCTGCCATTGCAGCCTGTGTCAATCAGCCACGATGACATCGCCTTCCTGCAATATACAGGGGGCACGACTGGCGTCTCCAAAGGAGCCGTGCTGACACATCGCAATGTCACCGCCAATGTCTTGCAAAATGAAGCCTGGGCGCAACCGGCATTGAACAAGGCTCCCAAGGTCGAGTCCATGAGCATAGTCTGCGCCCTGCCCCTGTACCATATCTTTGCCCTGACCAGTTGCTACCTGATGGGTATGCGCCTGGGCGGCATGAATATCCTCGTCCCCAATCCGCGTGATATCCCAGGCCTGGTCAAGACGCTTTCCAGGCATAAGATCAGCATGCTGCCAGCGGTCAATACCCTGTATAACGGCCTGCTCAATAACGCTGACTTTGCCAAACTGGATTTCTCTTTATTAAAGGCTTGCAACGGTGGTGGGACAGCGGTGCAAGCCAAGGTTGCCGAGCGCTGGAAGGCAGTGACAGGCTGCCCCATCATAGAGGGCTATGGCATGTCAGAAACCTCCCCAGTAGTCAGTTGCAATCCTACTGATTCCAGTGATTTCAACGGCAGCATAGGCTTGCCCCTGCCATCGACAGAAATTGCCATCCTTGACGACCATGGCCAGCCACTGCCACTCGGTGAATCAGGAGAGATCGCCATACGCGGGCCACAAACCATGCAGGGTTACTGGAACCGTCCGGATGAAACTGCCAAAGTCATGACGGCAGATGGCTACTTCAAATCCGGTGATATAGGCATCATGGAAGCCAGTGGTTTTATCCGCGTGGTCGATCGCAAGAAAGACATGATCCTGGTGTCTGGTTTCAATGTGTACCCAAATGAAATTGAAGGCGTGGTCGCCAGCCACCCAGGCGTACTGGAATGCGCCTGCGTCGGTGTACCCGATAGCAATTCTGGCGAAGCTGTCAAACTGTATGTGGTGCGCAAGGATGCACAACTGACTGACGCCCAGTTGATGAGTTTTTGCAAGGAGCAACTGACCTCCTACAAGAAACCCAAATACATAGAATTCAGAACAGAACTGCCAAAGTCCAACGTGGGCAAGATATTGCGCCGCGAATTGCGGGATGAAAAAAAGGTAGCCTGAAGATTTGTTCCACCTCTGCTGCACCAGTTCACGCCTGCTCTGTCGGGCGTTTTTTTTAGACGTCTTTTTATGTGCGCCTGCATATAAAAACAGAATTTGCATATAAGGGAAGGATGTTAAAATTTAAGCAAACATGCCCTCCATGCCATCGCAATGACACAGACCAGTATCGCTCTGCAGCACAGCATCAAGGAAATCTACCAGCGCGATTCGCGTCGTGTATTTGCGACCCTGGTGCATTTACTGGGTGACTTTGACCTGGCAGAAGAAGCCTTGCATGAAGCCTTCAAGGCAGCGCTGGAGCAATGGCCAGACAAAGGCATGCCTGAGCATCCGCATACCTGGCTGGTGTCGGCTGGCCGTTATAAGGCAATCGACAGCATACGCAGACAAAAACGCTTTGATCCCCTGGACCAGCATCTGGAAACCGTGGAGGCGCTGGTGGATGAAAGCGGCCAGCCCGGTGATGCTACGCTTGAAGCTGGCATCATGGAAGATGACAGGCTGCGCCTGATCTTTACCTGCTGCCACCCGGCACTGGCAGCCGATGCCCAGGTGGCCCTGACACTGCGTGAAGTCTGCGGCCTGACGACAGAAGAAATCGCCCATGCCTTCCTGACACCTGCACCTACACTGGCACAACGCATAGTACGTGCCAAAGCCAAAATACGCGATGCAAAAATCCCATATCAGGTACCAGAAAAAGAAGAACTGCCAGCGCGTCTGCATAGCGTGCTCAGAGTGATTTATCTGGTTTTCAATGAAGGCTATTCCAGCTCTGCCGGTGACACTGCCTTGCGCCTGGACCTGGCGGCAGAAGCCATACGGCTGACACGCCTGCTGCAAGAGTTATTGCCAGAACCTGAAGTCAGTGGCTTGCTGGCGCTGATGCTCCTGCATGAGTCACGCCGCCCCGCCCGAACGGACAAGCAGGGCGAATTGATCGCGCTTGAACAGCAAGACAGGCAACTATGGAATCAAGAATTGATAGCTGAAGGCTGCACCCTGGTGGAACAGGCTTTGCGCGCTGGCCGCTTTGCTGCTTATACCCTGCAAGCCGCAATATCCGCGGTGCATGCAGAAGCCATTACTTATGCAGAGACTGACTGGCCGCAGATCCTTGGTCTGTATGACGCCCTGCTAAGAGTAGAAGCAAGCCCCATCATAGAACTAAACCGCGCCATCGCCATTGCCATGTGCCCCGGTGGATTAAAAAGTGGCTTGCAACTGGTGGAAGCCTTGCTGAAAAAACAGGAAATGCAAAGCTACCATCTGGCCCACGCAGCCAGGGCTGACTTGTGTCGCCGCAATGCTGATCTGGTGCAGGCCAAAGCATCCTATGAACAGGCGCTAAAACTCTGCAAACAAGAGCCGGAAAAACGCTTTATTGAGCGCCGCTTGCAGGCATTAAGAAATTAAATCCCCCTGACGTCGTTCCCCCTGCAAAAAATAAGAAGTCTGCCCTACACTAAGGAGATATATGGCAAAACTGCACCAGGTTCTTCCCGCTTTATTAATGAGTCTGCTACCTGCATTATGCCTGGCCGAAGCAACAGCAATGTCACCTGGCCTTGCCTGCAAGTCTGCAAGCCAGGCCATCAACGAAGAAGGCTTTGTTGAGGTAGGTGGCATACCCCAATGGCTCACCATCAAGGGCAAGCATTGCAGCAACCCCGTCGTCCTGATCGTACACGGCGGGCCGGGTAATACCATGAGCCCCTATGCCAGTGCGATTTATGGCGCATGGGAAAAAGATTACACTATCGTGCAATGGGACCAGCGTGGTGCGGGCAAGACATTCGGCAGGAATAAACCTGGTGAAGACACACCATTGAGCATTGCGCAAATGGCAGACGATGGCGTCGCTGTGGCGACTTACCTGACCCAGCATCTGGGCAAGAAGAAAATCATTTTGACGGGCAGCTCATGGGGTTCAATACTGGGTGCGCAGATGAGCATATCCAGGCCTGAATTATTTTATGCCTATGTGGGCACTTCGCAAGTGGTCAGCTACCGGGCGAATCAGACCAGCAGTTACAACAAGGTGCTGAACCTGGCACAAGCCGCCGGTGACCAGGAGACGGTGAGCAAAGTAAGCGCACTAGGCCCACCACCATGGAGCAATCCACGCAATTTCGGCGTTTTGCGCAAGGCTATCCGCAAATATGAAGCACTGAGTACCGACCCTGCCCCAAAAACATGGTGGTCAGCAGAACCTGCCTATGCAACACCCGCTGCGCTGGCTGACTACGAAGCTGGCGAAGATTACTCTTTCCTCAAATTTGTCGGCTACAAGGGCGATGGCATGTTCAGCACCGTGGATTTTCCTGAGACGGCAAGCAAATTCGCTATTCCAGTCTTTTTTGTCCAGGGCGCAGAAGATTTGCTGACCATGCCAGAGATTACCCGCCAGTATGTGGATAGCATTACTGCACCGCAAAAAGAATATATCCTCGTACCACGCGCCGGGCATGATCCCAATTTGCCATTTATTGAGGCACAATTAAAGCTGCTTAATGAGCGCGTGCGAGCCTTGAGCAATTAATGCTGAATGGCAATTTTTCAGATATCTAAAAAAAATTAACTATTTTTTTGAAGTAGTGTCGATTTACTGTCCAGCCATTCGACTATCAGATGTGGAGACGCTTTCACACGATAATCCAACCAAATGAAAATTAATAAAAGGAAATGACCATGCCACATCCTATCGCTTACCTGTCCTTCAATGGTAACTGCAAAGAAGCCATGCACTATTATGAGCAAGTCCTGGGCGGCAAAATCACCGTCATGATGAGTGGCGCCGAGTCACCCATGGCAGCCATGATACCGGCTGAATCAGCCCACCGCATCCTGCATGCACGCCTGGAATTGCCGGATGGCGGTTTACTGTTTGCCGGTGATTGCCCGCAACAAATGCCGTATGAGGGCATCAAGGGTGTTTCGTTTGCCCTGAATTACGATACCACCGAAGAAGCCGGCAAGATCTTTAATGCGCTGGCAGAAGGTGGCCAGGTCACCATGCCGGTGCAACCTGCATTCTGGGCCAAGTCCTGGGGCATGCTGGTTGATAAATATGGCACTTCATGGATAGTCAACGGCGAACCGCTGCCACTGTAATCAGATCAATCTTATTTCGACTTTGCTGGAGGCCCCATGAAATACCTGTGCCTGGTTTATCTCGACAATGAGCACTGGAATGCCTGCCCGGATGAAAAGTGCGCCATGTATGCCCAGGGCTTGCTGGACAGTGGCCACATGCTGGCAGCCGAGCCTTTGCATCCGGTACACACTGCTACCACAGTCAGGGTAAGGAACGGGCAATTGTCCGTCACCGACGGCCCATTTGCCGAGACCAAGGAAATGCTGGCTGGCTTTTATCTCATCGATGCCAGGGATCTCAATGAAGCGATACACCTGGCTTCAAAAATCCCGCCAGCCCAGCATGGCAGCATAGAAGTGCGGCCGGTGCGCGCCCTGGACTTGCCAGCTACAGTAACAAATTAAAGGAGAACAAAATGCACAAGCAAATCTTTGTCAACCTGCCTGTCAAAGACCTGGCCCGCGCCAGAGAGTTCTGGAGCAGCCTGGGTTACAGCTTTGACTCAAAATTCAGCGGCGAAAAATCCGTTTGCGTCATCTTCGGTGAAAGTATCCTGGTCATGTTGCTGGTAGAAGAACTCTTTGCCAGCTTTGCCCACAAACCCGTTTGTGATGCGCATGAACGGGTAGAAGTCTTGCATGCACTCTCTTGCGACAACCGCGAGCATGTTGATACCCTCATTGCCAAAGCCAGGGCAGCCGGTGCCACCATTCCTGACGAAGCGGAAGACCATGGCTTCATGTATGCGCAAGGTTTCTATGATCTTGACGGTCATGGCTGGAATTGCTGTGCATGGGCAGTTGAAGGTGAATGCAAATAAACAGCGCAGCAACACTGCTCCAATAACACTGCAGAAAATTAAAGGAAGACAAAATGCATAAGCAAATTTTTGTAAACCTGTCTGTCAAAGACTTGCCCCGCTCCAAGGAATTCTGGAGCAGCCTGGGGTATCGCTTTGAAGCCAAGTTCACCAATGACCAGGGTGCCTGCATGATCATGGGTGACAACCTGTTCGTCATGTTGCTGGTCGAAGAATTTTTCGCTGGCTTCACCAACAAGCCCATCAGCGATGCGCGTGAACGCACCGAAGTATTGAACTGCCTGTCTTGCGACAGCCGCGAGCAAGTCGACAGCCTCGTCGCCAAGGCAAGGGCAGCTGGTGCCACAGTCCCCAAAGAACCCGTAGACCATGGTTTCATGTACGGCCATGGCTTCCATGATATCGATGGTCATGGCTGGGAATTGGTGCACATGGTAGCTGAAGGCGAGTGCAAATAAATCTGTACAAGCTGAGTTGAAATTACCAAACCGCCTACTTAAGTTACTTAAGAGGCGGTTTTTTTATGCCCCCCCCACTTTCGGTTTCATGCAATTCGTCACGGCAGACTCAAGCTTGATCACACTATCGCCATCTACTCTCGCTGACGCGACATACTGACACAATACGCCACCATATCCCAGATAAAACTCTTCAAATTGCATGGAATCAGAAATGGAAATTATCAGCCAGCCAAGTCGCCTATCCGCGCTCAATAACACCCCATCTCTTTTACATCGTTTAATGCATTACCTCACCAAAACTGCTCTGTTCTTTTTAAGCATGAGTTTGTTCATAACGGGCGCTGCACATGCGACCATGCCAGATACCAGGTATGAAGTCCAGCAGGGCATCGTCTATCAAGGCACAGGTGAAGCCGCCTTGACTGCTGACTTATACCGTCCCAAGGGAGATGGTAAATATCCCGTACTCATCGCTGTCCATGGCGGCGACTGGCGCTTTGCCGATGCCAGCCTGTATAAGCACTGGGGGCCCTATCTGGCAAAAAATGGCTATGCCGTATTTGCGGTCAACTACCGACTGGTCAAAGACAAAGCCAATCTCTATCCTGCAGCTGTACATGACGTGCGCGCCGCCGTGCAATTCTTGCGACAACAGGCCGCGACTTACCAGCTTGACCCTGAACGCATAGGCTTGATAGGTGACTCCGCCGGCGCGCAGCTTGCTACTATCGTCGCACTGGCGGGTGACCAACCGCCATTTTCAGATGGCATGCAGCCCACTACCAGGGTCAAGGTTTGCGTAGGTATTTATGGCAGTTATGATTTGACGGCAAAATGGGAACATTCTAATCGCTACTACCCCGACAATAATATTGCCCAGGGTTTTCTGGGTGAGAGCCTGATCGACAACCGTAAAATTTATTTTGAAGCTTCACCACTGTCATATGTGACAAGGGCGAATAATCAAACGCAGTTCTTGTTGAGCTGGGGAGCCAAGGACAAATTTGTTGATCCTGAAGCACAGTCGATAGCCTTCATGCATGCCTTGAAGCAGGCAGGGTTTTCTGTGAGTTCTGTCGTGTTAAAAAATGCGGGGCATTATTGGGCTTCTGAGCCTATCAAGATGCCGGGGACAGATTCTGGATATCTGGCACCGCGGTTATTGCAGTTTTTGAAGGAGAAGCTGTAAGAAATTTTGGATTGCTTACGCAACAGGATATGGATTGAATTACCTCACATTCAAAGTCGTCATTCCAGCGTGCTTTTAGCTGGAATCCAGCGGCGTTCGTTGCATACTGTTAGGTATATTAATCTCAGATTCGTACTGTTTTACGTATTTGTTTTGAAATGCTTTTACACGTCATTTACGATTGCAGGCCGGGGTAGCCCGGCAGCTACTCCTTTTTCTTGCCATCCCATCGCCAAGAAAAAGGAAGCAAAAGAAGACGCCCCAGGCTTTACCGCCCCTGAGGGGGTGAGCTTTGCTGCAGACCAAAAAGTGGAAAAGTCTAAACGCAACGACAATCCAAAAACCCGAAAACCCGAAAACCCGAAAATCAGAAAATCAGAAAATCAGAAAATCAGAAAATCAGAAAATCAGAAATCACCCATTTTTCCCTGTAGAAATCAACTGTTAGCATCATCAATGCCAGTTGCACTTTCAATTAAGAAAAATACCGAGTCTTGATAATCAAAAGAATTAGTATATTTTGCGGCAGTAGAATATCGATATTTACTAATGTCATCATCGACTGAAATATGCTCTGGTCGGTTAAGTTCTGCATATGAGCGTGCGAACACACCATTTATTGTTTCAGTTGTAAATGACAGTACACCTCGATTAACTCTTGATTTATAGTGTTCAGAGCAAGCTAAGATAGCTGCTGCATAATCGTCAAATGGTTGGTGATCGCAAATTTTCACACCATTCTTTTCAATTGTTAAATAATACATTCCTTATTTTCTCCAATTTACAAAAGCTATTGTTTTTCCATAGTTATGAACGTTTTCCATGGAAGCATAAATCTTAAAGCCTATAGTCCGCGTAGCTCAAATTGCAGGCATTTCCAGTTGAAAATTGAAAACAATAGCCAAGAATTTTTTCTAAAATATTATTAAATGAATTTAAATATTCGCCTTAAAAAAAAGTTAGTGAGAGCTTCTTTTTTTACATTCATTCTAGTCGCAATTACTTGGTTTTTATTTTTCTATGGCGTTTTCTATAAAAATTTGCCCGATTTGACAATGCGCGCTCGTTTTGCAGCAGTTGCCGTGCTCAACGCAGAATATCTCTATCCTGATTGGGATAACGAGCTTTTCTCGCAATCAGAAGCGGTCCTCAAAATGACTTTAGAAGAGCGATTGAGTTTTTATAGAATCATTCTTACCAAATGCGAAATTGATGGATATCGAAATATCGTTTTCATTGATGTGATTGGCGGGGATGCTCGAGATTTATTGGAAAATTTAATTCAATATAAGAAAAGTAAACTATATGAATTTTTATCCTCAGAAGAGCGTAAACGTATTGATAGCTGGATAGAGCAACTTCCTATTGTCCTTGCCCAAATCTGAATAACAAAAACCCGCCGATCAATCCAGCGGGTCTTTTTACTTCAACACTAACTCATCTCACTTAAACTTCTTAGCCACTTCCGCAATCCGCTTACCAAACAATTTTGCCGTTTCCAGATCACCTGGCAGTGGGCCTTCTTCTGGGGAAGAGTCGGAGGGGGATTGTGTCATCAGGCCGCTGAAGCTGCCGACGTAGTTGATGTCGTTGCGTGTCGCAGCCTTGCTGTTGGATGGCATCAGGCCTGTGCCTACCCAGATCATGGAGTGTTGCTGGGACAGGGTAAACAAGTAATGCAGGGTTGACAGTTTGTCGCCATTCATCGTGGCAGAATTGGTGAAGCCTGCGGCGATCTTGTCTTTCCAAACCTGGCTATACCAGGGCTTGGAAGAAGCATCGGCGAACTTTTTGAATTGCCAGGAGACGGTGCCCATATAGGTCGGTGAACCAAAGACGATGGCGTCAGCGGCGGCCAGGGTTTCCCACTGGGCGTCGGTGATATTGCCTTCGGCATCAATCTTGATGAGCTCAGCGTCAGCACCGGCAGCGGCTGCACCGGCGTGTACTGCTTCTGCGGCCTTGGTGGTGTGGCCATAACCTGAGTGATAAATAATCGCAACTTTAGACATGTTTTACTCCAGTGTGGATGTTGAGTTTTTACGCAAAAAGACAAATCACTGAGGTGTTTTGCATCAGTGATTTGCCAGTATTCACAACTTAATGTGGCAGATCAAATACCAGTACTTCTGCCTGCTTGCCCTGCTCCAGCACGAGTTTTTCTTCGGCTGTCATCATCACGGCATCGCCCTCTTTGAGGGACATACCATTTACTTGCAATTCACCACGTGCTACGTGGACATAGGTCAGGCGATCTGTTGCCAGAGCTAATTCCTGTCTTTCTTCTGCATCAAACAAACCAATTTGCAGACGTGCATTCTGGCGGATTTTGATGGAGCCATCGGCACCGTCACCAGAAACGACCAGACGCAAGCGGCCCTGTTTTTCTTCGCGGCTAAATTCTTTTTCGCCGTAAAGAGGTTCGCCACCCAACTGGTCAGGCTGTATCCAGATTTGCAGCAAACGTGTGTGCTCGGTATTGGCCGGATTGAATTCCGAATGGCGCACACCAGTACCTGCACTCATATACTGCACATTGCCTGGACGTATCGTACTGCCATTACCCATGCTGTCTTTGTGCGCAATCGCACCTTCGAGTACATAAGTAATAATCTCCATGTTCTGGTGCGGATGTGTACCAAAACCCATGGCAGGCGCGATCCAGTCGTCATTAATCACACGCAATGGGCCAAAACCCATGTGCTGCGGATCGTAATATTCTGCAAAAGAAAAACTGTGATGTGATTTCAGCCAGCCGTGCTCGGCGTGGCCGCGTTCTTGTGATGGTCTGAGCGTAATCATATAAGTCCCTTTCAAATTTCCTGAAGAATGTGTTCAGGCGATGTACACACTATATACATGCAAATTCTTTGACATAAGGGTAGAATTTCATACAACTCATTCAAATTATTTGAACAAGCATGAACCTGACTCTCGAAGCCCTGCAAATCCTCGATGCCATAGACCGCAAGGGCAGCTTTGCAGCGGCTGCGGCGGCCCTGGATAAAGTGCCCTCAGCCATCACATACAGCATACGCAAACTGGAAGAAGACCTCGATGTGCTGCTCTATGACAGGCGCGGCCACAGGGCCAAGCTGACCATTGCGGGAGAGGAATTATTGCTCCAGGGCAGGCATTTGCTGAATGCCGCACAAGAGCTGGAAAACCGCGTGAAACGCGCCGCCAGCGGCTGGGAGGCTGAGCTGCGCATCGTCATTGATGGCATCATACAATTCGAGGATATCATCCCCTTGATCAAGGAATTTGAACAACAGGCTTGTGGCACGCGCATACGTATCAGCCAGGAGATTTTGTCTGGTGTCTGGGAAACCATGGTATCTGGCCGTGCCGACCTGGCCATAGGTGCGGCCTATTATGGGCCGGATGCCATACGCATGCAGGGTGAATTCCAGACCCGTTTGCTGGGCAGTGTGGAATGGGTATTTGCCGTGGCACCGCAGCACCCGCTGGCGCAGGCTGAAGAACCCCTGACACCGGCGATTTTGCAGGCCCACAGGGCGATCGCCATCGGTGATACTGGCCTGACCCTGCCATCGATGACAGCAGGCTTGCTGAGCGGCCAGGACACCCTGACCGTGCCCACCATGCAGGCCAAGCTGGCGGCGCAACTGGCAGGCCTGGGTTGCGGCCATTTGCCACGTCGCCTGGCGTTGCCGCATTTGCGCAGCGGTGCACTGATAGAAAAGAAAACCAGTGTCCACCGCCCACCAGAAGATAATCGCCTGGTCTGGCGCAATGCCAACAAGGGCAAGGCTTTGCTGTGGTTTTTACAAAAGTTGCAAGACCCTGTCGTGCAACGCATGTTGATAGGTAATTAGGTAATTGAAGAACATCCACGCCAACAAAACAGATGATGCAAAAATATATAGGACGTTTCGCCCCCTCGCCGACTGGCCCCCTGCATATGGGTTCACTGGTCGCTGCCATGGCCAGTTATCTCGATGCCAAAGCCCATGATGGGCTATGGCTATTGCGCATGGAAGACCTGGACTTTGACCGCAATGTCAAAGGCGCAGACCAGCACATCATCAATTCGCTGCAACGTTGCGGCATGCTCTGGGATGGCGACATCAGCTGGCAAAGCCAGCGCCAGCATCTGTATGAAGCTGCCTTGCAAAAGCTGGGCGACCATCTCTACCCCTGCGCCTGTTCGCGCAAGGAAATCGCAGACTCACGCCTGCGCCTGGGTGACACAGCCAGCCAGATTTACCCGGGTACTTGTCGTCATGGTCTGGCTGCAGGAAAAATTGCCCGCGCCTGGCGTTTGCGTGTGCCAGATCAAATCTATATTTTTGAAGACAGGCTGGCTGGCACGCAGCAGCAAAACCTGGCGACCGAGGTGGGGGACTTTGTCTTGAAGCGTGCTGATGGCTTTTGGGCCTACCAGTTGGCGGTGGTGGTTGATGATGCGGCGCAAGGCATCACACATGTGGTGCGTGGCGCTGATCTGATAGATTCCACCGCAAGACAAATCTATCTGCAAGAGCTGCTGGGCTTGAGCACGCCTGCTTATTTGCATGTACCAGTGGTGATCAATTCCAATGGCGAAAAATTGTCCAAGCAAACCGGGGCCCTGGCTTTTGATCGCGGCGACAATGATGTACTGCATGAAGCACTGATACCGGCAGCGCAATTCCTGGGGCTGAGCCTGCCCTCACAAATTGCAGACATTTCCACTTTCTGGCCACTGGCAATTCAAGCCTGGAAAGAAAAAATGGCAGCTGTAGAGTAACGATAAAACAGCGTGGAGTAACGATCAAGCAAGGGCTGCAATGCAGCCCTTGTTGAAATCAGCCAAACTTAGCCATTAGCGAGGATTGGTAAGGAATTAACGCTCCCTGCCGCGTTCATATCCATGGCGGTCATGTTCATCAAAGCGCCTGTCGTCGCGCCTGTAGTCGTTACGATGGTCATCACGTCTATAATCATCACGCCTGTATTCTTCATGGCGATAAGCATCATGCCTGTAATTATGGTCGCGATAATAGCCATCACTATAACGTGGCACTACTTGCGTGTTATACCAGTTTTCCTGCACGAAATAGACTGGACGACCACAGGCATTGTAGCTATAGCAATAACGGTTCCAGTTATTCCTGTGGACTGTGGGCACGACCAGATACATGGGAGGCTCAACTACCGTCACCCTTTGCACGATACGTGGTTCACGGTAAATCACCTGCGGCTGCGGGAAATTGCCTACGTCCACTTGCCCATAAAATCCTGGTTGTCCAAATTGTACGGAAACACCGACATTCTGCGCCTGCGATTGTGCTGTCATGAATAGCGCTGCGCAAGCAGCACCTGCCAGCAATACTTTCCTACATGTCATGGTTTTCATTGCATACTCCCTTTCAATACTTACTCACAGAAGTAGATGCTGTGCTTATTACCTATAACGCTTGTGCCGCACATCTGTTGACTTCCATCGTAAATATTCTGGCCTGGTATCTGCAAAGGCTCTGTACGTTAGCCCACACACACCCATGCATTGTCTATGCATTGCCTATGACAATAGGACGCCAAGCAACTTACTTGACAGGGAAATCCGCAGCCCATTGCTGCGCTTTTTGATCCAGTGCTGCGCGGCGCTCTGCCGGAATTTTAGTTGTCAATTGCGCCAGCGTAGTTCTGTGCGATGAGCAGGCATACTGAGCATCGCGTTTACCGAATTTACGTTTGAGTACACATTCAAGCTGGTTGGCACCCGCCACATCTTCGTAGGCAGTTTCCAGGGCGTCTGGCAAAGTTGTTTGATAACGCAAAACCAATTCTGCCGACATGCCGCGATACGCCGGATCAGTCACACCGGCCAGATGGGTGTATTTGACGGCATCTTTCAAGGCAGCATAGGCGTCGGGATTTTTTTTGATATTGGGAATACCAGGATTCGAGGTAGTTTCACTCGTGCCGTCTGCGCTGCTCATGGTCATGGTCCAGCCTGATTTTTCAGTCAGCTTCTCTTCCAGACAGGCCAGGCGATTATTGGCTTCGGCAGCAAGCATGGTCAATGCTTCAACATTGCCCTCACCAGCCAGCTTGCGGTTCTTGTTCAGCCATGTCTGGAAATCTGCGCGCAAAGGTTTGGCTGTAATCAAATCACAATCATCGAGGCTGATTTTGGCAGCCTGAGAACTTGCACTGGTCAGTGCCAGAAAAAACATGAAACCCAGGCTTGTTATCTTTGAAAAACTTTTCATAAACAATTTTCCATCTTCAATTTAAATAATGGCAGGCATGCTGCCATGACGAAAATAATAGGGGAAATGATTTTACAAATTAACACTTTTGTTTTATTCAAAAGCCATCAAAACAACTTTCATCTGCTTCTGTTATCAAAGCGAAATCGAAGCTTGTTTTAGCTGCATGCTTTCAACAATCCTTGACATTTTTCTGCTTTATTTTGAGGAGAAATATTCGTACTCTGAAATCGTAATTTTTAATTTCCAAAACTTGAGGGCAAACCCGTCGAAAGACGGCGACGCAAAGCCACCGGCCTACAGCGCTAACGCGCCAGGGCAGCGGGGTTGCCGGTGACGTTATTGCAAAAGCATAGTAGCGCTTGCAGATATCATTAACTGTCAGATCACCGCCCTCTGCCCACATCGGAGTGCATAGTGATGACAAAAAATATTTCTTCTTCCGCCCTCAAGCCATCTGCCTGGTTGAGCCTTATCATCAGCACCTGTGTGCTCAGTGCCTGTGGTGGCGACAGTACTCAGGCTGTCAAACCCAGCATCGCCTTGCCACCAGCAGAAGTAGCCAGCGGCATCACTACACTGGAGGCAACGCTACCTGTTTTAGCACCAGATGTAGCTGCGCAAACTACCCGCCCCACCTTTCATCTGGCCCCGGTTTTACTGGATGCGCCAGCTGATATAGATGCCCTTGGTGGCAACAGGTCTGCCCACATGCCCGCTGCCATGCAAGCCTTGCCACGTGATTTGCAAGGTGTACGCGGTCGTGGTTTGACAGTTACAGCAATTCGCTCGCTGCCACATGAGCATCTCGCACCACCACCAGCAGGAGAAAATGCACAACCCCTGGCAGGCACGAGTGCCGTGTCTACCTATACCCCCGCACAAATACGGGCAGCCTATGGCTTGCCTGCGCTGCCGACAAATATGAGCAGCCTCACGGCCAGCCAGGCAGCGCAACTGGGTGCAGGTCAGACTATCTATATCGTCAATGCCAAGCACGATCCCAATATCGTCGCAGAGTTAAATGCCTTCAATACAAAATTTGGCCTGCCTGCATGTACCGTAAAAAGTATTCCAGCCACAAGCACCTTACCCTTGGCTGCGGCAACTGCCAGCGCCTGCGAATTCTCGGTAGTGTATAGCACCAGCAATGGTGGTATGAGCAGCACTGTCCCGGCATTTGATTCAGGCTGGGCAACAGAAATTGCACTCGATGTGCAATGGGCGCATGCAACCGCACCATTGGCACGCCTTATTTTGATTGAAGCTTTTGATTCCTCCATGAGCAATATGGTAGGTGGCATCAAGCTGGCAAATGCCATGGGGCCAGGTGTGGTGTCCATGAGTTTTGGCTCTACCGAAGGTAGCTGGACTGCAGGCGTGGAAAGCACTTTCACGACTGCCAAAATGACCTATCTTGCGGCTTCTGGTGATTCTGGTCCGGAAGTGGAATGGCCTGCCGTTTCACCCAATGTGCTGGCAGTAGGCGGCACCAGTCTGAGCTACTCTGGCAGCAGCAGGACAGAGACTGCCTGGGCAAGTACCGGTGGTGGCATCAGCGCCTATACCGCAACACCCAGCTATCAAAACAATAGCGTACCTGGCGTGGGCACACCTGCACGCAGAGTGGTGGCGGATGTGTCGATGAATGCCGATCCCAATACTGGCCAGTATGTCGCCGTCATGACACCTGGCAGCAGTACAGTGAACTGGGTCAGCGCCGGTGGCACCAGCCTGTCCACACCACAATGGGCTGGCATTATTGCCATTGCCAATGCGACCCTGGTACAAGCCGGCAAACCTGTGCTGGGTGCGCCACATGCAACGCTGTATAACAAAATCGCCAGTGTACCCGGCACCTATGCCAGCAGCTTTGCAGACATCGCCAAAGGCAGTAATGGCAGTTGCAGCACTTGCACAGCAAAGACCGGACATGATCAACTCACTGGCCTGGGCACACCCAATGTCAGCAACTTGCTCAGCACCCTGAGTGGCACCATCATCGCGACCGAGCCTGTCGTCAGCCCCGCCACCATTAATGGCCAGGTTGGCACCGCCCTGAGTTTTACGGTGTCAGCCACAGCGAATAATCCTTTGACTTTTACCCTCAGTGGCAATCCTGCAGGCATGAGTATCAGTAGCGCAGGCATCGTGACATGGGCCACGCCATTGGCTGGCACTTATAGTGTCACCGCCACTGCACTTGATGCCAAAACCGGCTTGAGTGGCAAGGGTGTATATACCGTGATCATTGCTGCTCCCGTGCCACCTGTCGTCACAGCCAGCACCATCAATGGCATAGTTGGCACTGCCCTGTCTTTCAATGTAACGGCAACATCGGCCAATACCATGAGCTTTAACCTGGCAGGTGCACCATCTGGCATGAGCATCAATAGCAGCGGTGTGGTCACCTGGGCCTCACCCGTGATTGGTACTTACCTGGTGAGCGTCAATGCCACTGACAGTAAAACCAATTTGACTGGCAAGGCTACTTATACCGTCGTCATCGCCCAGCAACCTGCCCCTGCCCTGACTGCCGCCAGCATCAATGGCCTGGTGGGTACAGCATTGTCTTACACTGTCACTGTCAAGGCAGCCAACCCTGTCACTTATACCTTGACCGGCGCACCAGCAGGCATGAGCATCAATACTGCAGGAACGATCAGCTGGGCCAGCCCTGTTGCCGGCAATTATTCTGTCAGTGTCGTCGCAAAAGACAGCAAGACAGGCTTGACTGGGCAAGCGACGATAGGCATCACTATCACAGCCTCGGGCATCAGCATCAATGCACCGGCAATGACAGGAGTCGCTGGCAAGGCTTTGAGCGGGTCTATCAGTATCAGTGATCCTGGTGCAACGTCGGTATCGGTTACCATTGCCGGTGCACCATTGGGCATGGGCTTTGCCATGAGTGGCTTGAATATCAGCACCAGCTGGGCCAGCCCAGTGACAGGCAGCTATGCGCTGAAAATCACCGTCACCGACAATGCAGGCAGGACTGCCACTGCAAATGTGCCGATCACCATTAATGCGAAATAACTGAGGCGCAATAACTGAAATGGAAAAAAGGGCGAGATCAGTCAAATGATCCCGCCCTTTTTTTACTACAAAATTTTAATGTCCGCCATGCCCCTGCGGCTTCCTAACTTGTACTTCAACTTCCGGCATGGCATGTCCATGGTGCTGCATGCCTGCATGCGCATCTTGAGTCTGGCGCGGAGGGGCATCGGCAACTGGCCCGGTATATTCATAAGCCTGCGTGCCTTTGGGCTGCTTATACCAACCCGGATCTTGATAATCACCAGGCTTTTGGTCTTTGCGTACTTTGACGACGCTGAACATGCCGCCCATTTCCAGCCCGCCATAGGGACCTTCCCCCATCATCATCGGTAGGGTGTTATCCGGCAGTGGCATTTCCATGGCCCCCATGTCGGCCATGCCCTTGTCACCCATGGCCATATAGGAAGGAATGAGCTTATTGATTTTGTCGGCCACATCCTTGTGATCAACCCCTATCATGGACGGCACATTGTGGCCCATGGCATTCATGGTGTGATGGCTCTTGTGGCAATGGAAGGACCAGTCACCTTCTTCATCGGCGACGAATTCCAGCTGGCGCATCTGGCCGACGGCAATATCCACGGTCACCTCAGGCCAGCGCGCAGTTCTCGGCACGGGGCCACCATCAGTACCTGTCACTGTGAATTCATGACCATGAATATGGATGGGATGATTGGTCATCGTCAGATTACCCACGCGTATCCTGACCCTGTCATTCTTGCGTACATTTAGGGTATCAATACCAGGGAAGATGCGGCTATTCCATGACCATAAATTAAAGTCTGTCATGGTCATGATATTCGGTTTATAGGCACCAGGTTCTATGTCATAGGCATTGAGCAAAAAGATAAAGTCCCTGTCGACTTGATCTATCTGTGGATGTTTGTTTCTGGGATGGGTAACCCATGAACCCATCATGCCCATGGCCATTTGCGTCATTTCATCGGCATGCGGGTGATACATGAAAGTGCCCGGGCGACGCGCCACGAATTCATAGACAAAGGTCTTGCCTGGCTGTATCGCTGGCTGGGTCAGGCCAGATACACCATCCATACCATTTGGCAAACGCTGGCCATGCCAGTGCATGCTGGTGTGCTCAGGCAAGCGATTGGTGACGAAGATTCGTACGCGGTCGCCCTCCACCACTTCTATCGTTGGCCCCGGGCTTTGGCCGTTATAACCCCATAGATGGGCTTTCATGCCGGGGGCCATTTCACGTACCACCGGCTCGGCCACGAGGTGAAATTCCTTGACACCATTATTCATGCGCCATGGCAGGGTCCAGCCATTCAGTGTGACCACGGGATTATACGGACGGCCATTTTGTGGCAGCAGCGGTGGCATGGTATCCGGGCTGGCTTGCGTGACTGCTTCTGGCAAGGCAGCCAATGCGACTTTGCTGACTGCGCTGGCTGCCAGTGCACCACCAGCGATGCCTGCCAGTTTAAAAAAATCTCTTCTTGTGTTCATTCTATTTCCTTCGCAGATCTTGTGATCAATGCGCTGCATCTGCTGTGGCAGTTGCTTTGATGGGGTTCAAATTACTGGCTGATGGGCGACCAATTAGTTCAGCCTGCAAGGCTGCATCTGCCAGCCAGAATTGTTGCTCCGCATTGATAGCTGCCAGCACACTATTGATTTGCTCGCGACTATCAGCCAGTAATTCAAATACGCTGATGAACATGCCGTTGTAACGCAACTGGTTTTCAGCAGAAATGCGTTTGCGCAGCGGCAGTATCTCGTCCCGGTATTGCCTGGCAATATCGTACATGCTGCGATAGGCAGAATAACTGACACGCAAATGTGAGCCTGCATTATTCACCGTCGCTTGCAGGCGATAACTGGCGGCCAGGGTATTGGCATTCATGGCCGTTCTCTGCGCATCGCCCCAGTCAAATAAGGGCAATCTCAGGCTGACTTCAAAGCCGCGCTTGATCTCACTATGCCCTACCGCATCAAAATTGGTGTCGCGCCGGATGCCGAGTTCAATGTCCGCGAAACTGCTGACCAGGCCCAGACCCTGGCGCGCAGCGGCAGCGTCAAGCTCTTGCCTGGCCAGTTGTATATCAAGACGGTTTTGTGTGGCTTGTGGGCCTATGCTTTCTGCCGCCATGGGCATCGCTGGCAAATCCGGCAGGCGTGCTGGCAAGCTGAGGATTTTTTCCTGCTCCTCATCCAAGCCCAGCAAGCGCACCAGCTCTTCCCGCGTGGCGAGACTGGTGTGCCGGGCAAAGCTCAGTTGTGCCACCGCATCAGCTTTGAAAGCCTGCTGGCGTGCTGCCTGCAATTTATTGAAATTGCCCGCCTTCTGCATTCGCTCTGCCAATATGGCACTGGCGTCGGCAGCTTCACTGACTTGCCCAGCATATTCCAGGCTTTGTTGTGCGGCGACTGCCTTGACCCAGGCCACCCTCACCTGGCTGACACTGTCTATAACATCCAGGCTTAATTGCGTTTGCCCTCGTGCCAAACCATATTGCGCCAGGGTCTGACGTTGTGGAAGACTGAGCAAATCGAGCAGACCAAAACTCAGCATGCGAGCGATTTCCAGCTCACCGGATTGACGGCTACGCTCAAAATTGAAGAGCGGATTCTGGATACGCGCTTCTTGCGCAGTATTCGCCCCATCTGCCTGGTGTTGCGCCAGCATGGCTTGCAAGGCCGGACTATTGAGCAAGGCAATTTGTACGGCGGTGTCTTGCGACAAGGGCTCTTTTAATAGGACAGCAGCATTGGCCCGCATGTCTTTGTGTTGTGCCAGTGTATTGGCCAGCGCCAGTTTACCCTGGGTATAAGCAGGATATTCCTGATTGATTTTTTGCGTACTTTGATCGATATCAAAACTGGCACAGCCAGTCAATGCCAGCAATGCTGGCAACAGATATCGGTAATGAATGTGCGACATGAAGTCCTCGCAGTAAGAAGTGTGATTCCACCAAATTGGGGGCATGCAATTGTCGTAGCTTGGGTGTCTTCGTAGGTTAAGTGTCTTCGTAGCTTGGTTCGATCCGTAGGTTGGGCTACGCCTTACCAGCCCAACACTCGGCCTCAACAAATGTAAACGTCATTTAACCGCCCAGTGTTGGGCTGGTAAAGCGTAGCCCAACCTACGAGTTAGCCCAACCTACGGACCCGGCCTAACCGAAACGTAAGTTATTCAGGCGAACACACCCCTGGGAGGACGTTCCAGCATGCGCGCAGGCACGGATGCTGGCAGCAAGACCGGCAGCACCTGGGCATCATCATGTATGGGAATAAATGCAGAAACTGAGGCAGCGGGCATCAGGGCGATGCCCATGCAGCAAGGGGAAGAAGACTTGCAGTGACCGCCCACTTTAGCCTTAACAGCATCGGCGCTGGTACCATCAGCTTCAGCCGCTGGCTGGCAGTGTTCATTGCTACTGGCAGCAGAAACATCAGCCTGAGCAGGCATCTCCATGGCGCAAGCCAGTTTACCGGCGACTGCAAAGCCCTGCAAGGGCAGCAGTACCAGCAAACAGCAAGCAATCAGGAAACGCCAGGATTTTTTCATGCGATGAACTTATCACAATTCAGGCTTTTCAACAAACCGGCAGATCAAACAAGATTAACTCAGCAGCAAGTTCAGCGCCAGCATGAGCATCACCAGGCCCACCAGGCTATCCAGTATGCGCCAGGCCATGGGCTTGGCAAACCAGGGGGCCAGCAGGCGCGCACCAAAGCCCAGGGTGGCGAACCAGATGGCGGCATTCAAGACTGCCCCCAGGGCAAACCAGTATTTGCCATCACCAGGCTGCTGCCCGCCTATGGCACCCAGCAACACCACGGTATCCAGATAAGTATGGGGGTTGAGCAAAGTCGCCCCCAACACTGCCAGAGCCGCTTTACCCGCAGTCAAACCCAAGTCTCCTGCTGTGGCCTGCAAACTCTGCTGGCCTAAAGCCGCACGTAAAGAGCGCAAGCCATACCAGATCAAAAACGCCGCCCCGCCCCAGCGAGCAATAGCCAGCAAGGCAGGCTGGCTATTGATCGCACCGCCCACGCCTGCGACACCAGCCAGTATCAGCAGCATTTCACAGACAATACAGATCATCACCGTCAATGCCACATGCTGCTTGCGCAAACCCATGCGCAAGACATGCGCATTCTGTGAACCAATCGCCACAATCAAACCCGCACTCATGCCCATGCCCTTGAGTATAAAAGCCAACATCATCTGTCTCCCGTTTGTCGATAGAGGGATTTTGGGCAAAAAAGGGTTTAATATGAAGTTAAATTAAAATATTTACAGATTCATTAAAATTTCTTAATAAACTCTTTTAGCTTCCAAAATAATGCTTTATCAACAATTTTCTCTTTTGCTTTTAAACCTCTGTGTCTCTGTGCCTCTGTGTTGAGAGGTCTTTAGCCAAAATCACTATTACTTTTGAATAAAGCATGCAAACCAGACTAGACAGCCGCCAATGCGAAGCCTTCCTCAGTGTCATCGACCATGGCAGCCTGGAGCAGGCAGCGCAAGCCCTCAACCTGACCAGCTCGGCCATTTCCCAGCGCATCAAGGCGCTGGAAATGGAATTAGGCAATACCCTGCTGATACGCAGCCGCCCCTGCCGTGCCACAACCGCGGGGCAAAAACTGGTGCAGCACTTGCGCCGCGTGGCAGAACTTGAACAGGATTTACAGAGTGAGTTTGCCGGTCAGCAAAGTGAGGCCATCAGTATCGCCATCGGCGTCAATGCCGATAGCCTGGACAGCTGGCTCCTGCCTGCCCTGGCAGAATTTCTGATCGCTGAAAATATCCTGCTTGACGTTGCCATCGACGACCAGGATCACACCCATGATTTGCTGGAAAGCGGCATGGTGCTGGGCTGTCTCTCTGCAGAAAAAAATGCCATGCGTGGCTGCCAGGCTGTGCCGCTCGGCTTCATGCGCTACCACCCGGTTGCCAGTCTGGCCTACTGCCAGCGCTGGTTCCCGCAAGGTATGACGCGTGAGGCAGCCAGGCTGGCACCAGTACTGACCTTCAATCGCAAAGACAAATTGCAAGCGCAAATCTTGCTGGAGCACTTTGGCTTGCCTGAACATGCCTATCCCACGCACCATGTCCCGGCCACCACACCTTATAACCGCGCGATTTTGCTGGGCCTGGGCTGGGGGGTGATTCCTGATCTGATGCTGGATCATCTGGAAAAAGACAAGCTGCTGATGATCATGCCAGACCACCCTGTCGATGTGCCCCTATACTGGCATCACTGGAAAGTGCAGACACCCAGACTGGCGCGCTTGACGAATACCCTGGTGAAACAAGCACGCGCCAGCTTACGACAAATCAAAGCTAAAGCTGGCTAGTCGAGTCAATAATCGGCTGCACCTGATTGCGGCCATGTGACTTGGCGAAATACAGCCATTCATCGGCACGTTGCACCAGGCTTTCCATGGTATCTGCTGCCTGCAGTTCGGCCACACCAAAACTGGCGGTGACGCGTAACATGCTGCCATCCTGCATGCGAATGAAGAGATGTTGTGCCACTTGCTGACGTATTCTTTCCGCCACCTCCCAGGCAGCTTGCAGATTCGTCTCGGGCAAGACCAGGATGAATTCCTCACCACCATAACGGACCACCCAATCGACATCAATGCGTAATTCTTCTGCCAGGCTTTGGGCAAAGGCAAGCAGCACATGATCACCTATGGCATGGCCATATTCATCATTCACTTTTTTGAAAAAATCGATATCGCAAAACACCAGAGACAAATGGCGCTGATAGCGCACTGCCCTTTGTATTTCAGCTGGCATGCGCTCGTTGAACAATAAGCGGTTATAGCAGGCAGTCAGACTATCAGTGATGGACAGTTGCTTCAGGCTTTTCATGGCCGCTTCCAGCTGGCTGGTTCTTTCTGCGACCAGGGCATCCTGGTTGGCGATATGCTTTTGCAGGCTGTCTTGCATGGTGTGAAAGCCATCGACAACCAGATCAATTTCATTATAACCATTACCTGGTTTGCGCCTTAATTCCAGCTTGCTGGATAACTGGTTGGCTTGCAGGTTTTTGACAAAATCTGCAAGTTCACGCATGGGTCTTTCCAGATCACGCCGCAAGATCGCCACCACGGCCACAAAGATAAACACTGACAAGACCACGACTTCGATAATGACAATGACAAAGCTGCGCAACAGCTCCTTGCGCAAGACGGTTTTATCGACCACGAATTCAACTTTACCTATGGACATCCGGGCATCTGCCGGTGCAGGTATATCAAAGACCATGTGCTGGCCACCAGACAGATGATTGATGTTCCCGCCGGTAAATTGCTGCCCGGTGCTGGCCTTGATGGAGACATAGGCAATACTGGGGTTTTTCAACATCAGGCTGATTTGCTTTTGTATGGTTTGTGCTTCTATGTCCCATATCGCGACCGAGAGCAAAGGTAAATGTGCATGGGCCACATCATTCACTGTCAACTCAAAGTTTTCTTCTATGGCGCGGTAGTTCAACCAGGCTTGCAAGCTACTGATGCAGACCACGCACAAAATGACCCATTTGAAGACACGGCGTATCAGCAAACTGGCGATGGATTGTAAAGCCTGCTTATTCATTTTCGTACTTCTGCCTGGTTCAATAATTGACGGAAACTAAAATCATATTTCTTGATGGCGGGATGGAGGACTTTGCTGAATTTCCGAAAGTCTAGCTTGTCAAAATTCTGCGCGCCAAACAAACTCTGGAAACGCCTGCTTTCTTCCGGCGTAAACAAGATAAACATGGACCTGTCCAACTCCAGTCCCTCATCAATAAAGTCTTTGCCGTGATGATAGTCATACAGCATCACCAGGCTGAATGCTCCAGCAATAAAGTGACCACCCGCCAGGGCGCTCAGACTGCCAGACTCCAGCGCGGTGAAGGCTTCTGCCGAGGTATTGATGGCACTGAAAAAAGCATCGCGCCCCGGTTTGCCCCCACGGGCACGCCAGCTCTCCATGGCACCAAAGGCCATCAGATCATTGCCTGTCCAGATCAGCCTGGTATGTGGATAGCGTTGATACAACCAGGCACTTTGCTCTTGTGCCTTGGCGCGATTCCAGTCGCCATAGATGACCTGATCGAGTATGACATTTTTATCTTCTGCCACTGCCTTGCGCATACCTTCATTGCGTTTGTAGGAAGTAGTAGTGGATCTGTCACCGGCAATTGCCAGCATATGCAATTTGCCATCAGCACCCGTTAACTTTTCTGCCCTGCCGCGCTGTATCAAAGCGCTTGCAGTCAGATAACCGGCATCCTCGGCACGCGGCTCCAGGCCGCCCAGCCAGCCCTTGTATAACTGCCTGGGTGCACCGACTTTTTCACGTTCACCAGCATCACTAAAACTGCTATAGGAAAAAAAGGTTTTGATGTGCGCACCATCGAGTATGCGCAGGGCCTCGGCACCGACGGCGTAATCATTAGACAGGATCACATAATCAGGTCTGGCATTCAGGGGGCGGGCGGCAATTTGCCTGGCTAGTTCCAGGGTTTTTAAATGGTCGCGTTCAGCATAGATGACTTCCAGTTGCACACCCAGATTGCGGGCAGCGGTCATCATGCAATTGCTGGCTGTGACCCAATAAACTTCATCCGATTTACCCGGATTGAGGAAGGTGACCGTCATGGCCATCAGCGTGGCTGGCGCAAGCAAACACCAGCTCAGCAGCAAGCTTAGGGTGAAACGATAAATCCACATATCCGCCTCCGGGCATTCGATCATGCCGCAGTGAACAACGCAGATCGCACAAGTCCTGGCATGCCTGCAAATCAAGAAAATTTGCGGGCAATGCAGGTTTTTATTCAGACTCTATTTTGGCTGTTTTCAGGGAAAAAAGTTGCTCATTCACAAAAACTCACATTTATGAGCATGAGCCTGAAATGCAAATGAAAGAGCGGGCTACCCAGGTCTCGTAGGAGCGGCTTCAGCCGCGAATGCTCAGCCCAAGCTGAAACAGGCTACACGGTAAAATTTTTGCGGTTAAAGCCGCTCCTACAAAATCAGGGCAGCGCAGCCATCCACACTTAGACAGAAGTTTCCTCTTTGCTTTTTTCACGCCTGAGATTGATGATGGCCTGGCTGGTATAGAGATCGGCAAACCAGGCATCAGCGTAGAGCTTCCCGGTATCTGCCAGACCCTGAAAATAATCCAGTACCCGGCCCCGGCCTGCGCGATAAGCTGCATCATCGACATCACGGTATTCCATGCGCACCGCTGCAGCATAGGCATCATAGGTATCTGCCGCCTGTCCAAGAATGGCCAGGTCCACGCTCAACATGGCATCTTTCAAGGGATGCACCAGGCTGGCGCTCTGGAAGTGGTCCGTCACCCGTATCAGATCTGCCACTTCCTGCAAATGTTGCAAGCCCAAACCGGCAGCCAGCCACATGCGCGCACTCTGTTCTTCATTCGAGATATCTGCCGCCTTGCCGCCGTACACTGCATCATGGAACCAGAAAGCTTTTTTCAGTATCGCCACGTCCGTATTGCTGGCCCCAGTATTGCTGGCCCAGGCCGAGATTTCACTGAGACCGTGCACCAGGTGATCAAGATTATGATAAGGGCGACGTGCCGCGCCATAAGCCTCTTCACCAGTCAGGTAATCAAACCAGTGATCAAGTTTGGCGCTATCTATACCTGCTTCAGTTTCCCACAGTTTTTGCCAGTCACTGCGCAACCAGCTTTTGATCCAGGCGATATAGGCAGGCATGGGCATGAATTTTTTGACTGTCCAGTGCCAGCCCACAGGCCCCTGCAAGGCGCGCACAAAACTGGAACTGACAGAACCCAGGTCACGCGGTGGCATCACAAAGATAGTCTTGGCACCACCCAGCACATCGACATTGGTTTGCTGTATCAGGTTTTCATAATCAAAGTCCGAGGTATTGCGTATGCCGCGTACCAGATATTCTATGCCATGGCGTTTGGCAGCACGTGCCGTATAGTCGCCCTTGACGATGACGACGCTGACATTATCCCAGCCACATTCTGCCACGCTGCGCTCAATGATGTCCTTGCGCTCCAGTGCACCAAACTGCGGCTTCTTGACCGGGTTTTCAGAAATGAAAACCACGACTTCATCCGCCAGGGCGCGTGCCTCTTGTATGACCCACAAATGGCCATTGGTAATAGGATCAAGCGTGCCAGAGAAAGCGATTTTTTTCATTCATTACCCCAGTGTGACATGTAAATAAGATGTTGCTGCAAGACTTGCTGTTCCAGCGACATGATGCTGCCCTGATTGACAATTAATGCGTAATCTTGTTCCCGGAAAACATTTTCTGATACCTGCATTTGAAAAATCTGCCTGATTTCAGCCTCTGTCCAGCCAGGATTACGCTGGCACAGCCGCTGTAAACGCGTCGTCTCATCTGCATGCATCCATAAAACGCTATCGTACATGAAGCTAGTCTCTTCATCCGGCAACAATGCTGACTCCCATATGACATAGCTGGCAGTCTGTTCCCTTGTCCATTGCCACATGGCTTGCAGCACATAGGGTTTGAGCAAATGCCGCAAGCGGCGATTGCTTTGTATATCCGCAGCCAGGACCGTATGCAAAATGCCGCGCCGCAGGCAACCATCTGCCGTCATCAATTGTGGCAGTACCTGGGCAATTTCTGTCATTGCCGGATGCTGATTGTCCTGATGTATGGCACGCGCCACCATGTCAACACCTATCACCGGCACGCCCAGACGAGAAAACCCGGCGGCGGCCAGTGACTTACCACTACCTATACCGCCAGTCAATAACACCACGCGAGCATGCCTGGTGCTTGCTAGTGAGGCGGTAATAGGGAACATTTTAAGCTTTCAATATCAGATAATCATATTTGGTTATTCAACCAATATACAAAGCTTAGCAAATTCAATCGCAAAGCTCAAGATTATTTTGGTTGATTGACCAAATAAATTAAAAACAAGCAAAATGGGACGCAAACCAGGCTAGTCTTGGGGAATACTGCAGCAACTTATCCGGCGCCGGATTGGCACGTCACCGTCATGTCATTGACATATTTAAAATATATTATGAATGTGAATGTATTGCCGACCGCCCTCTATTTCACACAAAAAAGGATAAGCCATGATCTCTGATAGCCGGAGAAAGTTTTTGCAATTTTCAGCCGCGAGTGCTGGTGCCAGCCTCTTGCCTGGCGTGATACAGCAGGCGCTCGCCGTACCGGCGAACAATGTCACGGGTACCCTGGCAGACGTTGGCCATGTGGTCATCTTCATGCAGGAGAATCGCTCTTTCGATCATTACTTTGGTACCCTGGCCGGCGTACGTGGCTTTGATGATCCGCGTGCGATTAGCTTGCCAAATGGTGCGCCCGTCTGGCAGCAACCCAATCCGGCAGGTGGCAGTGTTTTACCCTTCCACTTTGATGCCAGGAATACCAGTGCACTGTCCGTAGGCACCAACCATTCCTGGAAAGGTTCGCAACAAACCTGGCAAGGCTGGAATGTCTGGGTTAGTCAAAAAACCGTGCAAAGCATGGGTTACTTTGACCGTGGCGATCTGCCGTTTTACTACGCGCTGGCAGATGCCTTCACTATTTGTGATGCCTATCATTGCTCAGTCTTTGGCGCGACCGACCCTAACCGCATGTATTCGTTAACCGGCACCAGCCAGGGCTGGTTAGGTGCCATGGGCAGCTTGTATAACATTGATGCCAAGGGTTATTACAATGCTGACCCGGCCAATGACAATGTCACTGCCGCGGTCACGGCCAGCGCGCCCAACTGGCAAACTTATGCAGAAGTACTGGAAGCCAATCAGGTCAGCTGGAAGGTTTATCAGGAATGGGATAATTATGGCGATAACTACCTCGCCTATTTCAAGAACTTCCGCGTCAATGCAGACGGCAGCAAATTAAGCAGCAGCTCGCCGCTCTACCAGAAAGCGCGCAGCCTGGCACCCGGTGCCAGCGTGGGTGGTAGCAGAGGTGATGGCCTGGTCAGTGCCTTTGCCAATGATGTGCGCAACAAACGCCTGCCGCAAGTATCCTGGATATGCGCGCCAAACGATTACACCGAGCATGCCCCCAACTCTCCCAATGCAGGTGAAAACCTGACAGCAAGATTGCTGGCAGCCCTGGTCGCAGAACCTGAAGTCTGGGCCAAGACCGTGTTCTTGCTGATGTATGACGAGAACGATGGCTTCTTTGATCATGTGCCACCCAATATTCCACCTATCACCACCGCCATGGGCCGCTCCACCCTGGCCGACAATGGTGTTTATGAAAAATACGGCAGTGAACCTGTGGGACTGGGACCACGCGTCCCCATGCTGGTGATCTCGCCATGGAGCAAAGGCGGCAAGGTATGCTCCCAGGTTTTTGACCACACTTCGAAATTGCGTTTTCTTGAAGAATGGCTGGTCAATGGCCTTGGCAAGGACAGGGCCGCCGTCAGTTGCAAGCAGATATCGCCATGGCGACGCACGGTCTGTGGCGATTTGACTTCGGCATTTGATTTCAAATCTCCAGATCAAAACTGGCCAGGCACAGTGCCAAAAACTGCTTCTTACATCCCTGTCAGTGGCAAACCCTATCCTGTACCACCGCTCAACCAGAGCCTGCCCCGCCAGGAAGCCTATTTGCAGGCACAGGGCCCGCGCCCTGCCTGTCGCCTGCCTTACCTGCTGGCGGCGCAGGCCAGGCTCAATAATGGCAAGCAACTGGAAGTCAGCTTCAGCAATGCTGGCACGGCTGGTGCTGCTTTTATTGTGTATTCCAACGTACGCACGGACGGCCCCTGGTATTACACCGTCGAAGCTGGCAAGCAAATCCAGAAAGAAATCTGGAACTGGAGTGGCGATACTTACCAGCTCAGCGCCTATGGCCCGAATGGTTATTTGCGTGAGTGGCGCGGCAGTACCACTGCCACCGTCAAGCCTGAAGTGCAAGCCGTGCACGACAGCAGCAGTGGCAAGCTGGTGCTGACCCTGTCCAATGTCGACAATGTCCAGCCCTGCAATTTCACTGTCAGCGACAATGCCTATGGCAGCCTGGCAAACACTTATGCGCTGGCAGGTGGCCAGAGTTTGCGCCTGGAATATCCCTTGATCAGCAGTTTTGGCTGGTATGACTTCAGCATCACCAGCAATGTCGATACCCAATTTTTGCGCAGGATAGCGGGACATGTGGAAGCAACGGCCAGCAATAGCAACAACAATCGCACCGACCCCTTGATAGGCGGCAAACGTAGCGATGCCCGTCTGAGCAGCGCCACACCCAGCATATCGCGCGGCAGTAATGTCGTGGCCTCTTATTCAGCCTTACCGGCACAAGTCAATGCCAAAAACTGGATAGGTGTCTATGCTGCAGGTGCCGTACCAGGCACGGTGAATTCGCTGACGTGGCAATATGCTGGCAATCCTCAGGGTAGCGTCACGCTCAATACCGCCAGCCTGGCAGCAGGCAATTATGCGCTCTGGTATTTGTACAATGATAGCTACTCAGTTCTGGCGGGGCCGGTGGCCTTAACGATTGTGTAACATTCAAATCTGTTTAGTAATGAGTAGTAGTCAGTAGCAGTGAGTAGCAGCGAAAAACTGAGTAAATTGACATTTACTCAGTTTCAGCCTCATGCAAAAAAATACATTCGCGCGCTTACAAAAGCAATACCAGCTAAAAAAATCGCTCAAACGTCAGTACAAAACTACAACTAAGTCACTGATTATTAAAGAAATATTAGTTTACTCCTTTTTTAGCTCTTGAAAAGCATATGCCTCGCCCATATACTTAGCACTCGTTGAGAGAGAGTGCTAACAAGTCCCTCTCCAGCTTAATTGAATTCCAATAGTAATTACTCGCAAATTTAAAGGAGCTTGTATGAACCTTCGTCCCCTGCACGATCGCCTGATCGTGAAACGCCTGGATCAAGAAACAAAAACTGCATCCGGTATCGTTCTGCCTGACGCTGCTGCTGAAAAGCCAGATCAAGGTGAAGTACTGGCAGTTGGTCCTGGCAAATTGCTGGACAACGGTACAGTTCGCGCCCTGGACGTAAAAGTTGGCGACCGCGTTTTGTTCGGTAAATATTCTGGTCAGGCTGTCAAAGTTGACGGCAACGAAGTTCTGGTGATGCGTGAAGAAGATATCTTCGCGGTCGTACAGAAGTAATCGGCATCCACGATATCAATTAAAGAATTCGGAGAATTAATATGGCAGCTAAACAAGTAATTTTTGGCGATGACGCACGTGCGAAGATCGTTAATGGCGTCAACATCCTGGCGAACGCAGTTAAAGTAACACTGGGCCCTAAAGGCCGTAACGTTGTTCTGGAACGCTCTTTCGGCGCGCCTACAGTCACTAAAGACGGTGTTTCTGTAGCTAAAGAAATCGAACTGAAAGACAAGCTGGAAAACATGGGCGCGCAGCTCGTGAAAGAAGTGGCTTCCCGCACTTCTGACAACGCTGGTGACGGTACAACGACAGCGACAGTTCTGGCACAAGCCATCGTTCGCGAAGGTTTCAAATATGTAGCAGCTGGCTTCAACCCAACTGACTTGAAACGCGGTATCGACAAAGCGGTTACAGCTATCGTTGCTGAAATCAAAACTCTGTCCAAGCCTACAACAACCAACAAAGAAATCGCTCAAGTTGGTTCCATCTCTGCTAACTCCGATGCAAACATCGGCGACATCATTGCCAAAGCAATGGACAAAGTCGGCAAAGAAGGCGTGATCACTGTTGAAGACGGCAAATCCCTGGACAACGAACTCGACATCGTTGAAGGTATGCAGTTTGACCGTGGCTACCTGTCACCCTACTTCATCAACAATCCAGAAAAACAATCCGTTATCCTGGAAAACCCGTTCATCCTGTTGTTCGACAAAAAAATCTCGAACATCCGTGACCTGCTGCCAGTATTGGAACAAGTTGCAAAATCCGGTCGCCCACTGCTGATCATCGCTGAAGATGTAGACGGCGAAGCGCTGGCAACTCTGGTTGTGAACAACATCCGTGGCATCCTGAAAACTGCAGCTGTTAAAGCTCCAGGCTTCGGTGACCGTCGCAAAGCCATGCTGGAAGACATCGCTATCCTGACCGGTGGTCAAGTGATTGCTGAAGAAGTTGGCCTGACACTGGAAAAAGCAACTCTGGCTGATCTGGGTCAAGCTAAACGTATCGAAATCGGTAAAGAAAACACCACCGTTATCGATGGTGCTGGCCAGGCTGTAGGTATCGAAGCACGCGTTAAACAAATCCGCGCGCAAATCGAAGAAGCAACTTCTGACTACGACCGTGAAAAACTGCAAGAACGCGTTGCCAAACTGGCAGGCGGCGTTGCTGTGATCAAGGTTGGTGCTGCAACTGAAGTTGAAATGAAAGAGAAAAAAGCACGCGTTGAAGATGCTCTGCATGCAACTCGCGCTGCCGTAGAAGAGGGCGTTGTTCCTGGCGGTGGCGTTGCCCTGCTGCGCGCACGTCAAGCTGCTGGCGAAATCAAAGGCGACAATCCAGATCAAGAAGCAGGTATCAAACTGGTTCTGAAAGCGATCGAAGCGCCTCTGCGTGAAATCGTTGCTAACGCCGGTGGCGAACCTAGCGTTGTTGTTAACGCCATCATCAATGGCAAAGGCAACTACGGTTTCAATGCTGCCAATGACACATACGGCGACATGATAGAAATGGGTATCCTGGATCCAGCTAAAGTAACTCGCTCTGCATTGCAAAATGCAGCGTCTGTTGCTGGCCTGATCCTGACTACTGATGCTCTGGTTGCTGAATTGTCTGAAGACAAAGCAGGCGGCATGGGTGGTGGTGATATGGGTGGTATGGGCGGTATGGGTGGCATGGGCGGCATGATGTAATAGCTGCTAAGCGACTATCACTGAGCTCATTGAACTCGCTGAAAGTAGCATTGCTCAAAAAAACCCCGCAACGCAAGTTGCGGGGTTTTTTGTTGTGCCTCACCATTTACCCACCTCGGCAGCATTTCATTCAGGCAGCGCAGTTAAACATCCATTGCACGCCGAACTGGTCAGTCAGCTTGCCAAAATAATCCCCCCAGATTTGCACTGCCAGCGGCGTAGTCACATTTGCCCCCTGGCTCATGAGCGTAAACAGCTGATCAGTTTGCGCACGGCTATCCATCATCATGATGTGGGCAGAACCCCGCATAGGCTCTGCATCGTCATTGTCTGAGGCATAAAAAAGCACACCCGCTCCTTCAAATCTGGCATGCATGACCTTGCCACGCATGGCCTCGTTCTTCAGCGGCATCCCAGCCTCGCCATGACGCAGGATGTCGGTCACACGTCCCAAACCACATTGCGTATAAAAATCCAGCGCCTGCTCGCATTGCGTCGTAAAAAACAGGTAATTTGATTGCTGCATGGTGCTGACCCCTGAATCGGTTTACATAAGTGGCTTACCTCAGTTGAACCCTTGTTGCACCGCCTCGCCCATCTCTGCATTGGAATAAGCCTTGCCCGCAATACCCCAGGTGCCATCCACTGCATATGTCACGTTGACATACGTCCTTTCCCGCGGATGCGTACCCTGCTTGAGTCTGTCTATGATGTCCGTGACCTCACTGACAAAAGCCTGCTTGACTTCGGCATTCGGGAAAGTGACTGAGGGAACCTTCACTTCGACAACCGCCAGAGATTGATGCTGGCCACCAGCATAGCTGTGCGACTCCGGGCTGACGACCAGGTGGCCGACGACATTAGGCGTCATGAACTTGTTGCCGGTCAAGCCGTGCACGCGTAACAAAGCGTCTGCAACGAGAGGCAGCACTTCACGCTCCCCGTCGAGAGTGAGAAGACCGGTGGTGACTTGGACTGAAATAGGCATGGCAATAACTCCTTGATCAAAATGGATGGTCGAGTCAAAGACTAGTTCTTGACTCCTGTACCACGACCGTTATATAACGGTCGTGATGTGATGCATCATTACATAACGATCGTTATTTTGTAAAGTTTTAAATAGCATTTTTATTCTGGAGATTTTTTACATGGCACACCGGGCAGGACAAAAAGAAGAGAGCAAGGCAAAGATACTCAAAAGCGCAGGCCGTGGATTTCGCAGCCGGGGATTTGGTGGTTCTGGCGTTGACGGACTGGCAAAAGATGCAGAAGTGACTTCGGGTGCTTTCTATGCCCATTTCAAATCAAAGGCAGATGCTTTCCGCGAGGCGGTAGTGGCTGGCCTGGAAGACCTGAAACTGGGAGTCAGCCAGGCTCGCGAGCAATTAGGGAGCGGCTGGCGCACGGCATTTATTGATTTTTACCTCGGAGAGCGCCGCACCTGCGATTTGGAAGATAGCTGCGCTTTACAAAGTCTTTCGGCTGAAGTGGCACGGGCTACAGAAGATACGCGTATAGCCTATGAAACCGAATTGCAAGCCATCATAGAAACAGTGGCCGCTGGCCTGGATGGACAAGCTGATGCCAAACGCGAAGAAGCAATTGCCCTGCTGGCGCTCATGGTTGGCGGCGTCACTCTTGCCAGGGCAGTCAATGATCCCGCCATCAGCAAGGACATTGCTGCGGCAGTTCGCAAGGCAGCACTCGATTTGAACTTGCGCTCATAAGCCAGCTTGGATGCCAGGAACATCGTCCAGCTCATGCCCATCAGGACGATGTAAGGCAAGTAGAGTGTCAGCTGGTGGCTTTTTTCCATCAGCCCGCTTGACAGAAAACATCCCTCGCTTGGATACTGCCGCACTTGAAAGAAAATTTTCATATTTCCAGCGACATGTTTCATTTTTGCAATGATCTTGCCAATTTAAAACCCGCTGGTCATCACCATCAAGCAAGACAACCCGCGTTGGAGAAAATATGGCGCTGCAACAATTAAGCGACGAGCAAATACGAACCTGGACCCGTGCCCAAAAGGACGAGTGGTGGTTTGCCAATATCTACCGTGGCGACATGGCACAGTTGACCATACGCTCGGCATTTACCGGCTTTTTGCTGGGTGGCATTTTATCGGCCACTGCTTTGTATATAGGTGCCAAGACCGGTATCACTATTGGTGTCGGCCTGACCTCGGTCATCCTGGCATTTGCGATTTTCAAGATACTCGCCAACCTGGGTATTGCCAAAGACTTCACCATACTCGAAAACAACTGTACCCAATCCATCGCTACTGCGGCTGGTTACATGACCATGCCGCTCAATACCGTGTTGTCGGCCTATATGCTGATCAGCGGTGCGGTCGTAACCTGGTGGCATCTGGTGGTGTGGATGAGTATTTGCTCCATCCTCGGGGTGCTGGTGGCCTTCCCCATGAAGCGTCGCTTCATCAATGAAGACCAGTTGCCCTTCCCCGAAGGCCGCGCCTGCGGTGTGGTGCTGGATGCAGTTTATACCGGCGAAGCTGCCAGCGGCATGTATAAGGCACGCCTGATGGCCTTTACCGCCATGTGGACAGCGATTTACCAGATGATCACCAGCGATGGCTGGATGAAGCTCATACAGTTCAAGATCCTGCGCATGGATAAATGGGCAGGCATGACAGAAGCATGGCATTTCCAGGAGCGCGTCGATCATTATTATTACACTGCCGCCGTCAAATATGATTTGCTGATCCCCAAAATCCTGGGCACTGATTTCCGTGCACTGGGCCTGCGCTTTACCCTCGATGCCGCCATGCTGGGCGTAGGCGGTTTGATGGGCATACGGGTTGCCAGCAGCGTCTTGCTGGGTGCCATCATCAACTTCGTCTTCCTGGCACCGTGGATGATACAGCGTGGCGATATTGTCGAACGGATCGCTCCCAGCGGCAAGATCGTGCCTATCTCACGCACAGAGATCGTCAACCAGTGGGGCCTGTGGTGGGCGGTATCCATGATGGTGGTGGCATCTTTCATCAGCCTGGCAGCAAAACCAGAACTGTTCACCAGCATCTTCAAGAAAGCGGATAAAAATAAAGCCGCCGACAAGACCAGCACCATACTTGACCATATTGAAGTACCGTTGATCATTTCCTACGTTGGCATTCCTATCTTCAGCATCCTGGCGGCCTGGACTACCCATGAATTCTTTGGTGTGCCATGGCTGATGTCCATCATCACCCTGCCGTTGGTCTTCATACTGACCATCATCTGTGCCAATGCGATGGCACTGACTTCATGGACACCGACCAGTACCCTGTCAAAAATCACCCAGTTCAGCATGGGTGCGATAGACAGTGCAAATCCAGCCAATAATTTGATACCAGCTGGCATGACGGCTGAAGTAGCATCGAATGCATCCAATCTGCTGTCCGACATCAAACCGGGCTATATGCTGGGTGCAAAACCAAGACAGCAGGCGATAGGCCATATCATCGGCATTTTCTCTGGCGCACTGGCTTGCGTACCGTTGTACTTCCTGCTGTTCTTGCCGCCGGATGCCAATGGCGTGCGCTCTACCGCCACCATCGTCTCTGACAAATTCGCCTTCCCCGGCGCCATGCAATGGAAGGGTGTAGCCGAGCTGATCGCCAAGGGCTTTGGCAGCCTGCCATCCTCCGCCATCACCGCCATCATCGTGGCTGCAGTTGCCGCCACTCTGATTGAATGCGCACGCATCTTCACCAAGGGCCGCTTCCCCTTATCCGCCGTTTCCATAGGCCTGGGCGTGATCCTGCCACCAGAGTCTTGCCTGGCGATGTGGATAGGTGCAGCGATATTCTGGTGGATGGGCAATCGCCACAGCCAGCCTGGCAGCAAAGGCCATGACTTTTGGGTGGAAGGCTGCGAGCCTATCTGCGCCGGTTTGATTTCTGGTGCGGCTTTGATAGGGATAGGTAATGCGATTATTAATGTGTTGATTTGATACTGAGCTGAAACCTCAGACTTAGAAACAACTTGCCCCGCTTTTGCGGGGCTTTTTCTTGGACGCTCCAAAACCTTGTCTTGAAAAGAAAAATTATCAAATGCCAGGGACAAACACCTGTGTTGCTGTTCAAGCTAAAGTGATACACATTATTTACATGAGCAAGGCAAGACGATTTCACGCATCAAGCTAACAGCAACTCACATCAACAGCTTTAATCATCAGGAACGACAGACCATGCCCATCGCAACTTTTCTTGCCACTGCTGCCCTGCTTGCCAGTCCCGCTGCGGGTACGATTTCTTGCACAAACACAAGCTCAAGCATAGACGCAGCAACCCTCGCCGCAATCGCAGCGACTTGCTACGACTATATCGATGGTCAACTGGAAGCCGATCCAAAACGGGTAGCCCGGTCCCTGCATCCAGACTTGGCAAAATGCTCAGTGATAGGTGACACGCCTGACGAACGCCTTGGTTTGCGACGCATGTCCAAAGAAGAAATGCTCGGGCTCGTCAAATAATGTTATCATTACCATAATATAAAATGCTTACTCTGGTTTACCTTATTCATAAAAACCAGATTAAAGCTCAACTACTCTCACAAAAAACTTCATGAGTGAACATACAACCCTGCACATACAGTTCATTGGCGACAATGATATTCCTGACATATCAGACAAATCTGACGAAATCACCAAAATCCTCTCTGCGGATGGCATTCACAAAGATGTTTTGCAAGATCTGATTGCCGCTTTTTCAAACAACGAGGCGGTTTTCAATGTGCATAGCGTCTACTTGATTTCATTGATCGAAAGTGTCGCCACATTATTTCCGTCGGCATGGTTTGAAGCCAGAGGTCTGGGTGAGGAATTCCGTTTTACTTGGGTGGCGGAATTCAAGGAAGGCAATAAAGTGTTTATTCAAGGTCCCTGGGACTACGAATAAATTACTAGCTGACTTTTAATATGACTTCTTAAATCATAAACATCATATGGGTAGCACTTACCGTTTCATTGCAGATCCGTCACAGCAGTCGGAAGTTGTTGATTGGTTTCGTGTGCAACCCACGCCTCCAATAGAGGTGCAGGCAGAGCGTAGTCTTATTTTATATTTCAAAGAATTTGGTCCATTGACACATAACTCAAATGGGACGATCAACTCGCAAGCTTCACCCGTTGTTACGGTATTTCTTCCACGCGTTCGACGTGGTGTTTTATGGACGGTCGGGGAAGTACATTTTCTGGCAACACCACTGCGCCAGCAATACCCTGCATTACACAAGATAAGCTCAGCTTTTTCAAAATGGCTAACTAAGCAAGAGTGCGTTTTTTCAAACAAAAGTCCGAACAACCAATTTTCTTATTATCTTGAGGGTTCCATAAGAAACTATGACACTCCAGTATTTGCGTTCGAATCGGGGCTTCGAGCATTGGAATCAGAAAATTATTTTGTTGCAAATGGCGACAATGAAGCAAGACTCGAACAGATTTGTAAATTTCTACTCCTGCGTGGAGTGATATGCAGTGATCATTAGCCTACATCCTCAATGTTAAGAATCGAAGAATGCGGGCTGATTTCCCCACACCTGTTCAAGCGTTTCACTTTTGCCTGAATCCCATCTGCTGTCCAACAAACCCATCAAACGCCTCTAGCAGGGGACGATACTTCTCCTCATCCTGCTCCAATTGCATCAGCGCATAACACGTGGCCTCCAGCGTAGACAACTGATCCGGCGCATGGGCTTTGCGGATGCGGTAGTGGGAGGCTGGCATGTTTTGCAGGCTCAGGCGTAGCAGTTGTTGCAAGGCGGGGTTCAGGTACAGCATCTTGCGGCTTTTACGCCAGGTAGCGTCAATAATCACCAGACGTATATTCGCCAGGGCGTGGTCTTGCACCACAAATTCGGGTGGCTGGTATTGCAGGTCAGCGGCCTCATTTTGCGTGGTGGCCGGATAGAGCAATATGGCTTGCTTGCCATCAGCTTGCAGCAGGCTGAGCAAGCATTGCGGGTCAAACTGTTCACCTTCAACGAGGCATGAAGTTTGCAGGCACAGGTCCAGCAGGCGTGCGCTGCCCTTGGCATTATTCACTTCCAGAGGGTGCTGCAAGACGACTACCTCAGGTACATTGGCGATATTATTTACCCAGCGACAAATACACGCCGTGGATGGGCGCAGGCATAGTGGGCAGGATGTTCTTTTGTTTTTGGAATCGGACATGCCAACATTGTGAAGGATTGTTATTTAAGCGGCAAGCTTTGCCTGCTGATGAGCAGGCAGGGGCGGCATCGTCTATGATGAACAGATACTTTCACGCCTCAATTTGTCTTATGAAACTTCCAACTCTCCTTGCGACTAGCCTGCTACTGGCAACCAGTGCCTGCGGTGGTGGCGGTGGCTCCACTGCAGCAACTACTACGGGTAGCACTACCACTGGCACAACAACGGGCACTAGCACTGGTACAACTACTGGCACAACTACGGGTACAACAACAGGCACAGGGACTGGTACCGGCACAACTACCGGCACAGGAACCAGCACTGGGACCACGACGGGAACAGGCACTACTACCGGCACAGGGACGGGTACGACTACTGGTACTGGCACCGGTACGACTACTGGAACAACTACAGGAACTGGAACCGGAACAACTACCGGTACTGGCACAGGCACCACGACAGGAACCGGAAGTACCGTTGTCACGCTGGAGAAAAAAGCTGCTGCACTGGCAGCCAAACTGGGCAAATCCAGTCGCTTTTTAGTTGGTCTGGGCAGTGCCGATCTGGCCGATGTCCAAAAACAGGGCATTACCCCTGATATATATGATCAATACCTGGTTGGTGTAGGTGCAGGCTCGTGGCCAACCTGGAATAGCCCTTCTGGTGCCTATGTGCAAATCGTTGCACAAAATGCTGACAAACTGGGTGCAGTACCCATGTTCACCCTGTACCAGATGGCCAGTAATGGCGATGGCAATTTGAGTGGTTTGACCAATACGACTTTCATGAAAGGCTATTGGGATAATGTACGTCTGATGTTCCAGCAAATCAAAGCTTACGGCAAACCCGTGCTGGTCAATTTTGAGCCAGACTTTTGGGGTTATACGCAAAGGATCTCGAATAACGCCGACCCTGCCACCGTACCTGCACAAGTCAATAACAACCCTGATTGCAGCAACCAGCCAAACAGTGTTGCTGGTATCAGCCAGTGTCTGATGCAAATGGCGAGAGCCTTGGCGCCAAATGCCTATGTAGGTTTCCCCCCTGCCCTGTTTGAAGACCTGCACTCAACTGCCATGTCTTACATGTTGAAGCTGGGCGCAGACAAAGCAGATTTTATCGTCATGCAAACCCTGGACAGGGATGCTGGCTGTTTTGAAACCGTACCGCAAGTGTCTTACTGCACACGTGCAGGTACAGGCTGGTACTGGGATGAATCGAATCTGACTTCACCTAATTTCAAAGACCATTTTGCGCTGGCCAAGACTTATTACCAGGGCCTGCAATTACCTGTCTTGTGGTGGCAAACCCCGCTGGGCGTACCGTCAACACAGATAGGCTCAACCGGTAAATACCGCGATAACAAGGTCCGCTATTTCCTGACGCATGCCTCGGAAATGGTGGCCGTTGGCGGCCTGGGTGCAGTGTTCAGCACAGGCGAAGTCAACCAGACTTCGATCAATACCGATGGTGGGCAGTTCAAAACATATTCATCCAGTTATCTGGCCAAGCCGGTGGCCTTGCCTTGAAATAAGATATGCCAGCCTTGCTTACACAGGCTGGCATTTTTCAGTTGATTTCTACCAGTGGAATGTGTTTCTGCTTCTTCCCTTCCGGCATTCTATCCATGGTTTGCCTCGCAATACTACTGCGTATTTCTTTGAGCCTGCTGGCTTCCCTGTACAACAGGTTATAACTCTCAAACGGTATCATCTTGCCGTCTGGCAGGGCGAAGTGGATGCAAGACTTTTTCAAGGCACGCACGTCGAGGGAATAAGCGTCCATGAACTGTACGATCAATACACGAAAAACATTGTCATATCTGAGGTTTTGCGGTGCCGAGATCAAGGGTAGACAACACATCAATTCAGACAGACAATTGGCCTGCGACTCGGGTGAATGATTGGTCGAGAAGAGTTTGAAAATCTGGTCTTTCATGCCCTGTTTTAAATTCTCATCACGCTCAAAGACGATGGTATTGCCACTACCCTCCACCAAAGACTGTGGATCAAGATAGCGAGTCAGTGGCACGGTTTTTTCTTCTGTCTTCAAGGCGTACGCCATCGCCAGCGTATCTGGATTGCATGGTACGGGTACGATATCCTTGAGGCTGAACAGGCTGCATTGCTCAGTAATTTTTCTGCGTATTTCTGATACCGTCAATCTGTGCAGACGCGGGTCATAATTCTCGACACGGCCAGCATCCTGTATCGGTTGCAAGGTCACGCCACGCACACATTTTTGAGTCAATGCAAAATTGATGATGTCGCCTATCTCATCATCATTTAAACCTTTTTTCAAGGTTACAACCAGAGTGGTAGACAGGTTGACGGCATTCAGGTTCTCCAGTGCCTGCTGGCGTATGCGACGCAAGTCTGCGCCGCGCAGGGCCTTGTGTACTTCTGCCCGGAAAGAATCAAATTGCAGGTAGACTTCAACACCCGGTGCATAGCTCGCCAGGCGCTCAACAAAGGCTTTGTCCTGCGCGAGCACGATGCCATTGGTATTGACCATGACATGCTTGATAGGGCGAGCCTTGACAGCGTCCAAAATTTCCCAGAATTGCGGATGCAGGGTTGGCTCTCCACCCGACAATTGCATGACATCGGCCTCGCCTTCATTGGCAACTACCGTATCAAGCATCTTGATAATCTCAGCCAATGATTTGTGCTGCTCGCGATGGGTGCCGCTCTCGGCATAGCAAACCGGACAGTTCAAATTGCAGTTGTCGGTAATCTCCACGATAGACAGACAGGAATGCTGCATATGGTCGGGACACAAACCACAGTCATAAGGACAACCATATTCCATTTTGGTATTAAAGATTTGTGGCATTTCCGGATGCTTGACGAATACTTCACGGCACAGCCTGTAGTATTCAACATCATCACTGACCAGCACGCGCTCAGTACCATGCGCACTGCACCACTTGTCCATATAGACTTTATCTTCCTTGAAGATGATCTTCGCTTCCACTGGGTGCAGACAGCTGGAACAAACCGAACTGGTCGTGTCGTAAAACAGATAAGGGCGGACTTTTCGGGGCATATTATTTTTTACTCGTATAAAAGATAGGAGCACAAACCGCTTGCATGGTCAGGCGAACTTTCAAACGACATTCGATTTGAGTTCAATGTAAATCCTCTGTTCCCACCTTCAAATTAAGCATCTGACGCACTAGCAAAGGCAGGTAGAAGACCAGAGCAACAATGCACAATACTTGTATGCCACTCAGATAAGAGAAATAGTAATAAGGTATGGGTTTGATACCATCAACGAGCAAGCGCCAGAACAGGTAGCCAGCGAGATACATTTTGAACATCAGGCCAGACTGACTTTGCCATACCTGCCTGTGTCGCAATAAATAAATCCCCCATGCCAGAACAAAAATCATGTCGTAAATCTGGGTGGGATGGCGCGCGATATCATCTCCAAAGTCGACGCCCCATGGCAAGTTCGTAGCATTGCCATAGGTGCCATCATTGAGTCCAGCCAGGAAGCAGCCTATGCGACCTATGACCGTAGCCACCATCAAGGGAAAAACAAAATTATCGCCGGTTGATTGTGGCTGCTTAAGCAGGACCTTGGCCAACTCCACGCCTATCAAACCACCCAGCAAACCACCGACGATGGATTGGCCTGACATCAATATCTGCAGATTGTCCGTTGCAGCAGTCCACAAATGTGGGTACTCCATCCAAAAGGCGGCTTTATTGCCGATTGCCGCTCCCAGTACGCAAGCTATGATGACACCGTAATGCCCGGGTGCCAATATGCCAGCTTGCTGTTGTTGCGCACGCTGACGACGATACAGTTGCACACCGATGGCGATGGCCAGCCATTCAAAAATGAAATGTAAAAACTGGGCGTTATTTGCTGACAATACGTAAAGTTTCATTCGATGAATATCATGAGCGGTCAGAACAGACCTTCTTACAAGAGCCCGAAAGGGTCTCGTCTTATTGCTTGGCGGCGATCTTGCCGATTAACTTATACAGCAACGCACAAATAAGCAATCCGCCAACACCTAGAGCCAGTACCTCTGGACTCATAATAATGACGGCAGTGAATATTCCAACCGCACCGCATGCCCCAAAACCTACCATAGGTATGAAACAGAGGAAAATAAAGAATATTCTAATAAATTTCTTAAATGTCATGGCCAGTCGTTTCCATCTGCATTACTTTATCTATTAACATCATAACGCACATTTTGAAAGATACCTGATTTGCAGCACAAGTACACTGCTCTGCCTCACCTCTCTCCTAAAAAGTCCGCCTGTAACCGTGCCTGACTTTTATCTGGATATGACTTTCGAAGTGCAGATAATCAAACTTGCCCTTGCAGATTTTCGCGTATTACTTGCACGCTGGTGTTAAAAAATTCAGTCAAGCTTGCATCGTCGACTGCCTGCATGATCTTGATGGCTGGAACAGGACTGAAAATCCTGAACGGAGCATCCTGCGTCATCATGACAAAAATCCGTTGCTCATTGTCATCTATCACCGCCCATTTCAAACCTGTCTCCAGCATTAAGGCATCAGCAAATACCAATTCCAGCGCTTCTACCTCATGCAAGGGCCGACCCTCCAAACCTTTTTGCTGCAAAATCGCTGCAAGGATTTTCAACTTGCCAGTTACGGTTTCAAACTGATCTCTTGCCTCTGGCAGATATTGTTCCCTGACCCAACTCCTTTGTGCTTCGGCTTTCAAGATATCTGCGGTAGAAAAGTACTGCAGGTTTTGCGTCTTGTTGGCCGGTAGCGCCCCGGATAACTGATCGGGACGCAAATTCTTGCATTCCAGATAGGCCCAGACAGCGCCTACCAGCAAGCCCATGCTATGCGCCCAATTGGCGATGGGGCCGAGTAAACCTGTCCAGCACAGGACAAACCAGATCAACATCATGTTAACGGTTGCCTGGCGCATGATGCCTTTGAAAGCAGGGTCGTAGCGGCCACGTATCCACACATAGGCAAACAAGCCATAGACGACACCAGACATACCGCCAAAATAAGGGTTGCCCGACAACAGGTACTGGAAAATATTGGAAACCACTGCTGCGACCAGGAAAAACCCCAGATAAAACCCCGGACCTTTGCGGTTTTCAATCACGGCGCCGAGATCCCATACCCACAACAGATTGAAGATTAGATGCATGGGGCCAAAATGGATGAAGGCTGGTGTCACTACCCGCCAGATCTGGCCTGACAATATGCTGGCAAACCCGACCTGATCAGGATCTGAAATGAACAGGGGGCGCAAGTCTTGCATGGATGTGCCAAAGCTGGATAGCAAGGCTACCAGGGCACTCAATGCGATCAATACAATGGACACATAGGAATATGGTTTTAATTTTCTCATTGGGGATTGTCAAAACATCTCGGATGAAGTGAAGCTAAATATTTTTCAGGATTTACACTAAGCTTACTTCATTTCACAGGAGCGGCTTCAGCCGCGAACGCTTTGCCGTGACGGTCATTTCCGTCTGCGTACGGTTTTCGCGGCTGAAGCCGCTCCTACACGATATGCATGGGTAATGATGGATTAATGCAGCTCTTCAACCAATCGCAGATTATCTTCAAAGTTCCAGATACGGCGTATTTCTATGACATCGTACTGTGCCGCGATATTGGGCGGGAAGGCGGAGTATTTGGCATTGATGCGCACGATGCGGCGTACTGCCTCATCGATGTCGGCACGGCCGCTGGAACGCACGATGGTGATGTCTTCTACACTGCCATCGCTACGTATGGAAACCACGACGACAGGATCGCCACGCGCCCGGTCTTTGGCCAGTTGCGAATAATTCAGGCTGCCATTGCGCTCGATTTTTTGCTTCCAGCTATCGATATAGAGACGCAAAGGTACGTCCTTGTCCTGGCTGCCAAACAGGCTGCGGCGACGCGGTTTTTCTTCCGTATCGCTGCGCACCACTGGCGGCGTGCCGCGTAATAAATCCAGGCCACGCGCCTGATCCCTGGCCTTGCTGACCAGGTCACCGCCCAGGGTATTTTTGGGTAAAGCAAAGGGATCAGACTTGTTACCCTGGCTGCTGCCATTACCTGGAGTATTGGCAGCAGCATTATTTTGTTGACCGTTGCTCTGACCAGGATTGACGCCTGCGTTGGCAGTCTGGTTATTGGCAGCGGCCTGTGCTGCAGCAGCTTTGGCAGAGGCTGCTGCTTGTGCTTGTGCTTGTGCTTGTGCTTGTGCTTGTGCTTGTGCTTGTGCTTGTGCTTGTGCTTGTGCTTGTGCACGTTGCTCAGCCGCGACTTGTTCTGCACGCTGGCGTGCTGCCTGCTCTTCCGCTTTTTGCCTGGACGCCAGTTCTTCGGACTTTTGTTTCGCTAGCAGTTCTTCATTCTTTTGTTTGGCGACTACTTCTTCTTGCTGCTTTTGCTTTGCGGCTGCTTGCTGGCGCTGCTCTTCCTGTTTGCGTTTTTCTGCCTCAAGTGCAATTTGCTGTTCTTTTGCTTGCTGTTCTTTCGCCTGCTGGTCTTTTGCTTGCTGTTGTGCCTGGGCCAGTTGCTGGGTGCGTTGTTTTTCTTCCTCCTGGCGTTTGCTGTCATCCTGGCGTTTTTGTTCGGCCAGTTTGACTTCTTCAGCTTGCGCCGCTTCGCGCTGGGCGCGGCGGTTTTGCTCTTCCGCTTCCAATTGTTTTTGCAGGGCTAATGCTGCCGCTTGTTTGCGATTGGCTTCATCGGCATCCTTGCGGTTTTCTTCATCCAGTTGCTTGCTCATTTGCTTGAGCTGGGCCTTGCCGTCGGTGCTGGCCTGTTGCGCCAGTTCTTCGGCTTGCTTGCGCATCAGTTCTTCACGTTTTTTACGCTTTTGCTCTTTTTCCTGGGCTTTGGCGGCCTGTTCCTGTGGTGTCTCTTGCTCTACACCTTCTTGTGTCACAGTGTCATATTGCTTCTTGGGGTCAGGCTCAGTCTCGGCTTTTTTGGGTATATCGTCAGGATTGGGCACCGCCATGGAAAAGCTGTCGTCACGCGGCATGTCCTGGGCTATCACTCTGGCGATGTCAGGGGCTTGCGTCTTGCGTTGCTGGGCCGCAGGTGGGCTTGCATCCTGCCTGGCTTTATGTGCTGCACGTGGTTTGCTGAGGGATTTGGCGAGCTGCGGTGCTGGTACTGGTGCCGCCTTTTGCGGTGCCACCAGGCGTATGCCAGCATTGGCCGCCTTGCTCTCACTGCGCTCAGTAGCGGCGGTTTTTGGTGTCAATCTGGCTGAGGCTGCTGTTGAGACAGGTACTGAAGCAGGTGTAGCATCCGTTTTGGGTGTGACTTCTTTGACTGGCGTCATGGGTGCAGACGAGTCGCTTGCCGCAGCAGCGCTGGCGGAGGTAGCGTTGTTGGCATTGCTGGCTGATGTTGTATTGGCAATCTGTATGCTGATCTGCGGCGATTCGGCACGGCGCTTGGCCCATGGTGCCTCCAGACCCGGAACACCCAGGCCGGGCAAACCAAACTGCAGGCAAAGAATAAATGCATGCACTGCGATAGAGATGAGCAAACCGCCAATCAGGCGCTGCTTGATCTCTTTGGGCATTTCATGTTCAGTTTGGTTTGGATACAAATTCATGCAACAGGTTTAATGGTTCCTCAGGTCTTGCGATGGCGTGTAGCAATAACGCATTACAATTACTCATTGTAAATATTATCGCATGGCCAAAATGCGAAACGTACTTTACCATCTGTATGCATCAAAAAAGTGCTTCAAGCTAAGAAATTCATCGCCTACACTTAATGGATCCTTCAAAAGGAGCGATATATGCGCCCAAATCTCAGCAGCAGTCAATTAAGCCGCCTGGCCATCGGCCTCGTATCCGCCCTGCTTTATCTGAGCACGCCAGCCATCGCAGAAGTTATCAATGTCACCAGCAATGGCTTCCAGGTCAGACATGAAGTGCAACTGAATATTCCGCCTGAAGAAGCTTATGAATTGCTGGTCAATGTGGGCAGTTGGTGGAATCCTTCTCATACTTATACCTTGAATACCAAGAACCTGAGCATTGATGCCAGGCCAGGCGGATGCTTTTGCGAGAAATATCCACATGGCGGCGGTGTACAGCATATGAGTGTAGTCCATGCGGCACCGGGCAAGGCCTTGCGCATGACAGGTGCACTGGGCCCTTTGCAGGCACATGGCCTGGCTGGCAGCATGGGCTGGGATTTTATTGCACAAAAACCAGCTGATAATAGTCAGGCCCTGAGCAAATTGGTGCTGACCTATACGGTTGGTGGTTATATGCCAGGCGGTTTTGAAAAAATGGCACCCATGGTCAATGCCATGCTGGCGGAACAAATCACACGCTACAAAAATCTTGCAAATACTGGCAAGGTCGATTAAAACCTGTTTCACGCTCTGAAAGCAGGATAGCATTATCAGTATTGCTATGCTGATTTCGTCGCACGCCAGCAAAATTTGTATCAAGACAAAAACAGTGGTTTTGCCTAAGCTAAGGCCAGTATTGTATTGACGACGTATCAGGCAGCCCCGGGAACAGGTCTGCCTGATATGGCAACCTAATCCTACACTGGCAAAAACATGAAAAAAATCTCGGTTATTGATTCACATACTGGTGGTGAACCTACGCGTATTATTATTGATGGCGGCCCCAACCTGGGCACTGGTGACCTGGCGACGCGCTTGCAAGTGTTTCGTGACAAATTCGACCACTACCGCTCAGCCACAGTCTGCGAACCACGTGGCTCGGATGTCATCGTCGGTGCGCTGGCTTGTACGCCGCATGACCCAGGCTGCACGACAGGGGTGATTTTTTTCAATAATGTAGGCTACCTGGGCATGTGTGGCCATGGCATGATAGGTTTCATCGTCACCCTCGCCTATCAGGGCAGGATTACGGCAGGCAAACACCGAATAGAAACTCCAGTAGGCATTGTAGAAGCAGAGCTGCATACTGATAACACAGTGACCGTGCACAATGTCCCCTCCTACCGTTATCGCCAGGCCGTGCAAATCGATGTTGCCGGACATGGACAAGTCATTGGCGATATCGCCTGGGGTGGTAACTGGTTCTTTTTGATTAACCAGCATGGACAGGATTTACGCTTATCAAATGTCGAGCAATTGACCGACTTTAGCTGGCGTGTCAGAAAGGCACTTGAGCAGCAGGGTGTCACCGGTGAAGACGGCGCATTGATCGACCATGTGGAATTATTTGGCGCACCGATGTCAGCCGATAATCATAGCCAAAACTTTGTGCTGTGCCCCGGCAAAGCCTATGACCGCTCGCCTTGCGGCACAGGCACCAGTGCCAAACTGGCTTGCCTGGCAGCGGATGGCAAGCTGGCAGAAGGCCAGGCATGGCGGCAAGAAAGCATACTGGGCAGTGTCTTTGTGGCCAGTTATCGCCATACAGAAGATGGCAAGGTCTTGCCCAGCTTGCGGGGCAGTGCCTTTGTCAATGCAGTCGCTCAGTTATTGCTGGATGAAGATGATCCCTTTATCTGGGGCATACGCTAAAGCGCTGCCGGTTGATCGTCCTTCATCTCAACCGGCTTAGCAAAAATTAATGCACATTAACGCAAAAAACGACCGTCTTTCGATACCACGGTCAGCTCGGCATAATCAGAACCCTGGTGATTATTCTTGCCAAAGGTAACAATGAAGCCATCAAAGTCGGTGCGCCCCATGCCTTCCAGGGCAGTGATGAGGCGTTCACTATTGACATCCTTACCGGCACGCTTGATGGCTTCAACAAACACCTTGGCATCCAAAAAGCCTTCTATGCCCAGGTAAGAATATTCCTTGATGCCCATCTTGCTCATGACTTTCTGGTATTCGCGCACCAGTGTCGTCGTGGCAGAAAACGGGAAAGGCAAGACCTGGGAAATAATCACACCCACACCGTCCTTGCCCAGCGCATTGATACCGGCCTGCGAGGCTAACACAGACAAGGCAAAGTACTGCATGCCCTTGACCTTCTTGTTATAGGCCTGGATAAAATCACTGGAAGCCTTACCTGCCGTAATCAGGATGATGGATTGCACATCGGCGGCTTCCATGGCACTGACTGCCTTGTCCAGATCAGATGAATCGCTATTGATGCTGACGACAGTCGCCAGTTTCAACTGACGTTTGGCGGCTGCCTGTTCTATGCCTGCCAGACCTTCCTTGCCAAAAGCATTGTTCTGAACCACCACACCGACCTTTTTTATACCGCGTACATTCAGGTGGTCAATGATTTTTTCTGTTTCCATGACATAACCGGCACGGATATTAAAGATACGACGGTTAAAAGGCTTGCGCACAACCTCGGCACCAGTCACGGGGGCAAAGCTGAGTATGCCAGCCTCATCCAGCAAAGGGGTCAACGCGGTATTGGCTGGTGTACCCAGCATGCCAAACAGAGCAATCGCTTTTTCTTTTTCTATTAATTGTTTGGCATTGGCGATGGACTTGGTCGCATCATAGGCATCATCAAGAATGACCAGCTTTATCTTGCGGCCATTCACGCCGCCCTGGGAATTAACATAGTCGAAATACGCTTTCGCACCAGTAGAATGAGCCAAACCCAGTTCTGCCAAAATGCCGGTCAGTGCAGTGGATTGACCTATCACGATGTCATTCGCCTCTGCATGGGCACTGACACTGCAGCACAACATCAAATTGACGAGCAAAAGCCTAGCCATCGCTTTACAGCGATTCAATTTTACAAACATATTGTCTCCAGTTTTTTTCCCTCCTGTGCAAGATGCCAGGTGGTGTTTTGGTTTTCTGCCTCAGGGATTATTTCCACAAGGCATTGAACAAAGAATAAAACACATCTTTGTCAAAGATTGTCATTTGAATGACTATCTTGTTTCCAAAAAAACATCCCCCCCTGTTTTTCAGCTCCGTACCACTGCGTCACGGTATTCACTCGGGGTCATGCCAACTGTGGCCTTAAAGATACGGGAAAAGGCGCTGTGGTCTTGATAACCACAGGCAACTGCAATGTCAGTGATGCTTAATTGCGACTCCGCCAGAAGCGAAGAAGCTGCATCAAGCCGGATTTTGACCATCATCTGCCGCGGTGTCAGGGAAAATATCTTGTGGAAGTTACGTTCCAGTTGTGCCACCGAGAGCCCCGTCAGTTTGACCAGGTCTGCCATGGCGATGGTTTGTGTGTAGTTTTGATGCAGATGTTTTACGGCAGCGGCAATCTTGGCGTACACGGGGTGGCGCTGGTCTGGCATGGCCAGGTCACGCGAGATACCAGCCATGCCTATGATGTGATGACGGGTATCACGCAAAGGGATTTTTTGCGTCAGGCACCAGCCGGGGGAGCGATTGGGATAGAGATGCAATTCCAGCTGATCATGGATTTCTTTTTTGCCACTCAAGACCAGGGCATCCTGTGCGGCATAACTGGTCGCCAGCGAAGTGGGGAATACCTCCTCTGCCTTTTTGCCTAACAGCGCATCCTTGTCCCTGGCGCCGCAGCGCCGGACCAGGGTGTGATTGACTACCAGATAGCGCCCTTCGTGATCCTTGACGAAAAAAACGATGTCCGACATGGCATCGAACAAGCTCTCAGAAAAAAATACATTGGCCATCTGGCTGGCCATTTGCTGGCGTTTTTCCTGAGCCGGGAAAGGGGGTGAGGGTAAGGTCAATTGATCAACTCCGTAAGCAAGTGGCAATCCAGAAATAAGTATTGCAATTAATGATTGTAAATAATTACTGCAAATAACTATTGCAAATAAGGTAATTTATAAATATATTTAAATTATATTTATAATGCCTAGCTTAACTTAAAATCCGGTTTAAAATCTACACCTATGCCGATTTCTGCGCAAATCACCAGCAAATAAGGACAGTCCATGGCAAAATCGTGCAAAGGAATATATTGCTTTATGTCAAAAAACAGCGATAACAATAGAAAAACACGTAGAATTTGATAAGTACGTACTTTTACAAGGTAAAATTCGTACACTAATAGGTAAAATCCATACAAAATACAGAACATGGATATCTGATGCTTGCTACTCCTGAAAAAATACTCACTTTCACCCCAAAACTGCGGGCTGCTGACGTTGCTTATGACGCCATAGAAAGCATGATAGTCACGCTGCAGTTAAAGCCTGGCTCACCAGTCGTCGAATCTGAACTGGTGGAAAGAACCGGCCTGGGCCGCACCCCATTGCGTGAAGCCCTGATGCGCATGTCCTCAAATGGCTTGATACAGCAAATGCCCAGGCGTGGCCTGATCATCAGCGACATTGAAGCCGCCGAGCACATGACCCTGATAGAAACCCGTCGTGTCATAGAACGCCTGATCGCCTCCAGCGCCGCCCGCCGCGCCACGCCCCAGCACCGCAAGGACATCGTCGAATGCGCTGACAAAATGCTGGTCGCCGCCAAGCGTAATGACCTCAATGACTACATGGCTGCCGACCAGGCCCTGGACCACGTCGTCCACGAATCCTGCCGCAACCCCTCTGCCGTAGCCGCCGTCATCCCCCTCATCATCAAATGCCGCCGCTTCTGGTACGCATTCCAGCACGAAGGCGACATAGAAGAAGGCGCCCGCTGCCACATGCTGGTCGCCAAGGCAATCGCCAAAGGCAATGAAGAACAGGCTGCCAAAGCTGCTGATGGCTTGATGGATTACCTGGAGTCGTTTGCGCGTAAGGTGATTGGGTAGCGGTGTTTGGAGTTTAGCAAACCCCATTTAACCGAAGTATGCTCGCTCAACGTCGCAGCAACGCTGGGGTTGCTTTTGACTTTAGCAGTTGTTTTTGACGTTAGCAGTTCCCATGTGTAGCCGCCGTTTGTGCAGTACAGAAAATGGAAAAAGAAGAGCCGCTGTCTGAGCCGCAGGCGAGTTTCGGATCTTCCCATTTTTTGTACTGCACAAACGGGAACCCCGCAGGGGCGGCTATGCCTGGGTCGCCTTTCTTTGAATTCTTTCTTTGGCGACGCAAAGAAAGAATTTCGGCTGCCGGGCCGAGACCCGGCTTGTATCCACGGAGGGAAGTCGTGCTAATCATAGTGAATCATGTAACGAACAACACGGCATACCACAAACGCCGCTGGATTCCTGCTAAAAGCACGCAGGAATGACGTTAATAAGATTGCCGGTCATGTTGCGACTCAGCAGTCGCAAGCCATCCTCTTAAATATCCCCAAAAGTATGGAATAAAAACACTTTCAATTGTGCCCAATTCTTCAGCAGCTAAGGGTATAATCTTGCCCCTATGGCATTCCAACCTTTTATTTCCAAACCCAATATCCAGGCAGTAGCCCTGGCCACTGTGGTCTATGGCTTGCTGTATATGATTTTTATTGCCACGCTGAGAGCATCCATGCCCCAGCCTACTTTGGTGATGATGGACAGCGGGCTTTGGAGTAATCGATTTTTCATGACCATTTGTGGTCTTGCGCAATATGTATTGCCAGGATTACTGGTGGGTTATCTGGCAAAAAAGTCACCGATGATGCATGGCTACCTGTTAGGCATTGCCACCACAGTCATGGTGTATGCCTATGCCAGTTTTGCCTATAGCGACACGCCTGCGCAGTTGCCCAGCTCTTATACCATTTTGTATACCTGCTTTGTGGCAGGTGTCTGGTGCTCACTTGGTGCGGTCATCGCCGACCATGTCAGCAATCAGGAAACGGAAGAGTAATCAAGGCCAGTCAGGCTTGCGCTTTTCCAGAAAAGCCTGCACACCTTCTTGCGCGGTATCATCCAGCATATTGCACGCCATGGTTTGTCCTGCCAGTTGATAGGCCGCTTCGACACCCATTTCCAGTTGCTTATAGAATAATTGCTTGCCCATGCTGATCGCCAGTGCAGGCTTGGCAATGATGCTGGCCGCCAGTTCTGCGATGCAGGCATCGAGTTGTTCGGCGCTGACGACACGATTGATGAGGCCGCGCTGCATGGCTGTCTGGGCATCAATAAAGTCCCCCGTCAGCAGCATTTCCATGGCTTGTTTGCGCGAGACATTGCGCGACAAGGCGACCGCGGGTGTGGAGCAAAACAGACCTACGTTGACACCTGAAACAGCAAAGCTGGCATTATCGCTGGCAACTGCCAGATCACACATGCCCACCAACTGGCAACCTGCCGCCGTCGCCAGACCTTGCACACGAGCGATGACAGGCTGAGGCAATTTCTGGATAGCCAGCATGAGTTTGCTGCATTGCTGGAACAAGTTTTTGTAATACGCCTCTGAGGGGCTGGTCTGCATTTGCCTGAGGTCATGGCCAGCACAAAAAGCCTTGCCAGCGGCAGCCAGTACGACGACACGTACAGTTTCATCCAGCGCGATGGTTTTGAATTCAGCCTGCAGGGCCGCCAGCATTTCTTCTGAAAGCGGGTTGAAGCGCTCGCCACGGTTCAGTGTCAGGGTAGTGACACCCGCTACATCGCTGCGCAAGACAAAAGGTGCTTGTGCCACTACACTCATTCTATGTCGTCCGCTTCTTCTGGTTCCATGCCGGTTTGCACGCTCTTGCCCTGCCCCAGCAAAATTGGGGGCACATAGGTCGCCAGCAAATGCTCACGACTGGCCGGGGTTTCCAGGCTCACGCGGCCCAGGGCACCGCTACGGTAATCCAGCAACAGAGTATGCGAGGCTTTCTCATAATCCCAGTCACCACCTTTGAGTTTGTAACCACGCTTCTTGGCCACACCCTCAATAACCGAGACAGCATCGATGCCTTCGACTGGAAAGCCATAGCGTGCCGTGATGAATTTTGGATAATGAATCAGCAATTGCTCAGCCAGAAATGTCGCGATTTCTTCCTCGATCAGCGCGTTCACGCCTACCGCATGGCTGGCTGCCAGCATCAGACCATCGGTAGGATGTTCTATCTTGGGCCACAGCATACCTGGGGTGTCGGTCAGGATCATGTTCTTGCCCAGGTACAGACGTTGCTGGGTCTTGGTCACGGCAGGCTCATCACCCACATTGGCGACACGCTTTTTGAGCAAGGCATTCATCAAAGTCGATTTACCGACATTGGGTATGCCCATGATCATCATGCGCAAAGGCTTGGTCGGCACGCCGCGATGCGGTGCCAGCTTCAAGGCCAGGCCAGGTACTTTGGCAACGTCAGATGGCTTTTTGCAGCTCAGGGCGACAGCGAACACGCCTTTTTGGGCATTATAAAAATCCAGCCAGGCCTTGGTGGCATTTGGGTCGGCCAGATCGGCCTTGTTCAAGATCTTCAGGCAAGGACGTTGGCGGAAGGTGCGCAGCGACTCTACCATGGGATTGCAAGAGGCTTGTGGAATACGGGCATCTTGCACTTCTATCACCAGATCGGTGTTTTCCATGGTTTCCGCCGCCTTCTTGCGGGCGGCGTTCATGTGGCCGGGGAACCATTGTATGGACATGCTTATTCTTCTTTTTAGCAAAAACAAAGCGATATTGTACGGAACTCTGCCCTGCTTGCGCCGGATTTTGCTTTCTACATCTGAAAACCAGCCCATTTAGGCGATTATTTTGCCAAATTATCATCCTGCGCGTAGCAGTTAGCGATGATTTTAATCAACATAGATAATTGGATGACAAGCTCCAGCTTATCCAGCTTACTATGCAAGCTTGCTTTGATACACATCGAAGGAACTAAATTTTGTACAAACACTTCTTGCTGATTGCGCTGACTATATTAATGACAAGCTCAATCCAGGCGACAGAGCTTGTGCCTGGTGCCAGCAGCAATGCGCCAGAATGCGCTGACTTTTTACAAAAGCTGGGTAAAAAGCCAGATGCCCTGGTTTTTATAGAATGCAAACCGGCCATGGATGCACAAATCCACACCCTGCTGGCAAGTTACAAAGTCAGAGGGAGTGAGGCTGCACAAATAGAACGCTACCTGATAAGGCACACCAGGATGTCAGCGCTGCAGCGGGTATGCTGTATCTGGGAAAACCGCCATCGCCCTCTGCACAGCGGTAAAGGCCAGCTAAACAGCGGCACTGAATTCAATTACAGCATAGTCATGGGGACAGGCGAAACCCTGATCGCTCAAAGAAAAGATTGGGGCAAGATAGACTGGTTTTATGTCAATGTGGAGTTACCACTAGAGTCGCCTTGAGCCTGACCTGACTTATACCCCATGCCTCTGGCTATTTTTTTGGTACTTGTTCAGCCTGTTTTTCATCCAATTTTTTGACGCCCGCTGACAGGTAATCCGTCAATTCATTCGGGACTGTCAAGGACAACTGATAGTGCTTGATTTCAAAGCCTTGCGCGGTCTGGCGTATCACGCCTGTTGCCTGGCAAATACCCATCTGGGTTTGCAATTGTTCATCGAACCATATCCATTGACGGTCTTCTGACATATTGATGTGGCGATTAAAGGACTTGAACGCCCAGGCCGATGGCCGCTCGAAAAAGCGCCTGGCCCAGATTTTGAATTCCTCCCTGCTCCAGCGCTCAGTCTTGTCTGTCCCTATATAGATACCATCTTTTGCCATCTTGTCGAAATATTGCAGGCGCGCATGAGCGGCATCGTCATGCCATTCATCAATGAATTGCGCGACCCTGCTTGCGACAACAGCCACATCATCAGCGGCATGTACCTGGGTCGCGTGCATTGCCAGTGCAGCCAGTAAAGTGCTCAGTATTTTTTTCATCTTCACATCCTGTGTTAAGGATCAGCTTTGCCGTTTCAGATAATCTTCTTGCGTGATGCGGTAAATCAGGCTGGCCGCTTCACCTGGTACGTCCTCGACTTCTGAAAATAGCTGCATACCGATTTTTTCCAGCGTACGGCGCGAAGGGATATTGGCAGGCCTGACCAGGCCATACACAGCATCCTCGGCCAATATGGTAAAAGCGGCATGCAAGGCAGCTTTGGCCATTTCCGTGGCATACCCTTTACCCCAGGTATGGGCAGCAAAGCGAAAATAGATATTCAAACCACTGAAATCAGCTATTTGCTTGCGCATGACACCGCCAAAACCCAGCACCTGATGTGGCTCGCTGAGAGAACAAACGGTCCAGTAACCGAAATGCTTGCGCTCCCAGGCGCCTGCCCAATCATCCAGCAATAACCTGGTCGCTTCACGCGACCTGGGACCGGTAGGATTATGTATATTGGTGGCGGGGTCGCCATGGATGAGGGCCGCGCTATCCAGATCACGGCGTTCCATCTTGCGCAGCAAGAGACGTTCCGTCTTTAGCGGACTGAGGCTAGCGTAATTAATCATGCTCAATCCAGATCTGCCAGCACTTTGAGATGCGCTGCCACGCTGCGCCCAAGGGCAGACAGGTTGTAGCCGCCTTCCAGGCAACTGACGATGCGCTTCTGGGAAAACTCCTGGGCTATTTTCATGATTTCTTTTGTCATCCAGGCATAGTCGGCTTCGACCAGGCCCATCTGCCCCATATCATCTTCGCGGTGGGCATCAAAACCGGCGGAGATAAAGATCATTTCTGGTGCAAACTTGCGCAGGGCTGGCAACCATTGCTCGGTCACCAGTTGGCGCACCACATCGCCATAGCTATGTGCTGGCACAGGAATATTCACCATATTGCTGGCCGGATGCTCGGTGCCGGTATAGGGATAATATGGATGCTGGAAAAAACTGACCATCAGCACCCGCTCGTCATCGCGAAAGGCTTCTTCGGTGCCATTGCCATGATGGACATCAAAGTCAACGATGGCAATGCGTTGCAAGCCGCGCACTTCCAGCGCATGCTTGGCCGCCACGGCGATATTATTGAACATGCAAAAACCCATGGCTTCGCTGGGAGTGGCATGGTGACCAGGCGGGCGTATGGCACAAAAGGCATTTTCCACTTCACCGTCGAGCACGGCATCGGTCGCGGCCACGGCCGCACCGGCGGCACGCAGTGAAGCGCGCCAGGTATAGGCGTTCAGGGAGGTGTCGGCATCCAGTGGAAAATGGCTATATTCCGACTTTTCAGATGGGCAATTTTCTCTTATCCTGTAGATGGCGTCGGCAGTGTGGACCCTGGCCAGATGCGCTTCTGTGGCTTGTGGCGCATCACGATGATCGAGCAAAGTGCTGATACGGCTGGCGATCAATTGATCATCGATGGCTTGCAGGCGATCTGGTGATTCAGGATGCCATGAGCCCATTTCATGGCGTTTGCAGTCAGCATGGGTGTAGTACGCAGTTGTCATGTCTCGGTGCCAGAACTGCCACAAATCCTGCAAGTCAGGTGCACACCTGCTCGGGACTTATGAAACCCGTTCTGCTTATCTGTCTTATTAATAAATGAATTAGTTTCACCCTATTTGCCCGATTTTGCAAATCCGTCTGTCTGAAACTTTTCACTATGGGCAACAGTTTTTGATATTTCGGTTTACACTGTGAACACAGAAATTTGACAATTCCCGCGCCAGGCCAGTTTGATGAACCATCCCTGCGCCGTGAATTTCAGGCAAGCACCTACATTGATAAGCAAGGAAAAAACATGTTTTCCAAAGTACATAAAGTCGCCAAACAGGTTAATAATGTCATCATAGGCAAGGAACAGCAAATCCGGCAAGCGCTGGTCTGTTTGCTGGCAGGTGGGCATTTATTGATAGAAGACTTGCCTGGTGTGGGCAAAACCACGCTGGCGCATGCGCTGGCAATTTCACTGGGGCTGAAGTTCAATCGCCTGCAATTTACCAGTGACTTACTGCCTGCAGACGTGGTTGGCATCTCGATTTTTGACAGGGAAAAGTCGCAATTTATTTTCCATCCCGGCCCCATCTTTGCCCAAGTCTTGCTGGCCGATGAAATCAACCGCGCCACACCCAAGACCCAGTCGTCCCTGCTTGAGGCGATGGAGGAAAGACAAGTTTCAGTAGAGGGACAGACGCGCAACCTGCCTCAGCCTTTCTTCGTCATCGCCACCCAAAATCCGGCCCATCAGGTCGGCACCTTTGCCTTGCCTGAATCTCAACTGGACAGGTTTTTGATGTGCCTGACACTGGGTTACCCGGATGCTGCCGCTGAACGTGCACTCTTAATGGGCGAAGACAGGCGCAGCCTGCTGGCGCAATTGCCAGCTGTCATGCAAGCCGAAGAATTGATGGAAGCACAGCAGCAACTCAAGAAAATCCATACCTCGGCCTCACTGATAGACTATGTACAGGCGCTGGCCCATGCCACGCGCCAGGGAGATTTGTTTGCCGAGGGCATGAGCCCGCGTGCCTCTATCGCCCTGCTGCAGGCAGCCCGTGCCTGGGCCGCCATGGAGGGACGTGACCATGTCTTGCCTGAAGATCTGCAAGCGGTCTTGATACCCGTCATTGCGCACAGGATGCGCCCATTGAAATCCATGACAGGCAAAGTCAGTGCCAGTAGTGAATTACTGACGCAATTGATGAAGCGCGTCAGCGTCTGAAGCTGTGGCCATAAAGTAAAAACGGCATGTTCACATCCATAAAGAAAAGACTGCGCAAAATCGTTTTTCTGGAGAGCAAACCAGAAAGCGGTGAAGTATTCCTCAATCAGAGGCGGGTATTCACCCTGCCCAGCAAGCCTGGCCTGGTATTCGTCGTACTCTTGCTGCTGATGTTTTTAGCCTCCACCAATTACAGCCTGAACCTGGGTTTTGGCCTGACTTATGTACTGGGCGGGATTGCCCTGATCAATGTGTTTTATGCCTTCCGTAATCTGGCTTATCTGCATTTATTGCCTGGCTCAAGCAGGGCAGTCTTTGCAGGCGAAGAAACTGAATACACGGTCTACCTGATCAACCGCCGTGTGCATGCACGTTATGCCATCAGTGTGGGTTTTGCTGAAAAAGGTCATCCAGAAAAATTTGTCGACATCGCTCCCGATAACCGCGTCGCCGTGCAACTCAGCTACCCCACGACAAGCAGGGGCTGGCAGGCGATACCCAGAATACGCTTGCAAACCCATTATCCTCTGGGCCTGTTGCGGGCCTGGAGCACCTGGCTGCCAGATAGCGTTGCCCTGGTCTATCCCCAGCCGGGAGAAAATCCACCGCCCCTGCCCTTGTCTGGCGAAGGAAAAAAAACAGAAGTTCCAGGGCATGCTGGAGATGAAGACTTTGCTGGTGTGCGTGCCTACCAGCCAGGAGATGCGATGAAACATCTGGCCTGGAAACAGATCGCAAAAGTCGATCCATCCCTGGGAGGTAATCTGGTCACCAAGCAATTTGCTGGCGGCTCTGGCAGCGATGTGCTGCTGGACTTTCGCAGTATGTCAGGGAATATGGACACAGAACTTAAATTGTCACGCATGACCAGTTGGGTGCTGGAAGCCGATCAGCGGGGATTGACCTATGGGTTTCGCCTGGGGCAAACGGAATATGATCCAGCCAGCGGGCCCGAGCATTGCAATGCCTGTCTGCGTGCCTTAGCCCTCTACGACCTGTGAACCAGCGATGCACCAAATGAGAATGCCACTATTTCGCACCATACTTTCGCGCGACAAGGCCGACACCCTGCTGCTGATCTTTGCCTGCTTCTTCGTGCTCTTACCGCATGCAGAACACGTCAAATGGTGGGTGAGTGTCTCCTGCGCCCTACTGCTGACATGGCGGGGCTGGCTGACCCTGAGTGGCCGCCGCTTGCCTCCGGCACTGTTATTGCTGCCCGTTGCCATACTGATGATGGCAGGCGTATACCTGACTCACAGGACGTTTTTGGGCCGGGAAGCCGGAGTCACCATGCTGGTGTTGCTGCTGACTTGCAAGCTACTGGAAATGCACGCCAAGCGTGATTTGTTCGTGGTGATTTTCCTGGGTTTCTTCTTATTGCTGACCAGCTTCTTTTATCAGCAAACCATCTTTGCTGCGATACTCACACTGACGGGTCTGTGTCTGCTGCTGACAGCGCAATTATCCTTTCATTACACCGGTGCTGTTCCCCCGCTTTGGCAAAGGCTGAAATTCGGTGCTGGCATACTGGGTATGGCTATCCCCCTGACCATTATCGCCTTCCTGTTATTCCCACGCATACAGGGGCCACTCTGGGGCTTGCCAGGGGATGCGCAATCCGGTCGCAGCGGGCTCTCAGGTTCCATGTCGCCAGGTAATATCAGTGAACTGGCCCAGTCTGAAGAAATTGCCTTTCGCGTCCGGTTTGATCAAGCCGCACCTGCCAAGCCCCTGCTCTACTGGCGTGGCATCGTCATGAATCAATTTGATGGCCGCAACTGGTCTCAGGAAGAAAGGCGGTCTGCCTACAGCAGCACACAAAATGTTGACAAGATCACCTACCGGGGTCAGCCAATACGCCAGGAAATCACTCTGGAAGCAAATGGCCAAAACTGGCTATTTGCACTGGACATGCCGAGTAGCAATCCTGAAATAGAAGGGGCGGCAGGAAGCGCAGCCTTCGTGAACAGGCTCATGGAAACCCGACGCGACCAGGCCACCAATGAGAGAATCAAATACAGCATCACTTCCTATACCAGCTATAGCCTGGACGCCGATAGCAGTAAAGAAGCGCAGGCGAGCTCACTGGCCCTGCCGGAAAGCTATAACCCGCGCACGCAAGCCTTTGCCAATAATTTGCGTGCGCAATACCAGGACGATCAGCAACTGATACTGGCCGTGCTGGATTATTTCCGGCGTGAGTCCTATGTATACACACTGGAACCGCCGCGACTGGGCAGGAATAGTGCCGATGAATTCCTGTTCGATACCAAGGCTGGTTTTTGTGAGCACTATGCCAGCGCCTTTGTGTTGCTGATGCGGTCGGCGGGCATACCGGCGCGCGTCGTCACTGGTTATCAGGGTGGCGAATTGAATTCGGTAGATGGTTTTCTGGAAATACGGCAATCCAATGCCCATGCCTGGACTGAAGTCTGGCTGGAAGGTAAAGGCTGGCTCAGGGTAGACCCCACCGCTGCCGTCGCACCAGAACGGGTAGAACGTTCCCTGAACTATGCCGTACCTCGCCAGGGACTGGCAGGACTGATGAATCTGAGCCCGGCCAGCGTTTCTTTTTTCAATCAAGTACGCATGCAATGGAGTGCCGTCAATAACTCATGGAATCAATGGGTATTGAATTACAACCCTGGCGCACAAAGAAGTTTCTTGAATTCGCTGGGCTTCATGAAGGTGGACTGGACGCAAATCGCTTTGCTGTTTTTTATCGTGGCCAGCCTGGTCATCGGTTTGATGGCCCTGCCCCTGATACGCAACCGTCCACGTATTACTGCGCTCGATAAGGTATACTTTTCTTTCTGTCGCAAGATGGAGAAAAAGACCATAGCACGCGCCTTGCATGAGGGGCCCAAAGCCTATCTGGAAAAATTGCGTACCAGCCTGCCCGCAGCAGAATTTGAAGATGCTGAGCGCTTTCTGACGCTATATGCAAGTGCCCGCTATGGCAAAGACTCAGGTCCGGAAAGCACACTGATCCGGCGTTTAAAAACCTTATTGGCGGCATGCCGCTAATTTTTTATTGACGTATTTTGATCTCTTTCACGACAACCGCAACAAAGCAGCCTGGCTCATTGCTGAACTGTATTTCCTCCCTCATCATCGCGACAGCCCTGCTCACTGCAGGGCAAGCATATGCCATCGAGAAAAAACACGTAAAAAAAGCCGCAACCAGTGACAGCACTGCCAAAGCTCAGAATGCCGAAGGACATTTTGAACAATCCAAAGAAGTAGCCAGCTTTATCTCCAGCATGGTGAGCAAGCATGGTTTTAGCGAAGCTGAACTGAAAACCATTTTCAAGCAAGTCAAATACATAGGGTCTGCCAGGCAATTGATGCGTCCCGCGCCTCCCGGCAAACCCAAGAACTGGAAAGCCTATCGCGCCCGCTTTGTCGAACCTTATCGCATAGAAGCAGGCATCGCTTTCTGGGATAAATATGCAGATGCACTGACCAGGGCAGAACAGGAATATGGCGTGCCGCCAGAAATCATCGTTGGTCTGATCGGTGTGGAAACCATATTTGGCAAACAAACTGGTGGCTTCCGCGTGATGGACGTATTAACGACGCTGGCATTTGATTATCCAGATACCCCCACACGTGATGTACGCATGCAATTTTTCCGAGCCGAACTGGAAAACATGTTGCTGATGGCCAGGGAAGCTGCACTGGACCCATTCCTCTTCAAGGGTTCTTATGCCGGTGCCATAGGCTGGCCACAATTCATGCCTGGCAGTATCAGGAAATACGCGGTGGACTTTGATGGCGACGGCAAGATCAATCTGACCGATTCACCGGTCGATGCCATAGGCAGTGTTGCCCACTACCTGGCCATGCATGGCTGGAAGCGCAATTTACCCATCGCCTTTCCAGCCACCCTGGTCGTTTCTGAAAAAAGTGAGCAACTACCTGCTGTTCTGGGGAAAGGTTTACAAGCCAGTTATCAGTTGCAGGATTTAAAAGCCATCGCGACAACAGCCAGTAGCGAAGCGCCAACAAATATCCAATATGGTCTTGTCGATCTGCAAAATGGTAATGACGCAACAGAGTACTGGTTTGCAACAGAAAACTTTTTTGCCATCACCTTGTACAACCGTAGCTATTTTTATGCAATGTCGGTCTTTGACCTTGGCAGAGCAATTGCACTCGCCAGACAAAAATAATTAGTGTTAAAGACTGTTGGCGCATGTTACAAGGGGAAGTAAAGGATTTAACAGATTTTATAGAACCAAATAAAATTGTTAATTTATGTTATTCTAGTAACTAATTACTGGAATAAACATTGCCATTCAGTATTTTCTAAACTAAAGTGTTGTTATCTAGTTGACACATTTGCGTATGAACTAAGCAATGTGTCAAGAGATTTAACAATGGTTTGCTATTTTTCTGACAAGCAAATTATATTTTAAAGATACAATATTACCGTTTGATTAATTTTTTATTGAAGCAACAAAATTTAGCATCAATAAACTAAACAGCGAGGTAATTATGGCAAACCTGACCCAGCTTGAATCCGATGAAATCGACTATGATCCAAACAATCTGTTGGATACTCTGATCAAGCAATTGCATTTGAAAAATGATGCAGCACTCTCCAGAGCATTGGAAGTGGCACCACCAGTAATTAGTAAAATCAGGCATCGTCGCCTGCCTGTCGGCGCTTCACTGCTGATACGCATGCATGAAATCAGCGATGTCAGCATTAAAGAACTGCGTGAATTGATGGGCGACCGTCGTGCGAAGTTCCGTATCAGCGATAAACAATTCAAACCAAAAGACGCAGCATAAGTCTTTTTATTTGATCGTTGCCTGCTGCCTGGTAAATCTGCAGATTTTCAGGAAGACTGCTTCTTTGAAAAATACCGAAAACACGCCACAAGCGTGATTTCGGTATTTTTTTTGTTTGAATTTTTTGTGCTGTTTTTTGCGACGCTTTCCTGTCGCGCTTTTTACACACTTATTGCGCACTTTTTATATTCTTATTGTGCGCTGGATTTATGACAGGATGATGTAGCAAAACTGTGTAGATATACAAATGCAGCGAGCGCCTTGCTTGCGCTCGCTTTGGCTTGATGGTCAGGCGGGGAAAACACCAGTCGATAAATAACGATCACCTCGATCGCAAACAATGAAAACGATGGTGGCGTTTTCTAGCGTTTGCGCGATGCGCAAAGCGATTTCGCAAGCGCCTGCGGCAGAAATACCACAGAATATCCCCTCCTCCACCGCCAGCCTGCGTGCCATATGCTCGGCATCTGCCTGCGTCACAGATTCGACCTGGTCTACCCTGGCCTTGTCATAAATCCTGGGCATATATGCCTCTGGCCATTTGCGTATGCCGGGGATTTGCGAGCCCTCTTCAGGTTGCGCACCGATGATATGTATCTGTGGGTTTTGTTCTTTGAGATAAGCAGACACGCCCATGATGGTACCAGTAGTCCCCATGGCGCTAACGAAGTGCGTCACCTGCCCCTTGGTATCACGCCAGATTTCTGGGCCTGTGCCTTCGTAATGCGCCAGGGGATTGTCTGGATTGGCGAACTGGTCGAGTATCACGCCACGCCCTTCTGCCTGCATTTGCTCCGCCAGATCGCGTGCATATTCCATGCCGCCAGTCTTGGGGGTCAGCATGATTTGCGCGCCATAGGCGGCCATGCTTTGACGACGCTCTATACTGAGATTTTCCGGCATCAGCAATACCATTTTGTAGCCACGCATGGCAGCTGCCATGGCCAGGGCTATGCCGGTGTTGCCGCTGGTGGCTTCGATCAGAGTATCGCCAGGCTTGATCTGGCCACGTTCTTCCGCTCTTTTTATCATGGACAAGGCTGGCCTGTCCTTGACTGAGCCAGCAGGATTATTCCCTTCCAGCTTACCCAGGATGACATTATTACGGCGCTGATTTTCAGCACCAGGTATACGCTGCAATCTAACGAGCGGGGTATTGCCTATGGTGTCTTCGATGGTCAGATAGGTCATGGTAAGCAGCTTGAAAAAGACAAACTCTCATTCTAATCGCAGTTACCCTTAGACGCTTGCTGCATAAGCTAGTTGTCTCGCAGCAGAAAGCTGCGTTCCTTGCAAAAAAATACCAGATTTCCCAGACAGATCAAGAACTTCCCCCTCTATTATCGTATTCACCGGGGGCTTATACAGATTTTGAATAAGCTAATAAAAAACCTCAGGACGGGTCCTGAGGTTCTGGTCTTGCACCTGTCGCCAATAACAGTTCTACTTATTTGGCGCTGGCCTTGGATGCTGCCGATGCAGCTGCTGGAGCAGGTGCAGCCGCTGGAGCCTTGGCTGCTGCCGGCGCTGCTGGTGCAGACGGTGCAGGTTTTTCAGCTTTAGCTGCTTTTTCTGCTTTCTCTGCCTTGGCAGGCGCGCTGGCAGCTGGTTTAGCAGCAGCACCTGGCTTGGCCTCACCATTAACAGTCAAGCCAGCCTCAGACAGCTTGACCGCACTCTTGGCACCAACGCCTTTGACGCGGCTTTCAAAATCTGCCCAATCCTTGAAGGCACCATTCTTGGTACGCTCTTCTATGATGGCCTTGGATTTAGCCGGGCCTATACCCTTGATACCATCCAATGCAGCCTGGTCGCCCTTATTGACATCGACATCAGCAAATGCAAATCCTGTAGCAGCCAACAAAGCCATCAAGCCAAACACTAATTTCTTCAACATGCGAATACTCCCTCAATAAGTGAACATTTTCTCAGCGGTATAGTTCAGTTTTTTGCCTCTCACTGTTCTATATCGCTATCAACGGAACCAAACATGATTCCGTTGACAAGTATTCCACAAAATCCCTGTAGATATATGTCAACTTTATTTAATCGCCTAATCTGTCGATCAAAAAATCAATGAAGCAGCGCAGCTTGGGTGGCATCTGCCGCCTGCTGGCATAGACTGCATATAAGTTACCAGCAAAACCTGGCTCATTGCCAGCAACCAGCTGCAAGCGGCCTGAGGCGAGATCATCATCCACCAGCCAGGCTGGCAAGAATGCCGCCCCCATGCCAGCCAGCACACAATGATAACTGAGCGTGGTATCACTGCATTTCATGATGGCATCGAGTTTCAATGGTGGGTCTACTGTTTGCAGGGGCAAGCGGAAGCGTTCTGATTGCACATAATTGGGCAAGATGACGGCAATGGAACTTTGTTCCACGTCCCGGTCTGCTTTTAGATCCGTTTTTTGATCCGTTTTTAGCTCATGCAAATAAGCGGGCGTGGCCACCAGATGAAATTCCACCTTGCACAGACGCCTGGCGATCAGCGCGGCAGAAGGTTCATCGGTAGCTCGCAAGGCCAGGTCAAAACCATCTGCCACCAGGTCTACCATATGATTATCAAGATGCAGGTCCAGCCTGACCGCGGGATAATCTTGCCGGAAATCTGCCAGCAATCTGGCAAAGCCGGAATTGGCACACCAGACAGGGGCGCTGATTTTTAATTCTCCACGAGGTGGGCCACTGGCTTGGGCGACTGAGGCAACTGCAGCATCGAGAATATCCAGCGCCTGCCTGCCCTGTGCAAAAAAATCCTTGCCCGCTTCTGTCAGACTCATGCTGCGGCTACTACGGTTCAGGAGCCGCGCCCCGAGTTTGCGCTCCAGCCTGGCGATATGCTTGCTGACCATGGGCGCTGCCATGCCCAGGCGATCTGCCGCAGCAGTAAAACTGCCAGATTCAACGATTTCACGAAACACCCTGATGCCGTTGATATCAAGTTCATCCATGATCTGCCTTTTATTCAATGTTTCCACTTTTGGAAACAATACAATTACTTTACCACCATCGATTTCCGTAACGGGAAACATTATGATGAATAACATCAAGCCCCCCTATTGTTTGCAGGGGATAAGCCCAGGCATGGAATGACTATCAAGGAAATGTACATATGAACTTGCCCACCTACTTTATCTCGCATGGCGGCGGCCCCTGGCCATACATGGAAGACATGCGCAAAGCCATGCATGTGCTGGAAGAGTCGCTGGTCGACATACCCAGGCAATTACCTTATAAGCCCAAGGCGATACTAATGATATCGGCGCACTGGGAAGACCATGTTTTCCGTGTCATGAGCAATCCAGCGCCTGGCATGCTGTATGACTATGGCGGCTTCCCTGAGCATACCTATAAAGTACGCTATCCGGCACCAGGCTCACCGGAACTGGCTGCGCGAGTACTTGGTCTGATACAGAATGCAGGCTTGCCAGCCCTGGCTGATGCGCAACGTGGTTTTGACCATGGTGCATTTGCCCCACTGGCCGTGATGTATCCTGAGGCCGATATGCCGGTCGTGCAATTATCACTGCGCGCTGGTTTGGACCCGGCAGAGCATCTGGCACTGGGACGCGCCCTCGCGCCCTTGCGGGCCGAAGGAGTACTCATCATCGGCAGCGGCCTCAGCTACCATAATCTGCGTCGCTTTGGCCCACTGGCCAAGGAGCCTTCATCAAGTTTTGATGACTGGTTGCAGGATAGCCTGATCGCCAGCAGTACGGTGGAAAGAGTGGCCCGCCTGATCCATTGGGAAGACGCACCAGCGGCACGGGTAGCCCACCCCCGGGAAGAGCATTTATTGCCGCTGATGGTGGCAGTTGGTGCTGCAGAAGATGAAGTTGCCAGTTGTGTTTATCATGAAGAAAACATCTTTGGCGGCGTGGTGGCATCAAGCTTTCGCTTTGGGGCGATTGCCTGAAGCAGATGAGGAATTGCTGTCGACTATTTCGTTATCAGCATGGTTTTGTAATCCACTCCTGCTGACCAGCGGCTTTCCCAGTGGCGAAGAAATGACTTCGCCAATTCTGGGTTGCGCCAGAACACGATGACATTTTCGCTGTTTGCTTCTGCTGCATCACGGGTGTAATTGAAGCTGCCGTTCTGTACACTCTGCTCATCTGCAATGATGTACTTGTCATGATGGATTGCATACACAGAAATGGTACGCGTAGCAATGCCTGCGGCGACAAGGCGGTTCAAGGCTGCCCAATTATTTTTTTTCTGGTTGCGAACATAATCGACCAGCACCATGACATTGACACCGCGCTTTTTTGCATCCAGCAATGCCTTGACGATGCTTGGCGAACTAAATGAGTAAGCCGCCAGCCTGATGCTGGAGCTAGAGGTATTAATGACCTTGAGTACCAATTCCTCGGCTTTGGCATCGGGAGAAAAAGCGTTCTCAATCTGTGCAGACGCTGCGTCCAGAGTCGCCTCGGCAGGTTTATCTTCCGGCGACGACGCATGGCAAGATGCTGCCGTTGTTAAAGCGACGCACGCCGCAAGTATGCATTGCCTGATACGTTTAATACGTTTGATAGGTTTGGTACGTTTGGCAGTTGAGGCAGACATAGTAATCCTCCTTGCTTGCATGCTTGAATGTACGCAGCATTTATATCAATGACACGGCATCCCGGGTCATTGATATCGCTTATTGCGCAGCCTCAGGAAATAGCTCTTCCCGCGTCACAGTAGCCGTACCCAGCTTGCCAACGACTATACCGCCAGCACGGTTGGCAATCACCACTGCCTCCTGCATGGACTTGCCTTGTGCCAGCATGACGGCCATGGTGGCGATGACGGTATCACCGGCACCAGAAACATCAAATACTTCACGCGCCATGGCGGGTACATGGGTCACGCCATCAGCTGTGAACAGGGTCATGCCTTCTTCTGAGCGGGTCAGCAGCAAGCCATCGATGTTTAAATCTGCGCGCAATTGCTGCGCTCGAGCTGTCAACTCTTCTTCATTTGGCCAGTCGCCTATGATTTGCTTTAACTCAGACTTGTTCGGTGTCAGCAGGCTGGCGCCAGCATAGCGTTTGAAATCACTGCCCTTGGGGTCGACCAGCACGATCTTGCCTGCAGCCTTTGCCGCAGCGATCATGGCGCTGACATTCACCAGGCTACCCTTGGCATAGTCGGACAGGACAACCACATCGTAACCAGTCAGCAAGGAATTGAAGCGATTCAGTTTGTCACGCAAGACATGTTCCGTCGGGCGTTCTTCAAAATCGATGCGCAGCAACTGCTGCTGCCTTCCGATAACGCGCAACTTGATAATGGTGGAAATTTGCTGGTCACGACTGAGGTAAGCTTCTATGCCTGAAGTCTTCAGCAAACGCTCCATGCTATTGCCTGCATCATCGTCACCAATGACACCCATCAAGGCAGCCTGCACGCCCAGGGCGACGGCATTGCGGGCCACATTGGCAGCACCGCCGAGTCGCTCTTCACTTTTTTCTACGCGCACGATAGGCACAGGTGCTTCGGGCGATATGCGGTTGACTTCGCCGAACCAGTATCTGTCGAGCATGACATCGCCAGCAACCAGAATCCGCTTCGCCGCTATGTCTTTCCTTGTATCTTTCTTTGCATCCATATTTTGCATTATTTGTTCGTCAATACGGAGCGGCCTATGCCGTGGTATTCAATGCCCAGCTCGGTCATGACCGTGGGTTCAAACAGGTTACGGCCATCAAACACCACTGGCTGTTTCAGGCGCGCCTTGACTTCATCAAAGTCAGGGCTGCGGAAGGCCTTCCATTCGGTGACAATCGCCAGCGCGTCAGCTTCAAGCAGCGCATCCATAGGGTTGGCAGCATAACGTATCGAGGCCAGCAATTCTGGCGCATCGTAAAAATCCAGTTCCAGCACGCGCTTGGCTTCTTGCATGGAGACCGGGTCATACACCGCCACCGTCGCACCGGCGCGCAATAATTCACCCAGCAAAACGCGGGATGACGCCGCCCGCATATCATCGGTATTCGGTTTGAATGCCAGGCCCCAGATGGCGAAATGACGGCCACTAAGGTTTTCTCCAAAGCGTTGCTGTATCTTCTTGCCGAGCACTTGCTTTTGTCGCGCATTGACGGCTTCTACCGCCTGCAAGATCAAGAGATTCAAGCCATAGTCCTGGGCTGTGCGTTCCAGCGCCTGAACATCTTTGGGGAAGCAGGAACCACCATAGCCGCAACCCGCATACAAAAAACTATGACCTATGCGCGGGTCCGAGCCTATGCCGTGACGCACCGCCTCAATATCGGCACCGACATGGTCAGCCAGGTTGGCCAGCTCATTCATGAAAGAGATGCGGGTCGCCAGCATGGCATTCGCGGCATACTTGGTGAACTCTGCCGAGCGTACATCCATCCAGTAAGTACGCTCATGATTGCGGTTGAAAGGTGCATACAGCTTCTTCATCTGGCTGCGGGCTTTTTCACCTTGCGGCGTCTGGTCGCAACCGATGACGATGCGGTCAGGACGCATGAAATCTTCTACCGCTGCGCCTTCTTTCAGGAACTCTGGATTGGAAACCACAGAGAAATCTGCCGTCACCGAACGTGCCGCCAATTCAGCAGCGATGGCAGCGCTGACGCGGTCTGCCGTGCCGACAGGTACGGTAGACTTATCAACGACGACCTTGAAGTTCGTCATGTACTTGCCTATGTTTTTTGCTGCCGCCACGACATATTGCAAGTCGGCAGAACCGTCTTCATCCGGCGGTGTGCCGACGGCGATGAACTGCACATCACCATGCTTGACGCTGGCTTCGACATCGGTAGAAAACTGTATGCGGCCCGCTGCACGATTGCGCGCGACGATTTCTTCCAGGCCTGGCTCATGGATAGGGATGCCGCCATTATTGAGGATATCAATCTTGCGCTGGTCAACGTCGAGGCAAAACACATCATTACCCAACTCAGCCAGGCAGGCACCTGTGACCAGACCGACATAACCTGTACCAATAATTGTGATTTTCATTTTTTGATCACCATATAAAAATAAGTCACTCTGTACATCCAAATATCCTTCATCCACATAGAGTTTCAGATCACAGACCTTATTCAAGATTCTTTAAAGTGCAATGAGTATTCAACACATGCCCTGCCCTTGTCTGGACAGAGATCATTAATTCATGACATTGAGTTCTTCCGTCCTTCTTGGAGGATAGGTTTCCCATTTGCTGCAACCAGGGCAATGCCAGTAAAACTGCCTGGCCTTGAAACCGCAATTGGAACATTGATAGCGCGCCAGTTTTTGCGCATAGCCATGCACCAGGTTCTTGATGATGGCCAGCTCAGGCCTGACTTCTGGCGGCACCACCATGATGCGGCCATCCAGCAATTTATCCAGACCCAGCAGGGTTGGAGTGCGGCGCAATTCTTCGCTGACCAGGCTATTGACGGCTTCCACACCTTCCAGCTCCAGAGTGACCTTGAAGGCGACTTCCAGCAAATCTATCGAAGGTGCTTCAGCCAGGAAGTTCTTCAAGAGATTCAAACCTTCCTGCGTCTTATCGAGCTTGCGATAAGCGTCCATGAGGCGCTGGGCTACCAGGGCCACATGTGGCACGCTTTGCTGCTCTACCCTACGCCAGGTAGACAAGGCTATCTCTGTTTCGCCATTGGCCATATACACATCACCCATAAGGATGATGGCACGTACATTATTACGGTCTGCCGCCAGGGCTTTTTCCAGATTGGCCAGGGCCGCGTCAGTATTGGTATGCACCAGTTCATCCTGGGCAATTTCGCAATAGAACTGGGCGATTTCTTTTTGACGTCCACCGGCACCGCATTCCTGCAGGGCATTTGCGGCTTCGATAGCGCGCGCCCATTCTTTTTCACGCTGGTAAATTTCCAGCAAGGCGCGTCTGGCCTGGGCTTCAAACGGGCTATTGACGAGCAGGTTATAGGTTTCTTCGGCGCGATCAAGCAGCCCGGCTTTCAGGTAATCCTGGCCCAGCTCATACATGGCCTGGGTTTTTTGTTCGGTAGGCAAATCTGGTCTGGCCAGCAGGTTTTGATGGACGCGGATAGCACGCTCGGTCTCGCCACGGCGGCGGAACAGGTTACCGAGGGCGAAATGCAGGTCCACCGCTTCAGGATCGAGCCTGACGATGTCGATGAAGGCATCAATGGCCTTGTCCGGCTGATCATTGAGCAGGAAGTTCAAGCCCTTGAAATAACCACGCGGCAGGCTGCGGGATTCCGAGATCAACTGGCGTATATCTATGCGCGCAGCAGCCCAGCCCAGAGTGAAGAATAAGGGGATACCGAGTAACCACCAGATTTCAAATTCCATGTGCGTTTTTTCTTATTGTGTTTTCAAGTATTGCGAATGCTATCAGGCTGAGGGGCTTGTGTGCTGGCCCTTTGCGCTGCTTCACGTTCTTTTTCAATTTCTGCCAGGGTCTTTTTATGCTTGTGCAGATCGCGTCTATGGCGGAATACCATAGGCACCATGGCCAGTGCGCCCAGCGTTGCGCCACCAGCAAAAAATGCCAGCAGCATGATGACCAGGGGTGCCGACTGTTGATAGCCCCAAAAATATTGCAGCGTGACTATCTGGTCGTTTTTCAAGGCAAAGCCAAAGAACAGGATAAACAGCACAATGGCCAGAAATCTTGAAATATATTTCATGTATGCATCCTTGATGGATAAGCGGAAAAATCGTCAATTAAGCAATTTATCCCGAAAAGAGCATTGTACTGAAAAAAAACGGCATATCGGAAAACCGATATGCCGTTTTTATTTTTACATCGCTGTCGAAGCCCGAACTTTGACCAGTCAGCCTGACTTAGTCATCGTGTATCGGTTGCCCCACCATGGCATCAACACGTTCGCGCAATTCCTTGCCTGGTTTAAAGTGCGGCACCCGTTTTTCAGGGACCATCACCTTGTCACCGGACTTGGGGTTGCGACCTATCCGTGGTGGACGACTGTTCAGTGCAAAGCTGCCAAAACCGCGGATTTCTATGCGTTGCCCCGTTGCCAGGGCATCCGACATTGCATCCAGTATGGTTTTAACAGCGATATCCACATCTTTAGCTACCAGTTGCGGATATCGCTCTGCCAGACGAGCTATCAGCTCCGACTTAGTCATAGTGAAAACCTTATGACTTAAGCTTAGTTTTTATTGTCGAGCTTGGCTTTCAACAAAGCGCCCAGGCTGGTTGTGCCGGATGCTGCGTTGGAATCAGTAACGGACATTTTTTGCATAGCTTCTTGTGTTTCAACGCTATCTTTAGCTTTGATAGACAATTGGATACCACGTGCTTTGCGGTCAATGTTCAATACCAGGGCTTCAACGCTGTCGCCGACTTTCAGGTGTGTACCAGCATCTTCCACGCGGTCGCGGGAGATTTCGGATGCACGCAGGTAGCCTTCAACGTCGTCTGCCAACTGGATTACTGCGCCTTTGGCTTCAACAGATTTAACTGTACCAACGACAACTGCACCTTTGTCATTCATTGCGCAGTAGTTATTGAATGGGTCGCCTTCCAGCTGTTTAACGCCCAGGGAAACACGCTCACGCTCAACATCGATAGCCAGAACGATAGCTTCCAGTTCGTCACCTTTCTTGAAGCGACGTACTGCTTCTTCGCCTGTTTCATTCCAGGACAGATCAGACAAATGTACCAGACCGTCGATGTTGCCAGACAAACCGATAAATACGCCGAAATCAGTGATGGACTTGATCGCGCCGCGAACTTTGTCACCTTTCTTGTGGTTGATCGCGAAATCATCCCAAGGATTGGCTTTGCACTGTTTCATGCCCAGGCTGATACGACGACGTTCTTCGTCGATTTCCAGAACCATGACTTCAACTTCGTCGCCCAATTGAACAACTTTGTTTGGTGCAACGTTTTTGTTAGTCCAGTCCATTTCGGAAACGTGAACCAGACCTTCGATACCTTGCTCGACTTCAACGAACGCGCCGTAGTCGGTCAGGTTCGTTACTTTACCGAACAGACGTGTGTTCGCTGGGTAACGACGGGACAAACCTGTCCATGGGTCGTCGCCCAATTGTTTTACGCCCAGGGAAACACGGTTTTTCTCTTGGTCGAATTTCAATACTTTTGCAGTGATTTCCTGACCAACTGTCAACACCTCGGAAGGGTGACGTACACGACGCCATGCCAGATCGGTGATGTGCAACAAGCCATCGATGCCGCCCAGATCAACGAACGCGCCGTAGTCAGTGATGTTTTTAACAACACCAGTAACCACTGTACCTTCTTTCAGGGTTTCCATCAGTTTTTGACGCTCTTCGCCCATGGACGCTTCAACAACAGCGCGGCGGGACAGCACAACGTTGTTACGTTTGCGGTCGAGCTTGATCACTTTGAATTCCATGGTTTTGCCTTCGTAAGGAGTTGTATCCTTAACTGGGCGTGTATCAACCAGAGAACCTGGCAAGAAAGCGCGGATGCCGTTCGTCAGAACAGTCAAACCACCTTTGACTTTGCCATTTACTGTACCAGTAACGATCTCGCCAGACTCCAGCGCTTTTTCCAGCGCGAGCCAGGAGGCCAGACGTTTAGCTTTGTCACGGGACAAAATTGTGTCGCCGAAACCGTTTTCCAGCGAATCAATCGCTACGGAAACGAAATCGCCGATATTAACTTCCAGGTCGCCCTGGTCGTTTTTGAATTCTTCAACAGGGATAAAGGCTTCAGACTTCAAGCCAGCGTTAACGATCACGAAGTTGTGGTCGATACGGACGACTTCAGCAGAAATCACTTCACCGGAACGCATATCCTGACGTGACAGGGATTCTTCGAACAAAGCTGCGAAGCTATCTGCACCGGTTGCGAAATCTTGGGACATGAAAACAGTAGACATAGTATTTACAAGTTAGCCGGAACGGTGCAAAAGACACTATTTACCGGGTTAGGTTGAACATCCCTTTATTAACCTTGCGTCAATAAAGGCACTTGAAACGACACTTGCAAACTTCACCAGATAATGAATACTTACTTATAGAGTGTTGTTTGCCTGTGCTTGCGCATACCAGACCAGTACTTTATTGACCGCTTCTTCAGCAGTTAATTCAGATGTATCCAGGATGATCGCGTCTGGCGCGGGCTTGAGCGGCGCTGTGGTGCGGGCACTATCTCTCGCATCACGTTCCATCAAATCTTTTACCAAGTTTTCCATATTAGCAGAAATTCCCTTTTCAATCAATTGCTTATATCGACGGCTTGCGCGCGCCTCAGCACTTGCTGTTAAGAAAACTTTTAAGCTGGCATCGGGAAAGATGACCGTCCCCATATCGCGTCCGTCAGCCACCAGGCCGGGCGTATAGCGAAAAGCCACCTGCAAATCAACCAGGGCCTGGCGTACTGCTGGTAAAACAGCAATACGGGAAGCTGCCACACCGACCTCTTCTGCCCTTACAGCATCGGTAACATCGGCATCTTCAAGAAACACATGACCGTGGACAAAACGGCAAGGCAAGGTTCTTGCCATGCTGGCAATAGCGGTTTCATCTTCCAGAGCGATGCCATGGCGGGTAGCCATCAGGGCAGTCAGGCGGTACAGGGCACCAGAATCCAGGTAATGAAAACCCAGATGCTTGGCCACCCTGTGTGCCACCGTGCCCTTACCGGATGCGGTAGGGCCGTCTATCGTGATAACAGGACTAGGTGCAGTCATAGATAACTATAAAAACCTTTAAAACAAATCTTTGTGATTAATCTTGGCAAAGACTTCAAAATAATCAGGGAAAGTCTTGGCCACGCATTTTGGATCATTGATGCGCATAGTAGCACCTCTGCGGGCACGACCATCGAGACTGGCCAAAGAGAAGCACATGGCCATGCGATGATCGTCATAGGTATCGATGGTCGCTGGCAAGATATGCTCAGGTGGCGTGACCGTCATATAGTCTGCCCCCTCTTCTACTATCGCCCCCAGTTTGCGCAATTCTGTTGCCATGGCAGACAGGCGGTCGGTTTCTTTCACGCGCCAGCTGGCAATATTACGCAGGGTCGTGGTGCCATTGGCATATAGGGCTGCTACCGCAATCGTCATGGCAGCATCTGGGATATGGTTGAAGTCCATGTCTATGGCTTGCAAGACACCATTCGAAGTGGCTTCTATCCAGTTGTCGCCACGGGTGATGCTTGCGCCCATTTTCTCCAGCGCTTCGGCAAAACGCACATCGCCCTGTATGCTGGCCTTGCCCACGCCTTCTACCCGGATAGGCCCACCAGCGATGGCACCTGCTGCCAGGAAGTAAGAAGCAGATGAGGCATCACCTTCGACGTGGATAACGCCAGGCGACACATAATGCTGCCCCTTGGTGACTGTGAATGCCTGCCAGCCATCACGCGCTACCGTCACGCCAAATTTTTGCATGAGGTTCAGGGTGATTTCTATATAAGGCTTGGAGATCAGCTCGCCTATCACTTCTATCGTCACATCATGCTCACGCGCCATCAGAGGTGCGGCCATCAGCAAGGCCGTCAGAAACTGGCTCGATACATTGCCTTTGACCTGCAAACGCCGGGCGTGGACATGGCCACGGCGTATATGCAAAGGTGGATAGCCCGGGTTGCCGGTATATTCTATCTGCGCACCAGCTTCATTCAAAGCATCAACCAGGTCACCAATCGGACGCTCATGCATGCGGTGCACGCCGTGAATGGTGTAGTCACCCCCCAGCACGGCCAAGGCACCAACCAGCGGGCGTATCGCGGTACCGGCATTACCCATGAACAGGTCTGCCTGATGCTTGGGGAAATGTCCTTTGACACCCTCTACCGTGTAATTCTGGCTATCGCCATCCTGCTCCCAGTGCACACCCAACTGCGTCAGGGCGTTCAGCATGACCAGGGTATCGTCGGATGCCAGCAAATCCATGATCTGGGTCTTGCCTTCTGCCAGCGCCGCCAGCAGAAGAGTACGATTGGAAATACTTTTTGAACCTGGCAATTTGACCGTGCCCTGCACCTGCATGACAGGTTGCAGATCAAGGTAATGCGGATAATGTTTGCTTGCTTGTGTCATGGTCGTTTTCAGTTCTGAGTTTGTCGATGTGGAGCAGAGCTAATCTCTGTCAATCACCACCTTCACGCTGCTGTTTCTCGGCTGCCTCGATGGCGCTGATCCAGTTATGGCGCGCACGCTGGGCATTGGTGTAAATACCTTCTATGCCTTCGCTGTCGGCATCCACCAGATGCTGGCGCAAGATGGACAGTCTGGCAGTATAAGAATCCAGTTCCTGCAACATCGCAGTCCGGTTCGCCAGGCTGATATCACGCCACATTTCTGGTGATGAACCGGCAATGCGGGTAAAGTCGCGAAAACCACTGGCAGCATATTGGAACAAGGTATCCGCATGCGGCTTGCGGGCTATATCATCAACCAGGGCGTAGGCCAGCAAATGCGGCAAATGGCTGACGGCGGCAAACACGGCGTCATGCGATGCCGGATCCAGATGATGGATGATGGCACCGCATTGCTGCCATGCCCATGCCACCCTGGCCACGTCTGCATCGCTATTTTCTGGCAGGCGGGTGAGGACGGCTTTTTTTCCCACATACAAATCCACCAGTGCCGCCTCAGGCCCATTCAATTCACGCCCGGCTATCGGATGCGCAGGTACAAATTGTGCGATCTTTTCAGCCAGGCTCTCGCGTGCTGCTGCTACTACATCGGCCTTGGTGCTGCCAGCATCCGTGACTATAGTCCCTGGCTGCAGATGCGGATAAATCGCTTTCAATATCGCGCCGGTTTGTGCCACTGGCGCTGCAATCAACACCAGATCACAGTTGCGCAATGCCTGCTCGGCATTCAAGGCGATCTCATCGATGATGCCCAGTTGCCGGGCTTTTTCCAGCGAAGCCTGGCTGCGCCCTACCCCGACTATCTGCTCGACTGCCCCTGCCTTTTTCAAAGCCAGGGCAAATGAACCACCAATTAAACCTACGCCAAAAATCGCTATGCGTTGAAAAGCTTTTTGCATCAGGCACTCACACTGTACAAGGGTAAGAACCCAGCACCTTGAAGAAGGCCGCCTTGTCATTCAACTCAGCCATGGCATCGGCCACCTTGGTATCCATGACATGACCTTCTACGTCTACATAGAAATAATATTCCCAATTGCCGGTACGTGCAGGACGTGACTCAAAACGCGTCATCGACACACCATGTTTTTCCAGCGGGGCAAGCAGGTTGTAGACTGCACCCGCCTTGTTCGGCGTCGCCAGCACGATGGAAGTCTGGTCCTTGCCGCTAGGCGTAGTACGCAAACGGCCTATGACCGCAAAACGGGTGCGGTTATGCGGATCATCCTGGATATGGGCAGAAACGATGCCCAGGTTGTACTGATGACCGGCAATTTCACTGGCGATCGCCGCTACGGTATAGTCACCGCTGGCCATGCGTGCAGCCTCTGCATTCGATGCCACTGCATGTCTTTCCACATGCGGGAAATGTTGGTTCAGCCAGGCCTGGCATTGCGCCAAGGCTTGCGAGTGGGCGCAGATGCGGCTGATGCCTTCCATATTGCCAGACTTGCTCATCAGGCTATGCTGTACAGGGATCGCCAGCTCGCCACTGATGGCCAGGCTGGTTTGCAGGAGCAAATCAAGGGTACGGTTGATCGCGCCCTCAGAAGAATTCTCAATAGGCACGACACCAAAGTCTGCCGTACCTGCTTCAGTCGCGCGGAAAACCTCATCAATAGATACGCAAGGCAAAGGCTGGATGGCATGACCAAACTGTTTATACACAGCCTGCTCACTGAAGGTGCCGACAGGGCCCAGGAAAGCCACGACCACGCGGCGTTCCAGCGCACGGCAGGCCGACATGATTTCGCGGAAGATCAGTTGTATATCGTCGCTCAGCAAAGGGCCGGGATTGCGCTCAGCTACGCTGCGCAAGACTTGCGCCTCACGCTCAGGGCGAAACACTGGCGCATTGGTTTCTGCCTTGACATGGCCAACTTCTTCGGCCACGCGGGCGCGCTGGTTCAGTAAATCCAGGATTTGTGCATCGATGGCATCGATCTTGATGCGCAGGGGGAGTAATTTATTGTCGCTCATAATGACCTAAAAACCGTGTTTGATAGGGTGTGGGCAGGCAGCAATACTGTAGCGCATGACTGCAATGCCGGATATGCTTTTTTCGCCGGGCTTTTGGCCTGGTTCATCAGCGCCACGGTTTCCAGGTGATGGTGAGTACCATGCTCAGAAAGGGCTGATGATGAAAATAATTAGCGGCGTCTGTCTATAGTGTAATCAAAACAGACGCCATGTGCTCAAGCCACTGGCTCAAGTATTTACGTATGTTTGCGGGCAAACTCTTGCATGAAGCTGACCAAAGCCTGCACGCCTTCTATAGGCATGGCGTTATAAATCGAGGCGCGCATGCCACCTACTGATTTATGGCCTTTCAATTGCAACAGGCCATTTGCCTTGGCTTCTGCCAAGAATGCCGCATTCAGGCTTTCATCTTTCAGGTAAAAAGGCACATTCATACGTGAACGGCTGCCTTTCTCTACCCGGTTTTCATAAAAATCTGTGGAATCGAGGTAGTCATACAACAGACTGGACTTGGCAATATTCTTTTGCTCCATCGCCGCCACGCCGCCCTGCTGCTTGAGCCACTGAAACACCAGGCCAGCGATATAAATCGCATAGGTAGGTGGAGTGTTGTACATGGAATCATTGTCGGCAACGATTTTCCAGTCAAAGGCAGAGGGGCAGATCGGCAAGGCATGGCCGAGCAAATCTTCACGCACGATGACGATGGTCAAACCTGCCGGTCCGATATTCTTTTGCGCACCGCCAAAGATGACGCCGTATTTGGATACGTCGATCACGCGCGACAGGATGTGCGAAGACATGTCCGCAACGATGGGTGCGCCACCGGTTTCTGCCGCCACATCAGGGGCAAACTGGTATTCGACGCCATCGATGGTTTCGTTAGTACACAGATGCACATAGGCTGCATCTGGTGTCAGCTTCCAGCTATCGCGTGCAGGCACGCTGGTATAAGCACCAGTCTCGCCACTTGCTGCGATATTGACGTTGCCGTATTTTTTTGCTTCCTTGATGGACTTGCCCGTCCAGGAACCGGTATGCACAAAATCTGCGGTTGCTGGCTGCGGCTTGCGCCCCATGAGGTTCATGGGGACGATGGCGTTTTCACCCAGGCCACCGCCTTGCAGGAACAGGATTTTATAATTGTCCGGCACCGCCAGCAGCTCGCGCAAATCGCTTTGCGCGGCAGCGATGATGGACATGAACTCTGGCCCACGGTGGCTCATTTCCATGACGGACATGCCACTGCCATGCCAGTCCAGCATTTCGGCAGCGGCTTGCTGCAATACCTCTTTCGGCAATACTGCCGGGCCTGCAGAGAAATTGTAGATCGTCGTCATGATGGTTTACTCCGCTGCGTCGGCTTCTGGTGCGCTGCCTTCTGCTTCATTTGCGCCAGTATCAGCATCAGTACCGCCAGCTTCCAAAGCTGCATCTACGTCAGCATCTGTTTCCACGATACGTTGCAGGCCAGACAGCTTGGTGCCATCTTCTACCGCAATCAGGGTCACACCCTGGGTTGCACGGCCCATTTCACGGATCTCGGAAACGCGGGTACGGATCAGGATGCCGCCGGTAGTGATCAACATGATTTCATCCGTTGTCTCAACCAGAGTAGCTGCCACCACCTTGCCGTTACGCTCGGATGTCTGAATCGCAATCATGCCCTTGGTACCACGGCCATGACGGGTGTATTCAGTGATAGGAGTACGTTTGCCGTAGCCGTTTTCAGTCGCTGTCAACACAGATTGCTGCTCGTTTTCAGCCACCAGCAAGGCAATAACCTGCTGACCTTCATCCAGGTTCATTCCGCGTACGCCACGGGCTGTACGACCCATAGGACGCACATCGTTTTCATCAAAGCGCACTGCTTTGCCGGAGTCAGAGAACAACATGACATCATGCTTGCCATCGGTCAGTGCCGCGCCGATGAGGAAATCGCCTTCATCCAGGTCCACCGCAATAATGCCAGCCTTACGTGGATTGCTGAAATCAGTCAAAGGTGTTTTCTTGACCGTGCCCAGGCTGGTGGACATGAAGACATAATGATCTTCAGGGAAAGTACGGTTAACGCCAGACAAAGGCAGGATGACGGTGATTTTTTCACCTTCCTGCAATGGGAACATATTCACGATAGGCTTGCCGCGTGAAGTGCGCGAGCCTTGTGGTACTTCCCATACCTTCAGCCAGTACATGCGGCCACGGTTACTGAAGCACAGGATGTAATCATGGGTATTGGCCACGAAGAGTTGCTCGATCCAGTCATCATCCTTGGTCGCTGTCGCCTGCTTGCCACGGCCACCGCGTTTTTGCGCGCGGTATTCGGACAGCGGTTGCGACTTCATGTAGCCAGTATGCGACAGGGTCACGACCATGTCTTGCGGTGTGATCAGGTCTTCTGTACCCAGATCTGTCGCGTTATGAGTGATTTCTGAACGGCGTACGTCTTTATTGCCTTCACCGTATTCATTGCGGGCCAGGGTCAGTTCATCAGTGATGATGACGGTGACGCGTTCTGGCTTGGACAAGATGTCCAGCAAATCGGCGATCTCGGCCATGACGTCTTTGTATTCATTGACGATCTTGTCTTGTTCCAGACCAGTCAAGCGTTGCAAACGCATTTGCAGGATTTCCTGCGCCTGGTCGTCAGACAATTTATACAGGCCATCAGGCTGTATGCCGTAGTGCTTAGGCAAATTCTCTGGGCGGAAAGCATCGATGCCGCCAGAATTGTCAGCCGCAGTACGCGTCAGCATCTCGCGCACCATGGAGCTATCCCAGGCACGTGTCATCAATTCCTGTTTCGCGATCGGTGGCGTAGGCGCAGCGCGGATGATGGCGATAAAGTCATCAATATTCGCCAGCGCAACTGCCAGACCTTCCAGCACATGACCACGCTCACGTGCTTTGCGCAGTTCAAACAGGGTACGACGTGTCACCACTTCACGACGATGCGACAAGAAGCAGGACAGCATTTCCTTCAGGTTCAACAATTTAGGCTGGCCATTCATCAGGGCCACCATATTCATGCCGAAGGTGTCTTGCAACTGCGTTTGCTTGTACAGATTATTCAGTACTACGTCAGGCACTTCACCACGCTTGAGTTCGATAACCACGCGCATGCCCGACTTATCGGATTCATCGCGGATATCAGAAATACCGTCGAGCTTTTTGTCACGCACCAGCTCGGCAATACGTTCCAGCAAGGACTTCTTATTCACCTGGAAAGGCAATTCATCAACAATCAGTGCCGTACGATTTTCTTTGCCAAACTCTTCAAAGTGGGTCTTGGCGCGCATGACGACGCGGCCACGGCCAGTGCGGTAACCATCACGCACACCAGACACACCATAGATAATGCCGCCAGTAGGAAAATCTGGCGCAGGGATGATCTCTATCAGTTCATCTATCGTACATTCGGGATTGCGCAAGACATGCAGAGCGCCATTAATGGTCTCGGTAATATTATGTGGCGGAATATTCGTCGCCATACCCACCGCAATACCCGATGAGCCGTTGATCAGCAGATTAGGAATGCGGGCAGGCAGAACCGAAGGTTCTCTTTCCTTGCCGTCATAGTTGGGGACGAAATCGACCGTTTCTTTTTCGATATCAGCCAGGATTTCATTGGCGATCTTGTCCAGACGGCACTCGGTGTAACGCATCGCCGCAGCATTGTCGCCGTCGATGGAACCAAAGTTACCCTGACCATCGACCAGGGTATATCGCAGGGAAAAGTCCTGCGCCATACGCACCAGCGTGTCGTAAATGGAGGCATCGCCATGGGGATGGTACTTACCCATGACTTCACCCACCACACGCGCACATTTGACGAAGGGGCGGTTATAAACATTGTTCATTTCGTGCATCGCGAACAATACGCGACGATGCACAGGCTTTAAGCCATCACGCACATCCGGCAAAGCGCGACCTACGATAACGCTCATCGCGTAATCGAGATAGCTTTTGCGCATTTCTTCTTCAAGGGAAATCGGGAGTGTTTCTTTTGCGAATTGATCCATTGGCGGCCGGCGAATTAGAGCTTGGTTAATTAATAACGTCTTAATAAAGTCTTAGTAAAGTCTCAATAAAGTCTTTATGCAGTCTCAATAAAGTCTTTAAGCAACATCCTTAATGACATCTTGCCAAGACTGATAAAGACTGACGTTTAACTCTTGATTCTAACATGCCTGCAATGCTGAATTCCATTTATAGCAATTAAGTCAGCCAAACTAGGTAAATAGGAGCTGGATGGAGTGCAACACTGTCATTCAAATGACAGCGCCGTGGCAAATTTTTATGATTTAATCAAAACATAATAAGAAACACCTTAAAAATCCACGGAGACAACAATGTTGAAAAAATTGACAGTACTTTGCGTGCTCGCCGCCTTTACCCTGCCCGCCTCATTCGCACTTGCCCAAACCAGCGCTTCAGCACCGGCAGCACAAAATGCGGAAGCCCCTGCCTCCGCACCAGCCGCGCCCCAGACTCCCCCTGCACCACCCAAGCGCTGTGACTTTGCCCTGACTTTGCCCAGTGATGAAATTTTTGAACACAACAAATCGACGCAGCCATCCACACTGAATAGCAAGGGCAAAGAGCGTATAGACAACGAAGTCATGGCCAAGCTGGCCAACTGTGCAAAAGTCGACCTGATCGTCGTCAGTGGCCACACTGACCTGACCGGCAGCCAGCAGCAAGCCCAGAAATTATCTGAAAAGAATGCCGATGCGGTGGTGGCCTATCTGGGCAGCAAAGGTCTGGATGCCCCCATGGACACCATGGGCATGGGTAAAACACAACAAATTAAGGCTTGCGACGACAAATTGGCAAAAGCTAAACTGGCAGAATGCCTGAGTCCCAATCGCCGCATCGTCATAGAAGGCCGCGGCCTGGCCAAGTAAGGCAGGTGCAAGAGCGGCATACGGACTGGTAGCGAAGGGATAAAAGTAAAACATTTCTTTTATGGAACTGGTATTAGCTTGCCACATAGCCATTTCGTTGTCAAAATGAGACATATTTAACTAAGTGTAACTTTGCCGATTTAACAATTTTCGTCTTAAACTGGCTAAATATGGCAAAATAGAGCGAATGTTGATAAATGGCCTGATGATGTTTGACGAAATAGTAATGTCATCATCGCCGTGTTAATATCTGGTTTTATGCAGTAATTTCGCGCAGTTCATCTGCGGTAATAATCTCACCCGAGAGGAGAAATATGAAAAATTTAGTCAAGCTCGTTATCGCAGCGTCCGCAGTAGCATCCTTTTCTGCTTCCGCACAAATCACCGATATCATGGCTAACAAGCCACACAGCGCCTATGTACAAGATGGTCGCGGTGTAATTGCACGTGACCCATTTGGTCTGTGCTGGCGTACTGGCTACTGGACACCTGCTGACGCAGTTCCAGGTTGCGATGCACCACTGGTACAACCAACACCAGCAGTTGTCGTAGAGCCAGCTAAGCCAGAAGTTAAACCTGAACCACCTAAAGTAGTTGTGGCTCCTGCACCTACTTCTGAAAAAGTAACGTTCGCAGCTGATGCATTCTTTGATTTTGACAAAGCAGTTCTGAAACCAGAAGCTAAAGTCAAACTTGACGACATGGCATCCAAATTGAAATCCATCAATCTGGAAGTTGTGATTGCTGTTGGTCACACTGACTCTGTAGGCTCTGACGAATACAACCAAAAATTGTCTATCCGTCGCGCTGAAGCAGTCAAAGCTTACTTGGTAAGCAAAGGTATCGAAGCCAACCGTGTTTACACCGAAGGCAAAGGCAAAAAACAACCAGTAGCTGACAACAAAACAGCTGATGGTCGCGCCAAAAACCGTCGCGTTGAGATCGAAGTTGTTGGTACACGCAACGTTAAGTAATTCAGTAATTGAAGCTTGGCTTCTAAAAAACCCGCTTCGGCGGGTTTTTTTATTATGACTTACGCAAAACTGCCCCAGCTGCGTTGCAGCTCCCGCATTTAACAAGACACGGTACTAAAGTACTGTCTTCGTCGCTACGGTGTAGTCGGGGTTTCAGGCAATGCATTGCCTGCCGACGAAACGAAGCTCCCTTGCAAGGGAGCTTTCCTCAGCATGGCCTTGCTGGGACAATTTTGCGTAAGCCCTAATTTGTTCATGAGAGTATTTACCTGACATGTTTATTTTTCACCAATGCGATCTCAGCCTTAATCGCCTACAATAGCGGTTTCGCAGCTCATGCCCTGATACGGCACTTCAAACCACATCATGTCGACCTTGAACGCTGACCCCGCAGAAATCCAGAAATTTAGTGAACTTGCCCACCGCTGGTGGGACCCGACTTCCGAATTCAAGCCCCTGCATGAAATCAATCCTTTACGCCTGGAATGGATCAACCAGCGTGTACCGCTGACGGGCAAGCAAGTCATTGACGTAGGTTGCGGTGGCGGCATACTGGCTGAATCCATGGCAAAAAAAGGTGCGACCGTCACGGGCATAGATTTGTCCGACAAAGCACTCAAGGTAGCCGACTTGCATGGCCTGGAATCTGGCGTGAGCGTACGTTATAAAAAAATCGCTGCCGAAGACATGGCAGAAGCCGAAGCTGGCCAGTTTGATGTCGTCACCTGCATGGAAATGCTGGAACATGTGCCTGACCCGGCATCCATCATCAAGGCCTGCGCCAAGATGGTCAAACCCGGTGGCCATGTTTTCTTTTCCACCCTGAACCGTAATGCCAAGGCTTATCTGTTTGCCGTCATCGGCGCAGAATACCTGCTGCAAATGCTACCCAAGGGTACGCATGACTATGCCAAGTTCATTACCCCGGCAGAACTCTCGCAAGACATACGCAATGCAGGGCTGGAATTACATGCGATGAAGGGCTTGAGTTATAACCCCCTCACCCAAATCTATTCACTGAATACCGATACCAGCGTCAACTATATGGTTGCCTGTACCCGCCCAATATGAATAACGATTTAGCTTGAACAACACCGGGCCTTCATCAACCATGACGGCCAGCTTTTGATCTCTTTGATCCATTATTATGCAAACTCCACAAGCAATACTGTTTGACCTGGACGGCACCCTGGCAGACACAGCCCCCGACCTGGCGGCAGCCGTCAATGTCATGCGCACCAAGCGCCAACTGGCACCTGTTCACTATCAAAGCTTGCGCCCCCATGCATCCGCCGGTGCACGCGGCTTGCTCGGCGCAGGTTTTGGCATCACCCCTGAACACCCCGATTATGAAGCCATGCGCGTTGAATTCCTGAACCAGTATGAATCCGCCATCGCCGAGCACAGCAAATTATTCAAGCAAGTGCCAGACCTCTTGCGCGGCCTGGATGTCATGGGCGTATCCTGGGGCATCGTCACCAACAAAGCCATGCGCTTTACCCGCCCGCTGATCCCCTTATTGGATTTGCAAGAGGCACGTTGCGTCATCTCTGGTGACACCACCCCGCATGCCAAGCCCCACCCTGCCCCCTTGCTGGAAGCTGCCCGGCAGCTGGGCATCAGATCAGAAAACTGCTGGTACGTAGGCGACGACCTGCGCGACATACAGGCAGCCGAAGCAGCAGGCATGACCAGCATCGCCGCCGCCTGGGGTTATTGTGGCGCGACCGAACCCAAACACTGGAAAGCCGACGCCATCATCGACAGCCCGCTGGAACTGCTGGAACTGGTACGCGCCAAACATTTACAGGCCGTTGGCCCTTGATTAATGCAAGACCATCCCTAAATGGGGTATACTGATACGACTTTGGGGACGACCTGGTTTCGACAGGGGTTGCAAAGCAGCGCAGGGCATACCGAGGCCAGACTACCTCGTAAATACAATCTGAACTATATAACTGCAAACGATAACTCGTACGCATTAGCCGCTTAATACCGGCTAACCTTACACCACTTCGTCCATAGGGTGGGCTGGCAACAGCAGTAAGGACATTCATATGGAATCGTCTTGAGCCGGGTTACTTGGCTCTTGATTAAATAATAGGTAACTCGTCCTGCCGCAGCGTGTGCGTCCGCGTCGTCAGGATTAAATCAAATGGCAGCACTAAGTATGTAGAACTGTCTGTAGAGTGCTTCTGGACGCGGGTTCGATTCCCGCCGTCTCCACCAAAATATTGAAAGCCATCCAATTTATTGGGTGGCTTTTTTATTTTGACGATCTGCGGAATTGAATCCGCGGGACGCGGGGATGAGTGTGGACAGGTGAAAGCACCTGCTTGCTTTCACCTGCCTCACGAATCTGAGCAGCTTGCAAGCTGCGAAGTGGAGAGTGGGGAATTCGAGCTGCATGATGCAGCGAGTCCACGAGCGACATGGCGCTTGCAAGCGCCATAGTTGGCCAGGGTGGCCAATTCCACAGTCTGTTGATTTGCACTGAAAATTGACCCACTTTGCTGGATAAATTGCATCTAAAATTGACCCACGTTTAGCACACAATCCTACTTATCTTGATGAGTAGGGAGCAGGAGTGATTGACGTGGCATTACTA
>NZ_JBMPOS010000015.1:0-169691 GCF_049340345.1 Undibacterium sp. Di27W | reverse complement strand
CCGAAGCCGCTTCACAGAAAGATCAGCCTGAAGTGCATCTGCGTCCGGTCGCTGTTGTACCTTACAAATCTGTGGCAGCCGTCATGGCAGCGGCACAGCGTCTTGGTGTCACCAAGATTGGTATGGTCGGTAATGAGCAGTTCTTGAAATAAAGAACATTTTTGCTTAATACAAGTTGTAATAAAGCTTGTAGAGTCTGGAGTCTGTCTTGAGTGTGCTACGCCCCGTTATCAGGGGGAGTATGTGATAGAAAAAGACAGGCTTAAATTATATTTGATGATACCACTTAAATACCTATTGACATCCACTAGGGAAAAAACTTACAGTGAGACTTGAAATAGTAGCAGAAGTACAGAAACTGGTCCGGCTTAACCTTACTTAATTATTTACTTATCAATGAATAAACAAGCAGAAAATCTGTCTGAAGCTGATTTGTCAGAGGTTGTAAATCCGTCCTCGATAAAGCCTGCTTGTACTTATTTTATTGGAGCTGATGGTGGTGGCACTGGCACGCGAGTGGTGTTGTCAGATGCAAAGGGCAAGGAGTTGGGGCGTGGCAGTGCCGGGCCATCTGGTCTGGCGCATGGTCGCGACAAGGCCTGGCAGGCGATCTTGCTGGCGACACAGCAAGCCTTTGCAGAAGCAAAGCTCTCCATGCCTGCGCTGGCCGACATCGCCGTAGGCTGCGGCCTGGCTGGCGTACATAATATTCACTGGGCCAGAGAATTCGTGGCCCTCAATCCAGGCTTTGGCGCGGTCTGCGCAGAAACTGATGCCTATACCACTTTGCTGGGCGCACTTGACGGTAAGCCTGGCTCCATCATCGCCCTGGGCACTGGTAGTGTAGGCGAAGTCTTGCTACCAAATGGCCAGCGTCGTGAAGTCGGTGGCTGGGGTTTTCCTGTCAGTGATGAGGCAAGTGGTGCCTGGCTGGGTATGCGTGCGGTCAATCATTTACAGCGTGTGCTGGATGGCCGTGCGGCCGGCAATCCTTTCGCCAATGCCGTGCTGGCACATTGTGGTGGCGATAAAGATAGCGTCTTCGCCTGGCTGGCAGTAGCCAATCAAACCCGTTATGCCGAACTGGCGCCGCTGGTCATTCGTTTTGCGCCTGAAGTCGAGGTGGCGCGCGAGATCATGCTGGAAGCCGGTAAAGAAGTCGCCATCATGGCCAGGGCACTGGACCCTGCAAGCGAATTGCCTATCGCCTTGTGCGGTGGCCTGGCAGCGCCAGTAGCGGTGTATTTGCCCGCTGAATTAAAACAAAGAATACAAATGCCCAGGGCCGATTCGGCAAGCGGGGCGCTGATACTGATACAACAGCATTTGCAAGCCAAATAAAATACATCATAAAAAGAAAGACAGACATGCTGGCACAATTGATAGACTTCAAACCGGATACAGAAAGTTCTACCCCCTTGTATCTGCAATTGGCGAACAAACTCGCGAATGGCATACATAGTGGATTGTGGCAGCCGGATGAAGCCTTGCCTTCAGAGCGCATGTTGTCTGAAACCCTGGAAATTTCACGTGTGACGGCGCGCAAGGCCATAGACATGCTGTGCGAACGCGGTATGCTGACGCGCAAGCATGGCTCTGGCACTTACATCACACCCAAGATAGAGCAACCGCTGTCACGCCTGACCAACTTCAGTGAAGAATTGCGCAACCGTGGTTTTGCCCCAGGCTCACGCTGGTTGTCACGCGAAACTGGAATCGCTTCACCTGAAGAAATTTTGTCGCTGGGCCTCTCACCGAATACTGTGGTATCGCGCCTGAAGCGCTTGCGCACTGCCGACAATGTCGTCATGGCGATAGAAAGTTCAACGATACCGGCGATGTATATGCCCAACCCTAAACTGGTCAGCGATAGCCTGTACGGCTATCTTGAATCGCATAATCTCTCACCAGCGCGCGCCTTGCAGCATATTCGCGCCGTGAATGCGACTGCCGAGCAAGCCCGTCTGGCAGATATCAAACAGGGTGCGGCCATGTTGTTCATTACTCGTGTCGCTTATTTGCCAAATGGTGCCGCGATAGAACTCTCGCATTCCTATTGTCGCAGCGATTATTATGACTTTGTAGCGGAGTTGTTCAGATGAGTTTGCAGCTACAAGTACAGGGGCAAATACTGACACCCCAAGGCTGGGTGTATGGGACTTTGGCCTTCGATGAAAAAATCCAGGCCATCACTGCTGATGCCAATGCCGTGAATGCCGCTGATGCTGATGCTGCGCATTACATCCTGCCGGGCTTCGTCGATTTGCACGTGCATGGTGCTGGCGGTAAAGACACCATGGAAGCCGGTGACGCAGTCAAGATCATCGCGCGCAAACATGCCAGGCATGGCACCACCAGCATGCTGGCAACCACCATGACTGCGCCGCTGGCCGATCTGGAACTGGCCTTGCAGGGCATCAGGCCCGAGGTTGATAAGCGCAGTAGCGGTGGCGCACGTATCCTGGGTGTGCATCTGGAAGGCCCGTATATCAATCCCGGCAAGCTCGGTGCGCAGCCAGACTTTGCCCATACCGGTTCGCTGGAACAGGTGCGCCATCTCGATGCAATAGCCCCGATACGCCTGATCACCGTGGCACCTGAAATGGATGGCCATTTGCAACTGGTGCGCGAGCTGACCGCTATAGGCATGCAGGTACAGATAGGCCATACCCTCGGAACTTACGAAGAGGGCAAGGCAGCGCTGGAAAACGGTGCTACCGGCTTTACCCACTTATACAACGCCATGTCGCGCCTTGATCACCGCGCGCCCGGCATGGTGGGCGCTGCTTTGGCACATGCGCAGTTCTCAGAAATTATCCCCGACTTATTGCATGTCCACCCTGGCGCCATCAAAGCCGCCATGCGTGCGATTCCGCATCTGTATTGCGTTACTGATTCCACTGCCGCTTCCGGCATGCCCGATGGACAATACATGCTGGGCCGCCAGGTCGTGCATAAATGCCTGGGCGGTGTGCGTCTTGAAGACGGCACGCTGGCCGGCAGCACGCTGACCATGGACCAGGCCTTGCGCAATCTGGTCAGCATAGGCCTGGACCTGGAAGATGCATCGAAGCGTGTTTCTACCTACGCAGCCGATTATCTGGGATTGAATGAGCGTGGCCGCCTGCAGGCTGGCAGTTACGCAGACCTGGTTGTACTGGATCGCCAGCTCAACCTCATCGCTGTTTATGTAGAAGGAGAAAAGATTGACCTCGCAGATGCTTAAGGAAGCCAGCTCTTCCGCTGATTTTGTAGCCGAACAACTCAAACATGAAGGTGAGCGCTATGCCGAACTTGGCGCACACCTGCGCGCCAAACCACCCACATCCGTCGTCACTGTTGCTCGCGGCAGCTCAGACCACGCTGCCAATTATGCAGCCTATCTGATCATGGCCAGGGTAGGGCGCATCGTCGCCTCTCTGCCCATGTCTCTGGTGACCTTGAACAAGGCCCCACTGGCAGCAAAAGATGCGCTGGCAATTGCGATTTCACAGTCTGGCCAAAGCCCTGATGTGGTTGAGCCTATCCGTTATTTCCGTGAAGGTGGTGCGACTACTGTTGCCCTCGTCAATGACGCAGCATCGCCGCTGGCACAAAGCGCAGAATGGACCATGCCTTTGCATGCAGGCCCGGAACTGAGCGTGGCTGCAACCAAGAGCTTTATCACTTCCCTGGTTGCAGGCGCACGCCTGGCAGGTCACTGGCAAAACGATGCAGAATTTTTGGCGGCGATAGAGCAATTGCCAGAATCCCTGCATGCCGCCACCAAGCTTGACTGGTCACCTGCGATAGAAGTCTTGCAACCCGCATCACGCATCATGGTGGTGGGACGTGGCATCAGCTTCCCGGTAGCGCTGGAGTCTGCACTCAAATTCAAAGAAACATCCGTCATCCAGGCAGAAGCCTTCAGCGGTGCAGAAATCAAGCATGGCCCCATGGCACTGATACATGATGGTTACCCATTATTGATATTCGCAACCCGTGGTCCTGCACAGGCTGGCCTGATTGCCCTGGCAGAAGAAATGCGTGGCCGTGGCGCGAATGTCTTGCTGGCAGCACCAGAAGATGTCAAGGAACGTAACCTGACTTTGCCAGTTGCGGCTACACCTGATCTTGATCCTGTGGTTGCAATACAAGCCTTCTACATGATGGCAGCAAACCTGTCGATTGCCCGTGGTCTGGACCCGGACAAACCTAGGCACTTGAGCAAAGTCACCAAGACAAATTGACACAGCTAAAGCAGCAGGCTATTTTTTAAAAACTTAAAAAATAGATACTACCCCCAGTATTTTTATAAATAGCAAGATTGGTATGATTAAAATGCGAGATTGCTTAAAAATATTGGGGAGTATGTGCAATACATCGACCTTAAGGCCGAAGTTGCGTCTGGTCTTATGCTTACTGTTCTTGAGTTTTGGCTTGCACGGCAATGCCTTTGCTGTCCAGAAAATCGAATTCTGGACCATGAGCCTGAAGCCAAAATTCATTCCCTATTTTCAGGAACTCGTCAAAAATTACGAAGCCCAGCACCCCGGCATCAAGCTCGAATGGGTGGACTTCCCCTGGGATATCCTGCAATTAAAACTGATCACAGCGATTGCTGCCGGTACACCACCCGCACTGGTGAATTTGAGCGTGCCCTGGGCAGAAGAAATGGCGCGTGATGGTTTGCTTGAACCTGTCGATACCTTGCTGGCAGCACCAGGTGCCATGAATGATTACACCGATGCAGCCCTGGCTGACTTGCGTTTCAATGGCAAGGTTTATGGCTTCCCGCATTATAGTAACGTCAATGTTATTGCCTATAATCGCAAGATACTGGCAGCGGCAGGCATTTTCCAGGCACCACGCAGCATGGATGAATTGCTGACCCAGGCAGTCATGATTTCTCTTAAGACTGGCAAGCCTGGCTATGCACCCGCACTTGGCAAGATCGATGGTTTTTTCATGCAGCAGGGTCTGGATTTGCTGCGTGATGGCAAGGCAGTCTTCAATTCGCCAGCCCATGTGACTCTGGTCAAAAAATTGGCTGCCACCTACAAGGCGGGTGGTTTTTTAAAAGATAAATTATTTGCAGAAGATAATTTTCCTGCAGTAGTAGATGCCTACTTAGGTGGTCGTTTAGGCGTCATGGTCAGCGCACCGACTGCCATCAAACGTATACAAACTGATGCACCAGAAATTTATGCGCAGACTGGTATCTTCCCTGTGCCGCCAGGGCCAACCGGCATCAATGATGGTGGCTGGATGTTCCATTTCGCCATACCCAAAGGCATCAAGAAAAAAGATATCCCAGAAGTTGCCGCCTTCGCCCGTTACCTGACCAGCGATGCCAATCAACTGGCTTTTGCCAGCATGGCAGGCGTCATGCCCACGACCAAGCAGGCATTGGCAAATCCCTATTTCAAGAAAATAACCCCCAATGCAGGCGCATCAGAACAAGCATTGGCTGTTGCTGCAAACTCCATGAATTCTGCGCGCAGCCTGTACGTCAGCGGCATAGATGATTATGATGAATTGCGCCGCTTCCTGGTCAAGGCAGTAGAGGCGGGCGTCACTGGTCGCCGTGATATACAGGAAGCGCTGGATGAAGCAGTAGTGATCTGGAACCGTAAATTGCAAGGGCCGAAGTTGCCATGAGCAAGCCACTTTCCTCTATACCTTCGTCCACAACCAGCAAACGACGCAATTTGCTGGCCTATGCTTTCCTGGCACCAGCTTTGTTATTGTTGCTGATGTTTTCTTTCTGGCCCGTCATGTATGGCTCTTACCTGAGCGTTACTGACTTCAGCCTGATACGCGAAGTGCACTGGGTAGGCTTCGCCAATTATCGCGCCCTGTTTGCGAACGACATGTTTTTGACCGGGCTTAAAAACTCGCTACTGTTTTTGCTGGTCGTACCCTTCACGCAATTGGGGGCGATCTCACTGGCAGTGCTGGTGAATAATCAATTGCCCGGCATACGCTGGTTTCGCGCCGCCTATTATGTGCCTGTAGTGACGACGGTGTCTGTAGTCGGCATCATGTGGGGCTTCATGTTCCATGAGCAGGGCACACTCAATTATGTGCTGCTGCAATTGCATATTATCGCTGCGCCACTGGGCTGGTTGTCGGATGATGCGCTTGCCTTGTTTGCCGTGATGTTCGTCTCTTTCTGGCGCGGCCTGGGCTGGTATATGGTGATGTACCTGGCTGCCTTGCAGTCACTGCCCGCCGAGATGCAGGAGGCAGCCATACTGGATGGTGCCAATCGCTGGCAACGCTTCTGGCGCATCACCGTGCCCATGCTGAAGCCGACAATACTGGTCTGCAGCATCATGTCGGTGCTGGCAGCTTTGAAGGCTTATCAGGAAGTCGATGTGCTGACCCAGGGTGGGCCTATGAATTCCACCTTCACGGCCCTGTATTACGCTTATGACCAGGGCTTGAAACACTTGAAGCTACCGCGTGGTCTGGCTGCGAGTTTTGTTGTATCCCTCTGCTGCATGGCGATCGCTTTCGTCTGCCTGCGCTGGCTTAAACCAGGGCGCAGGGAGTGAGCATGCACATCAAAAAAATCCTGCGCACGGCTTCACAATATGGCTTGCTGAGCCTGATAGCCATCATCTGCATTTTCCCATTCTGGTGGACGCTGGTAGTGGCGATGTCCACTGAAGGCAATCTGTTTGAATTCCCGCCCACATTCTGGCCGCGTGGTATCTCACTGGATAATTTTATAGAGGCTTTCCGTGTCATTCCCATCATCGCTTTCTACAAGAATTCATTGCTGATCACTTTGGCGACCGTGCTAGGCAAGCTGGTCGTTTGCTCACTCGCCGCTTACCCTTTGTCGCGCATGCAGTTCAGCGGCAGCAAGCTCATCATGGGGGTGATACTGGCGACCATGATTTTGCCGTCTGAAGTCAATTTCCTGGTCAATTTCATCACCATGACCAAGATATCTCTGGTGAATACTTACACTGCCGTGGTGCTGCCCAATATTGTGACTGCAGTCTCGATACTCTTGCTGAAGCAGGCTTTTGATGAAGTGCCGCAAGACTTGCTTGATGCCGCCCGTGTCGATGGTGCCACAGAATGGACCATCTTTTATCGCATTGTCCTGCCTTTGATTACACCATGGCTGGCAACGGTAGGCATCCTGACAGCGGTAGAGGCATGGAATGAATACATCTGGCCATCTATCGTCATCAGCAAGCCAGAAGATTTCCCCTTGTCTGCCGGAGTGCTGTATTTGCGCGGCACTTACGGCAGCAGCACCCGCGTGATTGCGGCAGGAACCATTTTGACAGTTGCACCTATATTGGTCGCCTTTTTATTTACCCAGCGCTTTTTTATGCGCGGCATGGATGGAGCAGTGAAATGACGCAAGACAACAATAAACAACAAACCCTGACACGCGAAGAAGCACGCCGCCTGGCCGGGCAACTGGTGATGATACGCATGCCCATCACCAGCCTGGATGAGACATCGGCACATTTTTTAAAAGACAATCATATCCGTGGCATTTGCCTGTTCAGGCAAAACATGGTCGACGAAATCCAGCTGAAAAAACTGACGGCTGATCTGCGCCTTATCTTGGGGGAGGGGGCGCTGATCGGCATCGATCAGGAAGGGGGTGCAGTCGTGCGCTCCACCTGGGTACCGCAGCCCCCGGCGGCAATGTCGCTGGGGGCCAGCGATGATCCTGAGCTATGCCGCCAGGTGGGCGCTGCTGTTGCGCGCGGCGTCAAGGCGCTGGGCTTCAACTGGAACTTTGCGCCTGTGCTGGATTTGAATAACAATGTCGATAATCCCGTCATCTCTGAACGCTCGTTTGGCTCTGATCCAAAACGTGCCAGTGAACTGGCGTTGGCCTGGATGGACGGTAGCCTGGCCGAAGGTGTGGCTTGCTGCGTCAAGCATTTCCCCGGTCATGGCGATACCAATGTTGATTCCCACCGCGACCTGCCAACGGTGAACAAGAGCCTGGCAGAATTGCAGGCGCTGGAACTGGCACCTTTCCAGACCGCTGTCAGCCGCAATGCACCAGCCATGATGACCGCGCATATCGTCTATCCTGCACTGGATGCAGAAAACCCTGCCACCATGTCCAAGCCCATCCTGACGGGTCTGTTGCGCGATCAATGGAATTACCAGGGCGTAGTCATCACAGACGGCATGGACATGCATGCCATAGCAGGCCGTTATGGCGTAGGCAATGCCGCAGTGCGCGCCTTGCTGGCCGGTACCGACATGGTCATGGCACTAGGCACGACAGAGACGCAACTGGAAACCCTGAATGCCCTGACCGAAGTGATTTTGTCTGGCCAGATTTCTCTCGCAGATGTACAGCAAAAACTGCAGCGCATGGCCGACCTGACCAAGGCTTACCCCTGCATAGACACCGCCTACCAGACCGACATGGCAGACCGCATCCTCATGTCCAGCGCCTGGAAGCGCGGCCTGACTACGCAGGGCAATGCACAACCACCTGCGAAGGGCAGCAAGCTGCGCCTGATCATCAGTGCTGACGTAGTCAGCGATGGTGTCTCTGAGGCTGGCATACCCGCAGCAAAAGTCAGCGCCATGCTGGCCAGTTTGTATGATGTAGATACCGTCACCTTTAATAATGCTGACAGCTTTGACTGGAGCGCCTTGCCAGATGATGGTCGCTTTGTCGTGCTGGCATCCACCGTACGCATACGCTACAGCAAACAGGTACGCGACACCTGGAAGCCAGACCTGCACCTGGTCTTGTGGAATCCATTTCAAATGCTCGACATTCAGGCACCTGCATTGATTACTTACGGCTTTGCACCACCAGCCATAGACGCAGCACGCGCATGGTTTGCCGCAGAAGTGGTCGCCAGCGGCCAGATACCGGTTGCCGGTTTCTCTACTGCTGCAGTAGTCCAGGCTTAAGGAACACAAGGAATGGCCGAAGTCAGACTGCAGCAGATCAGCAAATCCTATGGCAATAACCAGGTTTTGCAAGGCATAGACCTGCATGTGCGCAATGGTGAATTCATGGTCTTTGTTGGCCCCTCAGGCTGCGGCAAATCCACGCTCTTGCGCATGATTGCCGGTCTGGAAGATATCAGCGCCGGTGAACTGCATATAGACAATCAACTGGCGAACGACATCCCACCCGCCAAACGCGGCCTGGCCATGGTGTTCCAGTCATATGCCCTGTACCCGCATATGACCGTGTATGAAAACATGGCCTTCAGCTTAAGCCTCACCAGCATGAGCAAAGCAGAGATAGACACGGCTGTGCAACACGCCGCCAGCATTTTGCAAATGACTCACCTGCTGCAACGCAAGCCACGCGACCTGTCCGGCGGCCAGCGCCAGCGCGTCGCCATAGGCCGCGCCATCGTGCGCAAGCCCGGCCTGTTTTTGTTTGATGAACCCTTATCGAATCTCGACGCCAGCCTGCGCGTACAAATGCGCATAGAACTCAGCAAGCTGCACAGAGAGCTTGCCGCCACCATGATTTACGTCACGCATGATCAAGTAGAGGCAATGACCCTGGGCCAGCGCATAGCAGTATTCAACGGCGGCAAGATAGAACAGATAGGCGCACCGCTGGAACTCTACGACAAACCCGCCAACCTCTTCGTCGCAGGCTTCCTCGGTTCACCGAAGATGAACATCGTCAAGGCAAAGGTATTGCGCAATCTGGGTAATGAGATAGAACTGCAACTGGCAGCAGGCACACATATCAACGTCCAGCTTGATGCCAGCAATTTGCAGACAGGCGACGAAGTCAGCCTCGGCATCCGGGCAGAGCACATCTTGCTGGCATCGCAAACCACAGAGCACAGCAACCAGCTTGAAGTCTGCATCAGCTTTGTTGAACATCTGGGGGATGCCGCCATCGTCTATGCGACGCTGGCGGGTGAAGAAAATCTGTTTGCTATCAAGCTACCTGCGGATACTTCAGATCTGTATGCGGGGGCTGATCTTTGCATACAACTGCCGGGGCATAGGTGTCATGTGTTTGATGGCCATGGGTTGGCAGTGAGGGATTAGCAACACAATGCTTTCACCTACTCTTTGACTGCAGCCTTAAAGTTTTTATAAACGGTCCATTCTGGGTCAGGTGATATTTGGAATTCTATTGGCAAGTCTGAGAATTCTTTAAGCGCCAGATTCAATTTACGTTTGAAAGAGCTGCTTGACTTTGCATAGTATTTCCACTCACGCACATTATTGCCGGTAGATACTATCGTGAGCGTGGCCAAATTATCTTTGTCGAGTAGAGATAGAAGAGTATCTTCAAATTTGTCCATTTTTACACGCTCATCAGTAGATGGCATGCCCTTGTTTCCAAAATATGTCCAGGTAAGCGTCACTTGATCTGGATACTGCTTAATATTGTAACTATTTTTAAATTCTTTGAGGTAGCGAAATACGATGACACTATCATTTGTTCGATGTTTTGAAGTTGCCGTCGCCCAAATCTGAGCAGATGCATTAGGGATAATTATGAATGCACTAAAACAAAATAGAATTTTTAGCAGGAAGGGTTTGGTAGTTAATTTCGAGTGTGTGGACATTGAATGATTCGTTGAAATATTGATTATTTTTTTAAAGTTGATTTTGTGCGAATATTTGATTTGGTTGTTCAGCTTGAAACTCTCTTCTTCCAAGCTAGATAGCTGGACAAAAGATATCCGAAATAACCGGTTCCTATGACGAGCATATCTATTGGCGAAATTAAATGCTCTAAATTTCGTACGACAAGTACTTCTAAATAACCAGTAACAGCAGCTACCAGCATCAGCAAAGATACCCCGTCACTGCAGCCATGCTGGAATCCGATCTGTGTGGATTCAAGATCGCGCCACCGTAACAAAGTATGCCTACGATGAACATTTCGTAAAAGGTCGAAGGGAAGACAAATCCCGTTATCCACCTGCACCAGAATACCGAGAGCCACATGCAAAGCAAACTGGCAAACTGAAGCTTGTTGATCGTTTTTCTTGCGAAAAGCAAAAGTATACCAACTGGCCCTAACAGGGATGTCAATATCAATACAGTTATATTGTCTTTACTTTGCGTTGCGAACACTTCTTTGATTTGCTTGTTCATGGGCTTCTTGCTTGGTCTTTGCTGTCCAATATGAAAATGAAGGGATTTTCACTATAGTCATAATGACCTTGCTTATATTTATCTGAAAGCAGAATTGAAAGCGCCAAACTACTTATTGTCAGCAGCCAGAGCATAAGCAACGATGGCATTGGCGTGACCATGCCCCAATTCATGTTCAGTCTTGAGCTTGTTGACGATTTCCATATGCTTTAAACCTTTGTTTTGCTGAACCAGATCCAGCCAGTGCTGGATGGGCTTGCCGTATTTCTTTTCTATTGAAGGGAAATAAGAGGCGGGGCCTTTGATTTTTTCTTCATTTGACATGCTGTGCTTTCCTTTTTCTTGAGTCCGATTGAATTCACTTGAATAATATTGTACGAGATTTTTAGTTTATTGTTTGACATGTTAAACAATCAGGAGCAATGTTTTCTGTGCACGTCATTATTTGCTATTTTCATTCCGAATACTGATAGCAAATTTCGAACTCAAAAACTCCACCAAGGCCCGAACCCGGTTGGGTATGAAGCGCCCACTCGGCAACAAAGCATGCAGCGGATAAGCCTCAGTCTCCCAGTCCGTCAGTAGCGCTACCAGGCTACCATCTGCCAGTTCCTGCCTGACATCAATCAATGATTTGAAGATGATGCCTGCGCCTGCTATCGCCCACATGCGGGCCAGTGAGGCGTCGTCGGCGCTGCGGTCGCCTTTTACTCTGACTTCTTTCCATTTGCCGTTTTGTCCAAAGCGCCAGGTTTTGTGCAGGCGGCTGCTGCGCTCGAATAGCAGGCAATTGTGGTGGGTAAGGTCTTGCGGTGTTTGCGGGGCGGGGTGGCGTGCCAGGTAACTGGGGGCTGCGCAGAGTATAGGGCGGCTTTGTGCCAGTACCCTGGCGACCAGGCGCGAATCTGTCAGCGTGCCATACCTTATTGCCACATCCACTTCATCGCGTACTACATCCAGTGGCCTGTCACCAACATTCAGCGCAATTTGCACGCCGGGGTGCAGGGCCAGGAACTCGTCCAGCCAGGGCAGCAGGGTGGTGCGGGTCAGGTCAGACGGGGCGGCGACGCGTATGGTGCCGACCAGGGCGGTGCGGGCTTCTGATACCTGGGATTCGCCTTCGTCGAGCAAATCAAACGCCCTTTGCGCATAGTCGAGCAGGATTTGCCCTTGCGCTGTGATACGCAGAGCGCGGGTCGATCGTTCGAACAGGCGGGTACCCAATTGGGTTTCCAGTCGCTTGAGAGTGGCGCTGGCGGCTGCGGGTGTCATGCCCAGCACGCTGGCTGCGCCTGAGAGTGAGCCGCAGCGGGCGGTTTGCACGAGTACATGCAGGTCGCTGAGATTTTCAATTTTCATTTGAAAGTGATAGTTATTTATCGGTCTTATCAATTCATGCTTCAGATTCTACAATGCCTGCACTGATCTGGAAATGTTTCTGGACACCATACCGATACTTAACATACACAACATACTCAAGGACTCAACATGAAAGCCATTGCTTACCGCCATTCTTTACCTATCGATAACACTGCATCACTGGAAGATGTGGAATTACCAAAACCAGCACTGGAAGCGCGTGACTTGCTGGTGCGCGTGAATGCTATCTCTGTCAACCCTGTTGATACCAAGGTCAGGTTGGGTCGTGCACCCGCTGAAGGCCAGTTGAACGTGCTGGGCTGGGATGCGGTTGGCATCGTTGAAGAAGTTGGCACTGCAGTCAGCAACTTTAAAGCGGGTGACCGTGTTTACTATGCTGGCGCGATAGACCGCCCCGGTGCAAACAGTGAATTGCATGCAGTGGATGAACGCATCGTCGCCAAGGCACCCACTACGCTGGATGATGCACAGGCTGCTGCCTTGCCACTGACGACGATTACTGCCTATGAATTGCTGTTTGAACGCCTGGGTGTAGCCAAGAATGGTGGCGCAGGCCAGACCTTGCTAGTGATAGGTGGTGCCGGTGGTGTTGGTTCCATCCTCATACAACTGGCACGTCAGTTGACGCAATTGCGTGTGATTGCCACCGCCTCACGTGCCGAGACACGTCAGTGGTGCCTGGATCTGGGTGCGCACGCAGTGATCGATCACTCGAAACCCTTGAGTGCTGAATTGAAAGCCATAGGCATTAATGAAGTCGATATCGTCGCTGGCCTGACGCAGACAGCACAGCACTATGCAGAAATCATCGCCAGCCTGAAGCCACAAGGCAAGCTGGCTGTGATTGACGACATGGTGGCACTGGACTTGATGCAGTTGAAAGGGAAATCCATCTCCCTGCATTGGGAAATGATGTTTACCCGCTCGATGTTCAAGACCGTCGATATGGATGAACAAGGCAAGCTGCTGGCAGAAGTGGCGGCACTGGTGGATGCAGGCAAAGTGCGCACGACTGTGAATGCGAATTTTGGCAAGATCAATGCGGCAAACTTGCGCAAGGCGCATGCGCTGATAGAAAGCGGCAAGGCCCAGGGCAAAGTCGTACTGCAAGGCTTTTAATTTAATCTCAGCAGAATTCAGCAGAAAGTTTTTATGCAAACAACGAACCTCAATAAATCATTTGCGGCGGCCAGCATCACACGCGATGCCGCGAATGCCCTGATCACCGCAGCCAGTGTTGCTGCCCGCGATATCGGTATCGATGTCACGATCGCTGTGACCGACAATGCCGGTCACCTGAAAGCATTTGAACGAGCAGACAGCGCCGCATTTTTGACGGTGGATGTGGCAATCGACAAAGCCTGGACGGCAGCCTCGTTTGGCCTGCCTACTCATACCTGGACAGCCATCATCAGCAATGATGTTGTAGCACAACTGGCCCACAGGCCGCGCCTGGTGGCAGTTGGTGGTGGCTGCCCGATTATTGAAAATGGCAAGGTCATCGGTGGCATAGGCATATCAGGCGGTAATGCACTGCAAGACCAGCAGGCAGCAGAAATTGCATTGGCTGCACTGGGGTTTGAAGTAAAGGCATAAGCTCAAGCCGATTGTTGAGAGTGCATGCAGGTCATGCACTCTTTTCATTCTAAAGATCAAACAACATGACAATTATCATTACTCATTCATTAGTCATTCATTAGCATTCTTTGAATAATCGATGACTAGAGACGCGGCAACCACATACCCATAAACGCCACAAAGATACCCATACCGCTGGCTGCACTTAAAACCACCAATGCCCCGGCCATGCTGAACTGAGCGGCCTTGTTCTTGCTGTCTTGCGCGCGCAAATATAATTCACAGACGATCAGCGGTATCAGGGAATTGGCGAAGGAAATGAAGCTCAGGAAAGGTCCCTCAAAAGTCTTGGGGTTAAAGCCTGCAGGGCCGTGATTGATGGCTATCCAGAACATCAGGCCTATACGGAAGAACCAGACGCCATTTGCCAGCAGGAACAGGCGTAATGCCCAGCGGCGGTGTTGGGCGAACTGGCGTGCGAGGGCATGGCGTAAGGCCATGGCTGAGCAGACCAGGATTAATACTGCATTTAAACTCACACCCAGATGCTGGGTAAAATCACCGACGCCATTGCGTAACCACACCATGTATAAACCAGTCGTGGCGGCAATGACCAGACTGGACAGATAGATACGCCCGTTCCAGCGGTGGAATTTTGGTGCCCGTGCGCGGATTTGCGGGATCATTTGCAGTATGCCCGCCAAGGTGATGCTCGCCGCCAAAAAGATATGTGTGATGATGGCAAAATTGCCTGCGCTGTCGCCCTTGATATAGCCATGGGGCAGTACGTCGCTCCAGGCTGCGAGATTGCCTTTCACCGCAGCCAGGACATAAAAACCAAGGATGTAATAGATGAATAAGAGCTGGCCTATGATGGCGACTGAGAACCACAGTCCTGCGGCATATTTCAGGCTGGCACGGGAGAGTTTTTCTATTCCATATTTTTTCAATGGTGGTGCAGTTTGCGTAGGAAATATATTGTTCGTTTCGAAAACAGTCTCTTGCGTCATTTGAAAACTCCTTTTTGCTCATGTGAATTAGCCGTGTCTGATCCTGCCGAACAGGCGTGAGTGTGCGTGCAAAGCGTGCCTGCAAAGGCGGGTTTGCTTTTATGGTTTGTTACTGAAAAAATCAGTGCGGCGTTACATCTGCCTGAAAAGATGCAGGTAGCTGCGGCTGACGGGTAATACATCGGGGCGGCCGCGTATATGCAGTTCGGCTGTTTCATTCATGCCGCGCGTGACTTCACTGACATAGTGCAGATTGACGATGACGGAGCGATGGGTTTGTGCAAAACGATCCGGGTCGAGTTCATCACTGAGTTCACGTATGCTCTTGCGTATCAGTGCGTCCCCACCATCCCAGGCGACCAGGGTATATTTGTCGTCAGAGCGAAGGAAGGCCACTTGCTCAACCGGGATCAGACGCATGCTATTGCCTACTGATGCTTTTATCCATTGCAGGTAGTTTGCTTTTGGGCTGCGCTGGCGCATGTCGCTGGCCATGCGATCAAGTAGAGCGTCATAGCTGGCACCTATGTCATTCGCTTGCATCAATCGCTGTTGCAGGCGCGTGACAGTATCAGCCAGGCGTGCTTCTATGATGGGCTTGACGAGGTAATCAACCGCACCCTGTTCAAACGCCTGCACAGCATATTTTTCGTAGGCGGTAAAGAAGACGATATGCGCCCTGCGTGCGATAGACCTTGCTGCTTCTATGCCATTCAAGCCTGGCATGTGTACATCCAGGAAGACAATGTCGGGCTGATGGATATCAAACATCTCCACCGCTTCACGGCCATTGCGGGCTTCATCGACGATACGCAAATCTGGCCACAGGCGTGCCAGGTTAGTGCGCAGATGTTCCCTGAGCAAGGGTTCGTCATCGGCGATCAAGGCGGTGATTTGCTTGGTGATCTGCTTCATGTCTTGGTCTCTGGATGGAAAATTAATTCGACACGCAAACCATGTGGTGCCTGCTCATGCAAATCGACACGCGCATCTTTACCAAAGCAGGCTTGCAGCCGCGCTTTCACATTGGCCAGGCCAGTGCCTGGTACGGCGGTTTCTGCCATACCTATGCCGGTATCGGCTACCCAAAGCGTTACCATGTTGTTGATATCTTTTTTGCCGCCGACTTCTATTGTGCCGCTTTCCGTACCAGGGTCTATGCCATGGCGCACGGCGTTTTCTACGAGGGTTAACAAAGCCATGGCGGGAAAGCGCAGGCTCTTGAGTTCAGGTGCCAGCCTCAGTTCAAATTGCAAGCGGTCAGGCATGCGCATGTGCATGATTTCCAGATAGGCGCTGACTAACTGCATTTCTTTTTCCAGCGTTGCATCAGCATCGTTCAGGCGTGGCATGGCGGCACGCAGATAGGCGATCAGGTGACGCAGGACGGGCGCTGCATTGTCTGAACCAGCTTCAACCAGTGCCTGCACATTCGCCAAAGTATTAAACAAAAAATGCGGTTCTATCTGCGCCTGCAACAGGCGCAGGCGGGCATCCAGCACTTCGCGTTCCAGGGCGTTTTTCTCCAGTTCCAGTTGCAGGCGATCTGCGCGTTCACGTTGCTTGTCTTCGCGCTTGATGGCGGCGACGGCGACGAGGGGGCCAAAAAACAGCGCAAAAATCGTGCTGGCGGCAAAACCCGATAAGAGATTGTTTGCCTGGATGAAGTTCATGAAACTGCCTGCTATCGCCACATAGGCAGCCAGGCTGGCAAATGGTGCCAGCAGGCAGACGGCAGTCACTCGTACCAGCCAGCGCGGTATCCAGCGTGGCAACCACTGCAAACGCCAGACGCCAGAGACTGTGAATGCCAGCAGCATGACCATGGCAATGAAAGTCGTACGCCTGAGCACTAGCCAGAATGGTGACTGGAAGATAGGCGTGGTCACCCAGGCGATCAAGACACTGATGATAAGCACCACGACAATTTGCCGTGTTCCTGGCAGTGCTGGCCAGCGAGGAGTGGATGCAGTAAGGGTTTTCATGTGCTCAAGATAGCGGTAAGCACAATTTTCGACAAGCTGGATAAGGCAGGCATGCGACCAGTGACGGTTTTCAAGCGCTGAGTGACGGCGGGCGAATGGTAAGATAAAACTGCCCTGCAAAATGACAGGGCAGGCTATAAGGGTTCAATTAGGAGCAGGCGCTGGTGTTGCCAGCGGTTTGTCCTTGTCTACCACGTACACACCGGTCAGCTTGATGGGGACACTGCCATGGTTTTTTGCGCTATGGACGACACCGGCAGGGATGATAAAGCCTTCGCCAGCCTTGAGCTTGCGTGGTGGCTGGTGGGCTACCAACAATTCTACTTCACCTTCCGTGATATAGCTGATTTCATCGCCATGATGGGTATGCCAGCCAACGACGGCACCGGCGGCAATTTCTATGTTGGCAATTATATCTTCCTTGCCGGGTACGGATGAATCTGCCTTGGTGACGATAGTGCGGGTAATGCCTGTGCTTTGTGCCAGCAATGTGCTGCTGATGAGCAAGAGGCTGAGGGCAGTCAGTTGACGCCAATGTCTTGTTTTGGTTGAGTGCAAGATGGATCTCCCTGGTTGGATAGGCATGCGCTTATGCGCATAGACATATTTACTATCCTTTTTGATCAGGGAGTCAAGCTAAGATGTGGTTCTCTTGTCAAGATACTGGCGGGTGTTGTTTCCTGAGTCTTAGACTAGTGGCTTAAACTGAGACTGAAAGTATGCCAGGGCGTGTGTTTTGTACTCACCCTGGCGGCAAGGCTTATGCGTCTGCAGTTTTTGCCATGTTATCTGGCGCATCTTTTGTATCGGCTTCTTTGCCATGTGAAGCACTGTCGCCAAAAGACACGAAGCGTGTCATGAGCAGCACGGGGATGGCGCTGAGCAAAACCCAGAGGAAAAAATTCTTGTAGCCCAGGGCGATTTGTATGTCACCACTGATGGTCTTGAAAAACACAAAGCCCAGTTGCATGACGCCTGTGCCCAGCGCATAGTGGGCAGTCTGGTATTTGCCAGGAGCGACCACTTGCATGATGAACAGGATCAGGCCGACGAAACCAAAGCCATAACCAAACATCTCAAATGCCAGAGCGGCTGTGATGACGGTCATACTTTCTGGCATGCTGCTGCTGAGGAAGAAGAAAGCCAGATTGGGCGTATTCATCGCCAGTATCAACCATGGCAGGGCGCGTTTCAAACCCAGCCAGGAGGCGAAATAACCACCAAGGATACTACCACCCAAAAACGCGATCGTGCCAGCTATACCGTAGGCCGTGCCAACCTGGTCAGTCGTCAGGCCCAGACCACCCAGGTTTTTGGCTTCACGCAAGAACAAGGGGCCTATGGTTTGTATCTGACCTTCGGCAGCGCGGAACAGAATAATGAAAATAATGGCCAGCCAGATGCCAGGTTTTTTGAAAAACTCAGTGATCACATCTTGCAGGGTCACAAAAATACTGTGCATGGATGCTTTGGGAGCCGCATTTTTTTCACCTGGCAAGGCCCAGCTGTTATACAAGCCAAGTGTGAACAAGAGCACACCCATGATGGCGAAAATAATGGTCCAGGCCTGTGCTGCTGGCAGAGTTTTTTCGAGGTAACCTGCCAGATACACCAGGCCACCCAGAGAAATGAATTTTGCACCGTTAAAGAATGCGCCTTGCCAGCCGGCATACTTGGCCTGCTGTTTGTTACTCAGGCTGGCCATATACAAGCCGTCGGCGGCGATGTCATGGGTGGCGGAAGAAAGTGCCACCACAGCGAACAAGGCAATACTGATGGCAAAATAAGCGGGCAATTGCAGCGACAATGCCACCAGGCCCAGAGCTGCGCCGCCTATCAGCTGGAACAGGATGACCAGCATTTTCTTGCTGCCTGCGGCTTCCAGGAAAGGACTCCACAAAGACTTGAAGACCCAGGCCAGGCCAAGCAGGCCAGTCCAGTGAGCAATCTGGTCGTTTTGTACCCCCATACTTTTATACATCAGGCCAGCGATCAGGGCGACTGCATAAAACGGCAGGCCAGATGCGAGGTACAAACTTGGCACCCAGCGCATGGGTCGTGGAGTCTTGGTTTTTTCTATGCTCATGGATTTGTCTCTATTTGATGGTTCTTGAAAACCGCGTAGGTCTTGCCTGTTTTTTTGTTTTTTACTGCCAGCATGAGAAACATACTAGCCACAAAATTGCTGGTCAACTGGTTTTATATTTGCAATGCCACTTAAGTGCCAGTAAGATGTGGCTGACTTGGAATTGGTCTGTAATAATAGGCGGCACGCATAAGAATTTTATATATTTTCTCTATGAAATAAGTTTTTTATGCATGGCTTTAATCTATAAGGCCAGATTCAATACCACTTTGTCAGATTTTATCACTGGTATTATCCTGCGTGTAGCCCGCTTCCTGGTTTTTCTTGATGCCGGACGACGCGACAGGCATAAATTGGTATTTCTGCACTGGTCTCAGTGCGCTAGGGAGAACTTGGGTATGTCTACAGTAAAACGTTACGCAGCATTGGATGCCATGCGCGGCCTGACAGTGGCCGCCATGCTGTTTGTGAATAATGCTGGTGACTGGTCGCATGTCTTCCCCTGGCTGGAGCATGCGACATGGCATGGCTGCTCGCCTGCCGATTTTATTTTTCCGTTTTTCCTGTTCATACTCGGCGCTTCTCTGGCCATGTCATTAGACGCGCAATTAAGCAAGGGACTGGATATCGCTGTCGTGCGCAAGAGCATACTCTGGCGCAGCTTGCGCATGTTTTTGCTGGGTGTAGTTTTGCACCTTATTGCCTGGGCCTTGATAGATGGGCGACATTTCCGCTTGCTGGGGGTGTTGCAGCGCATAGGGATTTGTTATGCCGTGGTGGCCTGCCTGATTATCCATGTGCGTCAGCTTTCCAGTCAGATCATGATTTGTCTGGGCGCCATGCTGGTGTATTGGGCATTGTTATTTTTTGGAGGTTCCTACGAGCCGCACCTGAACCTGGTCGACAAGATAGATACGGCAGTATTGGGCAAGCTGGCCTATAGCTATGATGTGCAGACTGGCCTGGCGCAAGAGCCAGAAGGCTTGCTGTCGACATTCATGGCCATGGCCAGTGTCATGTTTGGGGTTTGGGCGGGCAGGGCCATGCGTGATGGACAGTTGAAGCAAATGCTGGCCGGGGCTGCTGGCCTGATTTTGCTGGCGCTGATATGGTCAGCTTATCTGCCCTTTAATAAGCAGTTGTGGACGCCCTCCTTTGTTTGCTGGACCAGCGCCTGGGCCATCTTGCTCTTGCTGGCCATGCATATGCTGATAGACAAACAGGGTTGGCCTGCGCTGGGAAAAAGTTTTGGCGTGAATGCAATCGCGGCTTATGCCGGGGCGTGGGTAGCAACCTGTGTATTGGCCTGGACTGCTTGGGATAATCTGATTTACCAGCAAATATTTGCACCTGCACTGGTCGGCCGGTTTGGCGAGGATTTTTCATCCTTCGCTTATGCTGCTGCATTTACTTTGATGTTTGCTGCCCTGACTTTTGGAATGAATAAAAAGGGCTGGCGGATTACGATATGAATGTCGAGATGAAAGATCGCGAATAATTTTTTCTATCCCAGCCAACATTCATAAAGTGGCTGGGATAGTTTTATGTAAGCCGTATTTGCACTACATCATTAAAGCTGTGGCGAGCGTATCAATTTGCTCTTCCTGCTCATCCATGATGATCTGGAAGCTGCTGTCGTCAGTATCAAAATTCAGGCGGCGGGCAAAGCGTTTATTGTAATCCCTGTCAGGATCGTGCAGCGGTGACAGTACGGGCGCGATATCATTTGCCAGGATCAGGGTGTCACCCAGGGATTCTGGTGGGAAGGCACAAACGCCATGCCACATGGCTTCCACCGCGTTCATGACACTCTCAGGTATATTCAACTGGCGCATGATGCCGCGACCTATCATGCGCTCACCATATTCTATCCATATTTCTGGTTCACCATCAAGCAAGCCAGGGAATTCCTCAGCCCGCGAGATCAGATAAAAACCGCCAATTTCATGGACTATGCCAGCAAACATGGCCGTTTCAGGATCAACCCTGGTGACTTGCTTGGCGATGACCTGGGCCAATGAAGACACATGGGCAGAATGCTCCCATAATTTGTCCGCCTTGGCTTTCAGGACGGGGTCTTTGACCTGGCTATTGAGCTGGCGCACGATGACTGCAGCCAGCATGGCTTTCAGGCTGCGAAAACCCAGGCGGTTGACTGCCAGCCTGACATGCGTGATTTCACTGGTTGAGCGGCGATAAGCTGCAGAATTAGCGATGGCGACTGTGCGTGCAGATAGCAGTGGGTCAGCCATGATGAGCTTGGCAGCCGTGTCGATATGACAATCAGGGTCGTCGAGGATACGCTGTAGTTTTAGCGAAGCTTCCACATTGGTAGGGAAAACGATGTCCCCACGATTGATCTCTGTGGCTATGCTTTTAAAAATTTCCAACCTGTCCATGACTTTCTCCTGGTAATCATCTGGCGATTCCCCCAATGTATTGGCCTATGCTGCATGTTGCGGCTAGTGCAGAATATTAAAAGTTGCCTTAGGGAATGATCGACTGTCTTCATGATAGTCAAAGAATTCTCAAAAGCAACTTCTAATTTAACTTTATTTTGCAATCATCCAGAGCCTGTCGATAGCATACGCGCTCAGGGAAATCTTGCAAGTTTTAATCAGGGGGGTAATTTACCAAAATATCGACCACTACGTATATAGACGGAAAATCATCTCTTTGTACTTTGACATGGTAGGTGCCGCTTTTTGCTGGCGCAATATAGTTACCCAGCAGGCTGATTTCACCCGCATCGGCTTCAACAATGCTCCAACTGACAGGCTGGCGTATGTACATGATGTTAGGTGGGTAATTCATATCCGCCTTGAGCGCAATGCTGCCGCCAGGCATGACATTGACGATGTGATGTTCAACACTCAAGGTCGGTATAAAGCCAGTCGATGTATTATTGACTATCACCATTGCAGTCGCGCTCAGGGTAGGGAAGTCTTCTCTTTGTGCCCGCACGTGATAGATGCCGGGCTTTAAAGGCGCGATGTATTCGCCATTGCTGCTGATGCTGCCACCATCTGCTTCCACGACTTGCCATGTCACAGGTTGGCGCAGATAGTTGACGTTTTGCAAGTAATCAATTTTTGCGCTCAGCACTTGCTTGCTGCCAGGCTCGAGTATCATCGCCGCCGGGAAAATATCTATCCTGCCTGCAGTTTCCCATAACCCGGGGCCGCTGCAAGACAAGGTCTGGCCATCTGCTCCCCTGACTAGGCAGCCTTGGCGGCCAAATACCATCATGGCAGGCGTAATTTTTGACAGCATATTGAGGAGGGGCTCATACAAGTTGCTTGCCAGTGTCAAATTCAAGGTATCGAGGATTTTGTCCTGGCTGTCGCCGGTGCCGGGTGCGCTGCTGGCAGCTGCTTTTAACGGCGTACTATAAAATTCGCTGAGGCTGCCGGTATCCAGTAAGCCGCTTAGTACGGCACTGACATCTGCTTGTGCTGTTTTTATAGTGGCAGCCGTGACGGTTTTGTTGATGGCATCAAAGTCTGGATTGGCAAAAACAATCTTCATATCCGCCAGCATCAGTCTGGTGGACAACATTTCAGTCAAGGGCGTCAGGTTGATGATGCCTGCATTGATGGCTATTGCATGTAGTTTCCTGCCATTGGCTGGATTACTGGTTTCCAGCACGCAGGGCAGGGTACTGCCTGCTGCCATGCTGATGCTGAATGTGCCATCAGCCGCTGTTTTAGTACTGCCGCTGGCGCCGCGGCATTTGACGCTGAGGTTGGCATCGGCAATGGCCAGGCCAGTGGCTGCCGTGCCGCGCAAACTGGGGCCAGCAACTACTTGCGTTTGTGGATTGCTGTTGCCAGTGCTGTTGCTACTATTATTAATGCCGCCCCCGCAAGCAGAGAGCAGGCCGGTAGCGAAGCAAATGCTTACGGTCAGAAATAAGTACTTAGCTTTCAATTTGTCGTCTCGCCATCTGTTTTATCATCTTATCATCTTAGACTTTGCGCAGATGCAGATGACTAAAAACTGTCGAGAAAATGTCATGAATTTGTAGCTGCCACCTATTTCCTTATTTGCTGAGATGGCTTTCTGGACTGGGACGCAAATGTGATTATTGCCTGTCAGTATGTCGCTCTATGTAAACGGCGTTAATGGTCTCGCCGCGAGCTTTGGGTTTGCCCTGCGTGCTACCCATAGTGAACACCGCGAGAAATAGCTTGATCAGTACAAACACCACAAACAGAGTGATGATCAGTGGGATGATGGTAATCAAAAGGGCAAGCGCGATACACACCATTAATACTTTTGGTAAAGGCGTGCGCAGCAGTCGTGTGCCCACTTTTTGCCCTATCTGGCGAAATTCCTGGGCTACTTGTCTGAACACAGAATACAAATACTGACTGGCGCTATTTTTCATGAACGACTCCTGAAGGTGGTGCTTGCTTATTTACTTGCTATGCAGCGGTGACGTCATTATCAAGATGCCAGCCAAAATAGTCTACGGTAATTTTAAGAACAAATTGCCGATGCGTCCCATGCATACTTTGCATGCTGTTGTTCTTCATTGGACTAATTGCGATGCGTAGAATTTAAGCGACTCAGGGAATTTAATGCAAGTGTTGAAATTTCGTCTTCCTGCAAGCTCGCGCTTGTCGATATCTTCAAGTTTTTTCCACACGGCCACCATGGCCGCAGGTACTTCCTGTTTCGATGCGCCTTTATCGTTGACGAAGTGCTGCTCCAGCGTATTGATAGATCGGGATAGTACCGTGGCATGTTGATTACGCCATTTTGTTTGTTGGGGAATTGCCTGTATGTGCAATTTATTCTCGCAGTACTCACCTTCACTTTTGGCTGTCTGAAAAAACATGAGATTTCTATATGCTCCTTGTTCAGTCATTGCGCTGACGCTGTTGCTGATGCCTGCCATACTCAAGAGCAGGAGTGCAGGTTTTAGAGATACTTTCATTTGCAGATAGGGCAAGGAATTGGTCAGGACCGTATTATCAATAAACGATTAGCAGAAATCCACGGTAATTTCAGTCTGGCATTACCGGCGCAATAAACCATGTAAAAAAACGGCTGAGGAGTTTCCTTCAGCCGCTTATTGATACATCAGGCAATAAAATTATCTCGCCTTGCCCAAATGCTGCAGGAAGAAGGCTTCATATTTCTTGTGCAGTGCTTTTGGTTTGACCGTACCACCAAGACCGTGTTCACCATCAGGATCAAGGAAAAGATCAACCAGAGATTCCTTGCCATTTTCCAGCAGGGCGCGATACACATTCACCGTGTCCTGATAAAGCACATTCGGATCTTGCATGCCATGTACCAGCAGCAGCGGTTTTTTCAAGCCAGCAGTCAGGGGCAGTAAAGAGTATTTACGCAGATTAGGTTTGCTGCGCTCGGTCTTGCCTATGGTGCGGCCGCTATACCAGCTATTATAGTTCTCCCATTCTGTCGGGCCAGCACCGGCGATACCAGCAGCGAAAGTATCGGGACTGGTGTACATGGTGTACTGGGTCTGGAAGCCGCCAAAGCTCCAGCCTGTGAGGCCTATGCGTTTGCCATCGACGCCCAGGTTCTTTTGCATGTATTTGGTCAGGTCTTCCAGGTCTTCTGCCTGCGGTTTGCCTACCTGTTCCCAGTTGGCATCACTGAACTTGCGGCCATAATTGGAGTGGCCGCGTGGGTCTACTGCGACTGTGACATAACCATGCTTGGCTGCCATATACATGCCAAACATATAGGCAGTTTGCTGGAAGCTGTCAGTCTCGACGATGTGCCTGTCATTCAAAGGGCCACCGTAGGTGTAAACAATGGCAGGGCGATGATCAGATGAACTCAGACCGACTGGCTTGAATACATAGGCCTGTATTTTGTCGCCATGGCGGTTGGTGTAGCTGAAGCGCTCTGGGCGTTGCAGGTCTATCGCATTCCATTGCGGGTCATGGCTTTGTGTCAGCGTCGTTGATTTCGTTTTGCTGATATCCAGCAGTTTCAATTCAGGGCGACTGGCCCATTGACCAGCCATGCTGGCCAGCTTGTCGCCGCTGTCTGTCACTGTGCTATTGCGATAGAAGTCACCAGCCTGGCCCAGGGCTTTCATGTCACCTGTTGCAAGATCAACCTTGTAAGCATTCATGGCTGCAAAATCATCCTTGTTGGCGAGTACGAACATGGATTTATTGTCATCGCTAAAACCGATGATGTTGTGCGCTTCAAAGTCGCCTTTCAGCAAGGGTTTCACGCTGCCATTGCTGACATCAATGACATAGGGCTGGCGATAGCCTTGCTCATCGAGGACGGCAACCAGTTGCTGGCTGTCGGCGGTGAAGCGTGGTGCCAGTACATTGACGACTTCATGGCCAACGTTGCCGCGTCTTTCCAAAACCATCTGTGGCTTGACGCCTTCTTCTGCCTTGCCTACATAGATGCGCAATAAGTCTTTTTCACGTTCCCAGGTAGAGAAAGTATAACGGCTACCATCTTTGGCCCAGGCAACCGGGCTCATTTCAAACCAGACATCGCCACCCTCATTGGTGAAGACGGGTTGTGGCTGGCGTGCAGAGGCATCGCCAACACGGCGTATATACAGGGCCGTTGCGGGTATCTTGCGTTTGTCGTCGGATACTTCACGCGATACTTTTTTGGCCGTAGCAAAGCGCTCGCTGTAGTTCATGATCTCGACCTGGCGTTCGGCAGGTGGAGGTGGTTTGCCATTTTCTGGTTTGGCATCCGGTGCCTCGGCAGAAATCGCCATCCATTGCTTGTCTTCACTGAGCACGGTACTGGCAATGCGGTATTTCTTGTCTGCGTCGTCTGGGTGTATCAATTCGCGGTTCAACTGGCGTATCGCGCTGCTGCTAAAGCTGGCGTTGAACAGACGTTTTTCATCCATGTAGATATAGCCATTATCATCTGCTTGGTAGGCGACGATGCGTTCGACTTTGTCGGTTTGGGTCAGGCGTTCTATCTTGCCATCTGCTGCGTTCAGGCGGAACAAGTCACCGCGGTACTGGAAGATCAGTTCATTCTTTTTATTCGCCCAGACCAGGGCATCTACACCTGGGTAGAGGTCGCTGGGCTTGAGCTTTTCTTTTTCCAGTTTCTTTTTCAGCTCGTCACGCAGTTCCCAGATTTCCTTGGCCTTGTCGTCCTTGACGTCTTTCTTTTCATCTTTCTTGTCGCTATCAACCTTGGCTACACTGGCTGTGCCGGTTTTGGCGGCAGCAGCAGCGGCTTTTTCCCTGGCTGCTTCAGCATCGGTTTCAGCCTTCTTGGCGGCGTCCTTGGCTTTTTTCTCGGCCAGTTCACGCTTTACTTCTTCCAGCGCAGCTTCTTCCCACTGCATCAGGTTGACTTTTTCGCCGCGCAGATAGGCTGCCTGGGCTTCAGCTTTGGCCTGGCGTTCGGCTTCTTCTTTTTCTTTTTGTGCTGCTTTTTTATCGAAGCGTTCCCAGTCTTCTGGCGCGTCGTAAGTTTTCATCAGGGCTGGTGAAGTAATGCGTTTGGTTTCACCAGTCTGGGTGTCATGCACATACAAATCAAAACCATTTTCACCGAACGGGTTCCAGGCGTAAGCCAGGTAGCGGCCATCCTTGCTGAATTGTATATGGCGTGCGGCCTGGCCTGCATAGCCTTTGGCGCGATATACCTGTTCCAGTGTCAGGTCGGCTGGTTTGATTTTGGCGATACTCGCAATAGCTGGTGCTGCCTGCGCAGTTTCTTGAGGAAAGAGCAAGCTGGCTGCTCCGCTAAAAGCGAGTGCGATACTGACGGTGAGAATTTTCGGAGACATAGTGAAAACCTTGGTTTTAATATAATTAGCAGGTTGTGGATGGGTGAAGAGGTGATGCGAAAATAGCGATGTTAGCAAGTTATTGGCGGAATTAACGCATTTTCCATAGACAAATGCCAGCCCATACAGTTCCATGGGAAAGTAATTTCTGTGAAATTCGGTAGAAAATTTGCTTTTGCTTTTTTAAAGCGAAGATCGCTTTAGTTTTTTGCCGGAATCATCTTCAAGAAGATAGTTTGCGGTATTGCTGAGGACTGAGCCCCAGCCGGGATTTGAAGGTGCTACCCAAATGGGATTGCTGAGCAAAACCACAATCTGTGGCAATCTCAGCGATAGATAAATTGCTATTTATAAGCAGTAAGCGGGCTCTTTGCAGTCGGCGTTCTGAAATATAGGCATGCGGCGTCGTGCCTGTGGCATGGGTAAAGCTGCGCAAAAAACGCAGGAGTGGCATATTTGCTATTGCCGCCAGTTCTTCCAGATTCAATTGTGTATCGAGCTGGTCTTCGATGTAATCCAGTATGCGTCCGTGCAAGGCTTTGTCTTCAGCATAGAGACTGCTTGCAGCTCTGGTGTTGGCGAGTACCAGCCCTCGTTGCAAAAACAGACTCGCTTTTTCTTCCAGTAGCTGAGCATCCTTGTCTTTTTGTAAAAGCAGGCTGCGCAATTGCCACGCCAGCATGACGGCCTGTTTGTCACCATGAAATATCTGTCGTGGCGAAGCCGCTGACATGCCCGCCAATAGCTCAGGTCTGGTGATGTGCATGAGCAGATATTCTCCGCCATGCGCAGATTCCGAAAACATGGGCAAGCCAGCTTCACTGATCGCGAAGTCACCTGGCCAAGCATCGAAATCCTGGCGAACATCGCTGGCGATGGCATGCACACCTTGCTGGCGTGCAAATGCCAGGCCCAGGCTGGTGTGGGTTGATGCACCATTGATGGTATAAGGTGTGGCTGGTAATAATTCCAGTCTTGCCCACTTGATATCTGCGATATCCATGCTCATTGCAAAAATTCTTTGCTGAAATTTCTTGATAGCCAGAGAAATATTAGCTGCCTATTATAGAGGCATTCACCTCATAGGCCAGCGTAGCGGCCTTTAAATTTGACATGGAGTTGCAATGAAAATCATAGGCCTGATCGGTGGTATGAGCTGGGAATCCACTATCCCGTATTACAAACAAATCAATGAAACCATCAAGGAAAAGCTGGGTGGCCTGCATTCTGCAAAAATCATACTTTACAGCGTAGATTTTCATGAGATAGAGAGACTGCAACATGCAGGTGACTGGGATGCCGCCGGGGTCATCCTGGCACAAGCTGCGCGCTCACTGGAATTGGCAGGAGCAGATTTTCTGGTGCTGTGTACCAATACCATGCACAAGCTGGCCAAGGTGATTGAGGCTGCGGCGGCGATTCCCTTGTTTCATATCGCTGATCCTACTGCACTAGCCATCAAGGCTGCTGGTCATGGCACAGTGGGTTTGCTGGGTACCCGCTTTACCATGGAACAGGATTTTTACCGCGAGCGTTTGCACAGCAAGCATGGTTTGCAAGTACTGGTGCCTGAGCTGGCAGACCGTGGCATCATCCATCAGGTGATCTATGAAGAACTGTGCCTGGGCAAGATCAATGCTGCATCGCGCCAGCAGTATCGCCGCATCATGGAAAACTTGAAAGAGCAGGGTGCACAAGCCATCATCCTGGGCTGTACCGAGATCAGTTTGCTCGTTGGCCAGGATGATGCCGGTGTGCCGTTATTTGATACCACGGCGATTCATGCACGTAGTGCGGCATTATGGGCCTTGCAGTAATAGAGTCTTTAATTGACCTTTTGCAGAGCATCTCTCAATGCAGGTAGCAAATTTTCCCTCAGTGCTGGATCGCTGCTTTCCCGCACTGAAAAATACAGGGGCAGTAAGAAGGCGCTGAGATTATGCCGCTGTGCCAGTCTGGCCTGAGTATAAGAGCCGGGCTGTATGCTTTTTTCCATGAGTTTATTGAACCATAGATCCCAGTCGCGTTTATTGAAGCTGGGTGTTTTTGCCAGGTAGTACACGGCAGTCATCAACCTGACGCCTTCTCCGTACTGGTAAAAATGGCTGGCGGGCGCGACCTGACTGGCGATGGCTGCCAGCATGGTTTCATGCTGGGCTTTTTCTATGGCCGGGTTCATTGCCAGTTGCAACATCAGATCGGCGCTATGGGCTATGCCATGGCGCCAGCCTTCTTTTTCATCAAAGCCACGATAGTCGCGCAGATTGCTCAGATAGTGACTGGCCGCGTTGACGATATCGACTCTTTCCTGAGCGCTCAGATAAGCTTTTTTCCTGTCTACCCGCACCAGTTCTGCCAGCGTCAAGATCGCAAATGGTCGCAGAAAACTACTTTCTTCTGCTGCCGGTGCTTGGACTGCATTCAGCATTTTTATACGCAATGCGGTGAGTGAGGGCAGAGCCAGTTTCTCTGCGCGCATCCAGGCTGACAATCCCTCAAATGCCAGTTCATCACGCAATTCTGCGTCGGCCACACCCAGACAATCAGCCGCAGCGAGTGCCAGGTGCTGGCGCTTGCCATCATCATCGAGCTTCCAGCCAGCAGATTTTGCGGACTTTAATTCTTGTTTGCTTGATTCATCACAATCGGCAAGTGCGGCAGTGGCAGTCAACATGAAGGTGAGCAGGCAAAAAGAAGAGATCAGGCGACGCATGAGTGCTATCCATATAGGAGAGGAAAGATTGACAAGTGTGCCATGCCGATTTTTTCTTGTCATGCTCCACAAAAAACTTACACAAAGCATATTGAGTTAGTGTTATAGTTAACTACAACACTAATTTACTTGTGAGATAGCACTGTAGAAGCATCAATCTCGCTGTCCCGGGTATTCACAGGAAGGTGCAAGCATGAGTGTTAACTGGAATGACCAAACGCCGATTTACCGGCAATTGAAACAGCGGGTGCTGGGCATGATGCTGGATGGCTTGTTAAAGCCGGGGGATGCTTTGCCCTCGGTAAGGCAGGTGGCAGCAGAGTATCAGCTCAATCCGATTACTGTCTTAAAAGCGTATCAGGAATTGGTAGATGAAGAACTGGTCGAAAAACGAAGAGGTGTGGGCATGTATATGACCGAGGCAGCGCTTGATAAATTGCTGGCAAATGAACGCCAGCGTTTCATAGAAGAAGAATGGCCAGCCATGCTGGAACGCATACGCAGGCTGGGGCTGGATGTGCAGCAATTGCCGGGCCTGCAAAATAAAGGAGGGGTGAAATGACCAGTACAGGGAATAGCTCAGTGAATAGTGTCATTTCAGCCCGCGGTATCAGCAAGCAATATGGTAAGCAGCATGTGTTGAATGATGTGAGCTTTGAGATTGCTCCCGGTCGAATTGTTGGCCTGATAGGACCGAATGGCTCAGGCAAAACCAGCACCCTCAAAGCAATACTAGGCCTGGGTAATTTTGAAGGCGAGATGCAGGTATTAGGCTTGGACCCGCGTACCCAGCGTGATGCGCTGATGAATGAAGTCTGCTTCATCGCCGATGTTGCTATTTTGCCGCGCTGGATCAAGGTGAAGCAGGCGATAGACTTCGTGGCGGGAGTCCACCCCAAATTCAATCGTGCCAAAGCTGAGAAATATCTTGCCAATACCAAGCTGATGCCAGAAATGAAGGTCAAGGCTATGTCCAAAGGCATGATAGTGCAATTGCATCTGGCGCTGATCATGGCCATTGATGCGAAATTACTGGTGCTTGATGAGCCGACGCTGGGCCTGGATATTTTGTACCGTAAGCAGTTCTATCAAAATCTGCTGGAAGACTATTTTGATGAAAACAAAACTATCATCATCACTACGCATCAGGTAGAAGAAATTGAGCATATTCTCAGTGACGTGATTTTTATTGATGAAGGAAAAATCGTGCTGGAAATCAGCATGGAGCAGATGGCCGGGCGTTTTGTCGAGGTGATGGTGACACATGAAAAAATGGAGGAAGCTGTGGCATTGCACCCCATTAGTCAACGTGCAGTATTCGGCAAAATCGTCATGCTGTTTGATGGTGTTGCACAGGATTTGCTGGCCAGCCTGGGAGAAACACGTATCCCCGGCGTTGCAGACTTATTCGTCGCCAGCATGAAAGGAATTGCTAAATGAAAACCATGATTAGTCTGTTGAAGCGTGAATTCTGGGAACATACCGGCATGTTTCTATGGACGCCGTTAAGTGTTGCCGCTGCGATGATATGTGTGTTTACCATGCCCTTTTTATTTGGGCAGCATCTGATTAGTGCGCACGTTCTCGACAGGGTTGGGAGGATGAGGGATGATACTCAAAGAGTCGGGGATGCTTTGGCCAGTATTTATATGCTTTCTTCTGGCCCATTATTGATAGCCATGGCTGGCATCATTTTCTTTTACTGCCTTGCTTGCCTGCATGATGACAGGCGTGACCGCAGTATATTGTTTTGGAAATCTTTGCCAGTGTCAGATTTTCAAACTGTTTTGTCTAAACTGCTGGTAGCGTGTCTGGTCGTGCCCTTGATCTTCCTGACGATTGCGACTGCAATGTCATTTTGCATGTTGATGATACTCAGCATTGCATTTTCCACGCAAGAAGTTTTCATATTTAAAGATTTGCTGGCAAATGGGAAACTGTACCTGACTCCTCTGCAAATAGCAGGAATTTTGCCAGTATATATTCTATGGGCCTTGCCAAGCTTATGCTGGTTGATGCTGGTGTCTAGCTGGGCTCGCTCCAAAGTATTTCTTTGGGCAGTTGGGATACCGCTTCTGGTCGTATTTTTGATCGGCATGCTAAAGCTGTTGATATATCAGGATGCAGATATGCAATGGTTTGTCGACCTCATTTTAGGTCGTAGTATTGGAAGCTTGGTTCCAGGTGCATGGATACGATTTGAGAGCATCCCACTAAATGCTTACTTTCCCTTATCAAAAGAAGATTCTGGCTTTGAAAGAATATTCATGATTTCCTGGCATACTTTGACCAGCCTGCAATTGTGGCTGGGAGTATTGCTTGCTGCGTGCATGTTCTATATGACGGTACGCTTGCGCCGCTGGCGCGAAGCTGCATGATGTAAGAAGAATTGGAATTGCGGCAATAAGCGCAATTCCAATTCTTTAATTCTTTATTTCGATGGCCTTACCACCAGGGCCACCCCTGCCAGCGCAATCACCATACCAAGGATCGCTGTCATCGTCAGCTTTTCACCAAACATCAGCCAGGCCATGGCGGCCGTGACTGCGGGGACCAGGTACATATAGCTGGTGACCTTGGTGGCTTCGCCATGTCGTATCATGATGAACAGCACCGAAATGCCAACGCCCGACAAGACAAATACGGACCAGGCCATGGCGGCAAAAAACTGGGGTGTCCAGATGATGGTCTGAGTTTCCAGCGTCAGTGCAAATGGCAACGTCACCAATAAGGACGCTACAAATTGTATGACCTGCCCGGTCCTGACATCAAAACTGGGGCAGTTTTTTTTCTGGTAGAGCGTACCTACGGTCATTGCAGTCAAGGCCATCACGGCCAGCGCTACGCTGCTGACGGATAAACCGATGACAGAAATTTTATTGGCGACCACCAGTGCCACTCCACAAATGCCCAGTGCCAGCCCTATCCACTGTTTGCCATAGATGCGTTCACCAATGATGGGCCCAAGGAATGCCGTAAAGATAGGCTGGGTATTGGCGATCAGGGCGGCGACACCAGCCGGCATGCCCAGCTTGACCGCACACCAGATGCCACCCAGGTACATGGCCTGCATCATGATGCCAGCGATGGCGATAGGCAGCCAGAAGCGGCGCTCTGGCCAGGGTGCACGCATTGCCAGCGCCAGTGCCAGCATGAAGATAATCACGCCCAGATAACGCAGGCATAAAAAAGTCAGCGGTTCGGCATACGGCAGACCATATTTGGCGACCACATAACCAGATGCCCAGATGAAAATGAAGATAGCGGGGAGAAAGCGTAAGAGAGGTGAGGCTTTGGTATGCATGTTGTTCAGAGAATAGGACGATTGAGCACAATGGATTTCTGCTGCTCAGTTGAGCCTTGATCTTCGCACAAACAGCGCAGTCAATGGATGAAAAAAAACCTGCGATGCTCATGCAGGCGCAGGTTTTTTTCATCTGTCTTGCATATGTCATGATGCGAGGGCATCACGACAAGCTGACTCAGCCCAGGTTTGCTGTTGCAAATTCCCAGTTGACCAGCGCCCAGAATGCTTCCAGGTATTTTGGACGTGCATTGCGGTAGTCGATGTAGTAAGCGTGTTCCCACAGATCGCAAGTCAGCAGTGGTGTGTCTGCTGTTGTCAATGGTGTCGCGGCATTGGAGGTGTTGACGATATCCAGTGTGCCATCGGCTTTTTTGACCAGCCATGTCCAGGAAGAACCGAAATTACCGACGCAAGACTTGGTGAAGGCTTCCTTGAATGCATCAAAAGAACCCCATTTGGCATTGATGGCATCCGCCAGTTTGCCGTCAGGTGCGCCGCCGCCGTTAGGTTTCAGGCCATTCCAGTAGAAAGTATGGTTCCAGATCTGTGCTGAATTATTGAAAATGCCGCCAGAAGATTTCTTGACGATTTCTTCCAGTGTGGAGTTTTCAAATTCTGTACCCTTGATCAGGTTGTTCAGATTGGTCACATAGGTCTGGTGATGCTTGCCATAGTGGTATTCCAGCGTCTCTTGAGAGATATGCGGGGCCAGAGCGTCCAGTGCATAGGGCAGTGCCGGTAAGGTATGTTCCATATCGTGTCCTTTTATCGTGAGTTTATCAATTCCGGCAATCCGGAAAAGCCAGACCAGCATTGTAAGCTTTTGTACAAAAGCTTGCACGTCGGCGTATGCAAATTACCAGCAATGACATGTATATGCGAAAAATGATGAGTCGCTTCTGTCAGCCAGCTTACTGAGATATCAGTCCAGCTTGGTTTGTACGCTGCTGATGCCAACTTCAGCCGTGCCGGATGCCAGCCTGACTTGCAGCAGGGATTGTGGCTTGAGTTCTGTGGTAGCGCGCAACGCCCGGCCTTTGTGGTCGCTGAGGATGGCATAGCCACGTTCCAGCGTACGTTGCGGGTTCAGCAGCTCTAACTGGCTGCGTAGCGCAGATAAGTGCTGCTGGTGACCTTCATGGCTGTGTCTGGCCGTTTGTTGCAGACGCCTTTGCATGTCGGCCAGTATCATCCCGGGTTTGGCTAAATCAGGTTTATGCGCCTGCCAGCTTAGGGTCAGTTGTGTCAGATCATGTCTGGCCTGGCGCAGAGGTATGTTGGCGCTGTAGCTGAGGTTGCGGGCCAGGTTTGCCAGTTGCAGGCGGCGGGCGGCAATAGCAGCCTTGGGGCTGAGCAGGCGGCGGCTTTGCCAATCCAGGGTTTGGGCCTGGTTATCCAGTTGCCTGTGCATGCAGCGGCTGAGTATCTGTGCCTGGCGCTGCAAGAGCTGCAGCCAGACATCGCGTGGTGCGGTAGCCAGTTCGGCGGCGGCTGTCGGTGTCGCAGCGCGCAGGTCAGCAGCAAAATCGGCGATGGTAAAGTCAGTTTCATGGCCTATGCCAGCGATGACGGGCATAGGGCAGTTGACGATGGTACGTGCCACGACTTCTTCATTGAAGGCCCATAAATCTTCCATGCTGCCACCACCGCGGCAGACCAGCAAGACATCGCACTCTTCACGGGCAGCAGCAGAGGCGATTGCCTGTGCGATTTTCATGCCCGCCCCTTCGCCCTGAACAGGGGTAGGGTAGAGGATGATATTCACATGCGGTGCGCGTCGCTGCAGGGCAATCAGGATATCGCGCAGGGCAGCCGCCTGAGGGCTGGTGACTATACCTATGGTTTTGACAAAGCTGGGCAGGGGGCGCTTACGCTCGGGGTCAAACAAGCCTTCCTGTGTCAATTGCGCTTTCAGTCGCAAGAATGCTTCATATAAATTACCAACACCAGCGCGACGTATGGCTTCTACGCTTAACTGATAATCGCCACGCGGCGCATACAGGGTGACCAGGGCGCGTACTTCTACCTTGTCACCTTCCTTGGGCTGGAAGTCGGCATATTGGGCGCGACCACGAAACATGACAGACCTGACTTGGGCGCCACTATCTTTCAAGGTGAAATACCAATGACCAGACGCAGCGCGGGTAAAGTTGGAAATCTCGCCAGAAACCCAGGTCAATGGCAGATTACGTTCCAAAAGTTGAGCAACGGCCTGATTCAGCGCCGTAACTGTCATCACGGACGGCGTATTTGCTGGCTTGGCGTAAGGTGATTCAGGATTCATAAAGCTTGGCGGCGGAAATTCTGTCCACAGTGGCGTGAAATGGTCATCAGCATGTCATTTTGCCTCTAGGATGTCAAAAGAAATGAAAGTTTACTATCTAAGTCTTTGATTTTTAATAAAAAACAATTTGCAAAAGAATGAGGCAAAATGAAAATTCCCTTTCAAATCAAGGACATTGCCACGCATCAGGCAGCTTGTGCACAAACTTATCCACAGAAATTGTGATTAAGCTGTTGAAAACTTTACCGCTGAGTGCTTCAAACTTGTTTGCCTAAAATAGTGGCATGAAAGTAATATTCATTAAAATCAATAACTTATACGGTTTCCCTGTGCTTTTGCACAAGCTTGTCCACATATTTTGTGCAGAATAAATGTTTATTCTTTAAAGGAATGATCAAAAAAACAAAATTTCACCTGTGATTGTGAATAAGTTGATTTTGCCACTTTTTTAGGCGCGAATAAAATAATGAATAAAATCAGTGGTTTAGTTAAAACCCCCATACTTTTTCACATAGTTATCCACATATTTTGTGTAAAAGCCTCATTTATGCCATGTTGAGCTGGTACTTGCTTGTATGGAAATTAACTTTTCCATGGGGAAAAAGGATTTTCTCCTGAAAGTCTGCATTTGCCTGTTTTTCTGGCAGCATTGCTTACGTTTTTAAAATCAATGACTTATAGCGTTTATTTACGGTAATGCACAATCTTGTCCACATATTTTGTGCAAAACAATGGGCTTGATCTCTATTCAATTATTTTGATGAAAATTTGTGCAAAAAAAGCCTGGATTGCCGCTTTGCCTAAAATATTGGCAGCAAAATAATATGCTTTTAAATCAGTCACTTGTCGTTGTACACGAGACTTTTGCACATACTTGTCCACAAATTATGTGTAGAAATGACGTGGTGAAATCAAGAAAAATGCTGTTTTATCCACAAAATCGCTGTGCTTAAATCTTTGGCATAACTGAAAACTTCAAATAAATCATGGGCTTAGCTATATTCAATCGACTTATCCACAAGCTTGCGCACAGATTTTGTGTAAAACAGGGGCCAATCCGCCATGACGATAAGTAGTGCAAACTTTGTGCTTGTGTGAAAAATCCTGTTCTGAAACATTTTGTACCGAGTTTTTTGCGTTGTGCTCTTGCTCACAGGCAGACAACGCGCTACATTGCGGGCTTGGATTTAGGAACCTTCAAGGAGTTATTTTGTTCGCCATCATTCAAGCCGCAGGCTGGCCAATTTATTTGTTACTGATTGCCTCAGTTATTGCGCTGACATTAATCATAGAACGCAGCCTTTCTTTGCGCCGCAGCCGTATCTTGCCACCCACTCTGGTTGACGAAGTCATACGCGTCTATCAGGCTGGCAAGGTCAAGCCAGAAGTCATAGAGCAACTGGCAGGTAATTCACCGCTGGGTAAAGTATTGGCAGCGGGTTTGCGTAATGTAAACGCACCCCGTGAAGTCATGAAAGAATCGATAGAAGAAGCTGGCAGCGCGGTTGCTCACGAGCTGGAACGTTTCCTGACTACCCTGGGCACCATCGCTTCGCTGGCACCTTTGATGGGCTTGTTTGGTACGGTCGTAGGTATGATAGAAATTTTCGGTTCGCAAAATGCGACTGGTGCCAACCCTGCACAACTGGCCCATGGTATTTCCGTAGCCTTGTATAACACTGGCTTTGGTTTGATGATCGCCATGCCTGCCATGGTGTTCTGGCGTCATTTCCGCGCTTTGGTGGATAGTATCGTCGTCGATATGGAACAACAGGCTATCAAGTTTGTTGACGTTGTCCACAGCGCCAGGAAGTAGTCATGAATTTTCGTAAAGGAAGGGGCAGGGAAGAGCCAGAGATCAATCTGATCCCGTTTATCGACGTCTTGCTGGTGATCCTGATTTTCTTGATGGTGACAACGACGTATAGTCGTTTCACCGAATTGCAAATCACCTTGCCGACTGCAGATGCAGAAAAAGCCCAGGACAAGCCGAATCAGATTGATATTGGTATCGATGCACAGGGGCGCTATAAGATCAATAACCAGTCCGTGTCTTTCCTCGACACCTTGACACTGGCGGAAGACTTGAAAAAAGCAGCAGCCGTGCTGGAAGCTGGAAAGACTGGTGCTCAGCCTGATCCTGTCGTCATCATCAATGCAGACCGTGCGACCAGCCACCAGTCCGTGATTGATGTGCTGGAAGCGGCGCGTATCGCTGGCATGGCCAAGGTGACGTTTGCGGCGCAGGCTACGGCGAAGTAATTGATAGCCTGACTGGTTTATAAGCAGGGTACTGTTTTAGAAACTGGCAAAAAACCGGGGAGTGAGTAACTCCCCGGTTTCTTTTTGTAGAGACAGCAAGAGAACGATAGAGAAAAAAGAGAGTGACATGCGGGCAGTAGTGGAAAAAGTCTTGTTGAATGCCTGGCAAAAGCGCGGGCTGCTGGCATGCCTGCTGTGGCCAGTGTCCAGGCTATTTCAGCTCATCGTCACTTTCCGTTTTGGCTTGTTTGTGATGGGCTACAAAGCACAAACGAAATTACCCGTACCTGTGGTTGTGGTCGGCAATATCTTTATTGGTGGTACTGGCAAGACACCGCTGGTGATCTGGCTGGTGCAGCAATTAAAGCTTGCAGGCTGGCATCCGGCTGTTATTTCGCGTGGTTATGGCGTGCATGCCGAGAGCGTAATTTTGCTGGACGCTACTTCGCAGCCGCAGCAGGTTGGTGATGAACCGGTATTGATTGCTGCCAGGGCAGCATGTCCAGTAGCGGTGGGGCGTGACCGCGTGGCCGTGGCGTGTTGCGTGCTGGCAGCTAATCCGCAAGTCGATGTCATTATTGCTGACGATGGTTTGCAGCATTACGCCCTGGGGCGTGATGTTGAACTCGTGCTGTTTGACCAGCGTGGGGCTGGCAATGGCTGGCTCTTGCCTGCTGGGCCTTTGCGTGAGCCTGTGGAAAGGCGGCGTGATTTTACTATCTGCAATCTGGCCCGCCAGGATACGGCCTTGCCTGACATGATGCCTGCGGATACCGTGCGCATGCATTTGCAAGCAGGTCAGGCCTATCGTTTGCATGATGATACGCAACGTAAACCTATGACACAGTTCGCAGGGCAGCGCTTGCTGGCAGCGGCTGGCATAGGTAATCCACAACGTTTTTTCGATATGCTGGCGGCACAGGGTTTGCCATGCCAGACCAGGGCTTTTCCTGATCACCATCCCTTTGATGCGCAGAGTTTTAAAGGCATCGATGCTGATTGCATCCTGATTACCGAAAAGGATGCAGTAAAATGTAGGCAAATCCCGGCTTTACTGGAAGATACCCGCATCTGGGTAGTGCCAGTCGAAGCTCAACTCGATGCTGCTTTTGCCGCATCACTGATACAAATGATTTCGGAGAAAAAGCATGGACGCACGTCTGCTTGATGTGTTGGTTTGCCCTTTGTGCAAAGGACAATTGGTCTACCAAAAAGCCAGTCAGGAATTGATTTGCTATGGCGATAAACTGGCTTACCAGATACGCGATGATATTCCCATCATGTGGGCAGATCAGGCGCGCACGCTGACTACTGAAGAAATTGACGCCAGACCCAAGGGATAAAGTTTTATGAGTTTTATCGCCATCATCCCGGCCCGGCTGGCTTCCAGCCGCCTGCCGAATAAACCTTTGGCAGACATAGGCGGTAAACCCATGGTGGTGCGCACGGCTGAACAGGCATTATTGTCTGGTGCCAGCGCCATCATGGTGGCTACAGATCATGCCGACATCGTCGCTGCCTGCAAGGCCCATGGTGTGCCGGTCTGTATGACGCGAGCAGACCATCCATCTGGCACTGACCGCATTGCTGAAGTCGCCGCCAGCATGAACCTGGCTGATGATGCTGTCATCGTGAATGTGCAGGGAGATGAGCCCTTGATAGCTCCGGCACTGATCGCTGCAACGGCGGCACTGGTAAGTGCTGATGTGCCCATGGCGACTGCAGCTCACACTATCCATTCAGCGGAAGATGCTTTTAACCCCAATGTCGTCAAGGTGGTATTAGACAAACATGGTCGCGCCCTGTATTTCTCTCGCGCCACCATACCCTGGCACAGGGATGGGTTTGCCATCAGCCGAGCACAGTTCCCACCCGCCTATGCACCTTTGCGTCATATCGGTTTGTATGCCTACCGCAACGATTTTTTAAAAAAATATCCGCAATTGGCTGTTTCTCCACTGGAACAAATTGAGACCCTGGAACAATTACGAGTTCTATGGCATGGCTATGCGATCGCTGTCCATGTGACTGACTCCAGCCCTGCACCAGGGGTGGATACGGCAGAGGATCTGGAGCGTGTCCGGCAGTTTTTTATGGATAAGAAATAAAAAAATACGGAACTTGCCCATGTTTTCGTGGCAAAGCATCAAGAATTGCGAAAATTGTGGTAAGTTTCGTGAAAAGAAACTGTGTTATCAAGCTAAAAGAAGAAAAGCAAAAAAGGGCTGTGCCTGCAATGAAACACTGGCTGGCATGTTTTGATAATACAAGCACAAAAAATTCAAACTCGTCTTAGGAAATTTAACATGCGTCTTATTTTGTTGGGAGCGCCGGGTGCCGGCAAGGGTACACAAGCCAATTACATCAAAGAAAAATACAATATTCCTCAAATCTCTACCGGTGACATGTTGCGTGCAGCGATCGCTGCGGGCACAGCCTTGGGTCTGGAAGCAAAAAAAGTCATGGATACTGGTGGACTGGTATCAGATGACATCATCATCGGTCTCGTCAAAGACAGGCTGACACAGCCGGATTGCGCCAATGGTTATTTGTTCGACGGTTTCCCACGCACGACGCCACAAGCAGATGCGATGAAGGATGCTGGCGTGACGATAGACTATGTACTGGAAATCAATGTACCGGATGAAGCCATTATCGACCGCATGAGTGGTCGCCGCGTTCACCCTGGTTCTGGCCGTACTTACCACGTCAAATTCAATCCGCCAAAAGTCGAAGGCAAGGATGATGTGACTGGTGAAGAACTGGTGCAACGCCCTGACGACAAAGAAGAAACTGTCAAGAGGCGTTTGTCTGTGTATCACGAACAAACTGAAATCCTGTTGTCTTACTATGGCGACTGGGCCAAGTCTGGCAAGCCAGGTGCTCCCAAGTATCGCAAGATCGCCGGCGTTGGACCGGTAGAGTCCATCCGCGACAGCGCATTTGCGGCGCTGTCCGAATAAGTAAGTAAAAAGCGGACTGCATCGTCCGCTTTTTTTATAGCTAAGTACGGCTAAGCCCCAGCCAGTTTCTCCAAAAATATGGGCTACGTAAAAGTTTCGCAGTGTGCAGGATTCATTTTTGTCATTTGGTGCAAAGCAGTCTGGTACTGAAGTCTGGAAAATGAAGAATTGTCGTTGTTTCACTTTGTCGTTAAAAAAATGCATGCGCCCACAAGGCCAACATGCCTATAACATTGGAGGAGTCAACATGACAGCAAGTCTTTGGTTTGTCATCGCATGTGGAGTCATAGCCGTCGTATATGGTTTGATATCGCGTAGCTGGATCTTGAAGCAGGATGCCGGTAATGCGCGTATGCAGGAAATTGCCGCAGCCATTCAGCAAGGCGCAGCCGCCTATCTGGCGCGCCAGTACCGCACTATCGCCATCGTCGGCGTCGTGTTATTCGTTGTTGTAGCCGCCATACCTGGCCTGGGCTTGATCACGGCCATAGGCTTTTTGATAGGTGCTGTTTTATCTGGTGCCTGTGGCTTCATCGGCATGAATGTCTCGGTCAGGGCCAATGTCAGGACTGCACAGGCGGCAACCAAGGGCATGAATGAAGCACTGGACGTGGCTTTCCGTGGCGGTGCTATTACCGGCATGCTGGTCGTCGGCCTGGGTTTGCTGGGTGTGACTATCTTTTACTGGGTGCTGGTTTGCAACGCGGCAGGCAGTACTTTGACACAGCATGATGTCATCAAGCCCTTGATAGGCCTGGCCTTTGGTGCTTCGCTGATTTCCATCTTCGCCCGCCTTGGTGGCGGTATCTTTACCAAGGGTGCTGACGTTGGCGCTGACCTGGTGGGCAAAGTTGAAGCCGGTATCCCGGAAGATGACCCACGTAATCCTGCCGTGATCGCCGATAACGTCGGCGACAATGTGGGTGATTGCGCCGGTATGGCGGCAGATTTGTTTGAAACTTATGTGGTAACCCTGATCGCCACCATGTTGCTCGGTGCGCTGGTGATCACCAGCAATGTCACTGAAGCGATCGTTTATCCACTCTTGCTCGGTGCTGTTTCCATCCTGGCTTCCATTGTCGGCTGCTCCATGGTGAAAGCCAAGCCAGGCAAGAAAATCATGTCAGCCCTGTACACAGGTTTGTGGTGGGCAGCTGGTTTATCATTGATAGGCTTCGCATTCGTCACCTGGCATGTCTGGGTCGACGAAGCCATGCGTATGAAGATGATGGGCTCGGCTCTGGTCGGTATCGTACTCACTGGCTTGATGGTCTACATCACTGAGTATTACACCGGCACAGACTTCAAACCCGTGCAACATGTGGCGCAGGCATCGACCACGGGTCATGGTACGAATATTATTGCTGGCCTGGGTGTATCGATGAAATCAACCGCCTGGCCCGTGCTGGCTGTGTGTGCATCCATTCTTGTGTCTTATCATCTCGCTGGTTTGTATGGTATCGCGATTGCCGCAACTTCCATGTTGTCCATGGCTGGCATTATCGTGGCCCTGGATGCTTATGGCCCTATCACCGACAATGCCGGTGGTATTGCTGAAATGTCAGAAATGCCAGCTTCTGTGCGTGCCATTACTGATCCGCTGGATGCTGTCGGAAATACCACCAAGGCGGTCACCAAGGGATATGCAATTGGCTCGGCCGGTCTGGCTGCGCTGGTGCTGTTTGCTGATTACACACACGCGCTGGATTCTGTCGGCAAGAGCACTTCGTTTGATTTGTCCAATCCACAAGTCATCGTCGGCCTGTTTATCGGTGGCTTGATTCCTTACCTGTTTGGTGCCATGGCGATGGAAGCAGTAGGGCGTGCTGCCGGTGCTGTGGTGGTAGAAGTGCGCCGCCAGTTCAAGGAAATCAAGGGCATCATGGATGGCACAGGCAAGCCTGAGTATGACAAGGCTGTCGATATGCTGACCACATCTGCCATCAAGGAAATGATTATTCCATCGCTATTGCCTGTCATCGTGCCCATCCTGGTTGGCTTGTTGCTGGGGCCTGCTGCACTGGGTGGTTTGTTGATGGGGACTATTGTGACGGGCTTGTTTGTTGCCATCTCCATGACTACCGGTGGTGGCGCCTGGGACAATGCCAAGAAATATATAGAAGATGGTCACTTTGGTGGCAAGGGTTCGGAAGCACACAAGGCTGCCGTGACGGGTGACACGGTTGGTGATCCTTACAAGGACACGGCTGGTCCCGCAGTCAATCCCTTGATCAAGATCATCAACATCGTGGCCTTGTTGCTGGTGCCACTGCTGCCAGCAACCGGCACCACCACCAGTGCGGCCAGTCATGCCAGTCCGCCTGCACAAATGGCGGCTCCCGCTGCTTCTGCTTCAGCCAGCGTAGTGCCTCCAGCAGTTGCACCTGCTGCGGCATCAGCATCTGCTCTAGCTTCGACTCCGACCGAGGTGCCGCCTCCTCCGGCCATGGCTGATCCTGCATCCGCCAGTAAATAAGCGAGAACTTGCTACATAAGCAAGGGTGGAAAAAAAGTGGTAGCGCAAACATCGCTACCACTTTTTTATTTTTGCCTGGTGAAGAATATTCGCTACAATACGAGGATGTGACGTTTACGTTAACGTAAATTTAGCGTAAGTTAAACCTGCGTGATAAGCGTCATTGCATATGTAAATGCATCAATAAATACAATCCTCATAATTCGATTTACCTGGAGAGACAAACATGCAAATTCAAAATCATGTATTTATTATTACTGGCGGTGCTTCCGGCCTGGGTGCAGCGACGGCAAGAATGATCGTTGCCAATGGCGGCAAGGTCGTGCTGGCCGACGTGCAGGTTGAAGCTGGCGAGGCACTGGCAACTGAACTGGGTGGCAAGTTTGTCAAATGCGATGTAACTTCAGAAGCTGATGGCAAAGCTGTTGTCGAGGCCGCTGCCACTCTGGGTACGCTGCGTGGCCTGGTCAATTGCGCCGGTGTTGCACCAGCCATCAAGACGGTAGGTAAAGATGGCCCGCATCCGCTGGATGTTTTCCAGCGCGTGGTGAATATCAATCTGATCGGCACTTTCAATATGTGTCGCCTGGCAGCAGATGCCATGGGCAAGACCGAAGCTGCTGACCATGGTGAACGCGGTGTCATCATCAATACCGCATCCGTCGCAGCATATGATGGCCAGATTGGCCAGGCAGCCTATGCTTCTTCCAAGGCTGCAGTGGTTGGTTTGACTTTGCCTATGGCACGTGATTTGTCACGCAGCGGCATTCGTGTCATGACGATAGCGCCTGGTATTTTTGAAACACCTATGCTCCTGGGTATGCCGCAAGAGGTGCAGGATGCTTTGGGCAAGATGGTGCCGTTTCCTCCGCGCCTGGGCAAGCCGGATGAATATGCGAATCTGGCCAAGGCGATTATTGAGAATGTGATGTTGAATGGGGAGACTATCCGATTAGACGGCGCCATTCGCATGCAACCCAAATAGTAAATGCTGATAAAGCTACTGCGCGGCGCGATTTTTGGTCGGCGATGCTCATCGTACTAAAGTACGATTGCGCTTCTCAACCAAAACTAGCGTCGCTCGCTACGCTTTCTCAGCACTTACGCGTCTCGGTAAGCTGGGAAGGAAAAATCTTAAGGCTTCACACGGCTCGGTGCGGCTGTTGTATTTGCAGAGCATGATTTTTTCAGTGTGCCGTGCAGCATGACAAATTGCTGGGGGGCTACTACACTAGGGCAAATCTGTATTTGCCCTTTTTTTATGCCTACACAAATGAGCACTAACGCAGGAACGGGATTGATACTGACTGGGGGTGGGGCGCGTGCGGCCTATCAGGTGGGGGTGCTCAATGAAATCTCGACTATCCTGATTGATGCTGGCTGGCATCCGGCCAGTAATCCTTTTGGTATCATTTGCGGTACTTCAGCGGGGGCGATCAATGCCACGTCGCTGGCTTGTGGCGCAGATAATTTTAGTGATGCGCTGGGGCGCATGTTGCATATCTGGGAGAATTTTGAGGCCGCGCAAGTCTACCGGGCTGATTCGCTGGGCGTCATGCGTAGCGGGGCGCGCTGGTTGACGCTGTGGTCGTTTGGCTGGCTCTTGAATAAATGGCGCAAGGCTCCTCCAAACTCTTTGCTGGATAATTCACCGCTGGAAGCCTTATTGAACCGCATGCTGGACCTGGGTAGCCTGGATGCTGCTTTCAATAGTGGCAGCTTGCATGCACTGGCGGTGACGGCTTCTTCTTATACCGCTGGCCAGCATCTGACTTTTTACCAGACCCTGGCCGATATTGAGCCCTGGGTGCGCAGTCAGCGTCTGGCACAGCGCGATTTTATCGGCGTCCAGCATTTGCTGGCCTCGGCAGCGATCCCCTTTATTTTTCCTGCCGTGCCCTTGAATTGGGGCGGGCGCATGGAGTATTGTGGCGACGGTTCCATGCGTCAGTTGGCACCGATATCGCCAGCCATACACCTGGGGGCAAAAAAAGTGTTGATCGTTGGTGCTGGACGTCTCAGCGAGCCGCCCAATGTCAGTACCGAGACTGCCCGTTACCCCAGCCTGGCACAAATTGCCGGTCATGCCTTGTCCAGTATCTTTCTTGATAGCCTGGCCGTGGATATAGAAAGGCTGATGCGCATCAATAAAACCTTGTCGATGTTGCCCCCCGAGTTGCTGGAAAAAACGCCTTTGCGGCCGGTGGACCTGTTGGTGATTGCGCCTTCAGAAAGGCTGGATGAAATTGCCAGCCGCCATACCAATAGCCTACCTTTGCCAGTCCGCACCATGCTGGGGGGCATAGGTGCGACCGAGGCACGTGGCTCGGCGCTGGCATCTTATCTCTTGTTTGAGTCCAGTTATACCAAGGAATTGATTGCGCTGGGCAGGCGTGACACCCAGGCCAAGAAAGAAGAAGTACTGAGCTTCTTCCGTGACCAGGGCCAGACTATCACCTGATTGTATCTAGACGTCTATGCGCGGATAAAATGCGGGACGAATTGCATCTTGTGTATCATAGAAAAATCCGGGTTAAAGGGTGTCACCCAGGTTTCCAGTCCACGTAATTTTCCGCCCATCATATAGGGGCAGCAGGATACGCCTGTACTTCTTTCGATGACACCCTGGTCGGTATATTCTATCAAGGCTTGTGCCCTGGGCCTTACCCGGCGCTGTACTATCCAGATATCAGTTGCGCTGCCGTCCCATGCTGCTCTTGCACTGAGTTCTGTGATCAAATCATTCCAGTCCGCATGGGTGGTATTCCATCCCAGATGGACGTCTCTGGCCTGGAAGGAATCTGTCTTCTTGATGACAAATTCTTCCCTGTTATTCCTGACTTCGGCCAGTTCCCCGCCAGACAAGAATGCCAATACCCGGGTCCACGGGATTAAACGATCAACCGCCCTGATTTCTGCATCACTAAGATTGCCAGGTCGGTAGGCCGGGTCAGAAATCCAGGCCAGCATGAGTTTTGAATCAAGTACAGACAAGGCAAGCGGCACGGTTTCAGCTTGGGTGGCTGGCAGCAATGCCTGCAACATGCTGGTGAATTGCTCCAGCGCGGTTTTGACTGTGTAAATTGAGCAAGCACGATGCCGTACATGTTTTCTGCCCTTGCGCAAGGAGGGAACAACTTCACCTGTGTATTGCATGCGATGAAAGACATTATCTTGTTTGCTGTTCAGCCTTTGTAGGGCGACATCCATCTCCTGGCGAATTTCTGGCTTGTCTTTCATGATCCAGTGAAAATCGACAGCATCTTTATCGGCGACCTCGCTAAAGTATTTTGCAAAACCATCCAAAGGGCTGCCGAAAGCCAGGGTTTCATCGTCCAGGATAAATAGTTGTGCGGCGATTTTCCAGATATCATCGGGACGCAGATAACCACCTATGCCAGTGTCAAAATTCGTTTCTACGACTTTGGGACCTTCTGCACTCAAGACGATATCCGGGCGGCCGAACATGAATTTGGTGGCATCTTCGGCCAGCAGGATTTCTGGACTGGGTAATATGCCTTCATTCATTACAGGCCAGTGATTGAAACGCCGTACATGGGCCATCAAGTCGGACATGCGATGTGCCTGAGCATCCGCATGAGAAATCTCGCGTTCAAGGACCAGTACTTTCAAGAGCGCGCGGTACAGTGTCTGCAAATCAGTTTCAAATTCCAGCAAGGAGGGCAAGGCAGATTCTACCGGGCCCAGCAGGGTATCTGGAGTTTGTGTGCCCCATACGGTCTTGCCTAATTGCGCCCTGAAGTCCCTGAGTAAATCCTGCGCTGCTTTTCCTTCGATGGCAGGCAGAGTACGTAACTGAGGCGCTGGCAGGTGCGTGACTTTGCTGTCCATCGGTTTCACCTGACGACTAAAAATGGTTGAACAAAGCCTTCGCGCGCAACATTGGTGGTCGCTTCTGCAGAAGTCCTGACCAAAATCCCCTGGGCTTTGCCATGTATCATGAAATAGGCCAGAGAGGTAAAGTATTGCCCGGGTTCTTGCATGCCGGGCAGCGTAGCCATGCAGGTTTCTACAGCCGAGAGTTCCTGTATCACAAAGTCCTCTTCCTCTTGCACTTCGACTGCCTGGTGGATGGCCTGTTCCCATTCTTTATCGTCGACATCCCTGCCGATGACGACGCTGCGTCCGCGTGTATCGAGAGAGCGTTTTAACACCAGTTCCCTGCGATTGGAGATCACGTGTTTCAACTCATTTGGATTAAGGTGCCTGAGCAGCCTGGTGTAGGGGACAACTTCCCTGATCAGTTCATATTCCTCGGCGTTGATATGTGGGCGCAGTAAAGGGCTCCACAGAAAGGCCAGCATGCTCTTGTTTTCAGGTAAATACATGCTGGCAAATGTGTTTACGGCAAAGACCTTGCCAGTTCCAACGGCATCCAGATAAGCCTGCACTTCTGCATGCGTACGTGAAAATGCACATTCATAGGCATCTGGCCCATGGGTATCGTCAAATTTATTGAAGCAGATATCGATAGGTTTATCCTCGAAATACAGCGTTCCTTCCTCGAATCGCAAGTCTTCAACATAGCAGCGAATCGCTGGTTTGCCCTCTGCAATAAATTGTTCCTTGATCAGATCAAGCTCATTATTCATCGTCAGATATTTGCTGTTCAAGATAGCTGCAGAATGGGTGGGCTGATTCAAGTTAGCTGTGCTGGCTGCCTCTATCACGGCTTTGGCAAATGCACCTTGCTTTTCCAGGGGCGTGACGACAGGGTCTAATCCCAGTTGCTGTAATTCTTCCATGACCAGGTTATGTCTGAAGACTTGCGCAAAGCGCTCATAGAAACTGGAGCCTGCCGGGGAATGGGTATTTAATTCATAGATACGCGGGCGGCCCGCATCATCAATCGTGAAATCGTAGCGGCAATATTGCACGCGTGGCCGGTATGCTGCGCCTAGCCGTATCAAATGCTCGTACCTGGCTTGTAGCTTGAAGAAATCGCGTACGCTGGCATCATTCAGGTAAAGGTCGATAGCTCGTTCGACTATCACGGCCACGCGTTCCAGCAAGCCACCTATGCGCAGGAAGGTGGAATTTGACATCACATAAGGCAGGCCCTGATAGGGGATAGCCTTGTCTTCATGACGTAAGCCCAGTCCGCTGAGCCTGGCAGGATTTTCTTGATGGTCAACCAGCCTGGCAGATGCATCCAGTTGATCAGCAAAGCATTGCTCAAGCAAATTTATGCGGCCATTCTTCTTTAAGACTTCAAGAATGCTGGTTTTTTTCAGGGGAGTGTAAGTATTCATGATGGTTAAGAAAATTCGATTAATCGACCCTCAAGAGATGTCTGGGTTTGCGACTTCCAGCAAAAGCTATTTCCTGCAGGCGGACATAACTCCGCCTGCACTTGATGTGCGGTTCCGATGAGGTAGGGAAGGGCGATGCTGAGTGCTGACGAGTACTAGCAGGGCTTGGGTTTCTTTGCCTGTACAAACAGGCAGTCTGTCCTGCCCCAAGAATTTACGTCACGATGAGATGAAGAAGATCCGTTCATACGAAAACTGTATCCTCAGATTAAATACTAGCTTAAGTCGCCCTCGTGGATCATGCCTATTGGCAGACTCAAGGCCATGTGAACCAAGCGAATATCACGCTTGACCAAGTTGCTCATTTTTAAGAGGACTCACTCTTCGTAAGGCACTCACTCTGCAGCTTATGGCTACATTGGCAACACAAGCCTGTGATTTTGAAATGATGTGTCCTTTTTGTCAATTGCTATTTTGTAATATATTAATGAGTATTAATTTTAACAATTTCAATGATGTAAAAGGACGCAAGCCCTATCATGCAAGCAAGGCATTCTTTACAGCGCATGCAGCGTTTCAAAATAGAAAAATTTCTCCAGGGAAGCGCTAAAGTTCGCTCTGTTGTTACAAGGAGTTGCCTCCTTGTAACAAGTGCAACAATGGTTGATTCATCATCGACAAACCGTTAATCTATGCCCTGTTTAAGCATGTGCGGATAGATGAAATAATGATAAGTCCAACATTTTTTAAAAAATGGCTGGTTTTCCTGGCGCTTGCTTTATTGGCAGTAACTGGCATTGCTAAAGACACTGGCGGTCAGTCTCAAGTTGCGCTGGCAGAGTTACCCAAAGAGGCTCAGACGACACTGAAACTCATCAAGCAAGGTGGGCCATTTCCTTATGACAAGGATGGCGTTGTTTTTGGCAATTATGAATCCAGATTGCCCAAGCAGAAGCGTGGTTACTATCATGAATATACAGTGAAAACACCGCGCGCCCGTAATCGTGGTGTGCGTCGCATCATTGCCGGATCGGACCCGCAGACCTCTGGTGAGTACTATTACACTGAAGACCACTACCAGAGTTTTCGCAGAATTAAAGAGTAAATAATTAAAGAGTAAATATGATCTCAGCAATCGAGGGGGAAATGGATTTATTGGCAACGGTGCCGTCAAATCTGGTGCAGTCCATACGGGCTTTTCGCGTGCAGGATTTGCAGGCAGAGGCGAACAAACTTGGCCAGCATTTCCTGTATGCCTATTGCCTGGAAGCATTAAGCAAGCAGCAAGTCTTGGGCAAGATTGCCGTATCTTTTGGCTTCCCCAAACCCATGTGCCGGAATCTGGATGCCTTGTCTGATTGCCTGACAGACATGATTTATAAGGCAGGGCCACAACCAGGCTTTCTCATTGTGCTTGAGCAATTGCCAAATACGCAAAAATTTGACAAGGAAGCACGTGAGACTCTGCTGGATGTCTTTCGTGATGCAGCAGATTTCTGGGCCGAAAGAAAAGTTGCTTTCCGGGTGTTTTACTCCTTCGAATAGTCTTTTTATACCTTGTATAATAGATGCCGATAAGTAATTGTCGGCATTTTTATTTGGGGCTAGACCCCTGTCAGCGGTACAATGCCGCCATGAAAAAGATTGTTATCCTCATTTCTGGTCGTGGCAGCAATATGCAAGCCATCGTTGAAACTGCTGTAAAACAGCAATGGCCTGCGCAAATTGCAGCCGTTATCAGCAACCGTGCTGATGCAGGTGGCCTGGAATATGCTGCCAGCCGTGGCATACCTACGGCAGTAGTTGTCAGTAAGCAATTTGCCACACGTGAAGCATTTGATGCCGCTTTGCAGGCAAAAATTGATGAATTTACCCCCGATCTGGTCGTTTTGGCTGGTTTCATGCGCATACTGACGGCAGGTTTTGTTGAACACTATGCGGGCAAGATGTTGAATATTCATCCATCCCTGTTACCCAGCTTTGTTGGCTTGGCAACGCATCAGCAGGCAATTGATGCTGGTGTTAAAGTGCATGGTGTGACTGTGCATTTTGTCACTGCCGAACTGGACCATGGCCCCATCGTCGCGCAGGCAGTCGTGCCCGTACTTGATGATGATACCGAAGACACGCTGTCGCACCGCGTGCTGGAGCAGGAGCATCAGATTTATCCGCGCGCCGTACTGCAATTCGTCGAAGACAAATTGCGTATAGACGGCAACCGTGTTCATATCAGTAACTGATAAGCCGAATAAGTAGCTTGATAAGAAGCCAGGTTAGCCAGTATCAGCGAGATCGCTTCTGCGGTCTTGCATCCGCATGACATAGTAAAAAATCAAAGCAAAAAATAGTAACAAGGCCCATCCGGGCCATATCAGCATATTAGAAGGAAGCAGCATGAGATTACCTCCAGCCATACTCGTCAATACCGAAGAAGTATTACGTGAGATTTTGCGTTTTACCGGCCCGGCAGATGGCACTTTGTCGCGTTATTTTCGTGACCACCCGCGACTGGGTTCACGTGAACGCGGTGTAGTTGCGGAGGCTGTCTATGGCTTGCTGCGCAATAAAGCGGTGTACACCAATTTTTCTGAGTCCGGCATAGGTTCACCCATGCGCCGCCTGAGCCTGCTGGGTCTGGCTGATGCGGTGGGTGTCGATGCTCTGGGTGGTTTGACGGAAGATGAAACTGCATGGTTGCAACGTGTCATGGAAATTGACCGTGCCCACCTGCCTTTGATGATGAAGGCTAATTTGCCTGAATGGCTGTGGACCAAGTTGCTGGAACGCTTTGGTGAAGAAGAAGCGCTCAAGCTGGCCATGTCTCTTAACACCCCTGCGCCACTGGATTTGCGTGTCAACACCATCAAGGGTGATCGTGAAACTGTCATCACCACACTGGCACAAGCACCTATCATTGCTGAGCCTACGCCATACTCCAGCACAGGTTTGCGTGTACGTAAAAAACCATCCATCCAGAATCTGCCTTTGTTTAAAGACGGCACAATAGAAGTGCAGGATGAAGGTAGTCAATTGCTGGCGCAACTGGTCGGTGCCAAGCGCGGTGAAATGGTGGCCGATTTCTGTGCCGGTGCCGGTGGCAAGACGCTGGCGCTGGGTGCATTAATGCGCAATACTGGCCGTTTGTACGCTTTTGATATTTCTGAAAAACGCCTGGCTAAATTGAAGCCACGTATGGCACGCAGTGGTCTGTCGAATGTGCATCCGGTTGTAATCGCCCATGAAAAAGATGCCAAAATCAAACGCCTGGCAGGCAAGCTGGACCGCGTACTGGTCGATGCACCTTGTAGTGGTTTGGGCACCTTGCGCCGCAATCCTGACGTCAAATGGCGCCAGACACCAGAAGGCGTAGCAGAGTTGAATGTCAAGCAGGCTTCCATCCTGGCCAGCGCTGCGCGCATGGTGAAACCAGGTGGACGCCTGGTCTACGCGACCTGCAGTATCCTCGATGAAGAAAATGAAGGCATAGTGCAAGCTTTCCTGGCTGAACATGCTGATTATGCGCTGGTGCCAGCTTCGCAAGTATTGGCTGAGCAAAAAGTGGATCTGGAAATGGGTGACTATCTGAAGCTCTATCCTCACCTGCATCAGACAGATGGCTTCTTTGCAGCGATACTGGAACGTAAAAAGGCACCAGCTAAAGTTGCTCCAGAGCCTGAAGCGGCTGAAGTGGCTGAGGATGCCTGATTGACTTCACTGCTCTGGCACCATTTCCATCATTCTTATTTTTTGTGACGCACCATGAGTACGCCTTTGCTCGCCAGTTTATTGTCTGACTTATCGCATGATGTAGGCCAGTCTGATTTTTATTGGCAAGTGGCGGCGGTCATCTTGTGCTTTGCGCTGGCCTGGGTGCTGTCACGCATGCTCAGGCGCAGCTTTACTCCCAAGGAGACTGATACTGGTGTGGTCAAGCTGGGCGTGGAAAGTTTTACCCGTGTACTCTCGCCAGCTCTGGCGATGATTTTTATCCTGATTGCAAAAATGATTTTAGGCAAATGGCAGCATACGCATTTGCTGTCTCTGCTATTTCCCATCATCGGTTCGCTGGCCCTGATACGCTTTGCTTTTTATGTCGTGCGCCAGACCTTTGCCCGTGATGGCTATATTGGTAATTTTCTTGCCGTATTTGAGAAACTGTTTGCTGGCCTGGTCTGGCTGGGTGTGGTCTTGCATTTCACAGGTTTGGGGCAGGAACTGTTTTCATCCCTGGATGATGTTGCTTTGCCCCTGGGGAAAAACAAGGTTTCCATCCTGACCATCTTGCAGGCAGTCGCTTCTGTCGTGGTTACCCTGGTGGTGGCAATGTGGGCCAGCGCTGCACTGGAAGTGCGCCTGATGCTTTTGCCAAATGCGCATAGCTCTCTCAAGGTGGTACTGTCACGCGTAAGCAGGGCGGTTTTTATCCTGCTGGCGATACTCATCAGCCTGACCCTGGTTGGCATAGACTTGACAGTGCTATCGGTATTTGGTGGTGCCCTGGGTGTGGGCCTGGGTTTTGGTTTGCAAAAAATTACCAGCAGCTATGTATCTGGTTTCATTATCCTGCTGGACCGCAGCATGTCCATAGGTGACATGATCACGGTCGATAAATTCAGCGGGCGAGTAACGCAAATCAATACGCGTTATACGGTATTGCAAGGGCAGGATGGTGGCGAGGCTGTCATACCAAATGAAATGCTGGTATCGACGCCTGTGCAAAATTATTCTCTGAGCGACCGGACCGTGGCAATGTGGACGGATATGACAGTGGGCTATGAAACCGATCTTACTCATATCATGCCCATCCTGGGCGCTGCAGCTGCTACAGTAGAGCGTGTCTGCAAAGAGCCAGCACCGTCGGCTTATTTGATGAAATTTGGTGCAGATGGTTTTGAGTTGCGGGTAGGTTTCTGGATTAGTGACCCAGAGAATGGCCGTTCCAGCGTCATGTCTGCCGTGAATCTTGCCTTGTGGCAGGTTTTGCACGAGCATCAGGTGAATCTGCCCTATGGCCAGCGGGTTGTGACTTTAATTAACACTCCTGCTAAAGAAACTTGAGGCATGGCAATAATTTTAGATCTAAAATTGGTGGGAATCCTCTAAAACGGCGTACAATGCCGTCCCATGTCTATAATGAATAAAGTTGATTGCATTTTTGCGAAATCAACCCAGATGTCGTCAATAACAATGGAGTACATGTCATTTTGAGCACTTTTATCGATACTGTCGTTGACTTTCTGTCTAATGGTCTGACGCGTGCCACGGGTTGGCAAGTCTTTATCTTCACTATGGTCGTGACGCATATCACGATTGCCAGTGTGACTATCTTCCTGCATCGCTGCCAGGCACATCGTGCTCTGGAATTGCATGCCATACCCAGTCATTTTTTCCGTTTCTGGTTGTGGTTGACGACTGGCCAGGTAACCAAGGAATGGGCCGCCATCCACCGCAAGCACCATGCCAAATGCGAAACTGAAGAAGATCCGCATAGCCCGGTGACGCGTGGTATCAAAAAAGTCTTGTTCGAAGGCGCAGAGCTGTATCGTGCAGAATGTAAGAACCTCGAAACCATGGAAAAATATGGCCATGGCACACCAGATGACTGGATGGAGCGTAATATCTACACCCGCTTCAGCTGGCAGGGCGTGGCACTGATGCTGATTATTGACCTGATGTTATTTGGCGTGATTGGCGCAACAGTCTGGGCAGTGCAAATGGCATGGATACCCGTGACTGCTGCTGGCATTATCAATGGTATAGGCCACTACTGGGGTTATCGCAATTATGATTGTGTGGATGCCTCACGCAATATCTTGCCGATCGGTATTTTGATTGGTGGCGAAGAGCTGCATAATAATCACCACACTTTTGGCACATCGGCCAAGCTGTCCTCCAAATGGTATGAGTTTGACATAGGCTGGATGTATATACGCAGTTTGGAAATCGTCGGTCTGGCCAAGGTCAAAAAAGTGGCACCTGAGCCCAAGTTCAAGGAAACCAAGGCTGTCGTTGACCTGGAAACCCTGCAGGCGGTGATCACCAATCGTTACGACGTCATGGCCAAATATACCAAGTCCTTGCGCCGTACCTGGCGTGATGAAGTAGCCAACTTGCGTGAAAAAGCCATGTTTGAAGCGCAAATGCTGAAGTCGACAAAAAAATTGCTGCAACGTGAGCCAACCAAGCTCGAAGCACCACAACAACAGCAATTGTCTGAAGTGTTGGCTCATAGTCGCGCCCTGAAGACCATGCATGACATGCGTGTGGAACTGGGCTTGATCTGGGAGCGTTCTACCGTCAGTCGCGAACAACTGGTGCAGCAATTGCAGGACTGGTGTGTGCGTGCAGAAGCATCTGGCATCCAGACTTTGCGTGAATTCTCATTGAGATTGCGTACCTACGCTTAAGTCTTTTGCTTCTTCAAAAAACGGCGCTGATGCGCCGTTTTTTATTTTTGAACGTTGTTATGCCGCGCTTATCGTGAGAGGTGACTAGCTGCTTGTGTCCGTTGAGGACTTTCAGCATGCCTCTGGAGGCGATCAATGCAATGATGTTGTGTTTGGTCAGTGCCTAGGTCTGATATGCATCAGGAGCATCTATTGGCAGTTTCCCAGATGCTTTCAGCGTGACCAGAGTCTCGATACTTTGGATAACCCTTGTAAATCAGGTTAGCGCTACCTCTGCAATGCGCTTCATCAAGAGTAAATAGCCCCTTTGTTTTGTGGCTACTTCCTGTAGAAATAAAAAAACCCTGCAATGCAGGGTTTTTTTATTTCTACAAAACTTACCAGAATTACTTGATTTTGGTTTCTTTGTAGATGACGTGCTTACGTGCTTTAGGATCGAACTTCATGATCTCCATTTTTTCAGGCATAGTGCGCTTGTTTTTGGAGGTTGTGTAGAAGTGACCTGTACCAGCAGTCGATTCCAGCTTGATTTTGTCGCGACCAGATTTAGCCATGATATTTTCCTAACAATAGTTTAGCTTAAACTTTTTCGCCGCGAGCACGCATGTCAGTCAAAACGGCATCGATGCCAATTTTGTCGATGACGCGCAGGCCAGCATTGGACAAACGCAGAGAAACCCAACGGTTTTCTGATTCTACGAAAAAGCGACGATTTTGCAGATTAGGCAAAAAGCGGCGTTTTGTTTTGTTGTTAGCGTGGGATACATTGTTGCCAACCATTGGCCCCTTCCCAGTCACTTGGCAGACACGTGCCATGTTTAACTCCTTAGACGATTCCGAAATTGGAAAAACGCAAGTATAAACAAAATCTCATGAAATATCAACGACTTGCGAAAAACAACTGTGTCATTTTAAAAAAATAGATTTAACAATTCGATTTTCATGATTTTGCCGGGGCTTTATCCTCAGGTAAACACCGGGGGAAACCTGAAAAACGCAGACAGCGGCTATTTTGATCAGTGTTGTATTCAGTGTTGTACTTAGTGTCGTAAAACCTCAGTGGCCAAAGTCAGAAGTGTTTACATCAATCCATGCTCCGCGAACGAGTACACGTTAGGGTTGGCGACGATGAAGTGATCCAGTATGCGTATATCTACCAGCGCCAGCGCCTGTTTCAGGGTTTGGGTCAGGCCGATGTCGGCAGAACTGGGTTCGCAGGAGCCTGAAGGGTGGTTGTGTGCCAGGATGATGGCGGCTGCATTTTGATGCAAAGCCGATTTCACTACTTCGCGCGGGTACACGCTCGCATGATTGAGTGTGCCGCGGAACAATTCTTCTGCCTTGATCAAACGGTTTTTGACATCCAGGAACAGGATGGCAAAAGATTCATGTGGTTTATTACCTATCATGAGCTGCAAATAATTTTTAACAGCCTGGGGTGAGGACAAGGAGGCATTCTCTTGCAGTTCTTCAGAAATCGCCCGCTTGGCCAGCTCCAGTACTGCGTGCAATTGGGCATATTTGGCAGAACCCAGTCCGTGTACGGAGGAAAAATCCTTGATACTGGCCGCAAACAAGCCTGAAAGCGAGCCAAAGCGGGTGATCATGTCACGCCCCAGATCCACGGCGCTCTTGCCAGTAACACCAGTGCGCAGGAAAACGGCCAGCAATTCTGCATCCGACAGGGCACTGGCCCCATGCTTGATCAGTCTTTCCCTGGGGCGTTGATCTTCCGGCCATTCATTGATTGCCATCTAGGTTTTCTCCATAGAATTGTGTCCTTGTCTCTTATTAAGCTAAAGCTGGCTTACAATATCGGATTCTTAGCCTAAGCCCAGCTTCATATCATGTCTTCCAATGCAATCCCCACTGTGACACCCAATGCCTACCTGACCCTGCATTATCGTCTTGCGACGCTGGATGGTGAGGATATACTCAGCACCTTCAATGAGCGTCCGGCCACGCTGCAACTTGGCAATGGCCAATTGGCTCCTGAACTGGAAGCATCCTTGCTGGGCTTGGAGGAGGGCTCCCATACTACCCAGGAACTGGCACCTGAAAAAGCCTTTGGTCCACGCAATCCGGATTTGATACAAAGAGTGTCGCTAGCTACACTAAAAGAAAACTCGGCTTTTGGCGAGCAATATGTGATTGGTGATCTGGTCGAATTTGCGGCCCCTGCTGGTGGCAAGTTTGCCGGTATCTTGCGCGCACTTGACGACGAGGGTGCCTTGTTCGACTTTAATCATCCTCTGGCCGGACAAACCGTGCTGTTTGAAACAAAAATTATCGGGATTCTTTAATCAAGCTTATGGACAAAGAAATCTTATTAGCTCAGCCACGCGGATTTTGCGCTGGCGTAGACCGCGCCATTGAAATCGTCGAGCGCGCCTTGCAACAATTCGGTGCACCGATTTATGTCAGGCATGAAATCGTGCACAACGCCTATGTTGTGAATGACCTCAAGACCAAGGGCGCGATTTTTATTGAAGAGCTGGAAGATGTCCCGCCAGGGAATACCCTGATATTTTCTGCGCATGGGGTTTCTCAAAGCGTACGCCAGGATGCTGAAGCCCGCGGCCTGACGATTTTTGATGCGACCTGTCCACTGGTGACCAAGGTGCATATAGAAGTCGCCAAGATGCGCAAGGAAGGCCGCGAAATCATCATGATAGGCCACCATGGACATCCTGAGGTCGAAGGCACAATGGGGCAGGCAGAAGAGGGCATGTACCTGGTCGAAACCGTGGCCGATGTCGCCCGCTTGCAAGTAAAAAATGCTGACATGCTGGCCTTTGTATCGCAAACGACACTGTCGGTTGACGATACGGCAGAAATCATCGATGCCTTGAAAGCGCGCTTCCCTTTAATTAGTGAACCCAAAAAGGGTGACATTTGTTACGCTACGACGAATCGCCAGGAGGCTGTGAAATTCATGGCACCGCAAGTGGATCTGGTGCTGGTGGTCGGTAGCCCTAATAGCTCGAACTCCAATCGCCTGCGCGAAGTGGCAGAAAAAAAAGGGGTGGCGGCATATATGGTCGACAATGCCAGTCAGATCAAACCTGAATGGCTGGAAAACCGGCTACGTATTGGCGTCACTGCTGGTGCTTCTGCACCAGAAGTACTGGTGCAGGAAGTGATCAGCAGCTTGCGTCAGTTAGGCGCACGCAGTGTACGTGCACTTGATGGGGTAGAAGAGGCAGTGACTTTCCCCATGCCCAAGGGGCTCGCTACACCGAAGATTTAAGCCTGCTTAACTCCTTTGCTAAGTGAATTTGATTAAAAATTCGTTTTGGCTGTTGTTTTCGATATTTTATTTTGCAAATACGTGTTTAAGATTGCGGCACAATCAAGCTCGGTACTTGCCGGACTTGTCAAAACGTGTATGCTGGTGATTGGCGGTTGTGGAAAATACGTAGCTTGCGGTGGCTTTTTTACCACTGGAAGAACAAGCAAATTATGTATAATCCGCCCGACTTTACTGGGATAACCTTTAAGTCAAAATATATTACAAAAACTTTTACCAAAAGTTGCTGAGGAGAGTACTACTATGTGTATCAATTACGCCATTATTGCTTCTACTTTGATGACGCGCCTGTTCGGATAGCGCGCGTTCGAATTCCGGCGGCACCCAAACCAGGGTGCCGCTTTTATTATCAGGAATGATTTTTGCTGAAACCTGTCTATTGTTATCTGCTTGTATAGGGTGGCAAGATGGCAAACAGTTCATCTCCTGTTTTTTCAGAAATTCGTTTCGTTCTTAAAGTGAGAAGCAAAATATGGATACCTTTATCCAACAAATTATTAACGGTCTGGTGCTGGGCAGTATGTATGCCTTGGTCGCTCTTGGTTACACCATGGTCTATGGTGTACTCAATCTGATTAACTTTGCGCATGGCGACGTACTGATGGTTGGTGCGATGGCAGGCCTGAGTATCATCAAAGGATTGCAAGTTATTGCACCTGATTTACCGGGCATCATCAAACTCATTATTGCGATTCTGGGTGCAGTTCCAGTCTGTATCGCGGTGAACGTCCTGATTGAACGTGTTGCCTACCGTCGACTGCGCAATGCACCGCGACTGGCCCCCTTGATCACGGCAATTGGTATCTCCATACTGGTGCAGACTTTCGCTATGATGATCTGGGGCCGCAGCCCGATTTCCTTCCCTTCCGTGATGCCTTCCATTCCTGTGCAAATTGGTGGCGCCGTGATTTCCCAGACTCAGATTTTCTTGCTGATACTGGCGACACTGGCGATGGTGGGTCTGGTGTTGCTGGTTGAAAAAACCAAAATGGGCAGGGCCATGCGAGCGACAGCAGAAAATCCGCGTGTTGCTGGCCTGATGGGTGTTGATTCCAATAAGGTGATTGTTGCTACATTTGCGATTGGTGCCGCACTGGCTGCTATTGCTGGCGTGATGTGGGCAGCCAACTATTCCTCAGCACAGTTTGCCATGGGTTTTGTGCCTGGCCTGAAAGCTTTCTCGGCGGCGGTACTGGGTGGTATCGGTAATATTTACGGTGCGATGGTGGGTGGTATCGTACTGGGTCTGATTGAAAGCCTGGGCGCCGGTTATATCGGTGACCTGACAGGCGGCATCCTCGGTAGTCATTACCAGGATATCTTTGCTTTCGTCGTTTTGATTATCGTACTGACCTTGCGTCCATCCGGCATCATGGGTGAGCGTGTTGCTGACCGTGCGTAAGGAGAAAATCAATGTCAACCATATTTGATGTAAAAGCCAATCCAACCAAGGCCTACACCAGCTTCGCGGTGTTGGGCATCGTCATGGTGTTGTTCCCTTTCGTGGCGTCCAATTTCGGTAATTCCTGGGTCAGGATTATTGACTTCGCGCTCTTGTATATTATGCTGGCGCTGGGTTTGAATATCGTGGTCGGTTTTGCCGGCTTGCTGGATCTGGGGTATATCGCGTTTTATGCGGTAGGCGCTTATCTGGCAGCGATCTTCGGCTCACAGCAATTTGCAGTCATCCTTGAATCCTTTGTTAATAATTATCCGGCCGTAGGGGAATTTTTGGTCGCCGTTTGCGGGCCAGAAATCACCAAGAACGGTATCCACCTTTCAGTCTGGATTATTGTGCCATTTGCGGCGGCGGTCGCTGGTTTGTTCGGTGCTTTGCTGGGCGCACCTACCTTGAAGCTGCGTGGCGACTATCTGGCCATCGTGACTTTGGGCTTTGGTGAAATCATCCGTATTTTCATGAACAACATGAATGCACCGATCAACTTCACCAATGGTCCACAAGGGATCAACCTGATCGATCCTATCCGCATCTTCGGTGTATCACTGAAAGGCGAAGAAGGTTCGAATGCAACTGTGCAGTTCCTGGGCATGAGCATGCCTTCGGTAAATGCCTATTACTTCCTGTTCCTGTTCCTGTGTATCGCGATTGTGATTGTTTCTCTGCGCTTGCAAGATTCTCGTCTGGGCCGTGCCTGGGTAGCGATACGTGAAGATGAAATTGCAGCCAAGGCTATGGGCATCAATACCCGTAATATCAAATTGCTGGCATTCTCCATGGGTGCTTCTTTTGGCGGCGTGTCTGGTGCAATGTTTGCGAGCTTCCAGGGCTTCGTGTCCCCGGAATCATTCTCCTTGATGGAATCCATCGTGATTCTGGCGATGGTGGTATTGGGCGGTATTGGCCATATCCCGGGTGTCATTCTGGGTGCTGTGTTGCTGGCTGCCTTGCCTGAGGTATTGCGCCACGTGGTTGAACCAGTACAAAACCTGATCTTTGGGAAAGTCTGGATAGAGGCCGAAGTATTGCGTCAATTGTTGTACGGCTTCGCCATGGTTGCCATCATGCTCAATCGTCCTGCCGGCTTGTGGCCAGCACCGAAGCATGAAGATCGTATGGCCAAGAATAACGAAGCGGCAGCATAAGGAAGATCAAGATGATTGAACAGACTATCTTAAAAATCGAAGGCGCCAATAAACGTTTTGGCGGCTTGCAGGCGCTGTCGAATGTCGGCATCAATATCAAAAAGGGCCAGATTTATGGCCTGATAGGCCCGAACGGCGCAGGCAAAACGACCTTCTTCAATGTCATTACCGGCTTGTATCAGCCTGATACCGGTACTTTTGAACTGGATGGCAAACCTTATTCACCTTCGGCTCCGCATGAAGTGGCCAAGGCGGGTATCGCCAGGACTTTCCAGAACATCCGTTTGTTTGGTGAAATGACCGCTTTGGAAAATGTCATGGTAGGTCGGCATATCCGTACGCATCAGGGTGTTTTTGGTGCCGTATTCCGTCATCCATCGGCGCGTAAAGAAGAGCTGGACATTCGCAAGCGTGCCCAAGAACTGCTGGATTTTGTAGGCATAGGCCAGTTTGCAGATCGCACTTCCAAGTTTCTGTCTTATGGCGATCAACGTCGCCTGGAAATTGCCCGTGCACTGGCAACTGATCCTAAATTGCTGGCACTGGATGAACCTGCTGCCGGTATGAATGCAACTGAAAAACTCGCCCTGCGCGAATTATTGGTCAAGATCAAGGCTGAAGGCAAAACCATTTTGCTGATTGAGCATGACGTCAAATTGATGATGGGATTATGTGACAGGATGACTGTTCTGGATTATGGCAAGCCAATTGCAGAAGGTTTGCCTGCAGATATACAGAAAAATCCGGCAGTTATCGAAGCGTATTTGGGAGGAGGTCACTAATGGCTGAGAACGTATTAAAGATAAGCAATCTGAAAGTTGCCTACGGCGGTATCAAGGCCGTTAAAGGAATCGACCTGGAAGTTAATAAGGGTGAGTTGATCACCTTGATTGGCGCCAATGGTGCTGGCAAGACCACGACACTGAAAGCCATTACTGGCACACTGCCGGCTTGCAAGGTAGAGGGTGAAATTGTCTACATGGGTGCTTCCATCCGTAACGTCAATTCTTTCGAAATGGTCAAGAACCATCTGGCCATGGTGCCAGAGGGACGCGGGGTTTTCACGCGTATGACGATTCTGGAAAACCTGATGATGGGTGCCTATATCCGCAATGATAAAGAAGCCATCAATGCAGATATAGAAAAATGGTTTTCCATTTTCCCACGTTTGAAAGAACGTGCAGCGCAATTGGCCGGTACCTTGTCCGGTGGCGAGCAACAAATGCTGGCGATGGCACGTGCCTTGATGAGTCATCCTAATCTGCTGTTGCTGGATGAGCCGTCGATGGGCTTGTCACCTATCATGGTGGAAAAGATTTTTGAAGTCGTGCGTAATGTGTCAGCCCAGGGTATTACCATCCTGCTGGTTGAGCAAAATGCCAAGCTGGCTTTACAGGCAGCGCATCGCGGCTATGTGATGGATTCGGGTTTGATTACCATGAGCGGCAATGCCAAAGATATGTTGAGTGATCCTAAAGTCCAGGCAGCTTATTTGGGTGAAGGTTAATACGGCCATGAAGTAAGCTAAGCCCGGTACGCAGCAAGTTTGTACCCGAGCATTTGAAATACCTGCAAGCGATTGCAGGTATTTTTTTTGCCGCAAGCTTTTTTCGTTGATGGGGAGTTACTGCTGCAGGCGCACTAATTCCCGCCCGGGAAATCCATATCTGGCAGCTAAATTGTACGAATATAAAATTGCAAAAATCATTATTTTCCTATGAAATTTTCATGAATTTGCGTATTGCAATGTAAGTATTTAATGTATTCTGCAAGCACTTGTTTCCAGCCTTGACCTTGATTTGCGTCAAGGTATATACCTTTTAATTTCATTCATTTACCTAAAATAACAAAGGAAGAGCGCATGGGGTTTTTTCATCAAATAAATACAACAATGAGCAAGGAAGCCGCGACAGCCGCTCCAGGTTATAGCCGCTGGCTGATGGCAGCAGCAGCTCTGTTGATACATTTTCCACTGGGTCAGGCGTATGGCTTCTCGGTATTTAATGGGCCCCTGGTCAAAGTGCTGGGATCAAGTCTGACCAGTGTAGGCTGGATTTTTTCTGTTGCCATTATCTTCCTGGGCTTGTCCGCGGCGATATTTGGCAAATGGGTAGAAAGAGTCGGGCCGCGCAAAGCCATGCTGGCTTCGGCCTTATGTTTTTTTGCAGGCTTCCTGGTCTCTGCTTTGGGTGTGGTCGCAGGTTCCTTGCCTATCGTCATTCTTGGTTATGGTGTGATAGGTGGTACTGGCCTGGGTATAGGCTACATCTCGCCAGTGTCAACCCTGATCAAATGGTTCCCGGACAAGCGCGGCATGGCGACTGGCCTGGCCATCATGGGTTTTGGTGGTGGTGCTCTGGTTGGCTCACCGCTGGCTGTAAATCTGATGAAGTATTTCAGTGAAGGTTCGCTGTATGGCGGTATTCCTGCAACCTTTGTGACGATGGCGGTAGTGTATCTGTGCTTCCAGTTAGCAGCTGTCAGCATTGCCCGTCTGCCTTTTCCTGGTTATTTGCCAGTAGGCTGGGTACCCAGCAAGACAGAAGCGGCTCATATCGCTTCTAAGGGTGCAGATGATTTTTCCGTTGCCCAAGCCATACGCAAACCACAGTTCTGGTTGTTGTGGGGCATACTTTTGTTGAACGTGTCGGCTGGTATCGGCATCCTGGGTCAGGCTTCGCTGATGGCACAAAAGATGGTCGGTATTTCTCCTGCCGCTGCGGCAGGTTTTGTCGGCTTGCTATCCCTGTGTAATATGGCGGGTCGTTTTATCTGGTCCAGTTTTTCTGACAAGATAGGTCGCAAGTGGGCTTATGCCATGTATTCCGGTGTTGGTGCACTGGCATACTGGGCGATTCCTGGTGCAGCAGCGGCTGGCAATATGCTCTTGTTCGTGGCCTTGTTTGCACTGGTCATGAGTTTTTATGGTGCGGGTTTTGCGACCATACCTGCTTATCTGGCTGATATGTTTGGTAAAAAAGAAGTGGGCGCCATACATGGCCGCTTGTTGACTGCGTGGTCCATGGCGGGTGTCATCGGTCCTTTGGTGGTGAATGCAGGTCGTGATTATCTGGTCAAGAACCAGGGGCTGGCTGATGCAGCTGCTTACTCGACGGTGGTGTATATCCTGGGTGGTTTGCTGGTTGCCGAGTTCGCCTTGAATCTTTTCGTCAAGGCACCAGAGTCCCATACAAGCGCAGAAATGCCAGCACAACTGGCTACCCAATAAGCACAAAAATCATCATTTTCACTGGAGTAATCATGGAAGACGTAAACAAACATATTGATCCCAGCATGACAGGGAAAGTCATTTTTTACTGGGCTCTGGCCTGCGTCCCTCTGGGATGGGGGGTCTGGCAGACAGCGATGAAAGTCGTGGCCATGTTTGCATAAGCTGTTCATGCAAAAAGCAAAAAGCCCCAGCTTTGACTGGGGCTTTTTGCTTGCTGCTCACTTGTCAGGGCAGGGAGGGGGAGCTCCCTGTCAGACTCGTTTAGACTTATGGTTTCGACTTACTTCTTGACTACTTTTGGAGCTGCTACTTTACTGGCTGTAGTAACGGCATTGTTCAGATTTGCTTCCAGTGCTTCAACAGCTTGCTTGGTGGATTTGCTGATGTGGTCGTAGCTGGCGTTGGCATTGTCTATCGATGTTTTGAAGAAGGAGACAAATTGCTCGGAACCTGCAGGGGCATTTTTGGAGACTTCATCGATCAGCGACAAGACTTTGCGATTGGTTTCAGCGATTTGTGCTTCTGCCGCATGCGTGAATTCAGCCTGAGTGCTAGTAGCGATATTGGCCAGATGACGGCTATATGCCAATACTTTCTCTGCTGTAGGCTGGGCTTGTGCTGCCGTCAGGTTGAAAAATTCTTGTGGATCTTTGGCTGCGAGCAATTGCTTGGTGGCAGCAGTACTTTCTTCCAGGGAAGATTTGGCAGCGTTCAAATTCAGTTCTATGAATTTTTCTACGCCTTCAAATGCTTTGCCTGTCAAGTTTGTGAACAGGGCAAGTTGAGCATCGAAATTGGCTTTGGTTGCTGCAGAAAATTGTTCAGGTGCAGTAGACATCGAAATCTCCTAAGGAAAGTGAAATACAAGAAACCTGGCGATTGCTAAGTGAAATGTTGCAGCGCTAAACTTAATTAATAAGCTATGGAATTGTGCGTTGCAATAAATCACATTTTATTGATTCATCATATGAAGTCAAGTCATATTTGTGCATTGCAATATAACAATTACGCATGACAAAATGCTTGTTTCAAATCACGTCATTACCCCAACAGGAAAATGAGAAAACAGTGAAGACACTTTTCCTGAAGTGATTATGTATGGCAATTATGACCAGAAAATGAAGTGCTCAGCCTATGTTAGACTTTCGTGCGGAGATTTACGTCCGGGCAATTCATTTTTTCTATCCAGAGAGGTGGGCAGGCGATGGCAATAGTGGCAAAAACAAGAAAAGACTATAAGCACTTTCATGGCATTACCACCCGCTGGATGGACAACGATGCTTATGGCCATGTCAATAATGTTGTTTATTACAGCTGGTTTGATACCGTAGTGAATCAGTTTTTGATTAGTAATGGTGTACTGGATATAGAAAATAGCCCGGTCATTGGCGTTGTCATAGAAACCCAATGCAATTATCTCGCCTCTGTTGCCTTCCCGGACCAGATACAGGCTGGTGTCAGTGTCAGCAAGCTGGGTAATTCCAGTGTGCGCTATGAAGTGGGGATATTTAAGAATGGCGAGGATACTGCAGCGGCCCAGGGGCATTTTGTACACGTCTATGTCGACAGACTAAATCGTCGCCCTACCGCCATCCCGGATGCCATGCGCCAGCTTTTGCAAACTATCGAGGCTTGATACTCATGATTACTTCTGCAACACAGCAAATCGTCGATGAGGCGATTACTTCACGTCGTTCCATCCGGGCTTTCCTGGCAAGGCCAGTAACTCGCCAGGACATACAAGCTATATTGGAAGTGGCAGCACGTTCCCCTTCTGGTAGCAATACCCAGCCTTGGAAGGTATATGTGCTGACCGGCAATAAGCTGCAAAGCTTGTCAGATGCCATTCTGGTTGCCCATAACAGCGAAGCCCAGGGGGGGCATAAAGAGGAATACAACTATTATCCCGTCAAATGGCTAACACCTTATCTAGAGCGTCGCCGCAAAGTAGGCTGGGATCTGTATGCCTTGCTGGGGCTGGGGCGTGAAAACAAGACAGGCATGCATGCCCAGCACGGTCGCAATTATGCTTTCTTCAATGCGCCAGTTGGCTTGATATTCACCATAGACAGGGTGATGGAGCAGGGCTCCTGGCTGGACTATGGCATGTTTTTGCAAAGCATCATGGTCGCTGCGCGTGGACGTGGCCTGGATACCTGCCCTCAGGCAGCGTTTACCCAGTATCACAAAATCATCGCTGAACAATTGCAATTGCCAGCAGATGAAATGCTGGTCTGTGGCATGTCACTTGGCTATGCCGATCACAGCAAAATCGAAAATACCCTGGTTACAGAGCGCGCCAGTGTCACAGAATTTGTACAATTTTTAGAATGAAAATTATTTATATGATAAGCCTGCGCATGGCATGATTAAATTTGGTCAAAAATTTGACAAAATTTTGCAACTTTGTTTAAGGCGTCATATCAATAAGCATCTATAACTCCTTATTTTCCTTGCGGAATTTCCGAATTTTGCTACACTGCACTATCTTTTTGGCATATTAAATCTGGAGTCATTAATGGTGAAATTTGCCCGACATGCAGTGGTTTTTTCATTCATCGCACTCTTGCCTGTGGCGAGTGTGCTGGCTGCAAATCACGCACATAAAAACACTTCCAAAAAGCATGCAACTCACAGCAAGACGCATGCAGCATCCCATAAGAAAATCATCATCACCACTGCATCTGGCAAGTTCGTCAAGCGTACTGTCATGGTGCATGGTAAGCGTAAAGTCATTACCGAACGCCTTGCCGTCGTGCGCGAAGTACCTGAAAAACCAAGCATGGGTGATAGCGTAGGTCTGAAAAATACCCAGGATCCGCTGGAATTAAAATCAAATGTCGCCTACGTGGTCGATCAGGATAGCTCCAAGGTCTTGTTTGAAAAAAACTCCGATGTCTCATTACCCATCGCTTCCATCACCAAATTGATGACCAGTCTGGTCGTGGTAGAAGCGCATCAAGACATGGATGAGCAGATAGAAGTCACCAATGAGGACATCGATAAGGAAAAAAATACCAGCTCCCGCTTGAAGATAGGTTCCAGACTCTCGCGCTCTGACATGTTGCATATCGCCTTGATGAGTTCCGAAAATCGCGCAGCTTCCGCCTTGGGTCGCAATTATCCAGGTGGTTTGCCCGCATTTGTGGCTGCCATGAATGTCAAAGCCAAGCAATTGGGTATGTCAGAAACCCATTATGTTGATTCCAGTGGTCTTTCCAGCCAAAACCGCGCCAGTGCGCGTGACTTGGTGAAACTGGTTAACGCCGCTTATCAGCACCCTGTGATCAGGCAGTATTCTACCGACTCCAAATATGTCGTCGCACCCGGTGGCAGGCCTCTGGAATATGGTACGTCGAACAAGCTGGTGATCAACCCAGCCTGGGAAATTGGTCTGCAAAAAACCGGTTATATCTCAGAGGCTGGCCGCTGCCTGGTCATGCAAGCCATGATAGAAGGACGCAATATCGTCATGGTCTTTCTTGATTCCAAAGGTAAGTACTCACGCCTGGCAGATGCTGACCGTATGAAGAAATGGCTGGAGACGATTAAACCGCATATTTGAACCAGAGTAGGAAATCAGTTTAAAAAATAGTGTTGTTTAAACATTATCAAAATACCCGCTAAGTGCGGGTATTTTTTTTGCCTGTCGATATTTGACACTCTCACCTTAGCCTTTATGCTCGGGTGACGATTTACTTTCTGCGCATCTTTTATTGAGCACATTTACAAGCAGCAATGTTCCTATATTCAGATGTCCGCTAATAGCATAGCAATGCCCTTCCTGGTGCTAATCGCTCTATGCATCTCCATCTGTTGTTTAAATAAATTCAATTGATGTTGAGTGCGCTATCGCACAGATCAAGTCTGGTGAAAAAGAGATAAGGGATGCTTGATACGTTTTCGAGCTTAAGACTTTTGGTCTACTTGTCAGCGCACTCAAGAATACAGACTGCCTCCAATAAGTGATATCGACTCAGACTAGTCATCTCACCTCAGGTAGCGATCGGGAATACGGCATAAAGAAGCAGAAAGAATTGCATTGCGGCCACACCGAAATTACTCGGCACCGAACTTACCTGAAAAAGGCAATAATGAATATCCTACAGCGCTATCTGAGGCCGCTTGCGTGCGTCTCTGCAATGCTCATCACCACACTTGTTGCCGGTTGCGGCGGTGGTGGTGATCAAGGCCGTGATCCAATTCTGGGCTTGCCCTCATCAACACTGACAACACTGACAGTCAGCCCCGCAACAGCCACGGTAGCGAGCGGTGGCATGCAGCAATTTGTGGCCACGGCAACTTTTGCCGATGGCGCTTCCCGTGATGTCACTACAACTTCAGCATGGACATCTGCCAGCCCGACTATCGCGACGGTGGATAGCACTTCTGGTATTGCCAAAGGGGTAGTCAGTGGTACAGCGGTAATTTCTGCCAGTTTTGGCGGCAAATCGGCTTCTGCGAATCTGACAGTTTCAGCAGCAACCCTGCAGTCCATCAACTTGCTTCCTGCCAACCCCTCCGTGGCGATAGGGGGCAAGCAGCAATTTGCAGCGATGGGAACTTACTCTGATGGCAAGACCATTGATATCACGGCGATTTCCAGCTTCACTTCAGCTTCGCCTGCCATTGCCACCATCAGCAATACCGGCCTCGCTACAGGTGTGACGGCAGGTTCTTCTGTTATTGCTGTGGCATCAGGCACAACTACGGCCAGTACCAAGCTGACGGTGACTGGGGCGAGTCTGGTTTCCATCGCGTTGACACCAGCAAATCCAGGTTTGCAAATCGGGACGACGCAGCAATTGACTGTGACTGCAAAATATACTGACGACAGCAGCGTCAATGTGACCAGTAATAGCAGTTTTTCCTCTGCTACACCGGCCGTCGCCACAGTCTCGACGATTGCCGCAAGCAATGGTCTGGTAACAGCCCTGGCTACGGGTTCCTCGATAATGACAGCAACTTACAATGGCTTAAGCGCGACGACTACGGTCAATGTCAGCTCGGCTGTTTTGTTGTCCATTACAGTGACACCACCGAATGTGAATTTGGCAGTGGGTAGTACGCAGCAATTCAATGCCAGCGGCAATTATGCGGATGGCACTACTGCGAATATCACGAGTGGCGTGATCTGGACGACTAGTCCTCCATTGATCTCGACGATCTTGCCCAATGGCCTGGCAACAGGCGTGGCGACTGGAACCTCACTGGTCACAGCAACGCTGGGTAGTAAGTTTGGTTCGGCATCCCTGACCATCATACCTGCCGTTACTTTGAACTCGCTGGCAATTACGCCCTTGACTGCCAATGTAGCTGCGGGTTCAACTCAGGCATTTTCAGCGATCGGTACTTACTCTGATGGTAGTAATGTTGTTATGACGAACTCCGTAAGCTGGAGTTCTGCCAACACGGCTGTCGCAACAATTTTGTCGACCGGTATAGCCACAGGAGTATCAGCGGGGACATCAAGCATAAGCGCAACTTCCGGTACTAAAACAGTCTCAGCAAACCTGACTGTTTCATCGGGCGCGGCCTTGACTTCGATAGCTGTGACGCCGGCAAACGCCAACATTGCTGTAGGTAGCACACAAAGCCTGGTGGCAACTGGTAGTTATTCTGATGGCAGCAGCGCCAATATCAGCAATAGCGTTACATGGAGTTCTGGCGTCAATGCGATTGCCTCAGTCAACGCAAGTGGTGTGGTGAATGCGGCTAGCGTGGGTACTACTCCTGTTGTCGCCATTCTTGGCAGCAAGTCAGGATCGGCTACACTCAATGTTTTGCCGGCGGCTACTTTGAACTCCATCACTGTCACACCAGCAACGCCGACCATTGCAGTCAACGCCGCGCAGGGGTTTGTCGCTACTGGTAATTATTCGGATGGCAGCAATGTCAACATCAGCAATGTGGTGACCTGGACTTCAGGTAATCAGGCAGTTGCTACCGTGTCAGCTACTGGAGTAGCCAATGGCCTGTCCACTGGAGCGGCAGCAATCACAGCCAGTTTCTCTGGCAAGCTAGGCAGTGCCAACCTGACGGTGACACCTGCATTTATATTGACAGGTATCAGCCTTGCGCCAGCAAATCCAAGCGCCTCAGTGGGGTCATTGCAGCAGTTCACAGCGACGGGCACATATTCAAATGGCTCGACAAGCAATATCAGTACTGCTGTGACCTGGACTTCCAGTGTCAATAGTGTTGCCAGCATTTCACCTACCGGACAAGTGACGGCAATTAGCCCGGGCGTGACGAATATTTCTGCGGCACAAGCTGGGCAAATCACCACTACCAGCTTTACTGTCACTGCTGCGCCAGTCGCCAGCATTAATCTGGGTAGCGCTGCCAGTTTTGCGGTCCTGGCTGGCACTTCCATCACCAATAATTCTGGTGGCCTGACGCTGGTTTCAGGTGATGTAGGTTCGACGTCGCAGACGGTTGATCCTGTGCAGGCAGCCGGATACAGCAACTACAAATCTGGCCCTATCCTGACTACTGCACTGGCTGATTTGCAAGTGGCAATTGCGGATGCCAATAACCGTGCCTGTACCGTCAACGCTCCTGGTGGGATTGATCTTGGTGGTCTCAGCTTTACACCAGGTGTGTATTGCTACGCTGGTGCCATCACGATCACCGGTACTGTGACGATGAATGGTCCAGGTCTGTACCTGTTCCGTAGTAGTTCAACTTTGAACACGGCAGCAAACTCCATCGTTGCCTTGAGCGGCGGGGCATCTGCTTCCAGCGTGTTTTGGGTACCTGCTGCAGCAACCACGCTTGGTGCCAATAGTGTGTTTAAAGGCAGCGTCCTGGGGCAAGCAGCAATCAGCATGGGTGATACGGCGAGCTTGCAGAATGGCCGCGTCCTGAGCGGGAGTGCAGTCACTCTCAAAAATAATGTGATTACACGCTAATCATTGGTGAATACCTGTAAGGGGTTACGTCGACCCCTTACAAAAATTTAAGTAAATTCAACTGGAGAAACACATGGCGCTGCCAAAAAATATAGCAAAGCTGAGCTTGTTTGCTTGTGCACTTTTGATCAGTCAACTGGCACAAGCAGATGAACCCTGGAACAACCCGGACTGGGCAGATACCGCCTGGTATATAGGTGGGGGGGCAGGTCGTGCAAATACCAGCATTGACAGGGAGAGAATAATACGTAGCCTGATGGACAATGGGGCAAGTTCTGTGGGATTCAGGTCAGATGAACGTGACACCGCCTATAAACTTTTTATGGGTAAGCAAATGAACAAATATTTTGCTTTGGAAGCGGGTTATTTTGACTTGGGTAAATTTGGCTTCAATGCCACCACTACTCCTGCAGGGACCATCAATGGAGAGGTTGGCTTCAGGGGATTTAATTTGGATTTGATTGGACAGTTACCCTTGTCCGAACGTTTTTCTCTGCTAGGTCGAGTCGGTGCCAATTATGCCAGGGCCGATGCGCACTTCACTGGAAATCGACTGTTAGCAGTGACTGATCCGAATCCTACCGAGAAAAAGCTGAATCCAAAAGTCGGGCTGGGGATGGAATATAAATTTACAGAAGCCTTGGCAATACGTGCCGAAGGAGAGCGATATCGCATCAATGATGCGGTACGTAATCGTGGCGATGTCGATTTTTATTCATTCAGTCTGGTCTACAAACTGGGTAAGCCCGCCTATGCACGACCAGTTGCTTATACAGCCCCACCAGCACCTGCACCAGTGATGGAACAAGCTCCAGCGCCTGTAGTGCAGAGTGCACCACCACCGGCTAGGCCGCAACCAGTCTCGGAAAAAGTGACCTTCAGTGCAGAAGCACTGTTTGACTTTGATAAATCGATAGTCAAACCTGAGGGCAAACGGGCACTGGATGATTTGCTGAGTAAATTGCAGGGTATGAATACTGAAGTGATGATTACCGTCGGTCATACTGATTCGGTAGGTTCAGATGTGTACAATCAAAAATTGTCCATCCGTCGCGCGGAAGCAGTAAAGGCATATTTGATCAGCAAGGGCATAGATGCATCGCGTGTCTACACTGAAGGCAAGGGCGAAACTCAGCCTATCGCCGACAATAAAACCAGTAAGGGCAGGTCAAAAAATCGCCGCGTCACGGTAGAAGTGGTGGGTTCACGTCGTTAAGGGAAGAACGGGTAGTCAGATAAAAAATGTCGTTCAGTGTTAAAGCTGAACGACATTTTTTCATTGCAAAGCGCTAAGCAGGGAATACAATAAAACCCTGGTCACAAGTTTTTTAAGAATTGTGATTTTCCAGCTTAATAGAACTTGTAATTCGCACTCATATAAAAGAAGCGACCACGTGGATTATGTGTAGTCGAATATCCTAAGCTACCGTATTGTCCCAGTGAACCCATGCGGCTATAAGGAGGCATTTTGTCAAACATGTTTTTGATGCCTGAACTCAGTGTCAGGTTCTTTATGCCTGTATATTGCGCACCAAAATCCACTTCTGTAAATGAAGGGATGGTTGGCGTGTCTGCCGGGATTTTTTCCTTACCCAAGTCTGAATCCAGAGTTGATCCACTGGTACGGGCAATTAATGCAAGATTGAAATCCGTATATTCGGCATTCAGGGTGAAGGTATTGCGGTAACGTGGATTTAAAAAAATACCCAGGCTATTTTTTGTTGGCTCACCAGCGCTGGGGATGGAATCAAGCTGGGTATAGATGGTCATGGAATTGCGCAGGCTGAATTTTCCGTAAGCTGTCTTTGCCAGATTCAAACGAAAATCAAGATCAAAACCAGACACATCTGTGCTGGCCAGGTTCTGGTTATTCAATAAGATACGTGCTTCGCCACCCTTGATTTCATAACGGCCAAGTTCAATCGCTTTTTCCAGTTCCAATACGCCAATCTCATTCTTCTTGCTGATTTTAAAATAATCTACACCAAGCGAGACAACATTGCTTGGGGCAAAAACAAAGCCCAGGTTATAGGTTTTCCCCGTTTCTGGTTTTAAGTCAGGGTTAGAACCACTGACCCTTAAATAAGGGAAATTCACACATTTTCCAGAAAGACTAGGAAAGGCTGAACAAATGCTGGAAAGATTAGTCGACTCCGCACCCGCGTCGAGGCCGCCATACATTTGCTTGAGTGTGGGAGCCAGGAAGCTGCCAGCAAAAGATGCTCTCACCATCAGGCTTTCAAGTGGTTGATAACGGATAGCCAGTTTAGGGCTGGCCTTATTGCCTACGCTATCGATGGAGTCATAACGCACCGCTACCTGTGCCTCTAGATTTTTGATGAAGGGTATGGATAATTCAGCAAAGATGGCTTTTGAAGAGCGGCTGGCATTGACTTTTGCCTGTTGTATGCTGCCAAAGACAAGGTTGTCGATTTGGTTTTGATCAGGATTGTCAGCGAGGGTATCCTTCAGGTAAGAAACACCAACAGCATAAGACAAAGGACCACCCGCCAAGTCCATGACGGCACCAGATGCTTTTGCATTGACAAAGCTCAATTCTGATTTGCCAGTACGGATTGGTGTCAAACGAAATTTATTGATCTCGGCCTCTGAATTGCTCATGCTGGTTGGATCGATCAAGTGATTTGCAATCGCCGCATTAAAGAGTTCGGTTTGCGCATAATTGGAGTCTTTGTTGCTGACTTCACTGATGCCCTTGCCAACAGAGATATCCCAGTCTATTCCTCTGGTATTGCCTTCCAGGCCAGCAGCGACTTGTGTCAAAGTAGCTTTTTTATCGGTCGTGCGCGGCCCAATTTGCATGAAGCGGCCATTGATATTGCGACCTTTTTCATCCTGGTAAACTCCGGGTGCGGGCTGGGCCTCAAAATGATCCTTACTTTCTGAGTAAGTGAAATCGGCAAAGGCACGGATGTCATTGCTGACTTTTAAACTGCCCAGTAGCATGCCATTGAATCTGTCTGCACCATTCACTGCAGTCAACAAAGTCTTATTGGTATCGAAGCGGCAAGTATCGCCTGCCAGATCTTCTGGCGGGCAGGGTTTTAACTGTCCTCCAGTTTTGATATTGCCATAAGGTGAGTAGCCGCTGCGATTATCAGTGCCACCAAAGAAGCGGCGGAAATCTGCTGAGCGGCTGATCTCACGCGCATTTCTCATGATAGGGTCACGTTTGATTACATCCAGGCTGGCCAATACATTAAATCCAGACTGTTCATAGTCACCCACACCAAATACCAGGCTGGCGGTTTTTTCCTGGGCATCTGAACGTGAGCTTTTACCATAACCAAGTTTGCCTTCGGCTCCCTGGTAATTTTTCTTGGTGATAAAATTCATCACCCCAGACACTGCATCTGCGCCGTAAATGGCCGAGCCGCCATCTTTCAATATTTCTACCCGTTCCAGGGCGCTGAGAGGGATGCTGCCTACATCCACTGCCGCACCAGCACCAGTACCATCAGCCAGCGCATTGGCTGGCAAACGGCGGCCATTCAACAAGATCAACACATTGCGCTCGCTCAGTCCACGCATTTTGACATTGGTTACGCCAGAGCCAACAGGGGAATTAGCGGTTTGCTCACCACTATCATTCACGTCCAGCGAAGCCAGATTCTTGATCAATTCGGAAACCGTGGTCGCTCCAGTGCGTTCTATATCTTTCTTGCTATAGATTTCTATAGGGGCTGCAGTTTCAGTATCTACGCGCTTGATGGCAGAGCCTGTGACTGTCACTTTTTGAACTTTCTCTGCCTCGGTTTTTGCCTCTTGAGCCAAAGCTGAATGGGCAAATAGACCGCTTCCCATGGTAATACCGCCAATAAACATCAGGCGCACGGAACAGGCTATTATTTTTTCTTGCATCATTGACGACATCCTTAAGGAAATTGTTTATTTGAAATGCACGATCAAGACAATCCGATTTTTGGTCCGACTGCATGATGCTGCTTCAGTATCCACGCGCATAGTCATGACACTTAGCCTGCAGCAAATGGCGGGCTTTTTTATCCCGTTTGTTGGCGGATATCTGCTGATGCACAGCGACTTCCGTGTGTGTCCATTTCGTCAGCAATACTTTGTCCTGCAATCATGAATAGCTCATGTATAAAGGGACAAGCTTTGAGGAAATTGGTTTGTACGTGTTGTAAATCAAGCAAATGGGATGGGTGTCAATAATGCAGGGACAGACGCAAGCTTGAAGCAGGCGCAGAGTGCTTGATGATTGCAATAACTTGCGTAAATTCCTGTACAGGTGGATGAGAGCATTGCGCAGAACTAAACAATACGGCACGAGGTAAACAATCACTTGTCCAGTAATTTCTTGGCCCGCTTGTAATTCCTGACGCTGATACTTACTTTATCACCGTTGCTGAGTGCAGTGAAATAACCATACTCACTATTGATACCAATGCTGCGCATTGCGTCGCAACGAACGATGGAATTGCGATGCAGTCGTGCGAACAAATCGGGGGGCAAATGTGCTTCCATAAAAGCGATGGTTGAGCGATGCATGACCACTCTGTCACGCAAGTGGAGTTCAACATAGTTTCCTGCGGCACTGATCCAGATGATTTCATGTATGCCTATGCGTTCTATATAACCCACAGAGCGCACGACGATGTGATTCAGTAGAGGCTCTTTTTCGCCAGCTTGCATGGCATCCTGATTATGGAAATAATCCTGCATTGCTGCATTTTGGGCGGCTTGCTGATCCATCTCTATACTCATGCTGGCACGTTCCAGCATGGTGGCAAAACGCTCGTCTTCAAATGGCTTGAGCAAATAGTCAAGCGCAAACACTTCAAAGGCAGCGACGGCATGCTTATTATATGCAGTGATAAAAACGATTAGTGGTGGTTTGGGCTGCTGGCTGAGTTCGCGGGCGAATTCCAGACCGGATTGCATGGGCATTTCTATATCGAGCAAAATCAGGTCAACTTGCTCGGTTTGTAGCATTGCGCGTGCCTGTGCAGTGGAATGGCAACTTGCCAGTAGTTGCCAACCGCGGTGTGCTTGCAGGGCCAATTGTATATTGGTCAGTGCCGGGAGTTCATCATCAACAGCCAGGATTTTTTTCATGAAAAGCGTTTGTGAACAGGAAGATTATTGTGTGATGTGCTGTGCCAGTGCGCGTGCTGGAAATTCCAGCCTGGCCGTAAACAGATCTGGTTCGGCATGTACTTGCAAACTGGCGTTTTTCTGGTAAAGAATCAGCAAACGTTGCCCTATGGTGCTGATACCAAGACCATGTCCGCTACGGCCCGGAATATGGGGGAGATGGGGATTGCGGATTTCAAATATCACGATATTGTCTTGTAGGCGTAGCGCCAGCGCGATAGTGCAATACTCCTGGCTTTTTTCTACGCTATGATGTATTGCATTTTCCACCAACGGCTGTAGCAACAAGGGCGGGACGGCAATGTTACTCCATTCATGATCTGCTATGTCAAAACAGATATGCATGCGGTCGCCAAAACGTAGTGACTGCATGGCCAGATAATCTTGTACAAAGGCGATTTCTTCTGCCATGTTGAGCCACTGGCATTGGCTGGCCCGTACCGCATTACGCAATAAGTTGTTTAATTGCAGCAAGGCTTTGCTGGCCAGCTCTCGATCTTCTCCACGTACCAGGGCGCTGATGCTATTGAGGGCATTGAAGAGAAAGTGTGGTTTCAATTGGCCTTGTAGAAAATGCAGCCGTAGTGCCAGATTTTCACTTTCGGCAATTTGCAACTGCAGTTTTCTCTCATGCCCCTGCCGCCATGCAGCATAGCTGGTATGAAACATGAATATGCACAACAAGACACAGGCAAAGTAATACCAGTCATCGGCTTTATAGCGCAAGACCATATCCGGCAACACACTCAGATTCAGGCCGTTGCGCGCCAGTTTTGAAGCAAGTATATTGGTCACCAATAAGGGCAGGCCCGCCACGAGCAGCAAGAAGGCAGTTATCAGCATATTTTTCAGGCGCAGCATTTGCCTGCAATGGTGATAGTAAGCATAAGCCATCAAGGTATTGATGATGGCCAGTGCTAGCATGCCAAACACATGCCAGAGCAAGACGCTCCAAAAGTTGATCGGTAAATCGGCTCCCGGCTTTGGTGTCAACATGACGATGCCAAGTACGATCGTCGATACCAGCCATGGCAGTACCGCCAGAAAAGCCAGGGACAGCTTGCCCGGTATTTTTGTCATGCCCGAGCTAGTCATTTGAGATTGCCTGCAAAGGAAAGTGGATGGAAATAGCTTGCCTTTGTTCTTGCAGATTGTTTTGCATACTCAACTGCGCCTGCCCACCAAATAAAATCTCCAGTCTTTGCCCTACCATGATGTAGCCGGGATTGCCGTCTTGCGGCAATACTTTTGTTTGCGGAAAACTAAAACTGGCGCAAAACTGGCGATTAACTACAAAGCATTTGAATTGCAGTTCAAGTATCTGATGATCGTTTGCATATCCCTTCAGCATCTGGCAGATACTGGAGTCAGCCAGACTCAGCAAAATCAGGCCCGGACAGGTGTAGGAGTGCCAGTCTCTTTCTTCCTTGTCCCAGGTAACGCTGAAGCCTTGCCCCAGACATAGCTTTTGCAGATTGAAGTAGTCACGTAAAAACTGCATTTCGTCGGCGACTGGAATTGCTTCATTGGCGTCATGCTCAAGTACATAGCGCAACAAATTGCTGAGACGCACCAAGGCAGTATTGGCTTCTGCCTGGGCTGTGCTGTGTATCAGTTTTTGTATGTTTTCCAGTGAGCTGAGTAAGAAATAGGGTTCCAGCTTACCTTGCAATATCCTGATTTTGAGCGACAGGTTTTGTTGTATCGCTTTTTCAAAGGCGATTTCACGCTGGTGATGTAGTAACCAGTGGGTATAAAAGACCTGACCAAAAAAGGCCAGGCTGGTATGCATCGCACTTTGCGAAAAATACACAGGCCTGTAACTTTTTTCTATGTCTAGCATATCAGGCCAGCGATTTGAGAGCTTTTGGACAAAGATAATCAATTGATAGAATTCGGCAATGGGCACGAACAACAAAATCAGCGTGACGAACAACAAGCATAAAACATGGGGGCGTGATAATTTTTCAGCATACTTATTAAAAAACACCGCCAATATACTATTGAGCAGGATATAGGGGATAAGCACAGTGAAATTGAGCTTGAAATCCCATTCACGCTGGTTGACAGGATTTTCTGCAAAGCCATCTACATAGCTGGTCGACGTCCAGATGAATGCAAAGATACTCCAGACCATGATGACGACCATAGTCGATTTCCACCATGGCACTTGTGACAGTGTGAAGTTGGCTGACTCATTGGCTGATTCGGTAGAGAGTGCTTGCTTGCTCATCGTTGGAAGGCTAGATATTATTTTTATAAAGCATGTTGAGACTTGACCGAAAATGGCCTTACTTTGACATAGTTGAAGTCAAATGTGCAAAGCCAGGGATGGGTGATGTCAATATGGGGATAGACGTCAAGCCATGTGGTTTTATTTGCCTGCCAGTTCCCATGCCTGTAAAAATGTATCGCATGTAAGAGCTGCTGAGGAAGTGGGGGAGTGGATTTCCTCTCCCGCATGGTATTCATCAATGCAGTGAATGAAGCGCGTTAATGAAGCGCGTTAATGAAGCGCTTTAATGATGCGTGTTAATGCGCGGTACCAGGGGACGCAATATCCACAAACAGGCTATGCCACAAATCCCTGACGGCGCTGGCTTCTTGCTCTACTATTTCTAGCGAGACCCTGGCACGGTCTTCTCCCTGCAAGCGTATGCCATGCTGAAGTTTGCGGAACAGGCGGTAGGCATCGGCAGTTTTTTTCGCCAGCCGCACATCGATCAAACCAAGTTCACCGCAACGTTTCAAGAGAGCGATATTACCCTTGTTGGCAGTCAGTTCAGGGTATTGGCAAGCGTATTTCAAGACCAGATATTGCACGATGAATTCTATATCTATCATGCCACCCGCTTCATGCTTGAGGTCAAACAAGTCACTGCGATTGACATTCGCATCACGCATTTTCTTGCGCATGCTGATTACCTCGTCTCGCAATTTATCTGCATCCCTTTGCTGGCGCAGGACTGTTTCACGTATTTGTTCAAACTGCTCGCCTATGCTGGCATTGCCTGCGCAAAAACGGGCGCGGGTCAGTGCCTGATGTTCCCATAGCCAGGCAGATTTTTCCTGGTAGCGAGCAAAGGATGCGACTGAAGAAACCAGCAAACCACTGGCACCATCGGGGCGCAAGGCGATATCGATATCAAACAGGATGCCCGCTGGTGTATGGCTGGTCATCCAGGTGATAAAACGCTGTGCCAGTTTGGCATAATTGGCTGGCGCGTCCTGATCTTCATCTTCATACAGGAAGATGACATCGAGGTCAGAGGCATAGCCCAGTTCCTTGCCACCTTGCTTGCCATAGGCAATGACAGCAAAACTGGGTTCTGCTGTATGTCTGCTGGCAACGGTAAGCCAGGCGGACTGCAATACCGCCGCGACGATGATGTCGGCCAGTTGCGATAATTCATCGGCCAGATGCTCTACACTGAGCTGACCTTCCAGATCCTGTGCCAGTAAGCGAAATTGCATGGCATGATGCATCTCGCGCAGTGTTTCCATCTGTCTTTCAGTGTCACCCGCATGTTGCGCCAGGTGTTCTTGCAAATCCAGGCGGAACGCCGGCCAGTCAGGGCGCTGATGGAGTGAGGACTCATCCAGCAATTCATCCAGCAACAGGGGATGACGGGTCAGGAATTTGGCCGCCCAGTCGGATGCCGCCATCATGCGTATCACGCGTGCCAGTGCATGCGGATATTCGGTCAGGAGAGCCAGGTAGGCTGCCCTGCGGGCAATGGCTTCCATGAAATCCAGCAGGCGGTTCCAGGCCAGTAATTGATTGCTGCCTTGTCTGGCAATGATGTTCAGGGCATTGTTGACCAGGGCAACCAGTTTCATGCGACTGGCTTCAGACAAGGATTGCACCTTGGGTGATTGCCAGGTTGCCTGGAGTCGCTGGCTGAATGCGCTGGCATCCTGTACTGAAAAATCCAAACCTGCCAGGTGGGCAGCGATCAATTCATCGCTGTCCGGGCTGGACAGGCTGACAGCCAGCATGCCTTGTTCATTCTCGCTATTGTTTTCTGCCTTGTCGCGGAAGATCGCATCAAATTGCTCTGCGATGAATTCGCGGTGTGGACGTAATTGCTCCAGTAATTCAGTGACGCTGGCGCATTCCATCATTTGTGCAATTCTTTGCTGATCTTCTTCCTTGGCGGGGAAGGTATGGGTCTGGGCATCGTCCAGATATTGCAGTCTATGTTCGAGATTGCGCAAAAAGGTATAGGATTCCAGCAGTTTTTCTATGATGGGTACATCCATGATGCCTTTTTCGGCCAGGACCTGCAGAGTCAGGCGGGTAGAGCGGTCACGCAGGCTGGCGTCGCGGCCACCCCTTATCAGCTGGAAGACCTGGGCCAGGAATTCCACCTCACGTATGCCGCCACGTCCGAGTTTGACGTTATTGCTGCGCTCTGGGTGCTTGCTTTCCTGACGCACGACCTCGGCGCGGATCTGGGCATGCATGGAGCGCAGGGAATCGATTGCGCCATAGTCGAGGTAGCGGCGATAGACGAAGGGGCGGATGATTTTTTCCAGAGCAACGATATCGTCAGCATTACCGGTCATGGCCCTGGCCTTGACCCAGGCATAACGCTCCCATTCTCGCCCTTGTATCAGGAAGTACTCTTCTATCATATTGAAGCTGGCGACCAGCGGGCCAGATGCGCCATTCGGACGCAAGGCCATGTCGACGCGGAAGCTATACCCATCTTCAGTCACTTCAGAGATAGCGGCGATGAGCTTTTTACCCAGACGGCTAAAGTATTCATGATTGGACAGGCTGCGCTGTGTCGAATCTGTGGTTCTCGTCTCACCATCTTCTGCATAGCAAAAAATTAAGTCTATGTCAGAAGAAACATTCAGTTCATACCCCCCCAGCTTGCCCATGCCCAGTACGATCATGGCTTGTTCTGTGCCGCTTTCTTCCCCGATAGGTGTGCCATGCATGGTCTGCATTTCTGCGCTCAGGGCTTGCAAATGCTGTTGCACGACAAAATCAGCAAACAAGCTGATGCTTGTCACAACTTCATTGAGATCCGCCTGGCCGCATAAATCACGTTTGATGAGGCTGCACACCACCAGTTTGCGCAAACGGCGCATGGCTTTGTTAAGACTGGCACCCTGGCATATTTCTTTTTGTAAAAACTGCGCAAAATGCTCCGGGCTCAGGGATAATTCAGAAACTTGCTGTAACTGCGCATTTCGGCTTGCATCTGCTTGTATGCAATGTGTAAAAAAACGGGAAGCCTGAAGAATTTCAGCCTGATTGGTAGTGCTTGCAGTCATAATGGGGCGCAGTCTGGTCAGTGTTGTTATTAATTCTAAGCGATCGTGAGCTTTCGGGCTATGCGGCACTGGACTTGTGCAAAAAGTTGGAATTGAATTTATACTCCTTGGGAGTATGGAGATCACTGTTGAAAGAGAGGGAATTTACCAAAAGTAGTCGGACAATGATTAAAAAAATAATAGAGACCGTGATTGAGTAGTCAGTATGTGTGAAATTTTCTGGATTTTGCTGCCATGCTTTTCAGCGTGTGAGGATTTGCGCAAGAATAATGAGAACTGTTTTTATGCAATTGCATTGTTTTTACGCAAGTTTTACTTACAAATAAAATAAATCTTAGCAATGACACAAGCAGATCAAGAGACCATTGCTAATACCTCGGATGAGGATGAAAAGCCCGGCCATTTCTGGCGGCTTTGCCATTTCACCTGGCGTACCTGTGACAAAAGCTTGCGTTTTACGCTCAAGCTTATTCTTTCATTGTATTTCTTGTTCTGCATCCTGGTACTGGTACTGCGCTATGTCGTATTACCCAATGTAGACAGATACAAACCCGATATAGAGCATGCGATCTCGACTTCCCTGGGGCGGCAACTGAAGATTGCCAATTTGCATGCATCCTGGCAGGGTTTGAAGCCACAACTGATGCTGAAGAATGTGGTCCTGTATGACAAACAGGGTGCTCAGGCACTGGTTTTACCTGAGGTGTCGGCTACCATGTCCTGGTGGACTTTGGCTGTTGCAGAGTTGCGTTTTGAACGTATTGTCATCAATAAGCCCGCCTTGGATATACAAAGAGAGGTCGACGGCAAACTCTATGTCGGCGGATTTTATATAGATCCCAGCGCAGAAGGCAAGGGCCAGGGTCTGGATTGGGTATTGGCACAGCATGAGATTCTTATTCGTAATGGTTCGCTGCGCTGGACAGATAAAACGCGCAATGCAGCAGCTTTATCCATGCCTGATGTCAGTTTTCTCTTGCAAAATCAGTGGCGGCATCATCGGTTTGCACTAAAGGCGACACCGGATGCCAGTTTGTCAGCGCCACTCGATATACGCGGTGATTTCCAGCATCCCGTCTTTGCCAAAAAGATTTCTGATTTTTCTTTGTGGACTGGTGATTTATATACAGACTTGCACCGTACCGACCTGGCTGCGCTGAAAACGTATATAGACTACCCGGCAGATGTTAAAAAAGCCTATGGTTCTGTGCGTGCCTGGTTGCACCTGGATAAAGGCAGGCTGGCTGATTTGACGGCGGATCTCAGTCTGGCCGATGTCCGCGGTAAATTCCGTGCAGACTTGCCTGAGCTGGATATGGCTTTGGTCAGCGGTCGCCTGATCGCCAGTGAAACCCAGACAGTCAAACAAAAATTCCTGGCTGCTTTCATGGGGCAGGCGGGGCACAGCATCTCGCTCATCAATTTTTCCATGCGCAATCGCGAAGGTCAGCAATTGCCGGCAACCACCATCAAGGAGACTTTTACACCTGGTGAAAAAGGCCAGCCGGAAAAAGTGGAATTGTATGCCCAGACCCTGGACTTGCAAACTCTGGCAAATTTTGCCGAACATCTGCCACTGCCAGCAGATCAGCGCCAGATGATGGTCGATTTCGCCCCAAAGGGGCAACTCAGGGAATTCACTGCAAAGTGGCAGGGTACTTATCCTGATGTTTCTTCTTATAGCGTCAAAGGCCAGTTCATCGATTTGTCCATGCAGGCGCAACCAGCACAACTGGCCAGGGCTAAAACGGCGCAATTGCCCGCCAAGGCAGCAGTGCCCGCCATTCCCGGATTTGAAAACCTGTCAGGTAGCCTGGAAGCCAATGACAAGGGCGGCAGTTTTATTTTGGACTCGAAAGACTTGTCCTTGCGTCTGCCCAGTTACTTTGTTGATCCGCTCATGCCATTCTCACGCCTGAATATGCATGCGCAATGGCAGTTTGTTGAGCAGGATAAGCTGATTTTCCAGATCCATAAAATGGATGCACAGCAAGAAGGCATGCACGCGGTCTTGTCTGGCAAACATATCATGTCCATGCGCCATGGGGCCGATGCCCAGCCTGGGGAAGTTGATTTGACTGGCAGTATTTCCGGTTTTGATCTGAAGCAGCTGGATCGCTATATCCCTGCGGTGGCAGAAGAGCATTTACGACACTGGTTGCTGAATTCCATACTGGAAGGCAAGGCCGATGATGTCAGCGTGCGCATACGTGGTGATCTTGCCCATTTTCCTTTTAATGGCACGGATGGTAAAAAAGCCCATAAGGGGGAGTTTCTCATCAAGGGCAATTTGAACGGGGCCAAGCTTGATTTTACCGCCGGGGCTTTGAATGAAGAGGGCAAGCCGGTCTGGCCGGTGATAGAAGATATCAAAGGTGGTTTTGTCTTTGATAAGGCGAGGATGGAAATTACTGGCGATACCGCCAGAACCCTGGGGGTGGACCTGAAGAAGGTGAAAGCCATCATTCCCGACCTTTCACATCATGGTGCCATACTCAATATCGATGGTGCCGTCAGCGGCAGTCTGCAAAACATGCTGGCCTATGTCAGTGCCAGCCCGGTGAGTGGCTGGCTGGGACATTTTTTAAAAGAGGCCAAAACTTCGGCGCCAGCCGCTTTGCAACTCAAGCTGCAATTGCCCCTGCAGCACCTGATAGAGTCCAAGGTACTAGGGGTCTTGCAGTTTGCCAATAACGACGTGCTGCTGCAGCCAGGTATACCTCAGGTGACGGGCTTGAATGGCAAGCTGGAGTTCAACGAGACCGGGGTTAATCTCGGTACACTGAAAGGCAGTGCACTCGGTGGTGCTGTGCAAATCAGCGGTGGCTCGCAAAAAGATAATAGCGTCAAGGTCAGGCTGGATGGCAACGTCACTGCAGAAGGCATACGCAAGATCATGCCAGCCTCGATGACGGATAAACTGGCAGATCGTATCAGCGGTAGCAGCAGATATAGCGCCAGTATCCATGTTAAAAAGCGGCAGCCGGAAATCATCATTGACTCTACGCTGGCAGGCGTGGCCTTGAATTTCCCTGTGCCATTGAAAAAAAGTGCGGCTGAAATCATGCCTTTGCATTTTGAATTGCTGCCACAAGCAGGTCTGGATGCGCAAACCTGGCGCGATGAAATCCGGGTCAGCCTGGGTAATGCCATCAATGCCAGATACTTCCGCCAAAAACAGGGAACTGCAGCCTGGCAAGTGTTGCGCGGCGGTATAGGCGTGAATGCGCCAGCCCCAGAGCCGGATAGCGGCTTGAATGCCAATATAGAATTGAAATCGCTCAATATTGATGAGTGGCGCCGCCTGATGTCACCGGTCGCGACGACACAGCAAGCCAGCTCAGGTGCAGCTGAAAGGGACGCTGCCGAACTGGACCTGTCTCCCTATCTGGAGCCAACTACCATGGCTGCAAGAACACCAGAATTACGCATCATGGGCAAGCAACTGGACAATGTTGTAGTGGGTATTTCCAGGCAAAATAAAGTCTGGCAGGCGAATATACATTCCAATCAAGCCGCTGGTTACCTGACCTGGAGTGAGGGAGCAGGGGGGCAAGGCGTGGCCAGTGTGACAGCACGCCTGAGTAATCTCATCATTCCCCAGTCTGCTGCGGCTGAGGTCAGCGAGTTACTGGAAGGAAAAAATACCACGACGCAAATGCCTGGCCTGGACATCGTTGCTGAAAATTTTGAGTTATTGAACAAGAAGCTAGGGCACCTGGAACTGCAGGCCGTGAATCAGGTCAGCAGCCAGGGTGGTGCACGTGAGTGGCAGATCAACAGGTTGATGCTGAAAAACCCGGATGCTGACTTTACTGCCTACGGTAAATGGATCAGTCAGGGCGGTGCCGGACGTACCCAGCTTAATTATGTACTGGATGTGGTGAACTCCGGCAAGTTACTCGATCGCCTGGGTTTTGTCGATGTTTTACGTGGCGGCAAGGGTAAGCTGGAAGGGGAAGTGCACTGGAATGGCTTACCCTTCGCCATGGACATACCCAGCATGAATGGGCAAATCAAGATGGTGCTGTCGAGTGGGCAATTTTTAAAGGTGGACCCGGGAGCGGCCAAGCTGCTGGGTGTGCTCAGCCTGCAATCCCTGCCGCGCCGCTTGACGCTGGATTTTCGTGATGTGTTTTCTGATGGTTTTGCTTTTGACTCGATTGCTGGTATTGCCCAGATAGAGCAGGGTGTGGCGAAAACTGATAACCTGAAAATGCTGGGGGTCAATGCCACTGTGCTCTTGCAGGGAAATGCTGATATCGTCCATGAAGCACAGGATTTGCATGTCACGGTCATCCCGATTGTCAATGTAGGCACGGCATCGGTACTGTATGGCCTGGCCGTGAACCCGGTGATAGGCTTGGGGACTTTTCTGGCGCAACTATTCTTGAAGGAACCTTTGAGCAAGGCGTTTACGTTTGAATATAAGGTCAGCGGATCATGGAAAGAACCCACCGTAACCAAGGTCGAAGGGCGAGATAGTCAGGCCAGTGTAAAGGCTGCCAGCAAACCTTGAAACCTGGGATCGCATACTAAGGACAAATGAGGTGAATATGAAGATTGCAGCGATACAAATGATTTCCACGCCAGTGCTGGCAGAAAACATCGCTACTGCCAGGCGTTTGTTGCAAGAAGCCGCAGATGGTGGCGCGAAATTATTGTTATTGCCGGAGTACTGGCCTTTGATGGGCTTGCAGGAAACCGATAAGGTAGTGATCGCCGAAGCCCCGGGATCAGGCCTGATGCAAAATTTTCTGGCGGAGATGGCTGCCAGCCTTGGCGTCTGGCTGATAGGCGGCACCATACCCCTGAAGGCTGCCGAGCCTGACAAGGTCTTGAACACGACGCTGGTGTTTAATCCAGAAGGCCAACTGGTGGCGCGCTACGACAAAATCCATTTATTTGGATTTAGCAAGGGTGAAGAATCGTATGAAGAAGCACGCACCATTGTTGCTGGAGACCAAGTCAGCAGTTTTGATGCGGGCTTTGGCAAAGTGGCGCTCTCGATTTGCTATGACTTACGCTTTCCTGAGCTGTACCGGGCACTTGGGACCTGTTCACTCATCGTGGTGCCAGCAGCATTTACTTATACAACCGGTCAGGCGCACTGGGAAATTCTGTTGCGCGCCCGCGCCATAGAAAACCAGTGTTATGTACTCGCATGTGGCCAGGGCGGCAAGCATGTGAATGGCCGTCGTACCTGGGGGCACAGTATGTTGATTGATCCCTGGGGCAAAGTCTTGAATGTATTGGAAGAAGGCGAAGGCATCGTCAGTGGAGATATTGATGAAAGCCTGATCGCCAGCATACGTGAAAGCTTGCCGGCATTGCGCCACCGCAGGTTATGAAATAAGGCCGGATTAAGCTTGGCCTATTGTCATTATTGTCACTGTTGTCACGCGTGAGGCCCAGCGAATCTGGCAGATGCTCTACAATGTAATTACGTGCGCCACAACTTTGCTAGCAAAGTGCGCTAATCTGATGTGCTGTATAAATAATTTATTCTATGACTCCATTTGATCCCGCTATTAGTCATCTCGCCATTGCGCGTGACATTTTATTGACTCCTTTTGGCCTGGATGAGGCCAAGCTCAGCAAGGTACTGGGCAGCATGTTTACCCATAAGGTCGATTATGCTGACCTGTATTTCCAGTTCACTCGCAACGAGGGCTGGAGCCTGGAAGAGGGCATAGTCAAGACCGGTAGTTTTTCCATAGACCAGGGTGTGGGCGTGCGTGCCGTATCTGGCGACAAAACGGCATTTTCCTATTCGGATGAAATCTCTGAACAAGCACTGTTTGATGCCGCCAAGGCAACTCGCACGATAGGCCGCCAGGGCGCAGGTAAAATCCAGGTGGCATCCAGTCTGCAAGGGCTGGACAACCGCTCCCTGTATCTACGCGATGATCCTTTGCATTCCATGGATGCCAATCAAAAAGTCCAGTTACTGGAAAAATTGGAGAAAATTGCCAGAGCGAAAGACCCGCGCATCGTCCAGGTCATGGCCAGCATGGCTGGTGAATATGATGTGGTACTGGTGGCGCGCAGCGATGGTGTCATGGCTGCCGATATCCGCCCTTTGGTGCGGGTTTCGCTGACAGTCATTGCAGAACAAAATGGTCGTCGTGAAATGGGAAATAGCGGTGGCGGTGGTCGTTATGATTATTCCTATTTCAGCGATGCCTTGCTGGAGCAATATGCAGATGAAGCTGTCAAGTCAGCGCTGGTGAATCTGGAAGCCCGCCCGGCTCCGGCTGGCCCCATGACCGTGGTACTCGGCCCAGGCTGGCCAGGTGTCTTGCTGCATGAAGCCATAGGCCATGGCCTGGAAGGCGATTTTAATCGCAAGGGTTCAAGCACTTTCTCTGGCCGCATAGGCCAGCGTGTTGCGGCCAAAGGTGTGACCGTGGTGGATGATGGCACTATGCTGAACCGTCGCGGCTCCCTGAACATGGACGATGAGGGCAATCCCACCCAGTGCACCACACTGATAGAAGATGGCATTCTGAAAGGCTATATGCAGGACACCATGAATGCCCGTCTGATGAAAATGCCAGTCACCGGTAATGCCAGACGTGAATCCTTTGCCCACCTGCCCATGCCGCGCATGACCAATACTTATATGCTGGCAGGCGACAAAGATCCGGAAGAAATTCTCGCATCTGTTAAAAATGGTCTCTACGCCCTCAACTTTGGCGGCGGTCAGGTCGATATAACGAATGGTAAGTTCGTTTTTTCAGCCAGTGAAGCCTATATGATAGAAAACGGTAAGATCAGTTATCCGGTCAAGGGTGCTACCCTGATCGGCAATGGCCCGGAAGTCCTGAATCATGTCAGCATGATAGGCAATGATTTGCGCCTCGATGCTGGCATAGGCGTCTGTGGCAAGGAGGGGCAGAGCCTGCCGGTTGGTGTAGGCCAGCCTAGTTTGCGCATAGAAGGTTTGACAGTCGGGGGAACTGCCTGATGCCCTGTGTCAATCCATGTATTGACAAACTGGAGTTGCGCACATGCTGGTAGTCGCCATCGTTTCTGCCAAAGGTGGGGTGGGCAAGACCACCATTACGGCTAATCTTGGCGTTGGTCTGGCGCAACGTGGTTTTCCTGTGACGATACTTGATCTTGATCCGCAAAATGCCATGCAATGGCATTTGGGTGGTCTTGATCAAGGTGAAACCAATGGCATCAGTCTCTTGACAGCTGCCCGCGCCAAGCTCATGGATGCTTGCTATAGCAGCCCTTTTGGGGTGAATTTTGTCCCCTTTGGCAATGGGGGCGAAAAACAGCGCATACGTTTTGAAACCCTGCTTGAGCAGCAGGAAGTCTGGTTGCGCAAAAAACTGCAGGCTGCCAAATTGCCTGCCAATGCCATCGTCTTGCTGGATACGCCGCCTGGACCCTCGGTTTACCTGAAGCAGGCGATACATGCTGCCGATTTTTTGTTGGTCGTGGTGCTGGCAGATGCAGCCTCGTATTCAACTTTGCCCGAGATGGAAGAATTGATTTCTACCTATGGTCATAGAAGTCAGGCTGACGTTGGTTCAGCCTATATCGTCAACCAGGGTTCGCAACGGCAACTGGCGCAGGATGTGCTGACTTTGATTGCTGATCGCCTGGGGAATCGCATGGTCCCCTTCGTCGTCCAGGAAAGTCCTCAAGTCGAGGAGGCGCTCGCTTATGAGCGTCCCGTGCTCGAATATAAACCGGATAATCCTGCGTCTTTAAGCATACAAAAAATCATAGACTGGTTACTGGCTGGCTTAAAGAGCGGGCGCTGAACTTGACGGTGCAAGGCATGTTTGTGTTTTTACATGCTTGCAGAAATTTTGATTTTTTTGAAATGCAATTTGATCATCCGCGAAATATGGATTTTTCACAGGAATAAGCAGCAAACTGAGCAGTTTTAGCTGCGAATTGTGAAAATGTTATTCAACATAATGAAATATCTATAAATCCTTGATCTTATTATTAATTGTTGACATTTCACCATTCATTTTGGCTGGACTAGCAATATTGGCGAGTGGTAAAGTCGCAACGAATCAACACTCTCTATGATTTGCGTGTCACGATAGTAGCCATAGAGAAAAAGTCAACGCAAGGGTGCAAAAGTATGTCGACAAATACCATTCGTTATTACGAAGAGCATCAGTGCTCAAGCCAGTGGAGATCTTTCCTGGGAGCATTTTCTACTGAATTTGCCTCCAAGGGAGATGTCAAAGATTTACGTGCCTTCATGCATCAACTGGGACGCACCATGGCGGCAGGTTTCAATGTCACCGACGGTAGCAGTTTGCAGGCGCTGGAAGCATGCATGAACCGTGTCTGGTCAGACATGAACTGGGGGTGGGTGGAGTTGGTGGAAGAAGCTGATTCCCTGGTGGTGGCCCATCACGCAGCACCGCTGAAAGTGGCTTTTGGTGATAAAGCCCTGGACTGGACGCCGTCCTTGCTGGAAGGCATATACGCTCAGTGGTTTGAAGGCCTGGGCATGGATAAATCCTTGCGTCTGATACAGCGTGAAGGGGTATTTGATGAAGGGCAATTATTTGTATTTGATTTGAAGAAGCAGTCAGAAGAGCCGTCTTATTTCACACGTCGTTAATGTCTTGTTGACGCTACAAGTAACCGGAACTGGTGGACACTATGGATGATGATGTAAAAAATCTTTTTCAGAAATTCGGGCAATCTACCGATGCCTATCGCGAGATCAATCGGGATGCAGACAGTGAATTGGCTAAGCAGCGCTGGCCTTTATTGCGCGATGTGCATTTGCATGCAGCACCTGCGACGGCACCTGTACGAGCCGTGCTCAGGGAAGAAGAAATTACTCCACCAGCACCGGTGCATCAAAATGAAAATGCATTTCGTCCAGCAGCTGTTAAGTCGACCGCTAGCAGGGCAACTCTGGTAAAAGCAACATCGGCAACGCCAGCGACACCTGTTGCGACCAACACTGCGGCAAGCAATAAGTCTGCTGTGCAGTTGCCCTTGAAACAATTATTGATGCAGCCTCCCGTGGCGGAAGAGCCTGAGATTGAGCCAGCACCGGCTCCTGCTTTCCTGTCCAGCATCATGCCTGCTGCACAAAGAAAAAATGTCAGTGAGCAAAAGAGTAGTGTGGCCAGCAGTTTATTTGGCAGCCGCGAGCAGGCCATAAATGGGCATGAAGCAGCGCCGGCGCAGAGCGCAATTGTTGTCAAAAGCAGTCGGCCGGTGTTTCCCGCACAAAAACCTGCAAAGCCTGCCGAAGCACCCACACCAACTGCCACGCCAGCTTTTCTACAGAATATAGCTGGCCATGCCATGCCGGAAAAACTGGCTGCGGCCAGCAATGAGGATGCAGTCTCTCCGTCTATGGGCAATACAGCGGCCAAAGAAAAACCTGTGAGTTCAGTATTTGGTCGTTTGGCTGGCAAGCAAGAAGAAGCCAAGCCTGCCAGTACTCCAACAAATTCATTCTTTAATAAGATATTTAAACCATGAGGGTAGTCGCCGTCATTTCTCCCAAAGGTGGAGTAGGTAAGACAACAGTGACTGCCAATCTGGCAGCCTCGCTGGCACGGCTGGGGCCGCGCATTACCATACTTGACCTTGATCCGCAAAATGCACTGAGATTGCATTTTGGGATGGCGCACGATGATGCCAGTGGCATCGCGCAGCAGGAGACGATGGATGGCAGCTGGACTGACGTCTTGTTTGAGAGCGCTTATGGCGTGAATTTCTTGCCTTATGGCAGCGTGGATGAAGCACAGCGTGGTGTTTTTGAACAAGACATCAAAGACTTGCCCAAATGGCTGGCAAAGCATCTTGCCAGCCTCAAGCTGGCGGAAAACAGCGTGGTATTAATTGACACCCCGCCTGGCCCCAGTATTTATCTGCAGCAAGTCCTGAGTGTCGCCAATTATGCTCTGGTTGTGTTGAAACCAGATGCTGCTTCTTACTCAACCATACCATCGATAGAGTCGCTGATTGACTACTACTGTGCCGGTCGCAAAGACTTTTTGGGTTATTGTTATTTGCTGAATCAGATGGACGCCTCCAAGCAGCTCAGTCGCGATGTCTTTGGCATGTTGCGTAGCAGCCTGGGCAAGCGTTTCATCCCCGTTACCATACACAAGGATGAAGCCGTCAGTGAAGCCCTGGCCTGTCAGACTCCAGTATCTTATTACTCCCAGCATTGCTCTGCCACCCATGATATGCAGGAGCTGACATCCTGGCTGCAAACAAATTTCAGATTGGTTGATTAAATGCGTTCGATACTCAATTCCCGCTATCTCTACGGTCGCCTCAACGACCTGGGGCGCAGCATGGTCAACTGGCCAGGCTGGGAGCGCAGGTTGCCGCGTTTTATGGCCTTGATGGTCGCTGTCTTTTTGTATTGGTCCAGCATCAGCATACCGCTGGACTTACCGTTGCAAACCTTGTTTTCCATCATCATTTTCAGTACCGCGCTGTATTTACGTCGCTATACGGGTACACTGATATCGCTGGTCATGGTGATGTTTTCCATCAGCGCCACCAGCCGCTACATTTACTGGCGTATTACTTACACCATAGGCACGGACAATCTGATTGACCTGTTTTTCGCGCTGGTACTCATCATGGCGGAGGTGTATGCCTGGCTGGTGCTGTTGCTGGGGTATTTACAGACTGCCTGGCCCTTGAAACGTAAGCCGGTGATGTTGCCCACTGACACGTCATCGTGGCCTACCATCGATTTGTTCATCCCCAGCTATAACGAAGACCTGGCCGTGGTCAAGCCTACCGTGCTGGCAGCGATGGGCATAGACTGGCCCAAGGACAAGCTCAATATCATTATCCTGGATGACGGACGTCGTCCGGCCTTTGCCGAATTTGCTGAATCGGTGGGGGTGCAATGTTTTACCCGGGCCGATAATAATCATGCGAAAGCCGGTAATATCAATGCTGCTCTGAAGCGTACTACCGGGGATTTTGTCGCCATCTTCGATTGCGATCACATGCCTACGCGCTCGTTTTTGCAATACACCATGGGCTGGTTCCTGGTCGATCCCAAACTGGCCATGGTACAGACCCCCCATCATTTCCTGTCACCAGATCCGTTTGAGCGCAATCTGCAAACCTTCCGCAATGTGCCCAATGAAGGCGAGTTGTTCTACGGCCTGATACAGGACGGTAATGATTTGTGGAATGCCACTTTCTTTTGTGGTTCCTGCGCCATCCTGCGTCGCACTTATCTTGAAGAAGTTGGCGGCATTGCGGTAGAGACCGTGACCGAAGATGCACATACTGCATTGAAAATGCAACGCCGCGGTTATAACACTGCCTACCTGGCCTTGCCGCAGGCAGCTGGTTTGGCGACCGAGAGTTTGTCTGCTCACGTAGGTCAGCGCATACGCTGGGCGCGTGGTATGGCACAGATTTTCCGTACTGATAATCCCTTGCTGGGGAAGGGCTTGAGTTTTGGCCAGCGGCTTTGTTATAGCAATGCCATGCTGCATTTCTTTTATGGCTTGCCCCGCATGGTGTTCTTGCTGGCGCCGCTATCCTATCTGTTTTTTGAGGTGCATATTATCAAGGCGTCGGCCTTGTCGATTGCTGCATATTCCTTACCCCATCTCTTGCATGCCAATCTGACCAATTCACGCATACAGGGAGCGCACCGGCATTCTTTCTGGGCTGAGGTATATGAGGCAACGCTGGCCTGGTATATCTTCCGCCCTACGCTGGTGGCGCTGATCAACCCCAAGCTGGGTAAGTTCAACGTGACCGCCAAGGGTGGTCTGGTAGAACAAGAGCATTTTGACTGGACCATTTCCAAGCCCTACCTGATCATGCTGGGCATGAACATACTTGGCTTCTTTGTCGGCTTTGGCCGGGCGCTGTGGTGGAACACCTATGAGATGGATACTGTCATCCTCAATATGCTGTGGACCATCTATAACCTGGTCATCCTGGGGGCGACGCTGGCGGTGGCGACGGAGTCCAAGCAAGTCCGGCGCACGCACAGGGTCAGGGCCGTACTGGGTGCTACCCTGCGTTTGAATAATGGGCACTCCATCGTTTGCAAGACTGAAGATTTCTCCATGGGTGGCATGTCTTTCCGTGTGCCAGATGGTTTCCAGATGCTCAGGGATGAAGATTTGATGGTGTCGCTGTATGGCACTAACGGGGAATCAGTTTTCCCTGCCAAGACGGTGTTCTTCAAAGACAATCTGCTCAGTGTGCAATTCCTGCCGCTGGATCTGCAACAGGAAATGGACTTGATCAATTGCACCATAGGCCGTGCCGACGTCTGGCTGAGCTGGTCAAATGACAGGGATATAGACCATCCGCTCAATGGCCTGAAAGAAATCGCTTACCACAGCATGCGCGGATTCAGCAGGTTTGGTACCAGCATCAAGCAATACGTAGCGGAAAGAACAGAACATATGAATAAAATAAATGAGGCGTCCATCGTGAAAACCATCGTGACAAGTATACGGACTAAATTATCACGCAAAGGCAGTAGCACGGCTCTGGCCATACTTTGCGGCTTGAGTGCGATTACCTACCAGGACGATGTACTGGCCAAATCCAAGCGGTCTGGTGCATCGGCTACGGCAGAGCCTGTGGTCGCTGAAAAACTGGCAGTTGAAGAACTGCAGCCAACTTCAGTAGTCGGTGGACAAAAGACCTATAACCTCAGCCTGAAAGACATGGTCGGGGTAGGCTCCAGTGTTGAGTTGCGTGGCACAGAAGGCGAGCGCTCTTTTCCCTTCACAGTCCGCAGTGATGAGGTGATCACCGCTGCCAAGATCAAATATGGCATTGCTTATTCCCCAGCGCTGCTGCCTGACCTGTCGCATATACAGGTCCTGGTCAACAATGAACTCGTCAGTGTCGTGCCTCTGCCCAAAGAGACTTCCAAGGGTATCGTTCGTGAAGACGTCATCGATCCGCGCTTTTTTGCTGACTTCAATCAACTCAGTTTTAAACTCATAGGCCATTACACCCGGGATTGTGAAGACCCCTATCATTCCAGCCTGTGGGCCAAGGTCAGCCATACCACCAACCTGGAATTGACCGTTTCCCCGCTGACGCTGGCAAATGATCTGGGCATGTTGCCAGCGCCTTTCTTTGACAGGCGCGACAACAAATTGCTGGAGCTGCCGTTCATCTTGCCTGCCACGCCTTCACTGGAAGTGTTGCGTAATGCCGGTGTCGTGGCTTCCTGGTTCGGTCATCTTTCATCGTATCGTGGTGCGCGTTTCCCTATAGAAGCCAATACTCTGCCACGTGGCAATGCGGTCTTGTTCGCTACCGCCAATGAAGCGCCAGCAGGCGTGACCCTGCCAGCGATTGCCGGGCCTACCCTGGCGATCATGCCCAACCCCAGTAACCCAAAAGCCAAGCTGCTGCTGGTTTTGGGCCGCGATGTAGCTGAACTCAAGATAGCAGTACAAGCTTTGACCATGGGTCAAATGGCCATGTCCGGTGAGTCTGCCCTGATCAAGAACCTCAAAGAAATCGATCCACGCAAACCTTACGATGCACCGAAATGGTTGCCTACTGACAGACCAGTCAAGTTTGGTGAACTGGCTGCCGCACCAGCATTGAGAGTCAATGGTTTGACGCCAGATTTGATACGTGTGAATTTGCGCGTGGCACCTGACTTGTTCACATGGCAAAAAGAAGGCGTGCCTATCGATTTGCGTTATCGTTTTACCCCCCGTCCTACGGTTGACAAGTCAACGCTGAACATAGGTATCAATGATGAATTCGTGCGTTCCCTGCCTTTGTCTGGCGGCCAGGTAGAAAAAGGCAAGATCAAGGAATCAGTCATGCTGTTCTTCAAGGATGGCCAGCGCTATGCGCAGGATGAAATCCAGGTGCCGACTTTCCGTATCGGTGCAGAAAACCAGCTGCAATTCCATTTCTTTTACGATTACCCTAAACAAGGTGCCTGTAAGGATGTCTACCTGGACAATGTGCGCTCTGCCATCGATCCGGATTCGACGATCGATTTTTCGAATATGCCGCACTATGCAGCCATGCCTAATCTGGCTTACATGGCCAATGCCGGTTTCCCATTCACCCGCATGGCTGATCTGGCACAGACTGCCATCGTCATGCCAGACCGTCCGAATGCCCAGGAGATGGAATTGTTTCTCAATGTCATGGGTCGCATGGGTGAGTCCACAGGTTATCCTGTCCTGAACACCAGTCTGATCCGAAGTGCTGATGTAGAAAAATTCAGCGACAAGGATTTCCTGCTGCTCGGTGCCAGCGCCAATTTGCCCCTGCTTAAGCAATGGTCGAAATACATGCCTATGAGCATGGATGAAAACGGTAATCGCCTGCAATTACCAACCGGTTTCTTGCGCCTGGTGACGCGTTGGGCAGGCCGTGATCTCGATACCATGGAGCGCCATGCCGGTGAAATGCTGGCCAAGACGGGTAATGCCTTTGGTGCCATGATGCAATTTGAGTCGCCCTTGTCCAGCGGGCGTAGCGTGATCGTCATGACCTCGGGTGATACTGCCAGTTTGTCAGACCTGACCATGGGTTTGAACAAGGCTGATTTGCGCAGCAAATTCCAGGGCGACCTGGTATTGATCAAAGGTGACCGTATCGCCAATGCGCAAATTGGTGATACCTATTACTCTGGCAGCCTGCCATGGTGGATATGGATCAAATGGCATTTGTCTACGCAGCCTTTCATCATGATTATTTTCCTGATGCTGGCCTCGCTGATCGCTGCGACCATGTTGTTCCGCTTCTTGCGTAAGAAAGCAGCATCCCGTCTGGCCCTGGAAGACAAAAAGAAATAATTCATTAAAACAGACCAGGAGGGCAGCGTACTATCTGAATAAGAAATAAACAGATAGCGCTGCCCGTTTTGCTCTGGTAATGTCAAACCTGACACAGTGCTGATTTTCTGAGCTGGCGATAAAAAATATGCTCACAGAAAAAAGCGATCATTAGGGGATGTAAATGGTCTTGAAGAAAAAAGCGATGCTCTTAGCGCTTTTGACGGTTTTTTTTGAGTGCGGAACTGCGTCCGCAGAAACGGCTTTGACGCAGCAATTAAAAGAACAGGCACAGTTCTGGCAGCAGCGTGGTCGCGACGATAATGCGGCCGATATCTGGCGCAAGCTGTTGAAGGTCGATGTCAATAATGTTGATGCCCTGATGGCGCTGTCCATACTCGAAGCCAAGGCAGGCAACCCTGAACAAGCCAAAACCTATTTCGCACGCCTGCGCGGTACTCAAGCGACATCGGCACAAATACGCAGTGTAGAACAAGCCTTGCGCCAGGGCAGCACAGGTGGGGTAGGGCAACTGGAGAATGCGCGCAAACTTGCCAAGCAGGGGGATACCGATGCTGCAGTTGATGCCTATAAACAGATAGGCGATCCTTCCAAGCTGAAAGGCGATGCCGCCTATGAGTATTTTCAGGTGTTGGCGGGTACCAAGAATGGCCATGCCGAAGCCAGGCAAGGTCTGGAAAAACTCAGCAAGGAAAATCCTGCAAATGCCAAATACGCACTGGCTTATGCGCAAGTGCTGACCTATCGTGAATCCAGCAGGGTAGAAGGCATGAACTTGCTGGAAAATCTGGGCAACAAACCAGAAGTCGGCAAACAGGCGACAGAATCCTGGCGACAGGCGCTGAGCTGGATGGGCCTGAAACCTGAAAATACCAAATACTTCAGTCATTATCTGGATAAACACCCGGATGACAAACTGATACAGGACAGGCTCGCCAGCATGAGCAGACCTGCCAACGTTGCCGCACCTGCAGTCGTGGCTACGGTCGCGCCAACCGCAACGCCTGCTGAAGACAGCAAGGCAGCCGAGGGCAAGCCTGCCAAAGAACACAAAAAAATCGAAAAAGCCGAAAAAATCGAAAAGGCTGATAAGCCAGAGAAAGCCGAAAAAGCGGTAGCCAAGCCTAGACCAGTGGCAGAAAACCCCATAGAGACCAGCCGTATTGCTGGCTTCAAGGCCCTGGATGCGAATGACGTAGACACTGCCGCCAATGAATTCCAGGCATTGATCAAATCCCATCCCAAGAACCCTACCGGCTATGGTGGCATGGGCCTGGTCAAAATGCGTCAGGAAGAATTCATAGAAGCCAGGGGTTTCTTGCAAAAAGCAGTCGACTACTCACCAGGGCAATCCAAAGACCAATGGCGGCAAGCCTATGAAGATGCCAGTTACTGGGCCATCGTCGCTGAAGCCAGGACTGCTTTTGAAGATGGCGACAGTGTCAAGGGCATAGGCTTTTTACGCAAGGCGATTGCGCTCAATAGCAAGGAACCTGCAGGTATCTTGCAACTGGCTGATGCCTTGCAGGCTGAAAATGACCTGGCAGGGGCAGAAGAAAATTATCGCCGGGTGTTGAATGCAGACAATGGCAATATTCGTGCACTTGATGGTGTTATCGGCGTGCTGGTCTTGCAAAAACGTATCGGCGATCTGGAAGCCCTGGGCAATATCATGTTGCCACGTCATCTGGCAATAGTGGCGAATTTGAAGTCAGAAGATTTATGGAATAAGGCCAAGGCTGCTGAAGCCGCAGGCGACATCAATACAGCCCAAAAGATGCTGGAAGATGCCATCATGATCAAGCCTGACAATGCCTGGTTGCGCATGGCACTGGCAAGAATCTACCTGAAGCGCGATATGCCTGGCCAGGCCAGGGCGCTCATCGACGCCATGACCAATGTAGAAGCACCAGACCCAGAGGCTCTTTACGTCAGCGCCTTGCTCAGTGAAATGCAGCAATTCTGGTGGGAAGCCTTGACGACACTGGAAAGAGTACCAGTCCCTTCACGCAAGAAAGAAATGGTGGATTTGCAAAAACGCCTGTGGATACGCGTGCAAATAGACCGCATCACCTTGCTGGGCAAGCGTGGCAATACAGCGGCGGCAAGAGAGGTTCTGACATCCATAGAACAGGTGGCTGGCAATGACCTGGAATTTACCGGCACCATGGCCAATCTGTATATACAGTTTGGTGACAAGGAGCGTGGCTTTGCGATGTTGCGCCAGGCTGTGCAAAATACGCCCAAGCCATCAGCTGGATTATTGTTGCAGTTCGCCGGTACTTTGATGCAAAGCAATCAGGAAGCAGAACTGGAAGCTGTCATGCGCAGGGTTGCTGCCATGCCGAACTTGCAAGAGGGCGAGATCACTGCTTTCATGCAATTGCAAAGAGTGCTGGCCATGCGCTATGCCGAGCGCGCGCGCGAAGCGGGCGATTACGCCAATGCCTATGCCTATATCCAGCCCATGCTGATCGCTGATCCCGATGACAATATGTTGTTGCTGACACTGGCCAGAATTTACAACGCTGCTGGTGACAGTGAGGCGGCGAGGGAATTGTATGTCAGAGTCTTGCAAAGTGATCCAGACAATACCGAAGTCTTGCAAGGCCTGGTCTACGCCGCCATACAAGCCCGGGATTTTGGCAATGCTGAACGCTATCTGAGCGTCTTGCTGCGACAAGAACCTTACAACCCACGTTATCTGTCGCTGGCAGGGAATGTCGCACGGGCGCAAGGGAATAATAGCCGCGCTCTCAGTTATTTCAAAGAAGCACTGGCAATGGAAAGGGCACAAAAAACCCTTACCGGAACAGGCCCGAATGGCTTGCGCCTGGTGGATGCAGCTCCTGCCAGCGCAGTCAGTGATTTCAAGCTCAATCCCTTTGCCGATCGCAAGCCTGCTACAACAGCAGGACAGCCACAATTGCAAATGGTAGGGCCAAATGCAGCGCCGGCTTCTCGCAATGCGCCAACTTTGAAAGAGGTCCCGGCCAGTAGCTATACCGGTGGTATTTTTGCACCTGTGGGCAAGCCTTTAACATCGCAGGCAGCACCAGCAGCGGCACCACTCAATAGTGTTACCCCTAATGCAGCCGCCAAGGCTATACCGACATTGCCGACTCTGCCTCCCGCACCCAAATCTCAGGCAGTGCCGGCCAGTGTGCCGGCAAGTTCGAGTCCGCCGCCTGCAACGGCACCTGTGAATATTTTACAGCCGCCATTGCCGAAAGCTGGAGGTGTCTCACCTGAACCAAATCGCTATAGTCCAGATACTTATAGCAATGGCGCGACCATGCAAAGCCCTTATCCGGCACAAACCGTGCTGGCGCAATATACGCCAGCGACACCCTATGTTCCACCCAGGGCCAGCTACACGGCAAGCCCAGTGCCAGTACCGCAGCAATATGCAGCGACCACACCAGGCAGAAGCAAAGCCAGCAAGCCAGCGAACGTCAGTGCAGAAGAATCGGCCTTGCTCAAAGAAATAGACGCCATCAATGAACTCAATCACAGCGACATCACGGTCGCAGTAGCAGGCCGTGTACGTAGTGGAGAAAAAGGCCTGTCGGCCCTGAGCGATCTTGAAACCCCGATAGAAGCCCGCCTCAGCACCTTAGGCCTGGGCCAGTTCGGGCTCAAGATCATCCCCGTCGTAGCGGATGCAGGCACCCTCAACCTCAACGACAGCAATATTGCAGGCCAGTTTGGCCGCAATGCGATCGTAGTAGAACGCGCCAGATACGCCAAAGTCCCGTTCACCACCATCGCCCGCCAGCAAGGCCTGCCCACAACAGCCAGTCTTGATGAAGAAGCCAAAGGCGTTGCCCTCAGCCTCAGCTACGAAATTGCCGGAGTCCGCGCCGACATAGGATCAAGCCCCATAGGCTTCCCCATCCAGAACGTCGTCGGCGGCCTGCGCTGGAGTGGCAGCGACGATGGTGCCAACCTCGGCATAGAACTCGCCCGCCGCTCCGTCACCGACAGCTACCTCTCCTACGCTGGTGCCAAAGACAGCCTGTATGGACTCACCTGGGGTGGCGTCACCCGTACTGGCGTCAAGATAGACACCTCCTACGATGGAGAAGATGGCGGCGTCTACGCCAGCCTTGGCTACTACAGTCTGACAGGTAAAAACGTCGTCAAAAACACCGAAGCAGAATTTGGCCTGGGTGCCTACTGGCGCGCTTACAAAAGCAACGACTTCAGCTTCACCACAGGACTGGGTCTGACCTCCTTCTTCTACAACAAAAACCTGCGCTACTTCACCTACGGACATGGCGGCTACTTCAGCCCCAAATCCTATGTTGCAGTAGGCATACCGCTGGAGATCGCAGGACGCAAAGGCAAATTCTCCTACCAGCTGGCGACCTCACTCGGCGTCCAGCACTTCAGAGAACTGGCTGCTGCTTACTACCCCAACTCACCGGCAGACCAGGCTGATCTCGAACAATTTGCGGCAGCCAATCCTACTGTCAACATCCAGACCAGCTACCCTGGCCAGACCAGGACGGCCTTTGCCTTCAAGATAGGCGGAGCAGCCGAATACCAGCTGACTCCGCATTTATTCCTGGGAGGCAAACTCAGTGCAGACAACTCAGGGGATTTCAACGACACCTCGGCGGCAGTGTATTTGAGATATAGCTTTGAGCCACGCAAGAGCCCGGTCGGTTTCCCGCCTGTTGCTCCCAAGGCTTACTATCAGGGGTATTGAGCTAATTGAGCTTCTGATATAGCCAGTCTGGAAAAGATAAAAAAGCCGCCATATCTGCGAGGATATGGCGGCTTTTTTATCGGATTTACAATAGATTTACAATTCGCACCACACATATACTTCCTATTTGGGCTGGCTTACTTCAAAATGCAGGTGACGTGAGTGTTTGTATATAAGACATTGAAGACATTGATAGACAATATACTCATGAGGCAATAAGTAGTTAAAAGGGGACATGAATGACTTTTAAGAAGAAGGCGCTGGTATTAGCGCTTTTGACGGCATATCTGGAAAGCGGGGCGGCACTCGCAAACTCCCCTTTGACGCAGCAATTGAAAGAGCAGGCGCAGTTCTGGGCACAGCGCGGCAAGGATGAAAATGCCGCAGATGCCTGGCGCAAGATCTTAAAAATCGAACCCTCGAATGTCGACGCCTTGCTGGCCTTGATATTATTTGAAGCCAAGGCTGGTAACACGACGCAAGCCAAAGCCTATTACTCCAAGCTGAGGGGCTCGCAAGCCACAATCACGCAATTGCGTACCGCTGAAAATGCCGTGCTTCATGGCAACAACGGCGTAGGTGGCGGGCAACTCGAAGAGGCTCGCAAACTGGCCAAGCAGGGTGATGCTGACAGTGCGGTAGAAGCGTATAAGCAAATGGGCGATCCCGCCAAACTCAAGGGTGATGCTGCATTTGAATATTTCCAGGTACTTGCCGGTACCAAGGCTGGCTATCCTGACGCCAAACGCGGAATGGAAAAATTGCTCAAGGAAAATCCAGGCAATAGCCGTTATGCCCTGGCCTATGCCCAGGTGCTGACTTATCGCGAACCTACGCGCATAGAAGGCATGGCTGCACTGGAACAATTGACGGCCAAGGCGGATGTCGGCAAGCAAGCTGGCGACTCCTGGCGGCAAGCACTGAGCTGGATGGGCGTGAAAAATGAAAATGCCAGGCACTTTCGCCGCTACCTGGATAAATTTCCTGAAGACCAGGTCATCAGCGAACGTCTGGCCAGCTTAAGTCATCCAGCCGCACCCGCAGTGCCTGAAGAAAAAAACAACCCCGCCAAAGTAATGGCGGCAGCAAAACAGAGTACTGCCGTTAAGGCAGTGGCAGAAACCAGGCAAAAAATTGAAGCTGCACCCAAGGCAGAAATCGTAGCAAAGGCTGAAAGTAAGACTGAATCTAAAGCCGAATCTAAAGCCGAATCTAAAGCCACCAGCAAGGCCGAAACCAAGGCAGAGGCACATGCAAAAACTGCTGGTGATAGTCTGGACAAAACCCGCATGGCCGCCTTCAAGGCCCTTGATGAAAATGATCTCAAGACAGCAGAAGCTGCATTCCAGGCCTTGATCAAATCCCACCCCAGGGATTCTGCTGGTTATGGCGGCATGGGCCTGGTGAAAATGCGCCAGGATGAATTTATCGATTCACGGGCTCTATTGCAAAAAGCAGTGGATTTATCGCCAGCGAATCGCAAAGATCAATGGAAGCCCGCTTTTGATCGAGCCAATTACTGGGGCACGATAGCTGACGCACGCACGGCATTTGAAAACAGTGATAGTGCCAAAGGTATAGCTTTGTTGCGCAAGGCTGTCGAAATGGACCCCAAAGAAAGTGTAGGCATACTGCAGTTGGGCGATGCCCTGATGGCAGAAAATGATCCGGCCGGAGCCGAGGCAAATTTCCGCCTGGTCTTAAAGAATGATGCAAAAAATCTGGGTGCGCTCGATAGCCTGATAGGTTTGCTGGCTTTGCAAAAACGTATCAAGGATCTGGAGGAACTGAGCGCCTTCATGTCGCCGCGCCAGATGCAAGTGCTGTCTGAATTGAAAGCCACACAATTATGGGATAAGGCCAAGTTGGCCGAAGCCGCAGGGGATATTGCCACAGCCCAGGCCAGCCTTGAAGATGCAGTACTCATCACCCCTGACAACCCCTGGTTGCGTATGGCCCTGGCAAAAATTTACCTTGGCCAGAATGCCCCCGGTGCTGCGCGCGCCTTGATGGATGCGATCGCCAACGTAGAAAACCCCCAGGCTGAAGCCCTGTATGCCAGCGCCTTGCTAAGCGCCATGCAGCAATTGTGGTGGGAAGGTTTGATGACACTGGAACGCTTGCCCGCCGGTGCCAGAAAACCAGAAATGTTTGAGCTGCAAAAACGCCTGTGGACCAGGGTGCAGGTCGATCGCCTGAATGTCTTTGCCAATCGCGGTGATACTTTGCGAGCCCGCGAGCTGTTGGGTCTGATAGAAAACGCTGCGGGCAATGATGCAGAGTTTGTTGGCATCATCGCAGCTTTCCACATGAAAGTGGGTGATCCTGCCCATGGTTTGGCGCTGGTCAAGCGTGCTGTGGATAGCACACCCAAGCCTCAGGCTGGTTTGCTGCTGCAATATGGCATGGCCTTGCTGCGAGCAAACCAGGAAGCTGAATTGCTGGCTGTCATGCGCAAAGTCACAGAGATGCCCAACCTGACGGTGGCAGAGGTGGCTGACTATAAGGATTTGCAGCGTATTGTCTCCATGCGTTATTCAGAACGCGCACGTGAGGCCGGTGATTATGCCAGTGCCTTCAATTTTATCCAGCCCATGCTGATGGCAGATCCTGACGACAATCTCTTGCTATTGTCGCTGGCGCGTATTTATACCTCGGCAGGTGATACCGAGACGGCCAAGGATTTATATCAACGCGTATTACAAGCCGAACCAGAAAATCCCGAGGTATTGCAAGCCCTGGTTTATGCAGCAATACAGGTCAAAGACTTTAACTCGGCAGAACAATACCTGGCTACGCTGATGCAATTGCAGCCAGATAATCCACGCTTTATTTCCCTGGCCGGAAATCTTGCACGTGCCCAGGGCAATAATGGCCGGGCGCTCGAATACTTCCGTCAGGCACTGGCCATGGAGCAGGCACAAAGGCCAAATAATGGCATGGGGGCGAATGGCATACGTCTGGTGGCACAGGCCCAGCCAGCCAATGCCAATGATTTCAGCGTGAACCCGTTTGCCGATCGTAATGGCAGGCCGCAAACCGCAGCCGCCGCCAATTACGCTCCTATGCAACAAGCTCAGCAAGCTCAAATACCTAATTCCAAGAGTGCCATATTTGCACCGGTAGGCGTGCCCATGCAGCAGGCAGTGCCGCAATATGCGCCACCGGCTCAGGCACAATTCCAGGGGCAATATCCACAAGCGCAATATGCGCAACCACAATACGCGCAACCACAGTATGTCCAGCGTCAGTATGTACCTGCGCCGCAGGCGCAATATATTCAGCCAGCACCGCAATATGTGATACCGCAATTATCGGCTGCAGCCCTGGCTGGTGCACAAGCTCGTGCTGGCAACCAGGCGACGACGACAGCGATAGTTACACCGGCGCCTGTACCTGCGATTCCACAATTGCCTGCAATTGTCCAAAATGCCAGGTCGCCTGCAGCTGTACCGCCGCAAGCTTATGCGCCAACTGCTGTGCCAGCGACAGTGCAGGGCGGCACCAGTGGTAATACTGGCAGCGCCAGCGGAGCTGTCACGGTATATCAAATTCCACCAGCCAATTTGACGCGTAGTCCGCTGACGCAAGTTCCGGTGTTACAAGCTAATCCATTGCAAGCTAATCCATTGCAAACACCGGCTGCAGTACCAAGAAATAATGATGGTGCAGGAAGTAGTGGCTATGGGGGAAATGCACCTGCAGTCCCAACACCTTATATTCCACCGAAGACCAGCTATACGGCGACACCAGTGGCAGTGCCTCAGCAATATGCGTCTGGCGGCAGCAGTGCAAACTATGTTGGCACAGTAGCGGCCAATACCAGTAATACCGCTCCCCTCAGAAGCAAAGCCAGCAAGCCAGCCAATGTCAGTGCAGAAGAATCGGCCTTGCTCAAAGAAATAGACGCCATCAATGAACTCAATCACAGCGACATCACGGTCGCAGTAGCAGGCCGTGTACGTAGTGGAGAAAAAGGCCTGTCGGCCCTGAGCGATCTTGAAACCCCGATAGAAGCCCGCCTCAGCACCTTAGGCCTGGGCCAGTTCGGGCTCAAGATCATCCCCGTCGTAGCGGATGCAGGCACCCTCAACCTCAACGACAGCAATATTGCAGGCCAGTTTGGCCGCAATGCGATCGTAGTAGAACGCGCCAGATATGCCAAAGTCCCGTTCACCACCATCGCCCGCCAGCAAGGCCTGCCCACAACAGCCAGTCTTGATGAAGAAGCCAAAGGCGTTGCCCTCAGCCTCAGCTACGAAATTGCCGGAGTCCGCGCCGACATAGGATCAAGCCCCATAGGCTTCCCCATCCAGAACGTCGTCGGCGGCCTGCGCTGGAGTGGCAGCGACGATGGTGCCAACCTCGGCATAGAACTCGCCCGCCGCTCCGTCACCGACAGCTACCTCTCCTACGCTGGTGCCAAAGACAGCCTGTATGGACTCACCTGGGGTGGCGTCACCCGTACTGGCGTCAAGATAGACACCTCCTACGATGGAGAAGATGGCGGCGTCTACGCCAGCCTTGGCTACTACAGTCTGACAGGTAAAAACGTCGTCAAAAACACCGAAGCAGAATTTGGCCTGGGTGCCTACTGGCGCGCTTACAAAAGCAACGACTTCAGCTTCACCACAGGACTGGGTCTGACCTCCTTCTTCTACAACAAAAACCTGCGCTACTTCACCTACGGACATGGCGGCTACTTCAGCCCCAAATCCTATGTTGCAGTAGGCATACCGCTGGAGATCGCAGGACGCAAAGGCAAATTCTCCTACCAGCTGGCGACCTCACTCGGCGTCCAGCACTTCAGAGAACTGGCTGCTGCTTACTACCCCAACTCACCGGCAGACCAGGCTGATCTCGAACAATTTGCGGCAGCCAATCCTACTGTCAACATCCAGACCAGCTACCCTGGCCAGACCAGGACGGCCTTTGCCTTCAAGATAGGCGGAGCAGCCGAATACCAGCTGACTCCGCATTTATTCCTGGGAGGCAAACTCAGTGCAGACAACTCAGGGGATTTCAACGACACCTCGGCGGCAGTGTATTTGAGATATAGCTTTGAGCCACGCAAGAGCCCGGTCGGTTTCCCGCCTGTTGCTCCCAAGGCTTACTATCAGGGGTATTAAGCTAGTTGAGCTACTAAGCTATTCATAGAGAAAGAATAGAGAAAGCGTAATGAAAGTCATGAGATCCATAAATCATTTTGTCAGCGCCAGTCTGCTGATGCTGAGTGCAAGCACCAGTGTGTATGCACAAGACCCGAATGTAGAAGGGCGTAACTTCCTGGCGGAAGGAAATAATAGCGCAGCCAGTAAAAAATTTGCCGAGGCTGCCAAAATCAATCCCTTTGACGCTTCTGCACTGAATAATCAGGCGGTGGCCCTGGCAGCGCAAGGCGACAATGAAAAAGCCCTAAACTTGCTGGAAAGAGCAAACCGCCTCGCACCTAATCGTGCCGATATCGTTGCCAACCTCAATGAATTACGCAACTGGATGAACCGCAATACCCCACAAGTGCTTGCTGTGCAAAGAAAAGCCCCAGTCCCCGGTGCTTATCCCAATCAGGGCGATATCCCGCCAGAACCGCCACCATTGTGGAAAAAATGAGGAAGAATAAGTAGCTGCACCAAAACATGCATAAGCTTATTTCGGGAACATTCTTGCAAATTGCTGAATTCTGAGGCACTATAGTTTTGAAGCACTCGTTTTGACGAGTGAAACCATGCAAAAACAATAATTGAGCTGAATAAGCTGAGTATATACGCGACTATTGCAAATATTGATATGAAACAAATTGCTTTCTTTTTCTTCTTTTATTTTAGCTATTCCAAGCCAAGGGCGGTGGAAAGACGGTAAGCACTCGAAGAAAAAGAGCTAAACCAAAATTCTAAAAAACCGCCCGATCAGGCGGTTTTTTTTATTTAGATTTTGATAAATAAATACGGTTTTTAAACAAGACCACTCAACACAGAGGCACAGAGACACAGAGAAGAGCAAGAGAAAAACGAAGCGGGCAATACATGAAATTCTAGAATTGATGGAATTTACTCTGAGCCCCCTCTGTGTCTCCGTGTCTTTGTGGTAAATCTTCAGGTCTTGTTGTTTGGCACACGAATAGATTTATATTTTTAGTATTTACCAGGAGAAGACATGCAACGCACCGATGATTTACGCATACGCGAAATGAAGGAACTGGTTCCACCCTCACATTTGATACGTGAGTTTGCCTGTTCTGAAAAAGCCTCGGAAACCGCAGCCAATGCCCGCACGGCCCTGCACCGTATCCTGCATGGTCAGGATGACAGGCTCATGGTCGTCATCGGCCCATGCTCCATCCATGACACCAAGGCCGCGATGGAATATGCACATCGCCTGGCAGAAGAGCGCCCGCGCTTTGCCGGTGAACTGGAAATCATCATGCGCGTGTATTTTGAAAAACCACGTACCACAGTAGGCTGGAAAGGACTGATCAATGATCCTTATCTCGACAATAGCTTCCGCATCAATGACGGCTTGCGCATTGCCCGTGAACTGCTGCTCAACATCAATGAACTCGGCTTGCCAGCTGGCACGGAATATCTGGACGTCATCAGCCCGCAATACATAGCCGACCTCATTAGCTGGGGTGCAATCGGTGCCCGCACCACAGAATCACAAGTCCACAGGGAACTGGCATCTGGCCTGTCATGCCCGGTAGGTTTTAAGAATGGCACTGATGGCAATGTCAAAATCGCTGTTGATGCGATCAAAGCTTCCTCACAGCCTCACCATTTTTTATCAGTGACCAAGGGCGGCCATTCTGCCATCGTCTCCACTAATGGTAACGAAGACTGCCATATCATCCTGCGCGGTGGCAAGACACCTAATTATGATGCGGTCAGTGTCGATGCCGCTTGCAAGGATATCGCCAATAGTGGCCTGGCTTCGCGTCTGATGATAGATGCTTCACATGCGAATAGTTCAAAAAATCCAGCTAACCAGATCCCCGTATGCGCTGACATAGGCAAGCAAATTGCCGATGGTGATACCCGCATCGTCGGCGTCATGATTGAATCCCACCTGGTTGCTGGTCGCCAGGACCTGGTGCCAGGCAAGGAACTGGTCTATGGTCAATCAGTGACAGACGGTTGCATAGATTGGGAAGCCAGTATCAAGGTACTGGAAGGCCTGGCTGAGGCTGTCAGGCAAAGGCGTTTGAAGCAGTCGTATTAGTCGTATTAATACGGCCAAAGTATTTCCAATACTTTCTGGCTTGCACTAGTTTGCAAGCCAGAATATTGGCAGATGAGTTTGATTTGTGTATGCTGAATCACAATTTGTGGATCAAATAGCCAGAGATCAATACCGCTTAGTCAAAGTCATCTGATCTCCCTCGCGCCGCATTTCCATGCGGTTTAAGAAAGACATGCCCAGCAAAGGTACATCCAGGCCTTCTTCTATGACTGAGGCATCGACCTGATTGAGTTCCACGTCACCAATCCTGACGGAATCCAGCTTGATGATATAGGTGGGTACAATACCGCCAGCAGTGCGGCTGGAGCTTGGCTGACCCTTTTTATAATTGATGCCTAGTCTGATGGCATCGGCAGCGGGCAGGGCGATCAGGCTGGCGCCCGTATCGACCAGCATATTCACGCTGCCGCCATTAATTGTTGCCTGGGCCATGAAGTGGCCACGGTCTCCGGCTTTCAATACCACGCTACTATTACTGCTGGCTGCCGACCTGTGTACGGTTTGGCCCAGGGTGATGACCTTGCGTTTGCCATTGACCATGACCGTGGCTGATTCTCTATCTGCATCAATAAGCTTGGCATCGCTGCCTATATTGCTGCCTACACTATAAGTTTTGGGTGGTGCGCCATCGACGACCAGAATAGCCTTACCCGGGAATAAACCAACTACTCCTATATCGGTAGCGTGGGCCAGCATCGAACAAGCCAGCAGGCTCAGGGTGCTCAGTAGTTTCAGATTTTTCACAGGGAAGGACATTCTTGGCTTAATTTTTGGCTTAATTCCAGGTTTAATCGCGGAAGTTATTGAATTCCAAAGGCAAGTCTTTGATTTCCTTGCGCAGCATGGCCATGGCCGCCTGCAGGTCATCACGCTTGGTGCCAGTCACACGTACTGCGTCGCCTTGTATGCTGCCTTGTACTTTTAGCTTGCTATCCTTGATGGCTTTGACGATTTTTTTTGCATCTTCGGTTTCTATGCCGTTTTTAACCTTGATGCCTTGCTTGACTTTGTCGCCACCGATTTTTTCTATCTTGCCCATGTCCAGGAAGCGCACGTCGACATTGCGTTTCGCTAAAGTCATGGTCAATTCCAGTCGAACCTGGTCGAGATGGAATTCAGAGTCGCCATAGATCGTCAATTCACGGTCTTTTTGTTCGACTTTGGCGCTGCTGCCTTTTAAGTCAAAGCGGTTGGTGACCACTTTATTGGTTTGATCAATGGCATTCTTGACATCAACCATATTGGCTTCAGAGACGGTATCGAAAGAGGGCATCTTGCTTCCTTGCTTAAAATGATGAATTAGCCGCCATTTTAGCAAATGCAGGCAGTCATGAGAGAGCAAAGGCTATAATTTGGGTCTTATGACGAATTTACTCACATTTTCAGCAGATTATTCTCTGCAAAGCCTGAATACCTTTGGTATCGCCGCCCGTGCACGCCAGTTTTTGCGTGTAGAACAGATAGAACAATTGCAAGCCATACAGGCAGATGCCCAGCTCAGTTCCATGCCGCGCCTGATTTTGGGTGGTGGCAGCAATCTGGTCTTGTCGGATCAGGTCGATGCCCTGGTCTTGCAGGTGGCTCTCAAGGGCAGGCAAATCCTCGGCGAAGACGAAGACTATGTCTATGTGCAGGCCAGTGCAGGCGAGAACTGGCACGAATTTGTGCTGTGGACGCTGGAGCAGGGGCTGGGTGGATTAGAAAACCTGTCTCTGATACCCGGCACGGCAGGGGCTGCACCTATACAGAACATCGGTGCCTATGGATTGGAAATCCAGGATGTTTTTACCAGCTTGACAGCCTTTGACTTTGAAACCGGCGAATTGGTCGTTATAGACAAGGCGGCATGTCAATTTGCTTATCGCGACAGTGTATTCAAGCATGAGCACAAAGACCGCATGGTCATCGTCAGCGTCCGCTTTGCCTTGCATAAACGCTGGCAAGCCAGACTGGGCTACACCGATGTCGCACAATATTTACATCAGCATCACATTGAGCATCCCACTGCAAAAGATGTCAGCAATGCGGTGGTCGCTATACGTCAGGCAAAATTGCCAGATCCCGCCAGGATAGGCAATGCCGGCAGCTTTTTCAAAAACCCTATCGTGCCTGCCAGCCAGCGTGATGCCTTACTGGTCATTTACCCCAACCTGGTGAGTTATCGACAAGAGAATGGTGACTACAAACTGGCAGCGGGCTGGTTGATTGATCAATGTGGCTGGAAGGGCAAGAAATTGGGCCAGGCTGGTGTGTATGAAAAACAGGCTTTGGTACTGGTGAACCATGGTAGCGCGACGGGTGCCGAAGTGCGGGCATTGGCGCAGGCTGTACAGGCCGATGTTCATGTCAAGTTTGCCGTTGAGCTGGAGATAGAGCCAGTCTTTTATTGAATAGATAAATTTACACTACTTTTGCTCTATCATCTGGCACTATGTTGCGCTAATTTGCACATCGATCTTGCCCATATTATTTAAAGTAGAACTAATCCAAGTACAAATCCAAGTACAACTTAGCTTGAGTTTCTATGTCAGAATCCAAAATCACAAATACCATAAATGAGCCTGAAGAAGCCGGTAGGGATCATGAGCAACAACTACTTGCAACCTCACCGGAAAGCAAAAGTTCAGGTCAAAAGGCAGGATGGACTCACTTATTCGTTGCGGCTTTAAGAGTCAGTTTTTTACGGCAGCCATACTGGGAAGGCATCCCTGTTTCGCCACTCACCATTTTGATTCTGGTTGCAGGATACCTGCTGAGTGCTATCTGTTTTCAATGGTTGCTAGCGCCCGGTCCTGCCGACTTTAATTTTCGCGCTTTTGGTACGGACTGGTTTCCCTTTGCTGCCTGGGCCTGGCTATGTTTTTGTTTGCGCCACTCCCCCGAGAATCACGGAGCAGGCAAATCCAGTACAGCACCCAGTGCCAGTCATTTATTTGTCTTGTCCATGGCGCAGGGCCTATTGCTTAATATTGTCTTGTATTGGCCTTTGAGTCTGACTATGCAACTGGGGTGGCTGAAACATAACTCCCTGGGGCTGACTATGAGCTGGGTGTTATACCTGACGCCACTCGCCGTGACTATGGCTATCCAGTCAGTCTTTTTATGGCGAGCAAGTGGTCGCCGCACATCATACATTTTTTTGATACTGGTGGTGATGGTAGGCAGCTCAGCGATGGAAGTAGTCACGCGTCCGCCAAGTTTTTGGTATCCCAGGCATGTGCAATCTGGCGAGGACGAGTCTGCTGAAAAGCAGCGGGAAATCAGTCAGGAAGTATTTGAAGGGCAGGCAGCACTATTGAATAAAAAATTGGCCGATATTCAGCCTCACAGACCAGGTATCATTGATTTATACAGCCTGAGTTTTGCCCCCTACGGCGAAGAGAATGTCTTTTTGAATGAAACCAGCATGGTCACGCAAGTGATGGCAAAACGCTTTGATGCAGAGGGGCGTAGTCTGCAACTGGCCAATAATCCTGGCACCATGGATAGCTTGCCCTGGGCTACGCCATTGAATTTGCAAAGAGCCATCCAGCATATCGCTAAGCGCATGGATGTCAATGAAGATATCCTGTTCCTGCACATGTCTTCGCATGGTGCCAGCGATGGTGAATTGTCAGCCGGGATGTGGCCACTCAGCGTTAAATCCGTCACACCAGAAGACTTGAAGCGCTGGCTGGATGAAGCTGGTATCAAATACCGGGTTATTTCGATTTCTGCCTGCTATGCCGGTAACTGGGTGGCCCCTTTGTCGGATGAAAATTCCTTGGTCATGACAGCCTCGGACGCAGATCATACTTCCTACGGCTGCGGCAGCAAATCTGATCTGACTTTCTTTGGGCGTGCCATGTATGATGAGCAATTGCGTGACAAGACCCTGTCTTTTGAAGTGGCACATGCAGCGGCCAGGCCCATCATCAAGCAGCGTGAAGAAGAAGCAGGCAAGTCGGATGGCTATTCCAATCCGCAAATTGCGGTGGGCGAGCACATACGTACAAGGCTGAAGCTGCTGGAGCAGCGTTTGATCTCGGCTCCTGCCGCTACCGCAGTAAAATAGGATGCTCGCAATTCTGATGTAAGCAGGCCAGGCCAGCAATTCCAGGGAGTGGGTATGATGAAGCAGCCGCAAGTGTTGATGTTTGATCTGGGCGGGGTGCTGATAGAAAATGACACTTTCAGCCGCTTGCAGGCATTGCTATCGTATGCCATGTCGGTGGCTGAATTAAAGCAGAAATGGCTGAAGTCGGATGCAGTGCGCCGGTTTGAATTGGGGCAATGCCAGCCGCAAGAATTTGCTCAGGCATTTCTGCTGGAATGGTCTTTGCCCTTGACGGAGCAAGCCTTCATTGCAGAATTCTTGTCCTGGCCAACCGGTTACTATCCTGGCGCACTGGCCATGTTACAGACCTTGCGGCAGTCTTATCGACTGGTTTGCCTGAGTAATTCCAATGTACTGCATTGGGCAAAATTCGGCAGGCTGGACCAGGATTTTGACCTGGCACTGTCCTCCCATTTGCTCGGTGCGATTAAGCCAGATCCAGCTGCATTTGCGATGGCACTGGCACAATGCCAGGCCACCCCTGATGTGGTTTGGTATTTTGATGATAGTCAGGCGAATGTGCTGGCTGCGGCCAGTATGGGTATCAAGGCTTTTCATACCGATGGCTTTGAGGCAGTGCGGGCGACGCTGAGAGCAAATCATCTTCTTTGATCCGCCCGTCCTGTCAGCCATCACTCAGCGTATTTTCTTCCATGATGATATTGCGGTCGTGCCATTGCCGCTGGCGCTGGCTGGCACGCGGTAAGTCAATTCATTCGCTTTCAATTCAAATTGCCTGGCTTGTTCGCTGCCATCCCAGTTCGGGAAGGAGGCATGCTCTATCCTGAATACCAGCACATTACGTTCAGCATCGATAAAACAGCGTCCATAGTGAGAACTGGTGTCCAGCACTGCGGCTCGAAACTCAGCCTCCGTGCCTTTGCGCTTGTCGCCTGCTGCAAACTTGTTGCGTCCGGATTTATAGATTTGCAGTGAATAACGTCCGCTGTCGTCGATGATGAGCAAGCCTTGTGGATGCTCTCCAAAGGTTTCTACACGGCTGCCATCGGCATGGATTTCGGGCGCTGCAATCAGGGTCCAGGTACCCGTCAATTGTTTTTGGATGGCATCATTCCTGTCTATTTCCTGATCCATGAAAGCCAGTGCTGGCAAGCTGAGGCTGGCGAGGCTGAGCATACTCATGCCCAGAAAGTACTGGGTAATTTTATGCATGATGATTGTTCCTGATAGAGTTTCTTGCGGAAGCGCTGATCGCCAGCAATAACTTGCCCGTGGTTTGCCGTGATTCCAGTGCTGCGTGTGCTTGTGCGGCGTGTTCCAGTGGGTAAATTGCATGTATGCGCAAGTGCAAGATACCTTCGGCTAACCAGTGCAGGGCGCGCTGGCTGCGATATTGGAGGCTGTCGGCATCAGCAACATGGTGGGCTAGTGTAGGGCGAGTCAAAAATAGCGAACCCTGACGACATAGATGCATGGGGTCTATGGGCGGTACATTCCCACTGGATTGACCAAACAGGACCAGACTACCCAAAGGCCGCAATGCAGCCATGCTGCCAAGATAAGTGCTCAAGCCGACTGAGTCATAGACGACATGGACGCCTTTTTGTTGCGTCAGATCTTTGACTGCATGCGTAAAATTAGTCTGATTGTAGAGAATTACATGATCGGCCCCGGCGGCCTTTGCCAGCACCGCTTTTTCGGCGCTGGACACTGTGCTGATGACGTTTGCCCCTTTGTGTTTCAAAGTCTGCGTCAGCAACAGACCCACACCTCCGGCACCAGCATGCACTAGTGCCGTATCACCTGCCTGCACGCGATAACTGGTTTCGCATAGATATTGAGTGGTGACAGCTTGCAGCATGGCCGCCGCCGCTTCTTGTGTACTTAATTTAGCTGGCAAAACGATGAGTTTCCAGGCGGGGATGGCGATGTATTCAGCGTAGGAACCTGCGTGCGACAACCAGGCAACGGCGCTGCCTGCCGTTAGTTCTGCATTGCCTTCAACTACCATGCCTGCCCCTTCTGCGCCGGGTATGCAGGGCAGGGAGGCAGGGTTCTGACCATTGCGCTGGTACACATCGGCATAGTTGATGCCTGCATAATCCACTCTGACCAGCACTTCACCTTCTTTAGGAACAGGCATGGGAATGTCGCGGCCTTCCAGTACATCTGGCCGACCTTGCGAAAATAATTGTATGGCTTGCATTTGTTCTTTCTGTTTGTATGTTGCTGCGATGTGCCCTGGGGATGGGTCTTGATACGCAGCTTAGCCAAACTCATGCAGAAAGAAAATTACTGAAAAATTCGCCTGGACTGTGCATAATTGCACCATGATGAATTGGGATGATTTACGTTATTTTCTGGCACTGGTCGACAGCACGACACTGACCGGGGCAGCGCGCCGCCTGCAGGTAGAGCACACTACGGTTGCCCGTCGTATTGATGCTCTGGAAAAGGCATTGCAACTACGCCTGTTTGACAGGCTGGTACGCGGCTGGCAATTGACGGCAGAAGGGCATGAGCTATTGAGCCAGGCCAGGGAAGTCGAGGAGCGCTGGTTTTCTTTTGAGCGAAAAGCCCTGAATATGGGGAAGCTGGAAGGGCTGGTGCGCATTTCTGCACCACCTGCCTTGAGCGCCTTTCTGCTGGCACCTCAGTTGAAATTTCTGAGCCAGGCACTGCCAGACATAGAACTGGAATTATTTGCCGAAAGCCACCATGTCAGCCTGGGCAAGCGCGAAGCAGACATTGCCTTGCGCATGGTACGGCCGCAAACCGCAGGCCTGGTGATCAAGCCGCTGGCAGCCATCCAGTATGGTGTGTATTCCAGCAAGGCTTACCTGAAAAACCGTGAAGAGGCAGCCTGGGAATTTGCTGCCTACGAAAAAAATTCTGCGACCCCGCATCATCAATGGCTGGAAAACTATATCAATGGACGCAAGCTCATCTTGCGCAGTAATGATCAATTGGTCTTGAGCCAGTTCGCGGCTTCAGGCATGGGGGTGACGGTGTTGCCGCATTATTTGCGCCATTCCCATCGTAATCTGTTAAAGGTGGAGCAGGAAGTTGATGTTGCCGCCAGGAAGCTCTGGTTGGTCATGCATGAGGATGTGCGTCGTTCCCCCAGAGTCAGGGCAGTAGCCGATAGCCTGATCGACTTGTTTGCCAGCAAGGCAATGAACGACATGTTGACTTGATTGCATATTTATCAAAAAATAGTTGGCATTGATACTATTTTAAAGTATTGTAAATATTAACATTGTTTAATTTTTTGGCATGGGCGCTTACATTTCCATACACTAATATCTGCATGCCTAAGTAGCCAGGGCCTAAACTTTTGACAAAATCGACCGTAATACACAATATGCGGTAATCCGTCATGCTGTTTAATTCGAGGGTCGGAGAGTGAAATGAGCATCAATTCAATAACAAACGGGAGCGCTGGCGGTGTCAGTGTTGACTCTCGACAAGATGTCAGGTCTGCACCCATCCCGGTCAAGGCCAGTACTTCGGCTGCGCCCATATCAGCCAGTGAGTCTGGTCAGGATATTGCAAAAAATAGTAGTGCCCAACATGATATCAGTGCCTCCGAATTAAAAAGCTCTGTGGAGCAGATCAATCGGGCCATAGGCTTAAATAATAGCGTTAATCTCAATCTTGATCATGATTCCGGGAAAGTCGTTGTGCAGATTGTCGATAATGAAACCAAGGCTGTGTTGCGGCAAATCCCTTCCAAAGAAGTATTGGCGATTGCCCAGGACCTTGATGGCAAAAAAGGTATATTCCTCAACGATCTTGCCTGAACGGATAAATGCATGATCCTGACCCAGGATGCGGATTATTGGATCAGGCAAGGCCAGCTCCCCATTCTCGACCGGCTAGGCAATGCCCCTGAGGAATTGCTTAGCTATGTAGCCAGGTATACTGATGCTGAGTACACACCAGTCCAGACCGAAATCACTCCCGAGTTTTTAGTCGATGTACGTGCCGCCATGGCTGAGCTGCCTTCGGTTGTCCTGGAATTGCTGGATAAGCCTTTGCTGGGTGTGTATTTTGGGCGTGGCCTGGGTTCATCTGCTGTCACGGATGTGATAGCCGGACCTGACGGACAGGTATTGGGCCTGGTCACTCTCATGGACGACGCGGCTTTCTTGCAGCGCAGCGCTAATGAATGGGCTAGCTGGAAAGAAAGTACCCCATTTTTGCCAGGCTCAGCCTATCAACTGAGTTTGCAAATTGAAGCCAGTGAAAACGATAATCGCAAAAATGCCATACAGTTCTTGCTCTTGCATGAATTTGGTCATGTGCTGACTGCCCATAGTGAGTTTTTGCCGGATTGGTGGATAGGCGCACAGAAATTCAAGGCTAGTGAGGAATATACTTTTCTAAGTCTGTGTTGGCAGATAGCCATGAATGGCGACATCATCCCCTTACTCAGACATGATTTCGCGCATCGCAAAGAGCTGCGTTTTTATAGCAAGCAGCAAGTTTCTGGTGACTTGATACTGGCGATCTACCAGGCACTGGAAAAAACCGGTTTCCCCAGTCTTTATGCCGCGACCAATGCCTACGATGATTTTGCCGAATCCTTTGCCATGTATGTACATGCTGTCATCATGGGTAAACCTTACCATCTGACGGTAGCTTCGGGTGATCAAATTATCATGGATATAGGCGATTACTGGTCCAGCCCGCGCGCCAGGGCAAAGAAGCAGCTCTTTGCCGAATACCTGGGCGACTGAAGCTTGCGACTGAAACTTATTTTGTACTCTTCACAGCTAAAGCCCTGTCAGTTTGTTGCCCGCCCGCCACTCCTGAGAGTTGAAGTCTTCGTTTGCTGCAATAAAGCTGCAAAATAAGCTTTATTCGGCGCTTGATACACCATACCCTCATCCATAATACGCATAAGCATAGACAGTAAAGGTCTATGTCACTCTGTATCCGTAATGATGAAAGATGGATCTTTGAATGACAGAAAACTCCCACAATTCGCTGGACCCCGAAGACTGGCAGGCATTGCGTGCGCAGGGACATCGCATGCTGGACGATATCCTTGATTATGCCCAGCAGATACGTGTGAGGCCGGTATGGCAAACCATACCGGCCGAGGTCCGGGCGAAATTCCAGTCTGAAGTGCCAACTGCTCCAGCAGAATTGCAAGAGGTGCACCAGCAATTCATGGATAACATCTTGCCCTATTCAGTCGGGAATAGTCATCCCGGTTTCATGGGCTGGGTGCAGGGCGGAGGTAACCCGGTGGGGACGCTGGCAGAGATGCTGGCAGCAGGCTTGAATGCCAACCTGGGTGGTCGTGACCATATGCCCATAGAAGTCGAGCGCCAGATCACACGCTGGATGAGTAGCCTGTTTCATTTTCCCGATACCGCAAGCGGCTTGTTTGTGACCGGCACCTCCATGGCAAATTTCATCGCCGTTCTGGTGGCCCGGGTGCGCGCCCTGGGGACAGAGGTCAGGCAGCAGGGGCTGGGGGCTGTTCCGCAAAAACTGGTCGCTTACACTTCGGCCGGTGCACATGGCTGCATAGCGCAAGCCATGGATATCGCAGGTTTGGGCAGGAATGCCTTGCGTGTGATACCCATGAATGCGAATTTTGAAATGGATACCAGTCAATTGCAGGTGGCAATTGAGGCTGACCGTGCTGCAGGCCTGACCCCCTTCATGCTGGTAGGCACAGCAGGCTCTGTTGATGTAGGGGCCATTGATGATTTGCAAGGCCTGGCAGACATTGCCAGTGCCGAAAAATTATGGTTCCACATAGATGGTGCATTTGGTGCAATGGGTATCTTGTCTGCTGCGGTTGCACCGCGTCTGGCCGGTATAGAACGTGCTGACTCGATTGCCTTTGATTTTCATAAATGGTTGCAAGTACCCTACGATGCCGGGTTTATCCTGGTGCGTGATAGTGCAGCGCATTATGCGACTTTTGCCACGCCTGCCAGCTACCTGCGTCGTGAAGACCAGGGTTTGGCAGGTGGTTCACCCTGGCCTTGTGATTTTGGCCCTGATCTGTCGCGTGGCTTTCGTGCCCTCAAGACCTGGTTCACCTTGCAAGTGTATGGCACTAAGCAGCTGGGGCAAATGATTAGTCATACTTGCGAGCTGGGCCAGTATCTCAAAGACTGTATCCTGGCCAACCCCAGGCTGGAATTGCTGGCGCCAGTCGCCTTGAATATAGTCTGCTTCCGTTATCGTGCCGAGGGCTTGAGTGCGCAAGCGCGTGACGCTCTCAATGCCAGAGTCGCGGTGCTGGTGCAGGAGTCAGGTATCGCAGCACCATCCACCACCATCATTCATCAGCAGCTGGCCATACGCGCAGCCATCGTCAATCACAGGACCACGGCTGCTGACATCGATGCTTTGCTGGAGATCACCCTCAGCATTGCTGAACAAATTCACATTTCAGGCGACTACTAAGGCGACTACTCATATGGACAATAATCTCAGTGAAGACGGCAGCAAAAAAGCACAAAGCAAATTAATTGGTCTTGCTCCTTTGATGCGAAAGGCATTTTCCGGCGGTGACTTGAAACCACTGGGGACAGAATTGATCGCCTATTCCCAGGAACATCCCGACGACGCCCATGCCTTAATGAATCTGGCGACCGTATTGCTTTTGCTGGGACATCGCGATGCCGCCCTGTCCACCCAGATGGAAGCACTGAAGTTACAGCCACTATATTCGATTCCTGCGATTGGCAAACCCAAGTTGCGTTTGCTGGCCCTCATGGCGGAGGGCGATCTGATGGCCAATACGCCTCTGGAATTTTTGGTGGAAGATTCTGACATCGCGCTGGAAATGCTGTATGTAGGCTTGGGCATACCAGCCATCCCTGAAGTGCCACCGCATGATGTGATGTTTGTTGCAGTCGGTGAGGCCGATGACAAGAACGACTTGCTGCTTGACCTGCAAGAAATTATCCAGACCTGGCCAACACCGGTATTGAATGCCCCTGAGCGCATCACTCATCTGGGCCGTGACCGTGCCTGCGCCTTGCTGCAAGACGCGCCAGGAGTCGCCATGCCGACCTCCGCACGTATCAGCCGGCAAACAATGGAGCAGATAGCCAGTGGTCAAGTTGCTGTCAGCAGTATTTTGGATGGAGATGATTTTCCTATCATTGCCCGCCCTTTGGGTTCACATGCTGGCCAGGGTTTGCGCAAAATATTATCTGCAGAGGATGTGCCGGATTATCTGCAAGCTGTTCCCAGTGAAGAGTTTTATATCGCGCGTTTTGTTGATTACCGTAGTGCCGACGGCCAGTTCAGGAAGTATCGCATCATCCTCATAGATGGCAAGCCTTTCATCTCGCACATGGGCATTTCCAAACACTGGATGATCCATTACCTGAATGCCGGCATGACAGACAGTGCAGAGAAACGGGCAGAAGAGGCGTGCTTCATGGAGAGCTTTGATGCAGACTTTGCCCCACGCCATGCCACTGCCTTTGCTGAAATATTCAAGCGCCTTGATCTCGACTACGTGGGTATAGACTGTGGCGAAACCCAGGATGGAAAACTGTTGATATTTGAAGCGGACAGCGACATGATCGTGCATGCCATGGACCCTGTCGATATGTTCCCCTATAAACAAGAGCCCATGAAAAAACTGTTTGCCGCCTTCCGTGATCTGCTCATCAAGACCGCCTCGATGTCACCTGCTTACCAAGGATAAGCAGGCCAGCGACGAGATTATATGTTAATTCACACAGGCATCAATTTATCTCCCCTGGAGCAGCTATTGACCCAGGGTGGTGATGCACGCATTGCGCTGGATAATGAGGGCTATAACAAATACGGTTGCGGCATCGTGCCGGATAGCATAGCGCTGGCCTATGGTTCAGCGACAGCTTCGACGATCTCAGCCATGGCCAGATCAGCTGCCAGCGAAGTTTATCAACAACTGGAATCAGCGCATGACCAGGCCAGCCTGTATGTGCTGGTAGAAAATGAATTTGAACGAGCCAGGCAAGAACTCAGGCAATTATGCGGCTTGACTGGTGATAAAGCGGATGCAGCTTTGGCGGAAACAGATATTGTATTCGCTGCTTCGGGCACGGATTTGCACTTGATTGCCGCGCAATTGCTGGCACTGCCGGGCAAGCAAGATACACCCATGCTGATCATCATGGTGGAGCCCGGCGAGACCGGCAGTTCAGTGCCTGCCGCTCTGAGCGGGCATCATTTCAGCCAGCGTACTGCATTGGGTGTGACGGTCAGTGCGGGCGATAAAATGCTTGGGGCCAGGCCCACAGAACTGGGGAGCATCGCCATCCGGGATGTGCAGGGCAGGGCGCGCAATGCAACTGAGGTGGATGCAGAAATCAAGGCCCTGGTCGACACTGCTATTTCCCAGCAGAAGCAAGTCATGCTGGTGCTGGCAGATGTCAGCAAGACTGGCATGCTGGCACCCTCCATCAATCTTGCCCTGGGCTTGCAACAACAATACCCGACACAATTCAAGGTGCTGGTTGATGCCTGTCAGTTCCGTCTTTCGAATGCCAGCGTGCATGGCTATTTGCGTCAGGGCTGCATGGTTGCCGTGACTGGTTCCAAATTTGTCAGTGGCCCCAGTTTTTCTGGTGCGCTGCTTATTCCTCAACGTATTGCCAGCGAACTCAGGCAGTTACCACTGCCACAGGCATTGCAAGCCTACTGCAGCCGTGCGGATTGGCCGTCTCATTGGCCTGGGGCCGCGCACTTGCACAAGCATGCGAATATAGGTTTGCTGTTGCGCTGGGTGGCTGCCCTGGCAGAATTACGTGCATTCCGCCAGTTGCCAGATGCTGCCATCAGCGATTTTGTTCTGCAGTTTGGGCAGGCCGTGCAAGCTTATTTTCAGCACCAGCGCATACTCACTTTACTGCCCAGTAGCATCCCAGATCGCAGTGCCCCGAAAACTGGCACAACATGGGATCAGTTGCCGACGATTTTCTCGTTTTTACTGAATGATGCCAGTGGCCAGCAATTGCTGAGGCGCGAGCAAACCATGCAGGTATATAAGCGCTTGCAAAAAGAACAGCATATACAGCTGGGCCAGCCAGTTGCTTATGGCGCGCACCAGCAGAAACCGGTCAGCGCCTTGCGCCTGTGCCTGAGTGCCAGGCTCATTGTTGCTGCAACCGCATATCCAGCTACGAATGCAGACAAAATTATTGATGAGGCTTTGCAAGTGCTGGACAGGACAGCAGAGCTAGTGTCAAGTTTGGCGTAAGTACTAGCCAATCTCCCAAAGCGCTGTTAGCCCAATGATGCTGCAGTGCACGCAAGCAAGCATAAAGCGGTATCATACAATTTTAGCCTGTCATCCTGGCCTATTGAGGCGTTGTCAAATGAATACCCTGATTATTATCGATATGCAAAACGCGTGGTTGCATGGCCCGACTCCACGTTTTGACAAGACAAATGTCATTGCCCGTATCCGCCATGCTGCCGAATATACCCGCAAGCATGGGGGACAAGTCATCTTTGTACGTCATGCCAATGATGATGCCCTGGCAGGGTCGGGCGGTTGGGAAGTGATACCAGAATTACCGTTTACCCCAGGTGATGTGTTTGTTGATAAAACCGCTTGCGACTCATTCGCAGAGACAGGCTTGCTGGCGCATTTAAAAATCACCGGGGCGCGCAATTTGATTTTATGCGGTCTGGCAACCGAATTTTGCGTTGATACGACAATACGCTCTGCCGCCTCGCATGGCTTTGATGTGATTGCACTATCCGATGCGCACACGACAGGCGACCGGCCACATATACGCGCAGATAAAATCGTTGAACATCATAACTGGGTATGGGCAAATATCTCGACCCCAGTCAATAGCCGCATCATGGTACGTACTACGCATGAAGTGTTTGGTGATTGATGGTGGAGTCAGCTGGCCTGGACCAGCTTGCTCTTCAAGAGATAACGCGTCTTATGGAACTGCGGCAGCGTAGTTGCTACCTGGGCAATTGCAGCAAGAGACAAGAGTAATGCCAGGCAACGCCTGGCAAATCCTGAGGGAGCAGGCGGATCGCCAAAGTTATTACTCCAGCGTGGCCCGGACATAAAACACATCAAGGGTAGCAAGATTACGCCCAAAAACGGCAATGCCAGGACTGTGGCAGCCCAGCCAGGAAAATTCAAATCCCGCATGCGTCCGGCAGATAGCGGATAAAAAGCCAGACCTACAAACGTGCTAAAACCCGAGACATAGTATGCCAACTCCGTACTATTTAATGACTGTTGCTGTACCAAGGTCTGGCAGGTATATAGCGTCGCTTGCGACCAGGCGATCATTAAAGACGACATGCAGATAAGATAGGTGCCTGCACCGATTCTATATTTCATAAGATCTTGTCAGGTGCGAGTCTTACCTGCTGCAACCCATTTCTTTGAGCATTTTCTCAATTTCACGTTTATGTTCAGCCAGGATATCCATTTCCTGCGCAGTTCCGCCAGTTCGTTGACTATTGCTTGCCGCATTTAGTTTCTTACGGGAGCTTTCACATAATTTTTGCAAGCGAGCAGCATCTTCAGGGTCCGGTTTGGTATTGTCTTTTGCCTTGTCGCCATTGCTTGCTTTGCGTTCAGCGGCCTCCTGGCGCTTGAGATCGTCGTCGCTTGGACGAACACCGAGTTTGCGGTCGCTGTCTTTGTCCGCCATGCAATCGCTTTCTATCTTGAGGCGAATGTCATTGGAATTACCACGCTGGGCGTAGACATCGGCAATGATTTTGCGCTGCTCACTTGTTTTTGCGTCAGCAATTAATTTATCCTGGAAGGCACCGGCTTCTTTCATCCAGATGATCTTTTTAGCTTCTTCGCCACGTCGTATACAAGTCGCATCCAGAGGTGGTTTATCCGAAAGGGAAGGGCTGGGGTTCTTTTTAATGATCTGGCCAGCCTGGCCATTGTCACAAGGTTTATCCTGATAAGTGCTGCCGCAGCGATATAAATTTTGGGCCTGAGTGCCGGAGGCAAAACCAAGACCAGCACATGCGAATAAAAATACAGATACACGCATGGGTATCGAAAAGTGAGGGAGTGCAAACATGGTAACTATGCTCATGAAGAAATGCTTTAAACCAGCACTTTACCATTCTCAATGCTAGAATTGGCGGGGTAAAAACAAAAATATTAGTATGTTGGCAATAAATTCCGTGAATTTCAGAGTTCTATTTGAAGGGGCGATCAGCAATACAGAAAGCCTGCGTTTCATCCTCATGTGGTCAGTCCTGGTGGGTCTGGGCGGCTTGGCGATACTTGCTCTGCATGGTCACCAACAGAAATGGTCAATAAAAAAGACAGTCTGGATTGCTGGCACACTCAACGCCATTGTTGCTGTCGTGATTCTATTTGCCTGGCGTGATGGCCAACGCCTGCAAAAACTAAAAGAACTGGGCACACTGCCCACAGTAGAAGGGAAGGTCAGCCAATTTCGCCAGGCTGGCAATGGGCAAAAGTTCGATAGTTTTTGCGTTACCGATACTTGTTTTAAAATTTCTGAATTTGATAGCAGCGATGGTTATAAAGTCCTCGCCTCCAAAGGTGGCGTCATCCGTGAAGGGCAATATGTTCGCCTTACTTATGACAAGGGCGTGATCTTCAAGATTGAGGAAGCGCAGTGAAACCAGCAAGGCTGAACACCATTTCAAACACAGAAATTAACGTCCGCCCGCCACATCCAGGAAAGACCCGGTGATATAAGATGCCGCATCGCTGAGCAAGAAACTAATGGCTGCAGCCACTTCACTTGCCTCGCCACCACGCTTGAGCGGGATATTTGCTTTGACTCTTTGCAAGCGATCAGGCTCACCCCCATCGGTATGCATATCGGTATCGATAAAGCCGGGCCGCACGCAATTGACACGTATGCCTTCTTCTGCCACTTCCAGTGACAAGCCTTTGCTGAGAGTATCTATCGCCCCTTTGGTTGCTGCATAATCAATGTATTCATTCGGCGAACCCAGACGAGAAGCTGCAGACGAGACATTCACGATCGCACCACCCTGGCCGCCATGCCTGGTTGACATGCGCAGTACCGCTTCGCGACAACACAAAAAATAACTGCAGACATTGGTATTGAACAGGCGATTGATGCGCTCTGCCGTCAGGTCTTCAAGGCGACTTTGTGGCAAGAGTATGCCAGCATTGTTCACCAGTGCATCCAGCCTGCCCAGTTGCTGGTCCAGCTCTATAAACAGGCGCTGGACTTCTGATTCTATTGCGACGTCGGCCTGTATGGCTATGGCCTGACCACCTTGTGCCAGTATGTCTTGCACAACTTGTTGTGCGGCAGCGTGGTTGTGCAGGTAGTTGATGCAGACCGCATAGCCAGCAGCAGCCAGTTGTTTTGCTGTGGCTGCACCTATACCGCGGCTGCCACCTGTGACTAATGCGACTTTAGCGACCTTAGCTACCTTCGCAACTGTTGCCATGACTACTCCTTCTGATTTGATGCATGGAATCATGGATCAAAAATATGGAAAATACATCGTCACGGTATATTAACCGGAGTGAAGATTTTTCGCAGATGGAGTTGGATTGATGTTTTTTTGAGGAGGGGAGAGTGGTGCGCATGGCGCACCCTACTATGCATCCCCTGCAATTGAGAGGGGATGCTGTGGGAAATTAAGCTTAATAATTAAGCGTTACTTCTGGCTTCTATCACTTCCCATTTTTCCAGCGCTTCCAGCAATTGCTCATCAATCTCGGCATGGCGAGCATTCAAGAGATTGGCTTGCTCTGGACCATTCTTATACAGATTGGCATCGGCCAGTTTTGCTGTGATGGATGCCTGCTCGGCCTCCAGTGCGGCGATCAGCTTGGGCAATTCTTCCAGTTCACGCTGCTCTTTGTAGCTGAGCTTTTTCGGCTTGGCTGCTGCTGGCGCACTCATGGTCGATACTGCTGCTACGGCTGGTTTTTGCTCAGTCTTTGCTGCTTTGGTGACTGGCACTGTGCTGCGATAGCGTTCCCAGTCACTATAACCACCGATAAATTCACGCCATTGGCCTTCGCCTTCAGCAACGATCACCTGAGTCACTACATTGTCGAGGAAGGTACGGTCATGGCTGACCAGGAAGACAGTGCCAGTATATTCTTCCAGCAATTCTTCCAGCAATTCCAGCGTATCGATATCCAGATCATTGGTCGGTTCATCCAGCACCAGAGCGTTGGCTGGTTTGGCGAACAAGCGGGCCAGCAACAGGCGGTTGCGTTCACCACCTGAGAGCGATTTAACTGGTGAGCGGGCGCGTTCTGGTGCAAACAAAAAGTCGCCCAGGTAAGACATCACATGCTTGCGCTGACCATTCACTTCTACCCAGTCACTACCCGGGGCTATCGTGTCTGCCAGGCTGGCTTCTTCATCCAGTTGCGCGCGCATCTGGTCAAAGTAAGCGATCTGCAATTTGCTGCCTTGTTTGATGGTGCCGCTGTCTGGCTCATCCTGACCCAAAATCAGTTTCAACAGAGTGGTTTTACCGGCACCATTTTGACCGATGAGACCAACTTTGTCGCCACGCAAAATAATGCTGGAGAAATCATCGATGATGACTTTTTCGCCAAAGCGTTTGCTGACATTTTCCAGTTCGGCCACGATCTTGCCCGAACGTTCGCTGGAGCCTACATCCAGCTTGACCTGACCTTGCTGGTCACGACGGGCACTGCGTTGCAGTCGTAATTGTTCCAGGCGTTTGACACGGCCTTCATCACGCACGCGGCGGGCTTTGACGCCTTTGCGTATCCAGATTTCTTCCTGCGCCAAAAATTTGTCGAACTTGGCGTTTTCTACTTCCTCATTTTCCAGCAAATCTGCTTTGCGGGTTTGGTAAGTCGTGAAATTGCCAGGGAAAGAAGTCAGCTTGCCGCGATCCAGTTCTATGATACGGGTCGCTACATTGTCCAAAAAGCTACGGTCATGGGTAATGAACAGTACGCTGCCTTTAAAGTCTTTCAGCAGGGCTTCCAGCCATTGTATCGATGAAAAATCCAGGTGATTGGTTGGTTCATCCAGCAACAAGACATCAGGCGCACTGACCAGGGCACATGCCAGCGCCACGCGCTTTTTCATACCGCCCGACAGCGTGCCCATGATGGCATCTTTCGCCAGGTTCAACTTGTCCAGCGTGGTTTCTACCTTGTTACCCAGGCTCCAGGCATCAGCGGCATCCAGTTTCACCTGTATGTCATGCATGCGCTCCATCAGAGCATCATCATTGTCGCCACCAAACTGGCCAGTCAGCGCTTCATATTCCTGCAGCAGGGCAGGCAATTCACCCAAGCCAGATGCAACCGCATCAAATACGCTGAGCTCCATGTCAAATTGTGGCTCTTGCTCGACATAGGCGATCTTGATACCTTGCTGCATGACCAGCAGGCCATCATCAATCTTGGACGTGCGAGCAATGATCTTCAGCAAAGAAGACTTGCCCGTACCATTGCGCCCGATCAGGCCTACACGCTCGCCTGCTTCTATGGAAAACTCTGCATGATCAAGCAGAGCAACGTGACCGAATGCCAATTGGGCATCGCTTAATGAGATAACTGCCATAAAACCCTGTGTAACCGGCATCAGGAGATGCGCGGACATAAATTAGAGAAAAGCAGTATTGTACGCTAGCTAGGCAGCTAAACTCATCTGCTGAATTGATTGTTGGCCCAAGCTCAGGTAAGATGGCGGGCTGATTGAGAAATGCACAAGCAAAACTTGCCATTTTTCACCGTGTCTCGCCGTAGTTCAATGGATAGAACGTATGCCTCCTAAGCGTAAGATACAGGTTCGATTCCTGTCGGCGGGACCAGGCACCTAAATGCGAATTCTCGCATATCCTCGTAAAGCCAAGCGCAGTAAGGCTTTCCAGCCGATTGGTACACTTTCAAAAACATCAAAGCCCCGTAAAAAACAGTAAATTTCTGCTAGTATCTCCCCACGATTTACCCACCAATTACCCACGGGAGATAGAGTTTGGCTAGTTTTGAAAAAAGGGCTTCGGGCTGGCGTGCGCAAGTTTATGTCAAAGGCACAAGAGATTCACAAGTTTTTGCTACAAAAAGCCAGGCGATAGCGTGGGCAGCTATTCGTGAAACCGAATTTCGTAATAATATTGCAACTGGTGTAGTTGATGGAAAAACACTAGATCATGCATGCCGTAGATATGAAAAAGAAGTTTCTGTTCATAAACGCGGCCATCAATGGGAGGTAAAACGCCTTAACTGGATGTGTGAATATAAGATTGATGGCGTCAAACTGGGGGATAGAGAACTGGCCCAGGTGACTGCTGATCTCTTAGGGCGCTTCCGCGATCAGCGTTTAAAGGGTACTGACGAATGGCGGGCTGTAACCGGCGCATCATTTAACCGGGACCTGAATTTGCTTAGTCATGTCTTACGGACTGCGGCCAGAGAATGGAAATGGATACCGGAAAGCCCGACAAAAAACGTCCGTCGGCCAAAAAATGCTTTACCACGTGACAGATTGATAAGCCAGGATGAAATTGATAGGCTTTGTGTCAACCTCGATTTTCACTTTCAGCCAGTCATAATAAAAACACAAGCAGTCGGTGCTGCATTCATATTTGCCATTGAAACAGCGATGCGAGAATCAGAAATCTGTAGTTTGACTGCAGAAGACATTAATGGCGCTGTCGCTCATCTGCGGTTGACAAAGAATGGATCAAAGCGGGATGTGCCACTGTCAAAAAAAGCGCTTGAAGTATTGTCTTGCTTACCTAAGCCAGAGTCAAAAGAGGCACCTTTATTCATGCTAACGGCCGCCAGTTTGAGTACATTATTCCGACGAGCGCGGGATCAGTGTCTGGTCGAAGGTTTAAATTTTCACGATACCCGGCATGAAGCTATAACGCGCCTGGCTAAGAAACTAAACGTTCTTGACCTGGCGCGGATGGTTGGGCACAAAGATTTGAGGATGTTACAGATATACTACAATGAGACAGCCGCCAATATGGCGGCTCGTTTAGATTAGGCACGGCGTTCTTGGTACTTCAATGTCCAAGCTATAACATCTGTTGCCTTATATAGTGGCTGGGCTCTGTTCCCTTTAGCGGACGGCAATCTAATTGCTGGTGGGAAGTCTGGCAGACAAGCAAACCGTTCTCTAACAGATGTCACATCGCGCTTCATGTACGAAGCAATGGTGGCAATATCCCAAAGATCAATATTTAAAGGAACTGTTGGCTTGATGCGCTCTGCTACAGCTGCAGCCAGTCGTTCGATGATGTCTGCATCGCTCATGGATTATTCCTAATTTGGTTATTCATATTTATTTCGATGCTGAGAAATGCTTGTAATTTTCGTGACACTTTTGAATACATATCAAATTTTCACTTTGGCAAAAAACCGTTATCAGCCAATGCGCGGGCAAGCTGATTGCCTGCACTCAAGGTAAGTTCCACATCAGTAGCACTTGGCAACGTCAGGCAAAAATTTGCCAAAGAGTCAGAGCGCAAAAAGACTGCCAATGCCCGCGCCTCTGCCTCATTCATATACGATATCAGTTTAATTATCCTCATATTTCACCCATCGATTCAGCCACAATTGCGGCTACTGTTTCAGCATCGATACCCAGCTTTTCTGCTACTTCTTGATAACGTGCCGTATTGTTTTTTTTAGGTGCGTATGTGATGGCATACGCCTGCAAAATGCGATGCTTTGCAACTATCATTTGCCACCTCTCACCGGGTTCACCGTCACACCACAGGCACCAAAAAAATCATAGGCAGCGTCAAACACTGCGCAGGCCTCCTGGGCGATGGCGAAGTATTGAAACTCGCCCAGCTCTGTTTTTACTTTGACTCGAAAGCTCATATTCGGTCCTTTCAATGGTTATTTGTCGCGCTGGAAAATCCAGCATTTAACGGATGTTGACGGTGTAGCGATCGGTGATAGAGTGCTACGCACTACACTGTTCACCGTCTTGTTAGCTTCGATAAACTTGCGGCGGGCGCTTGTCTTCAGGACCTTTTTCAGGTCGCGCAACGGTGGCACTTGCTGACGTTTCTCTGTTGCCACCTGCAGGAAATGGTTCAGATTGACTGCAATCAGGTTGGGGTCGCGGGAATGATTCAAGATCGACATATCGCCGTTATCCAGATAATCAAATGCCTCCCAGAATTCCTGCACAAGCACATGGTCGCTGTTGATAACCTGCTGACGTTCTTCGGCCATGGTCACGATCTGGGCTTTTAGTGCGGCCTGTTGCGATTCTGGCAGCTTTACCACCAGCGCCAACGCATCAGCCAGGGCAAGCATTTGCGCGTGCGTTTCTACCAGGCGCGGCATCTTGATATTCTTATTTTGGCGCAGCTCTTTCAGGTACAGGGGCGTATTCGTGCCCACCAGCTCCATGATGGCCTTCTCGCGCTTGGTGGCCGCCAGGATGAAGCCTGACACCTGTTCTACAGACATATATTTGAGTTTGTCGGCCGCCTCTCCAGACGCCGCTGTCTGCGTCGAACGGTCAAAATACAAATGCACGATCCGCGACAAAATCGCCTCAGACGCATTCACCGGGTTGTTTTGAGATATCACGATAGAACCCCGGAAAGGTGGCTCGTAAGTCTCATTGCCACCCGTCGCCATGCCCCTGGCGCGCATGCTGCGGCCGTTATAGGCCGTCTTCAGCTCGTCCCAATCAAATGACTTCACATGGCTTTTGTCTTCCCCCATGCGTTCGCGGTCAGATTCAATCAGCACCACCGGCAGACAAGACACTTGCCCAAAATTACGCGCCCGCGCCGCCAGGCTAGACTTTGCCGGGTCGAAGCCTTCGTAACCATTGCGGCCGAACAGCTTCCACAAAAATTCAATCAAAGTTGATTTGCCGGCCCCGGCTTCGCCCACTACCTCAAGAAAAGGGTAGGACGATTGTTTAGACCTGATCTGCTCCGCAAACAGCGATCCAAACCAGAAAGTAAGCGCCACCAGGCCTTTGGCACCAAAGGCCGTCCAGATCAGGTCAAGCCAGTCTGTACGGTATTCATGACGGTCGCGGTTAATGGTCAGGTTGACAGACTTATTCAAAGACTTGATCGACAGCTTGCCTATATCAAAGAAATCCTCGCTGTTCACCTCATTCAATACACCGTCTTTCATCGCCACATCACCCAGCACATAACAGCCATGCTCAAGGCTGTAGCCTATGTAGTCAATCGTGTCCACACGCTTGATGTTGTAAAGCTGATCTGCAAGAATGCGCTTTAACTGGTTGCTGCTGCCGTTATACATAGCGCCCCCAGCCATGCCTAGCAAGCGCTTATTGAACTCCGCAGAGCATGCAATTTGAGACGCAGTAAACGTGTTCTTCACCGGCTTGCCGTCATGCGGAAATGACACACGGAAGTAATACCAGCTCTCGTTAGTGATCAAGTTTTCCTGAAAATATAAAGCCTTCGGCAAGCAATTGGCAATTTCATAGACCGTGCTCGATGTAACCAGCGCCTGGTCACGCAAGGCATACTCAGACAAGGTTTTTGAATCCTCGCTGTTGTCCTGCTGCTCTCTGGCCTTGTTGTAGCGTTCCAGATCGAGGCGAAACCAAAACATCCGGTTCCCAAAATCAAAATAAAACTCAGTCTGGCCACCGTCATGCTTGTAGCGCAGCAAAGCTTTTTCCTCCGGGGATTTAGCCAGCAGCAAGTCACCGTGATAACGGTATTCCTCGATATCCTTCTCAGTCAGCGCATCACGCTGGTGGGCATCATTCCAATCCAGCTTATTCTTGCCGTCCTGCGGTATCTGTGCCGCCACACACTCCCAGCCTGCAGCCCTGGCTTTATCTACATGCTTCTTGGTATAGCTGCGCCCGGCATTGTCGCCGTCCAGCCCCCATACCAGCCTGCAATCCATGTTGCCACGCGAGGCGGCCAGATTGCGCAATGCCTCCTCTGGGTAGTTATTGCAACTACCCAGGGCAACTGCCGGGATATCATGGTGCATCAGTGCCAGCGCATCAAAAACGCCTTCTACCAGCCATATTTCCGCTTTGTCCTGAATCACAACCGGGTCAGGTTTCCACCATTGGCCGTAATACTTGGAACCGTACTTGAAGTGCGCCTTCTTTTTGCCAAAGCGGTACGGCTGGTCAATGATCCTTTCCCAATAGCCATTCCCAAAAGGAAAGCGCACCGTCGCGCTGCCTATCTTTAGCTCCTGGTCAAAGTAATACTCCTGCGTATACATCCCTTGCACCTTCGCCAGCGCAAATCCCCGGCCATGCTGCATATACGCATCTGCCGCCGCGTTAGGGTTTGGCTTTTCTGGTGTGGGCTTGTAACGCTCAGACCAGTTATCAAACAGATCCGGGTACAGGTCTTTGACGTGTCTGGTTTCACCGCAATTGTTCAGGCGGCCGCAGCGAATCACCCAGGGGTGCTCTGCATTGATGTACAGCTCTTTTTTCTGGCAGGCTGGGCAGATGCCCCCGCGCAGCATGCCGTTTTGCTCTGGCTTGAACTTGAACTCAGCCAGGCGCTGCAAGATTTCGTGACGAAGCGAATCATCCATTACGCGCCCGCCTTGCTGTTCGCTGATTCAATTTCAATGATTGCGTGCTTGATGCTGTGCTTCAGCATGCACAAGCCGCCCCAGATTTCTTCATGGTCTGGCTTGCTTGAATCAAGTTCCTTTGACGCGCTGTCAAGGTAATCTCTTAATGCGTACAACTCGCTGGGATACAGCATCGTCATCATCTTGATGATAGGCTGGCGGTGACGCTCAGGCAGGTTTAAGGTGTTGGATGTAGTGTTCATAGTCATTCAATCAAAGTCACCGCTTGCGCGGCGTTTAAAATCGGTTACAGCAGCCTTGCCGGGCTGTGTCTGGCCTTTTCTTGCTGCAGGCTTTCCAAATAGGTGAGGCGGTACCCGCCCACGCCAGCAATGCGCCACCATGGCAAGGCTATGGCGCATCAGTGGCGGTAATTGCTCAAAAGGGACTGTGATGCGCAGGGCGGCATGCACCTTGCGCAGTTCGTCGTCTGTGGTTGCTGGAATAGGCATGATTTTTTGTGACGCGTCACGAAAATTTGTGCTGTTCTTCAATCAGCAACTGGCGACCTTCTTGCAGCAGCCGCACATTGCGGGAATATTCTTGCTCGGCTTCTACGTCTCCCAAACGCTCTGCAATGCCCTGCAGGCGTTCGTTTTCTGTAACGCCCAGGCTGATAGCGCCCATCAGGGCGACGTACACTTGATTAGGCAATCTCATTTCGCTGTCCCCTTAGAAAGTTGAATTTCCGTTCTCTTTCACGATCACGGTATTCCTTGGCGCGCTGGGCTGCACTCTTAGCATTTGGCTTGCGTGGGCGGCCCCGGCCAGGCTTATTAAAAATGTCGCGGGTATAGTCATCACCAGGTTGTTTCATGCTTACCACTCCCCGGCAATGCCGCCAAGATCGTGGATAACTTCCCCAAGCAGGCTCCGGCAATACAAACGGCTCATCGTTGGGCCGCGACGTGAAGACGCCAGCAGCTTGTGTATCTCTCGCGCCAATACAAAACGGGATGCAAATGTCAAACGCATGTAGGCCTCCAAAAGTTTTAGGTAAAAAAAGTCCCTCACGCCTGAAAACAGGCATGTTGGCTACTGCAATAGTTGTTAAATTAGTTCTGCTAGATCAGCATTACCCGACTGATAAATTTAGCGATAGCTGATTTAAGGCCGACTGTCGGGCGTGCCTTGAAATTGGAATCTTGATCGTATAGTCAGGTGTGGCAGACAAAGACAAAGTGCGTAATACCTCAAGGCCTGCGACAAACACATGGCCGCATTCCACGTTATTACAGCGATAGGTGATTTCCTTCAGCATGGGCGACATAGTGCGGCTTTTAATGGCACGCACGCGCTGTGCGCAATGAGGGCAAGGCATTCCAATTACTCTCATTCCGTGGTCCTTTCTAAATCTTCAAGCGATACTAAATTCATTGCACGACCACGTCCGGTCATTGACTTCATGCTCTGGCGTATAAAGCGTTTTGCCAAAAATTGGGCTGTTTCCTCAAGACTACTAAGCCCCCACTGGACGCGCATTCCTTCGAGCATTTCTAATTCGTCGTCCGTGAAATCGGCATTTAATGAGGGCATGTTCTTGTTTTCGTCAACTTAAGAGTGCTTAAGAGTGGCTAAGCAGTGTCTGTCAAAGTGTTCACTTTGCCGATAAAATTTGCTTGCAATTTTGGTTAAGCAAAGCAGCTTCGCGTAGCACCAGCTCACGCAAAAAAACAGATGGCTGTTCGCCCTGATAAGCCGCCATGGCGTTGATCAGCTCGAACTCATAATCATCAAAACGAAGCATCAGCTTGTTTGCCTTGATGCGTTTTTTGTCTGCATACATGGTCGTATCCTCTGGGCTGGTTACTTGGATGAGAGCTGGCGTACATATTCCTTCAGGCCAAGCAGGTATGTAACGCGCAGGAAAGAAGCAAAGGAGCGTTGCTCGGCCAGGGCATAAGCTGCAGCCTGGTCGTATTCCTCTTTAGAGAGACTGATTGGGGTTCGGATTGCCCCTTTTATTTGGGCGGCGCGACGGAATGATGTGTGAGTGTCAAGAGACATGATGTATCATTGTGTTACGTTAGTGGTAACGTGAATATAGTCCCCAATTGAGGACTTGTCAACTATTTTGAGATTCAAATGAGTGATTTAGGGGATAGGCTGCGGGACGAGCGCAAACGTCTGGGGCTGAACCAACTTGAGTTTGCGGATTTGGGGGGCGTCAAAAAAAATGCCCAGATGAATTATGAGAGCGGCGAAAGAAGCCCAGATGCCGACTATTTATCCGCGCTGCTTAAAGCAGGTGTTGATGTTATGTATGTGCTCACAGGAATAAAAGCAGCCGCAGGATTACAAGGAAGTGAAAACGATTTGTTGTCTGGTTTTAGAAAATTAGATCAGCGATTTAAAGAAGTTGTCGTCACTTTGGTGAGTGGATTGGCGCAAGAACCTGTAATTTCTGCGCCAACAAACAACATTAAAGGTAATGTCGGACAAGTAATTCATGGCAATCAAAATAATGAATCGCCTTTGCATTTTAGGTTCGGTAAAAAAGAGAAATAGCTACGATGACGGCCATTCGATATTTATTACTTCCCTTCCTCTTAGTCGCTTGTACAGGCAGTGATAAAGAACAGAATGCCATCAGCAATGATGGCATTTCCTCAGCAGCCAAGTCCGCGAATATCCTACCTATCAAACTAACTCACGGCTTTGTTACCAACATGCTTCAAGATCAAAAAACGAAGGCAACAATTGTTGGTACCGTTGATGCCAGTAACAAAGATGATTTGACGTCCACCGCAATAGTATTGGCAGAGCAAGTAGCTAAGCTAGGCATCGACATGGTTGAGGTGACATTAGATCGCAATGACCTTGGCGAACTCGCCACAGAGAACAGATATAAACATTATGTGCGCGTTGCATACGCTCCTGACCTCAAGCGCAGTATTGCATTTGATCGAAATTGGGAAATAGCTGTCGCAGAGGATGTCGTATCCAAACAAATGATTTTAGCTTCAAATCAATATCACGAACTTTACAACAAGTATGTACAGGCCGGAATGAATGGCGATAAAGCAGACAAAAAAGCCGGTGCTTCAATAGCTAAGGACTTTGGTCTTGCTCCTGATTGGCGATTGCCATTAGATAATTTGCGTGATACCAAACTTAGCCGTGCTGATTTTTTTATTAAAAGTGAACCTCAAAATTTCTCTGCTATCGAAAAAATTATAGGCTGCTTGAAAAACAAAATGAATTTCACAATTAAGTCTTGTGAATAGCAATAGGAAATTAATGTAGGCGTGGTATGGCAAATAAAAACGATATCGAAGGTGATGTTGGACAAATAGTGGCAGGTGACTCAGTTGTAGGACCAACACTCAGTAACGTCATGCACTTGAACATAGGTGAGAAAGAAGAAAAATTTCTCACCAAGATGCAACGCACGGAAATCAATAAAAAAGTAAGGGAATTGGAAGCGATTTCTGGTATTAATTGGAAGGTTTTTTACCGGGAGTTGCTTAACAAGTTTGGTGCTGAAGTTATGGATGAATTCTTGCGCAGCAAATTCAATGCTGCCTGCGAACATCTGGACACAAGAATTGCTGAGTATGCAGGGTCTAGCATAAAGAATGACCAGGTAGAGACACTAGCACCGCCCCAAGTACCAATAGCAACTGCAGCCGCACAAATTCAAGTAAAAGAAATCCCGTGTAAAACCTGCCACGAGAATACCCAGTCACTGAAGAAAGCTCATTTCAAAATACTTGTGCTGTTCGGTTTGATGGTGCTGATGTTAATAACTGAAGCGGTTGTTGTATTGTTTGCCTCGCCCGCCAAAGCCAGCACGGAAAAGGTAGCAATTGAGCATGTGGCAGATCAAAACTGTCATTTTGATGGCAAAGCGCAGTCAATAGGCAGCACGGTAAGAATGGCTGATGGTGTTGTCAGGCAGTGTACGGATGCGCCAGGTGATGCGCCGTCGTATTGGGAAATTCCGAGTAAAGCTAAGCATTAATCCGAAGTAACACTAACTGGAGGCACAATGAGTAAAAAAACTTATGCTGTTGTTTTTAACGAGCTTGGTATAAATGAGTTGCGGCCAGTGTTATCTCAGTGGTTAAAAAGCAGTGAAATTGGGACATACATCAATTGCAAGTCCATTGAACCAAATGGCCCTTACTTTCAAATAACAATAGATTCGAGCATACCTACAGTCCACGAAGCAAGCTTCGACGTGCAGTTTCAGCATACTTTTATTAAGTGTATTTTCTACTCTGCTGATATTCAAAAAATCGGCTTCATATAGCTTTTAGATATTGTTTATCTGGTAAAAAAACTGATCTTCAACACGGGCGTTAATAGGGGTACAAAAATGGAACTCAGCGAATTCATTGATTTGACACTTACACAAATACTTTCTGGCATTAGGGCAGCTCAGGAGCGAGAAGAAGTTGGGGCATATATTGTTGCCGATTTTGACGGCGGACATGAATATGCACAACATCCTAGGTTCTCGAATGCATCACGGCTCAAGTCAACTATAGTCGATTTTGATATTGCTGTAACAGCGGAAGACTCTTCAAAGAAGGGAGCAAGTGGCGCCTTGACAGTGTTTGGGATAGGAGGAAAGATAGAGGGTGATGTGGCATCAAAAGAAACCCACGTCAGTCGTATTCAGTTCGCTGTTCCGATTCTCCTTCCAAAAGCTAACCGGCCGTGGCATTCCGAGAAGAAATCTGACTAACCTTGAATGGCGGGCGTAGAGGCAGATTCATGATTCAGATGCTTTCAGCCCGGTATGGGGGTATCATTATTTCTCTAGATCTTCTACAGCCACTGCGTCATTTTCCTCCTGCCCCTTCCTAGTCTCCATCTCCAATTGCGTAGTAAAGCCCTGAGCTGTGACGCTGTGCATCGTCTTGACGATAAACCATTCTGTATCTCCTATTGGCGCTTTTAAGGTCGGGATGATGACGCCCATCATTGGCGTAATGTCTGGCCTACCCAAGGCCAAGGTAAATTGCAATGTTGCCTTGCCACGCTTTACCCGGTTCATTTCTGCTTTTGCTGCTTGCGCTGCAGCATCTTGATTGGGGTAGGTGTGCCGTAGGCGTTTTGGGTTGTCGTCTTCGCCTATCAGTTCGCTTTTTTCCTTCGCGTCGTTAGGATCATGCCATTGCGCACGAACGCCGTTGTATGCGTCGCGGCTGGCGGTGTGGTAGCGGTGTTTGTCGCCGTCGCGGCGTTCCAGGGTGATAGTGGGCAGGGTTTCGCCTTTGCTGTTACTGCCTTCATCAATGCGCAAAAACAGCAAACTGTCTTTTTTCACGGTGGCGACGGCATCAAATCGCTTGCCCAGCCGGTTCAAGAAATTAATATCTGACTCATTGGTCTGGTCTATGTGGTCGATGGCTTCCCCTTGTAGGCTTTGGCTCACCTTGGGCGCTAAACCATTGTCTTTGGCGATCTGGCCCACGATGTCGGCAACTGTCTTTTGATCAAAGCTGCGGTCTTTGCGGGTGCGTACTGGCTTTGCCATCTCGGCACTACGGGCGCGCAGGACCAGCATGTCGGGCGCACCTTCGTGTTCTACTTCATCCACCACGAACGTGCCTTTATCCACCATGCCCGAATGTTCCCAGCCTAGCTGCAGGGTGATCTTGACGCCTTTACGCGGTATCGCCACGCGGCCGTCACTGTCGTCTATGGTGATGTTCAATTCATCAACGGCGTTTTCTCTGGCCTCGGTCAGTGTCAGGCTCACCAGGCGCGGGTAAATCTTGCTGGTGATGTCCTGGCCATCCAGTGTTATCGCAAAAATTGGTTTATTGTGGCTCATGCTAAGTCTATGTCTTCCCAATCAATGACATCGTCATCCAGATCCGGGCCGCCTGTGTGCGGGTCTACCTGGTTGCCCAGGTCAGCGCGCTTAAGGTTGACAGTAAAATCTACCCGCAATGCCGCGCCATCTTCTAAAAAAATAGATCCACCCTGTGTCAGGTTAGTGATTAAAAACTGCCCGTAAATGCGGCCGGTTCCTTCTACCAGGACAAAAGCATCCCCAGCGTCGCCCATGGCGCGCAGGTCATCAAGCGCAGCCGGGTCGCCGGTTAAGGAGGGTGCCATCCAGCCCGTCAGGGTGATGGTGTCGTCACCTGGACCTATGTACTGGTGCGCATCACGTTCCCCCACGCGGGAGGTGGCCGGATGCTTCCATTCTGTCTGTCGCTGTAGTTCTTGGTAGGCCACGGTGGGCAAGCTGAATACGAACTGGCCTAAGCTCATCATCATGGTGCTGGTTCCTTAAAATTCATCATAGTCATGCATGGCAGAGCGTTTAGCCTGGCTCTTTTGTCGTTCGCGCCTGTCCAGCTCGGCGGCCACGGCTTTGGCAATGGCTTGTGGGTCGCTGCCTGCGGGTGGGTTGATCACTATCTGGATGGTGTCCGCGCTGTGGTAGCTGCTGCCAGGTGTATTGGCTTGCGGCGCCACTGGTGGGCGGCGATCAAACTTTAAGGGGGCTGCCTGGCTTGTTTGTTGTGGTATTGGCCATTTTGAGGTGGCTTGCAATTGCGTGGACTGTTGCGGCTGTGGTAATGCCGCAAACTGCACCAGGGCAGCAGGTTGCTGGTTGAACAAGGGTGGCGGCAGTTGAGCAAAGGCCGGTGTCATGGCGGCACCAGACATACCCAGGGCCACGCCAGCACTTATGGCGGTCATTTGCCTGGTCACGCCATTGAGTTTGTCCAGCGGCAGCGCCTGAGCCTTGTCTATGCCTATTGCCAGGCCTTGCATGGTGAATTGGCCCAGCTCTGCAAACACCACGCTGGGGCTATGTATGCCCAGCTTTTCTTTGAACCAGGACACCACATTGTCGGCCATGTTGCTGATGGTTTCGCGCACGGTGGCAGCGGCACTGGTGATGCCATTCACCAGGCCTTGCATCATGTAGGACCCAAACTCGCTAAACTTGGTAGGCAACTCCATGGTAAAGAAGCCATACACTGAGGCGATAGCATTGCGGAATCGCTCTACCGGGTTCCATGCAGAGATAAACCCGCTAAGAGCTGCAACGCCATTATCAAAGCTTTGTTTGATAGAAGCCCATAGCCCGCTAAAGAAGGCACTCACCTGCGCCCAGTTACGGTAGATCAGGTATGCGGCCCCGGCAATGGTGGCGATAGCCAAGACTATGGGATTGAGCAAAAAGGAACGTCCTACCAGTACTAACGAGCGCATTAGCCACATGAAGCCACTACCCGCAGCACGTATAGCAGGCCCAAGGCCACGCAGCCAGGCACCCACGCGGGTAAAAAATGGACCAATACGGGCAAAGGCACTGGCTAACCATTGCCAGGCACGCGCAAACAATCCGACCTTCGCCCCATTTGAAGCGGCGGCAATGCCTAGCGACCTCAATAGGAAACGCATGATTGCAAATGGCCCCAGGATTGAACCGACCACAATCGCAACAACGCCCAACACGGAGACCAGCCCAGCCAGTGCACCCAGGCCAATGACCGCGGTTTTTGTGACGCCTGGGTACTCTTTCATGACATTGACGACAGACTGCAATTTGTCTGCAACAATTTCCAGCGCACTGGCATAGATGGGCAAGACTTTATTACCGATTTCTAGTTGCAGGTCGTGTAGTTTCTTCAAGGCGGCAATTTCTCGGCCCTTGGCTGAATCTATGGCCAGGCCCAGGCCGGTATCAATATCGGCGGCGCGCTCATTGTTGTGGGCATTCTTTTTGATTTGTGCCATCTGGTTGACCACGGTGGCGTACAGGCCTGAGCCGGTGCGATTGGTCATGATGGTGCCTATGGTGTCTTCGATTTGCGACTTTTCTGTGATGCCATGGGCGGCCAGCTTGGGCAGCAAGACCTTTTCTATCCATTCAAAGGGGTTGGCTTTGAACAGTTCACCTTCCACCAGAGCTTTTTCTTTGACTTCATTGACGTTGCCCACCTTGTCATAGATGACTTTGTTTTTATCGACCAGGCCCAGGCGCATGAGTTCAGACGCGGCGCGGTTGGTGGTCTTGCCCTGGTACAGGTTTTGATAGGCAGACTGCAGCGCTGTCCCCACGCGGTTGCCGCCCATCTCTTGTATCAGCGGTTCCATTTGGTAAAAAAATGCCTTGTCGTCCAGCGCCTTGGCTGCCAGGCCGCCTGTTTTGATAAAGTTCAGCCATTCATTGGAGCCTACACGGCCACCAGTGGCGGCAATAACCTTTTGCACCATATTGGCTTCATGCTCGAATCTCTCTTTGCTTGCCAGGCCGCCGCGCAGCTCGATGACTTTGAGCATGTCCATAAAGGCTTCATTCTTTTGCCCGGCCTCGCCTTCGTCGTAGAGCGTGGCATTCAAAAACTTCATTTTTGCCAGCAGTGGTGTCACCATTTCGGCATGATGCAGGTCTCCAAATACAGACAGGGCATCGCGCATCAGTTCCAGATTTTCTGTTTGGCTGGTGCCAAATGTTTTCATTTCGGCGGCGAATTTGACGGCATCATTCGAGTCATGCGCGCTCATGCCCAGGCCTTTAAGGCGCTGGACTTCGGTTTCATAGTGCTTGGATTCACTCACGCCCTTGACTAAAGGCACGCTCATGGCAGCGCCTGTCATGGTCATGCCCATACCGCTGGAGACCATATTGCTGCCAGTAGCGCGGGTCTTTTCCATATGAGCTTTGGCCGCTGACACGTGTTCATGCCGCTTTGCCAGTTCAGCCAGCTTCAGCTTTTGCGCGTCTATCTGGCTATTGGTCGAGGCGATGCTATTGCGCAAACTGCGGTCATGCCCGGTTAAATTGCTGGTGCTAATGCCTGCAGCGTTGAGCTTGTCGCGCAGTACCTGCAATTGCTGGCTTTCTTGCTGGTGCTGTTGTTTGATCAAACGGGCAGCTGTGGTGGCGCGGTTTAGTTCTCGCGTCATGGTGCGCGTGGGCTTTTCTGTGGCGGCCATTTGTTCGGCCAGCTCTTTGACCTTAAGGCGCGCCGCATCCAGTCGCCCGCCAGTCTCCCGTAAGCCGGTATGCATTTGCCTGAAGCCAGCAATATGCTTTTGTTGCGCGTCCAGGTCTTTTAACTTGTCGCGTAAAGCCTTGAGGGCTTTGCCGCTGGCGGTGGATTCGCCAATGATACGTTTAAGGGGAGCGGTCACACGCTCTATCATGTTGAAGACTACCTGTAACTTTAAATCGCGTTCTGACATCGCTTAACCGCTCCACTTGTTTACTCTGCTGTGTTTCTCACCCTGGCACGTTCGCGCCAGTCCATCAGCTCTACAATACTCAAATCATCCATGGCAGAAGGTGGCCAATGAAACACAATCGCCAAATCCGCCATGGCATCTTCTACGTGCGCTGGAATGCCGTGCGGTCCGCTTTCTTGACCAAAAAAAGCGACACCTCCGCGCCAATTTCGACCAAGTCAGCCACATCCAGATTCGCCACATCCTGCGCTGTCAAGATAGGTGTGGTGATGCGCGGCAACACTTGCTGTAAGGCGGCGACATTCATTTGGCCCAGCTCGACCAGAGAGACCCCGCGCAGCTCGCCCGCCTTGGGCTTGCGCAGCGTGATTTCTGTAATGAGGCTGTCGCCGCGCTTGATGGGTTCATCCAGCGTGATGGTTTTGCTGGTGATGAATACGATTTCGTTATTTGCTGTTGTCATAGTGTTACTTTCTTAAACGTTGGTTAAAAAAATGCTTATTTGTTAATCTGTCTTTACATGCCTATGGCAGCGCGCAGCTCGGCGCGGCGGTCTATGCCACCGACCATTTCTATGCCGTTGATAAAGTCCAGCTCGATGATGTCCTGGCCGTTGATGATCAGCTTGTAATAGCTGCAGGTGGTTTTGTACTTGTGGTCGTTCTTGTCGCCCATCTTGGCGTTACCCATTTCGATTTCCTTATGGCGGCCACGGATAACGATTTCTACAGCATCCACCTGGGCGGTGTCGTCATTCTGGTACGCACCGGCAAAGCGCAACTGGACGGCGTTGTGGGTGACAGCGCCGTACTGCAGCAAGGCGTCATACAGCAAGCCGCCTGCGGTCCAGTCGAATTCGACTTTTTCGCTGTGGTAGTCCACTTCGATAGGGCCAGACATACCCCCAGCGATGTAGTCTTCCATCTTGCGGCCCAACTTGGGCAGGGTCAGTTCAGGCACCAGGCCGAGATAACTTTGGCCGTCATTGAACAGGTTGAAGTCTTTTAATTTGCTGGGTAATCCCATCATTTACTCCTGGTTGTTGTGGATTAGAGGCTGATTTGTTTGGCAAAGTCAGCCAGGTATTTATCTGTGATGCGTTGCTGCAGGACCAGATCTTCAACGGGTGGCACTGGCGTGTAGTCATAGTCAATGACCAGAGAACCTATCTTGAGACTGTCCTTGCTGTTTGCGGCTGGGTCGAACCAGGCTTTACCATCAATAATCAGCCCGGCCGTTTTAAGAGCGCGGAACTTGGCGTTAATCGATTCAATCAAGTCACGCACCAGGGATGGGTGCATGGGCTTGTCTACATAGCTGAAATGTACTTCTGCAATGGTGTCGGCCAGTACCTGGGCTGTGCGGGTGTAGTTCTCAAAAAAGAAAAACTCGGCTTCTTCTGCAGTACGGGAACCCCAGAAGCGGTACCCGGTTTTGTTAATCAGTGTGGTGACGCCTGCGGCATTCAACACACCGGCATCCGTGGCGCTGCTTTGCAGATCCCAAAACACGTCGCGGGCAATGCCGGTGGGGCCATTCACCACGACATTCGATAAAGACTTGTGCCAGCCAATGTCATTGTCAATCTTGGCACGCAGGCCCAGGGCGTAAGCAACAGCCGGTATAGATGCGCTGGCATTGGTGGCAGTATCAAAGTGCACAAAGTCAGGCCAGATAATCATGACCTCACGCTGGCCGAAGTGCTGACGGTAGGCGATGGCGGCTTCTTTGGTTTGTGCGCCCCAGGCAGAGGCATAGACAAAGGCGCGCAGCTTTTGGGCAATGGCGGCCAGCTCGGTGGTGACGGCTTGGGTATCAAGACCAGGCGCACCCAGAATGCGGGGTTTAATACCGAGCTTTGTTTGTGCCGCCAACAAGGCTTTTGCGCCTGTATATTGACCGCTGGGCGTTACGGTACCTACGACATTGGCAGTTTGTGCTGCCTCATCCACATCACTGGCGACGCGCACGACGATGGTGACGGGGTTGGTTTGCTGTGCAATTGCATCCAGTGCGCGGGCCAATGTGCCGTTATGGCCTGCTTTGGCGATGGCTGCCTGGATGTTGGTCAGCAACACCGGCGTATTCAAGGGGAATACTGTTACGTCTGCATCGTCAGCCGTGGCCACCAGGCCTATGACAGCTGTGGATACGGTACGTATAGGGCGCGTACCTGCGTTGATTTCGACGACGCGCACGCCATGATGGTAAGTTGTTGCGGGCATTGTGTTTTGCTCCTGTGGTTGTTGAACAAAGGCTAAATTTAAAATTCAGGCAAGGATGGCTGCTGCGCGGCCAGGCTGGATCAGTCCGGCAATTTCCAGGGCTTGCAGGCCTGGTGTTGCTTCTATGGGTTTGATCCAGTCTGAGTTTTCTAAACGCATCACCCAATCTTTTAAGCTGGCGTTAGCTTCTGCTGCGGCCAGAATGGCGGCGCGTTCTTCCTTGGTGAAGCGGTCAAGGAATTGGCCGCGTGTCAGACGGTTGGGGACGGGGACTGCCGCGTCCACCGACCAGGTAAAGGCTTGTACCGCATTGATATCTGTCAGGGCATTCACTGCCAATTCCGCGGCGTCGCTGCTGCGGCGTATGCTTTCGCGTTCAGCCAAGACTGCATCGATATCAGCCAGGCTGCCCCAGCCTGCGGCGTCGCGTTCGTTGGCTCTTTGCTTTTTCCAGTCGGTAGCGGCAATCAGCCTGGCTGCTTCTTCCTTGATCTGGCTGCAGCGGGCAGCTTTGGCGGCTGCCAGGGCGCTGTCAGTGTTCAGGGTGATGGTGGTCTTACCCTTGGATACTTTGACCATGTAGTGAGCCAGCAATGCCGGATTGAAGCCGTCCGGAGCTGGTGCCAGGCGCACGCCTTCCCAGGCTTGCAGGTAGTCGTCTTGTGTATAGCCGGTGATTTGATTGCCGCTGTCAATAATGAGTAGTGTCATGGTGTGCCTTAGATTGCGAGATAGCCGATAGACATATAAAAAATGCCGGTGCTGACGTCGGTGTAGTACATCGCACCGTTTTGGCTGCCGACTTGTTTATGCGCGGTGGTCAAGGTGGGTGCGCTGCCACCGTTCGAGGTCGCGGCGAATTGGCTGGTTGTGCTGATCAGGTAAAAATTGCCTGCGGTGCTGTTGTAAGTACCAGCCATCGCCAGCGTCAGGAATTTGCCGCCTATACCGGAACCCGCTTGTGTGGTTGATGCGTTGTAGTTGCGCTGGACCACGGTCATTTTGTTGGCGAACAGCCATTGATATAGGGCAGTTGCCGTGCTGGTGAGTGCAGATGCGATGCCAGTATTGCCATGCAAGGCATTGCGTATGCCAGCGTCAGCAAATAAGGTCACGGGCATGACAGTGCGGCCTGCTGCAATTTCGCTCGATACAAAGTTCCAGGCATCGACCGAGGCTGTGGCATCTGCAAACAGATAGACCATGATGCTGGTCAGTTTGGTGTACAGCGCCGTCATACCAACACCAGACTTGCCCAGCTCGCGCAAGGCAATCAGGCTGGCCGCTATGGCGTCTTGTGCCTGGGTATTGGCTGCGATGGCGTTTAGCCAGTTGGTGTTTGCATAGATCAGCGTCATAGCCGCTTGAACAGATGCAAACTTGTCCATCGTCGTGCGGCTGGCCGCTGTCAATGCCAGGCAACCAGGTATCGCGGCAATGTACGGTGCCAGATAGGCGGCTTTTGTTTGTATCCATGTCTGCATGACGCTGGATGCAAGGATATCTGTCCATGCCAGCGTGCTGCCCATGAGCTTAGGGCGTAGCAAATCATCCTGCAGGGCCACTTGTAGGGTGCGTGCTTCGTCCGTGCACAGGCGTTGCCAGGTGCTGCGGTGGCTAGCGTCTGTCAGCCAGATGTCGATATCTGCGCTGGTCATGGCATCAAACAAGGCCAAGGTGTCGCGGCCTATCAAGGCTGCATTAATAACCTTGTCCAGTGCGCCAAACAATGCGCCATTGATCACCATGGCATTGGTATTAGCTTGCGCCAGATCCGCGCTTTGCAATAAAGCGCGGGCTCGGGCTATGTATTGGTCGCGGAAATCGCTTAAGTTACTTGCGCTCATATCAAATCAATCCTGCGTAAATGAGGGTGGTCAAGTCGTCAATCTGCGCTTGCAGGTTGGCGGTAGTGGTTTTGTCTGCCTTGCCCGCTTGCACCATGCCCAGGGTGTTGATGTCTGCATCGATGGCCGTGATGGTGTCGCGCAGGCGCGTTACTTCTTCCGCGCCGGTATTCTGGATGTGGGGCAGCTTGTATTGCCGGTTTGCTGTCTTTTGATCTTGCATGGCGATCCTCAAATAACAATGACGCGCAAATTGCGGTGACGTGGCCTGGCAGCGGTATTGCCGGATATATCCAGTTTTGCCCGTAGACGATCGGCATTGATGCCGTTCAATTCATAAGTGAGCTCATGCCATTCAGCGGCAATATCCCGGCTTGATACAAAGGGTGCGGGTGTGTAGACCGGTGCGCCGCCTGCTTCTGGCGCAACACTCACAACCAGGCTTGTACCTGCAGGCAAATAACAATCCACCACAATGCGGGCGCGCACGTTTTGCCCTGCAGGCACCAGCGGGCTGATATAGCTGCCCTGGTTACTGACTGTGCCAGCCAGTAGCGTGACGCCTGGGTACAGCACGGGTGACAGGCTGGCTGTACCCGTCAGCTTGGCCGTCACACTGAATTGCCCGGACATAGGCGCAGCCAGGCGCACCGGCTGGCCGTCATCCACGTTCAATACGCTGCCACCGGGTAAGGTGATTTGATATTCAACGCGGGTTTGTGCGCTGGGGGCTTCTACCAGGCCTAGCAGCATCAAATCAGTGACGTTAGCCAGGTTGGTATTGCCCAGCTCGATGGTGCGCGTGGTGACCTGGTATTCAGCCGCTAGCAGCCGGAAAGCCAGGTCGCGGTCTTGATGTGGGGTCCAGGTGGTGGCATTAGAGGATGACAGCAGCACGCCCACGGTATAGGGCTGGCTGGCAACCCATTGGCCCTTATGGTCGTCATACTTTCCCAGCTCGGCAATGCTGGCCGCTGTGGTGGCGTCGTCACATAAAATCACCAGGGCATAGTCCACACCACCGGACAGACTTACCGGGTAATCGAAATTAATGCGGGTAGCCTGGCCATCCACATTGATGGAGGCAGCCGGAATACGCGCCTGGGCGATGACCTTTTGGTTAGGGATGCCCGTTGTTGTTTCCCTGATTTGCACCGCCAGCAAAGAATTGCCCTTGGCGGTGAACCACAGGTCCAGCCCGGCAATTTGCCTATCAGCGGCCAGGGTAAAGGTTTGCGCCAGCGGGTCCACTTTAAAATAGCTTACCCAGCCCGAGGTATGAACAGAAACCAGTTGCCTGACATCCTGCACTTCCAGACCAATGCCGCTATAGATGGCGACACCGTAGCTACCTTGGTTACCCAAAAATTCCACACGCTTGCTGCCCGCTGGCACTTTGGCCGGGATCTGGAATGTGCCGCTGATGGTGCCGGGTATCGGTGCTGCCAGATTGCCCGGCACAACAGCCATACCGTCAAAGCGCAAGATCTGGATAGACTCACCTGGAGCAAAGCCCTTAACAGTAAAGCTGACACTAATCTGGCGAATGAATTCAGCAGGTTTGCTGGTCGTGCTCACTTCATTGGTCAAGACATTTACCCGCTCATAGGCTTCGCCATCTGCCTGGACTGATGAGCGTTGCACAGTCTTGGACAGGTTTTCTGTCACGCTTTTTGTGACGGGGCTTAACCAAGTGGTGTCAACATCTGTCCAGCGATCTATTGCCGGGTTCAAGACCACATCAGACGGCAATGGGTCAAATGCGTCGTAAGGGTTGATACGCATGCTGCCAGTGCGCAATGGTTGCTCTAATAGCGTCACCACGTTGTAAGGCAGTGTCGCCGGTGCTGTCAGAGTGACAGACAGCAATTTAGGTTGCACGGTAACCGGCAAGCTTAGTTCACCACCATAGATAGCGCCGGTCTGCGTTAAGCCCTGGTCACGCACAGCATCAGACATGAAGGGGTCTACAAACAAGCCACGCTTGGCGGTGGCGTCACGCAGTTGCGTACTGGATTCAAGACGCTGCTGCGCCATTAATTCGGTCAGCAAGTCCATGCGCCTGGCGTAGGCTGCCAATGTATCCATAGGAACCACGCGCACGCTATCGTTAATGACAGTGCGTGGGCCAGCGCGCCAGTTCTGTACGACAGACGCCAGCGCCAACAAATTGGCCGGTACGCTGGGCGATTTTGGGTTGCGATCTGCCGCCACACCTGGCAGCCAGACCAGCGCACCGGCGCTATCCATGCACAAACGGTCTATGCGGGGCAGCATGCGGTTATAACTGAGTAGGATAGCCGTACCCAGCACAGCGCCGGTCACTGTGCAACCATCGGCATCTATGGCTGTTGCAGGCACAGAGGCAAGGTATTGGTAAGTAACCTTGTAAGTGCTGCCTGGCTGCGGCTCTGCACCTGGCAAAGACCAGTCTATTTGCTGGGCGGTGAATTTCCAGTCCACGTCCTTGGTGTAGGTGGTGGCACCTTGTTTCACAGACAGCACTGCCAGTACAGAACCATCTTCCAGTGGGTCGAGTGCGCCAGTAAAGCCGCCGTGCGCTACATCAATAGTCTTTTGCGCGGTGATCGTAACTTTTAAAACATTGGCAGCAGGCGCACGATCAAAGTTCACGCGCTGGGCTGCAGGGCCTGTGGATTGGTGCGGTTCATTCTCAATATAGCGCAAGTCTGGTGTGACGGCTCTTACCAGGCGGCGACTGGTGGGCAGTTCCACCGCAAAGCCCGATACCCTGGCGCGGCCTTCGCTGACGGTATACACCTGTTCACCTGTGGGCAGGTTGTCTGCTGCTGTGACGTTTAAGCCGTTGACGGTATAGCTACCGCCTGACGAATCGCGGTCATAGCGTGCGATGGCCTGCGTGACGCCATCCAGCTGGGGCGGTGGTTCTTTGCTGCGTACTGTGCCGTCTTCTACTGTATAGACAGGGTAAAAATTACCCTCCTGGCCGTCGCCGGCAAAGCCCCAGGCTAAAAGCTTTTGTAAGCGGCCTGCACCGGCTTTGTCAAAGCCACGGGTGTTTTGCGCACGGTTACGCAGGCTGGGGTCTTCCAGCTCGGTGACAATGTGGGCTTGCATGTACACGCCGACGATGACGATACCCACCACGGCAATAGTGAGGTTTGCAGGCGGCACGCCACGTACTGCGCCATCGACATACAGCGCGCCAGATTCGCAAGTCGTCGCGCCGGTGCTGGCATTGACGACAATGCGGGCATCACGGATAACCGCGCCATCGGCCAGCAACACGTCTGCCACGCCTTTGATACGGCCTTGCAGCAGGCTTTGCGCCTCGTTGAGTTCGTCAGACTGGATAACTTTGTCTGAACGGTACAGCACCGTATCAAACTGCTTTGCCGGGTTGTGCCGGTTCAGGTAGCCGGGTAAGTTGATATTTTGATCCATGGGGGTCCTGTTCAGAATGGCAATACGTAGCGATAGACTTGCTCAGTCGCGCCAGAGCGGATCAGGCGCGGGATACGGTCCAGCATATAAAGACGGCCTGGCGTAGTGATTTGCGCTGGTGTGAAGTAACGCTGCCCGGCTGGCAGGCCTGCGGCCACCTCAGTGCCAACAAACAAGCCCAGCTCGCGGATGTCTTGGCCTGCGCCGTCGCCATAGTCAAAGACAAATTCAATGAATACCCAGCGGGATGGGGTTGCCACGATCCTGTAAAGGTCACCACCTGGCACGCGAATGGTGTTGGGGGCATTAGGATCTGTTTCTGGTACCACGAATTGCTTTTGGCTGGACACGCGGCGGCCTATCTCATCCACGAGGGTAGTAGCGGTGACGGGCTCAGAAGATGGCGCGGCATCCCATGCGGGCAAGCCATGGCCCCAGGCGAGATGCAGGGGGCGGTTTTTAAACTGTTCGGCCAGCTCGATGCGGCCTTGGTCTTGTAATACAGCCATTTGAATATCCTTATGGTGTAGTCGGTGGAATGGCAATTAATGGGTAACAAACAGCCCAGCCGCTGGCCCATTGGTCAGCCCAGCCATAAACAGGCAAAGCCGGATTGGTGACGGTGGTGGCGTTGCCTGGTGCAATTGCTTTGATGGGTGCTGGTGCTTTTTGTACAGCCAGCAAGGCGCTGTAAGTGGCGCGATGATTGCCACGCACAGCCTGCAATGCCGGTTGATTCACTTGGCCGGTGTAGATGTCATTGATGCTGACAACACTGTTTAAGCGGATCTCACTATCGAGCACCCAGCTATCTAACTGCATCAAGGCATCGTCAGTGACGGTATTGAGTTGGCGCGGACGGTGGGCAGTAATGGGTGCTAGTGTTGGCGGCGCATCGACCAGGCCGGTATGCGTCTCACCAAACGACAACTTAACGCCGTCTGTTGCTGGGTCACCAGACCAGATACCAGAATCATCATCAAACAGGCAGTTATCAAAGCTGGTGGCGTCCAAGCGGCCCGCACGCAGGTCCAGGCCGTGGTACAGGCGATAGAAACGGCTATGTGCTGGCAAGGATGCATTCACCACCTCGCGTATCCGGGCCAGATCCAGGGCCGCTGCTGTCGTGCCTGGGTCTATGTGCAGCAAGAATTCATCTTCTTCCAGCGTCACGTGGTCATAGGTCAGCCAGGACAAGGCACGCACTACACTGGCGGCGCTGCCGCGTTCCAGCAGCCAGGGCAAGCCAGCGGCGATCAGTGCGGCATTGCTGGCGAAGTGCAACGAGAATTGCGCCAGGTTCCATTCAGCGGCTAGCCAGGGCTGGAAGGCTGCGGGCAAGTTGCTGGCAATGTTGGCCGGTGCGTCTGCTGCCGTGTCCAGATCCGCACGCGGCGCTATGCGTACCAGATTGCGTTCCAGCTCGCTGGCGTTGGGTGGCAGCAGTTGCGCAAGGTCAGTCATGCCACACCGCCATCATTCAGGTTGATAGCACCAGCGACCGCGTATTTATCTTCAGCCAGCACAGTATTGTTAGCGGGCTGGCCTGCAATGGGGAATTCAACGCGGGCAATGCCTGGCTGTTGTAGTTGTGCCGTCACCCAGGACAGTGGCACTGACCGGCCCAGGCTGGCATAGCTGGCGATGGCTGTGATAAAGCGTGCCTGAATTTGCGTGACGATATCCGCCGGGGCGCTGGCTTCGCGCCACAGGGTTGCCGTGACATCCAGAGCCACCGGCCGACCTGCAACCACTTTGACAGCCACACCCAGCGGGCGGGCGTTTGGCGCGTTCATGGCCGCCAGCACGGCGGCGCTGGTGGTTTGTGTCTGGCTGGCGTCAATCAGCCACAGCACCACGGCGATAGTGCCGGGCGTGGTGCTGCTAACATTGGCATCACGGACATTCAGGCTGGCAGACAGCGCAAGCAAGCGGTATTGCTCTGCTGTGCCATTGCCAGCCAGGGCAGCAATGCGCAACTGAATACGGCTGCGGTAACGCTCGTCTGCTTCGCCAGGCATGCGCGCCAGGTTATAGAACGCGCCTTTGTGGTCCAGATCCGTGCCAGTGGCAAAGGCCAAAAGATTGGCGCGGGCTGCCTGGTTGATACGGTCACGCAGCAGCATTTCGCGGTAGGCAAAGGCTTCTACTTGCTTGACCAAGGGCTCAGACGGCAAGCCCAGCACATTGGCGGCTGCCGGGTATCGCTGCAGCAAGTCTTGTTTGTGCGCAGTGACCAGGGCTTCAAAATCCAGCTCTTCAACGACTGCAGGCGCAGGTAACTTGGTCAAGTCCATCATGCTTGCCCCTTGATCGTCAGCGGCAAGGACAAGTTAAATGCCTTGGAAGCGCTGACAAGTTGGCCTTTGAGTTCAATGATGACTTTGCCCGGCGCGTCTGCGCGGTACAGCTTTACATGCGTGAGCTTGATGCGTGGCTCCCACTTAAGCAGGGCTTCAGCCGTGGCGACATACAGGCGCACTTGTGTGAAGCCGTTTAAAGGCTGGTCTATCAGCTCAAACAGCAGGCTGCCATAGTCGCGGCGCATGACGCGGGTGCCTATAGGCGTAGTCAGGATGTCGGCAATGCTCTGGCGCAGATGCGCCAGGCCTGACAAACGTTCACCTGTATTGATATTCATGCCTGCCATATCTGTTCCTTAATCTGGAATAGCGAACCAGGCGCGGCCTGTGCTGGGATGAGAACAGCTTGCATGATGGCCCTGGCGGCATGCCGGTATGCCGTTCAATGTCATCCAGGAGGAACCCTCGACCATCACCGGGTTAGCATGTGGTACCGGGCCATGCGGCGTGACACGGTCACCCTTGACGACGACAGGCGCGCCATCGACAGCGAAGAAGTTTTGCCCACCAGCGAGATGCGCGCCGCCTGCAAAGTCCAGGGCTTTAACGGCAATACCGTGGCTCATGATTTGACGCCCTCAAATTTAGGCGTGCGTAAGGTAACGCCATCATTGCGCAGTTCCAACGTGGTCGCACCGACGACAAAACTAAACTTGCCCTCTGTAGGTAGCGTGATGATGTAGTGGTGGTCGGCGTGGTTGTAATCAGCCGTCGCGCCGTCTGGGTATTCGGTGCGGGTGTTATCTGGGTTGGTGTCTGGTGCCGGGTTGTGGTTGCTGGCAATGCCTGGCAAGACCACGCCGCCTGCAAATTCACCGGAGGGAGAAAGCAAAACGCATTGTTCGCCCACCGTGGGTGGGTTCCATGTCTTTGTTTTACCTGCGCGGGCCGTTGCCATGGGCAAGAAACCGGTTTTGATATCGCCAATTTGCAGGCGTACTTGTGGTACGCGGCCGTGCTTTACTTCGGCGATGGTGCCGAGGCGAAGGAGATTTTGCAGGCGGCGAGAGAGGTCGGCAAGAGTGAATTCCATGCCGTCTATGGTGACGTAACCGGGCTAACCAGTCACGTGGGGAGGGGTTGCTATGTCAGATAGTAACCCCTGATTTATTACGATTTCCGTACTGAGTTTATTTTAAATTGGCTGTAAAATTATTTTTTTGAAATGGCTTCATATACGGTGAAATTTGAACCCTCACCGACCTCAAATCTGCCACTTCCAATCCCAGCTCCCGACACTTCAAATTTTGCACACATTTCCAAAGCCGAGTTTCCTGATGATAGTGTTGCCGCTGCGCCCTTTGCTGAAAGCCCCGCTGTTATTCTCGCTGTACTTTGGAGCAAAACACCGTTTGCAGATGGTTGTACGCATAGAGTACAACTTTTAGCATTGTTGCTTGCGCTACTGCCGACAGCACTTACCAAGTAAGCTTGATTTGTACAAACATTCCCTTTTAGATTGACATCAAATTTAGATTTTCCTTGGCGCTGAACGAAATTAAGCTTTGGTAGTTGAGCAACTGGCGGGATAGCAATGGAGGGATGAGCTTGATTGTCTACTTCAATCGCAATTTGCAAAAACTGGTTTTCGTTCCATTTGCTTTGATTTTTTATTTTGAAAATTCGGCTTTGATTAACATTAATGTCACCCTCAAAAATGTCACTTGATTCAATCAATCCCTTAACAACTCGAATTTTTATTTTGGAATTAATACTGCTAATATTTCCTGAGGGAGCCCACTTAACTGTAAGAAAGAATTCGTCGGTCTGATAGGCCTCCTGTGGGATAGTTACTTTGATTGTTTCAGCAGCGAGGCAATTGCTATACATATTTGCACCCACAGCTGACAACGCACTGTTGACAATATTTAGGTGATAGTCTCTATCAAGAGTAACCCCGCTTGAACTATAAATGCTATTAGCCATCGCTTTTGCATCACTTACGCTGATATTGACAGGGATGTTTGCAATTGGAATTGTCGCGTCAGCCCGACGGTTCGCAGAGCTGCTTGAATTTTCGTTAAAAATGCTATATGCGGAGTACTTTACGCTGTCTGAAAGAGAGTAACTATTTATGTCCTCAATAGTGAAATCACGTGGGTTGCACTGCTGCGCCATGGCACCAATGTGAAGTACAGCGAATGAGGTAAGAAGAAGCACTTTTATCGCTTTAAGCATTTTGCATTCCTTTCTGTTTTGTGTATTGAATGAAATTGTGCAAAATGCACTATTTCATTCAATCACATGCCAAATTGATTTGCAAATATTTCAATTATTTCAATTGAAAAATGTGCATTGATTGCGGTAGAGGAAAATTTTAGGGTTGCTATCTGGCTTATCAACTTGGCGATTCAGTCTCGCGTACGCGTGATATGGCATAGTTCTTTTTAGGACGCGGCGACGTACCTGATGCGTCAACATCAAATACGCCACCGCACCAGCAGTGAGGACCTGCCAGATTGGCCGATGACCGCGTCACCTGTCGACAGGCGCGCCAAGGCTACCACGTTTTTGGTGATTTTAAAATGCAGGATATCCGCTGTGGGACATGCTCCCGTAAATTGGGCGAGGGTGAATTTGTCACCCTCACTATCAAATGCACACGTTGCAAAACAATGAACCACTTGAGAGCCACGCGCCCCGAACCTGATCGCCATCGAGCGACAAGGATAGAAAGCGCCTATGGCCGAAACACTCAAAGCAGCACCAGCAAAGAACGGTTATCAATACCGTGAACAATTTGGGATCGTTGTTGTTTGTAAAGACGAAAACCATCAACAAGAAGTATTCAACACACTGAAGCAACAAGGCTTAAAGCTCAAGGTGGTGAAGGTATGAAAATCGCCATTCACCATCAGTGCAGTGACTTCAGCAGCTACCGCGCCGAGCGCGTCAAATCCCTTTTTAATGTCGAGTCAGGCGCAAATTTCACGCTTGATGCTGACTTACCCATTGATGGTAACGACTGGAAAATAGGCGTAGTCGTTGGCCCCAGCGGTAGCGGCAAATCAAGCATGGGTAAGAAACTGTGGGGTGAAGAAGCTATCTATAACCCCGCCTGGCCATCACGCAAGCCGCTGGTTGATGCGATAGCGCCCAAGGGTAAATTTGATGAAGTAACGGCGGCCTTGTCGTCGGTCGGCCTGGGTAGTGTGCCTACCTGGTTGCGCCCTTATCACGTCCTGTCAAACGGCGAACAGTTCCGCGCCAACCTGGCCCGCCTGGTGGTTGAAGCACCGGCGCGGGCCGTACTGGACGAATTTTCTAGTGTGGTCGACCGCCAAATTGCCAAGATAGGCGCGGGCGCATTTGCCAAAGCCTGGCGGCGAACATCCGGACAGGTTGTCCTACTGTCTTGCCACTACGATATTCTTGATTGGGTGCAGCCTGATTGGGTATTCGATACCGCGACAGGCAAATTTCTACGGGGGTGGGACCGGCCCCGCCCGCGTATCGATGTCGAATTGTGGGAAACCAACTGGCAGCATTGGCCGTTCTTTGAGCCACATCATTATTTGAAATTACCCAAGATGATTGCGGCCACCAACTACGTCGCCACAGTGGACGGCCAACTGGTCGCGCATTTGGGTGTATCAACGCGGCCAGGCTTGATCGAAGCCCGCGCTTGCCGCCTGGTGGTTATGCCTGAATGGCAAGGCGCTGGTGTGGGCATGCGTTTTATGGATGCTGTTTGTGAATTGTGGCTGCAGGGGCAAAACAGATACACCAAACCTATGCGCACGCTTTTTCATACTAGTCACCCCGGCCTAGCTTCCGCTTTGCGCAGAAGCCTGAAATGGACACAAGTGTCCGGCAAGCTGGTAGGCGAAAGCCGAGCCAGGTGCATCGAATCGGTGAATAGATCAGCGCAGCGCAAAGGTACAGAAAGCACCGGCAATGCTGGTTACGGCGGCCATTTCCGTGCTGTGCAAGGTTTCAGATATTTAGGGGATGAAGAGTGAGAATAATGATAGTGGGTCAAAAATGGCTTGCGGCAGAGACTTTGAAACTCTGCTTACGCCTGGGGCATACAGTCGTCAAAGTGGTGGCCCCGACCGCAGACGACAGGCTGATTCAAACGGCAATTGAAACTGATACGCACGCTGTTGCCGTTGCTGGACGTCTTGAAGGGCATCATGTTCTTGACGGTACTGATTTAATTATCGCGGCACACGCACATTGCTTTATCACGTCTGAAGCACGGCAAAAGGCGCGGGACGGGGCAATCGGGTATCACCCCAGCCTGCTACCCTTGCATCGAGGCCGTGATGCGATCAAATGGGCTATACGCATGCATGAGCCGGTGACAGGTGGGACCGTTTATCAGATGGATGACAGAGCTGATGCAGGGCCGATCATTGCACAGGACTGGTGCTTTATAAGGAAAGATGACACTGCAGATAGTTTATGGCGGCGAGAATTGGGGCCAATGGGTCTGATTTTATTTGAAATTGTACTGACGAATTTTGAATCATTGAGTCCTGTCAGTTCTGAACAAGACGAAAAATTATCTACATGGGAACCAGCATTGATTAATTCTCGATTGAATTGACCAAAAATTAACATTTGTTGTCTTTCTCGACCCTTCATTTTACCAATTTGGGTTCTACAATGGATTTTGTGATCATTTCTTTAAGTTCCTTCAACTATTATTAAGGCTCTGAACATGACTATCAATACATGGCCACGCAATCAACACACAGGGGTTGGCGGTGGGCGTTACACCGGAGTAGGAGGCGGACTATACACAGGGGTTGGCGGTGGTGCATACACCGGCGTTGGCGGCGGAATGTATACGGGAGTGGGCGGCGGCAGATACTCTGGGCCAGGCGGAGGACTATACTCAGGTCCGGATGGCGGCTTGTACACTGGCCCTGGTGGTGGTTTGTACACTGGACCAGGGGGTGGTTTGTACACTGGACCAGGTGGCGGGTTATACAGCGGGCCGGGCGGTGGCATGTACAGTGGTGCAGATACAGAACCTTACCGAAGCAATATTCCGCCATGGGAAGTATTTATTGAAGAACTCCGAAAGAGGGGCAATGACCGCATTGCGGACCTGATTTCTAAACATCTTTAATTCACTTAAACGTACTTACTTTGCCAGGGCTTTTATGACAATGAATAACGGATTTGTTCACATAATTGAATCGCCTAATGATAAAGACCTCTTGACTGGTCGAACTGAGGGAAAAACATTGTGTGAAGCCTTAAGTCTCTCCGGGGTTCCACATTGCTACAATCTTGTCACTACCCCTGAAACTTTAGTGGATGCGTTGCAATCTCGCCTTATTGATGCGCTGGCTAAATTTAATGGTCGTCCGATTATTCATTTAAGTATGCATGGAAATAATGAAGGTGTTGCGCTTACAAACGGGTTGTTTTTAAAATGGGAGGACTTGCGAAAATTACTAACACCCCTAACAAATGCAATGGATGGAACGTTGCTAATTTGCATGTCTTCTTGTTTTGGGAGTGCCGGATGCCGTATGGTGATGCATGAAGATGCTGATAAGCCATTTTGGGCGTTAGTCGGAAACAGCGGCGAAGTAAATTGGTCTGATGCGACTGTTGCGTATATAACTTTCTATCACCTCTTTTTTAAAACATTTCCTATTGAAGAGTGTGTAAATCGAATGATACTTGCATCTGGTGATAGTGGGTTTACGGTTCTTTTTGGCTATGAAACAAAGCGGAATTGGGAGCAGTACGCGGCTAATGAAAGAAATTTACTTGCCGAAGCGATTAGAGCGTATTCTGCAAAAAAAGGTGGGTTGTTAGGTGAATTATTACCTAGTCATGATTAAGTGTTCTAAAAATAAATTTGAAATCTTTTAAAACAAATATCTAGTCAGTGCATCTTTTATCAGTTCTCGGTCAACGTTACTAAAACCTAAAAGCTGTCTTGTTTCGTATTTAATTTCAGGCCCGTAATTGGTAACTCGATCATTCAATCCAAACTGATGAACTCGCGCAATTCGCGCAACACGTCCAAAGAAGCCGACAGCGATTTCATTGCTGTCGGCTTTCACTTTCAGGTGTATGTTTTTACGCAGCTTGGCAAACATGGCGGCCCTCTGCTTTTTTATTCGGTCTTTCTTATGGCGCAAATCCTTGCGCGGCTTCCTGGGCGTGTATTGAATGCCTTCCGGTGTCATTTGCGCTTTGATGCGCTGTTGCTGTGAGCGTCGCAAATCCTGGGCGACTTTCAAACTGATTTTGCGCCGGTTGGACGGATCAAGCTGGGCAAGCAGGACGCTTGCCCATTGTTCTAGCGCCTTGAGATCGTCAGCCATTGTCTTGCGCAGGGTTGAGTACCTGCCACTCTGCAAGCAGGTTGTTGCCGTTGTAGAGCTGCCAGAATGGCGCTGTATATTCAGGCGTGGCGGCTATCTCACCTGCGTGGGTGATATCAAGCTTGTTGCCGGTCTGATTGACTATGACGCGCTCTGTGATGTCTAGCTCAAGACTGATATCAACGCTGTCATGATTGTTAAAGTCAACAATAAAGCGTATGCCCTTGTTGCTTTTGTCTTCGTTGCCCAGCAAGTCTGCCTGGTGCACAGTCACCCAGTCCAACAAGGGAACCATGAGCGCGTCTTCATCGCCGCCGTAGTCGGTCACAATGACATTCAAGACATAAGAATATTCAAAAGACCTTGAGGCCGTGCGCGTTGTGCGCAAACTGCCTTTGTCCACAAAGACGAGCAGCTTGTCTGGATTGCGCTTTAAATCGGGTATGGCAGCCGTTAAGTGGGCGCGCAGGCTATTTGGTTTGTACATTATTGCTGACGGTTGGTAATGGCCTTGATGGCCTGGTAGCTGTCTATACAGGCGTTTAATTGCCTGATGGCGTCGTCACCGTCTGCGGCGATGGCTGCAAGAGCTGTTCCAGCCTCTGGCGTAAGTTCGGCTCGCGTTTCTGGGCTGTTGCCGGGTCCAGTGGTGGTATTTGCGCCGGTACGGGCGGTGCAAGCTTTGACGGGGATTGACAAGCGCACAGCACCAGTGCGCACGTCAGCAATAAACTTGTCGCGTTTGTCTTTTTCATCTTGCATTTCCTTTTGATGGGTGGTGGCGATGGCGGCCAGGCTGCGGGACATGAGCTTTTCATTTTCACGTGCAGTGGCGGTGGCTTCTGCTTTGTCTTTATCAATCTGGGCGGTGAGTTTATCTACCTGGTGTATGGCGTCTTTGTATTTGACGACACAGAACAGGACGGCTGCGGCCACGGCCAGGGCAAGCCATGGGCGTGGGTCCAGCAGTTTGATGAAGTCGGGCATGGCGGTAGCTTCCTTATACTGGTTTCAGACAGAGTGCACGCTCTGCGGCCCGGCGCTTGGTCAGGCCTGCGTACACCACACCACCGGCTTTGTTCCAAAACTGCATTTGATTGCATGCGCCGGTGTAGTCGCCTCTATTTAGCATTGTGATCATGGTGGATGGCTTGCCGGTGTCCAGCACGCAAAAACCGTCCTTAACGCCTTTGCGGCCCGGTCCCACGTTGAACACAAAGCTTGTGAAGGCGGCGCGCTGGTTGTCGTTGAGTGGGACTTTAAGACAGCTTTCCATTGACGCCTTGGCTTTGAGGAGGTCTTGTACCGTCATGTCGTCACATTGCTCTATGGTGGCAGTCTGGCCCAGCTTGACGCCACCAGTGTGGCCCCGGCAAATCGTGGGGATGCTGACAGGGTCAAGGTAGGCGGTTTGCCGAGTGCCTTCAAATAGGACGATGATGGGCAAGGCTGCTGCTATGCCAGCAGCGACGAGCTTTTGTTTGATATCGCTCATGCTTGGGCCTTGCTTTTCCGAGCATTAACTCTGCGGTGTAACCATGGCTTAATCACTTTCTCACGCACGAAGAAGGTGATCTGCAGCACGATGTAGATAAGGGTAAGGATGTATACCCATTCATTGAGGGGAATGCCCAGCAAGGTGATTGCACTGATGGCGATTGGCGGCATAGTTTTCACTGTTTCCATGGGGTAGTCGTTCATGGTTAGTCCCACAAGTTAATCATTTGCACCGTTGGCGCTGCAGGTGCGCGGTCTGGCAAAGTAATGGCTTTACCCATAGGCAGGAATGCGCCCAAGCTGGTAATTCCGGGATTGAGGTCCAGCACTGCAGCAATGCCCGTTGTGCTGCCCAGGTAACGCCAGATCAGCAAGTCAAGGGTGTCGTTCTGTTGGGCGCGCACTATCATTGTTAGATCAGCTCTACCGTGACGTGATGGCGGCCCAGCAAGTTTGAAATTGCCCACTGTGCATTCCTGCGTTCTTCATCTGGGCCATTTGCCAGAAAGCCGACCAGCTTCTTGTCATCCAGTGACGTGGCGGTGGTGTCGTAGTCCTTGTAGCGTTCAATCAGATCTGCTTTTGCCGTGCAATAAACAGCACGCAGGTAATGGGATATTAGGACGCTTTGCCGGTTGACCTGGTCGGCAGGTATAGCCACCAGACTGGCATGACCAGCGCCAAGGGCTGAAGCCTTCAATTCCTTGACCTGGTCATTCACAAAGATGATTGCGTCCACCGTGGCCGCGATCAGGCGGGCATCCGTGACGGTGCCATCCAGTCTGATGGCGTCGCGCATGGCGGCAACATTGAGGTCAGGGAAAAATCCATCATTGGTAATGATGTTGTCTGGCTGGCTTGGGTTGGCCGGGCCGCCTGGTGCGTTGGCAATAAATGAGGGCATGGGTCTGGATCTACATAGGGTCAATCAAGTGGGCGGTGGGTGGGCTTTCACAGGGTAAATGGCTAGAAATCCCTGATCGGCCCACGCCGCCCGGCGCCGGAGGGTGCCTGGTTACGTAGGCGGTGTGCCGCTATCGCCTACGATGTTCTTGAGACGGCGTTCAAGCCGTTCAATGTCTTTCTTGACGCCGATGTTTTGGAACAGGTCCAGGGCGCGCCGCAGGTTGTCCAGTGACTTGCTGGCCGCTTCTTCCGGCAACTGGTCAAAGTCAATGTCACCGTTACCCATCTTGCCTACCTGGGCATAGCCCAGCGCCTTGTACAGCTTGGCGCTGGCCTGGTCTGGTACGTCTGCATTGACGGTCAGCAGTTGCACGGCTCTGAGCGTCTCCACGGCTGCGGCCGGGCTTTCAAATCTGCCTTCGAGATATGCGCCTGGGATTTCGTCCAGCAGCAGTGTGGACACATCACGGGCATACTGGTCTGGCAGACTCAGGTTATGAACCAGACAGTATTGCGCGATGTCCAGGGCGCGTGCATAGGTGCCCGCATCGATATGCCAGACCAGGACTGTGGTTAATACCTGGTCTTGCGCACCGTTGCCGCTCTCTAGTGCGCCGTTTATCCAGTCATCGTATTCAGGCAGAATTTCGCGCTTGAGTTCGATTTTGCGCTGGATGGACTTAATGGCCTTTAAGCGCTGCTTGTCATTGATGAGCTTGGCAAGCATCAGCTCGTAGGCGTTGCCTTGCACATGTTCGCCATGCTTGGATTGGGCTGCTGCTTTGGCCGCCAGTACGCGGGCAGCGTGGCGCAGGGCTGGGCTGAGATGATTGCTCATGCTCAGGCCACCAATTCAATGTTTTCTACCAGGGCAGCCATGCCATAGCGTTCAACTACGTAGGCATCATTGGAAGATTCATAGTTTTCAATGCGGTCACGTTTGGCATTGTCAACGACCTGACGGCGGCGTCCGCTCTCTTGATAGTAAATGGACAGGTTATCGAGGCGAGTTATTAAGAATGACTTCGCCGGGAAATATGGCACGCTGACCGCTGTCAAACCGCCGATGCGCTTTTGGCTGATCACGATATCGGCGGCCAGTGTTTCTGTCGGTGCCTGCTTGGTATTCACTAGAGGGAAATACTTGTCGTGCAAGAGTTCACGACCGACGATGCAGACAAGACCGGCATCTTCGCGGAACCATGGGTCGAGCAAGGTAATGGCGTCATAGACAGCGGCGTCCAGATTGGCATAGTCGCAGCCAGCAGCCGTACCGATTTTGACTTTACCCGGTGTACTGACATGATTCAGGACGCGCTCTGGTGCATCTTCGCGCATGTGCTGGAGCCAGCCCTTATTCACGTCTTCCAGCATCGGGTGCGCATTGATATCGGTTGTTTCAGCGATGCTGACACCATGAAAGCCTATCATCATTCGGTCTAGCGCCTGACGTTGCACGACGGTGTCACGGACGCGGGTCTGGAAGTCAGGAAATTTTGCCCACATGTCCAGGGTTCCATAACCAATATGCGTATCAAAATCAGTTTTTGTGCACTTGTATCCGTTTGCATCGAGGCCAGTCAGGTCACGGGTTTGGCGTTCTGCCAGCTTAGTATTGGTGCGCCCGGCAACGGGGCCAGATATACCGAGGTTCAGCTTTTCCCCTTGCATTTCTGTGACGGGGGTAATGTTGATTTTTTTCAAGAACTCGCTGGATTCTTGTATCTTGGTTTCCAGCTTTTGCTGCACGCTGGGGGTAACGTTGAATTTTTTTGAGGCGTCTTCTACGCCGTTAAGTTCGCCCAGGCGCTTCACCAAGGTGTTATAGGCAATGCGGGTTTCGTTTCTCATGCGTGCTTACTCCGTTGTTTTGAATGCGTTGGTGTGGTGTGTTTTGCTATGGCGTGCCAGATTTAGCAGTCGGTTTGTTCTGCGCCGTTGCCGCCTGTAGCAGTGGGTCTGGTGGTCTGGCTGCCGGGTTCTTTGTCGAGTTTTTCTTTCAGGCTGTTGAAATTGTCAGTGACAGATTTCAGTTCCTTCTCCAGCTCTGAAATACGTTTGCTGGCTTCGCTGAAGCGTGTTTCTTGTTCGCTGGCGTGATTGAGCAGGCTTTCTACAGCCTGGCCGATATCGGCAAAGCGGGCATCGTCACCTGTTTTTTTGCTGCTGAAACTGTTGAGCAAGCCTTTGACTTTGGCAGCCAGGGTGCTGGCTTCGGTATCGGTTTCTTCAAATTCGAGTTGTGCTTCTGTGGCTTCTGAGAACAGATTGCCGGGGCTGGCTTTGCGGCTGGCAAAGGGATTGGTGGGGTTTTGTGCGGCAAAGGCAAGTATTTCTGTACCCAAACTTGCCGGGCTGTCAGTGACGCCCAGGCCGACGAGATAGGCTTCGCCGGTGTCCGCAAACTTGTCATTGACTTCTATGCTGGTGTAGATTTTTTGCTTGGCCTTGGTCATGGCGACCAGGTCAGGGGTTGGTTCTATTTGGGCGAACAGCGCCAGTTTTTTATTGCCGTCTATGGTGACTTCTTCGGCCTTGACTGCGGTTACGTCACCATAAGCACGGAACGGGCTATCTGCCAGCGTGCCGCGTATGTGTTCCATCCAGATGCGTGCGCCGTATTTTTGCGGGTCGAAGTTTTTAGCCATCTGTTGAATCCAACTGCGTTCAATCTTGCGGCCGTCAGTGGTTGCGCCTTCAACTGCGACGCGGAAAAATTTTGATTTGAATTTTTTTGTGCTCATGGTTTGATGGTGTAGGTTGTCTGTTTCAAGAATTGATTTCTGGCTGTGCAGTTGGCATAGTCTGCTCTGTGGGTTTTCCCTTCAATCAGCAGGGAGTTGATAAGATTTATATCAACTTGCTCGGACTGCCTGCGCGGGCGCGATGCCCGTACTCTGGCGACATGATTGATCTTGCCGACGATGACACGTCTGAAACCTTCCCCGAAAACGACACAGAAGCGCCAACAGATGGAGCGACTGTTGCGCCTACTTACGACCTGAAGAAACACGCCCAGGCCTTGTACTGGCAGGGCTGGCGCATTTCATCCATTGCCCGGCATCTAGAGATTGCACGCACAACCGTGCAGAGCTGGTGCGACCGTGAGAAGTGGGACGACACCCCGTTTATAGAAAAGATAGAAGCCAGCCTTGAAACGCGCCTGGTTCAACTGATTGCCAAGGAAGTCAAGACCGGCGGCGACTTTAAAGAGATAGATTTGCTGATGCGCCAGGCAGTGCAGACAGCGCGGGTGCGGCGTTATGAGGCACCGGGCGGGAATGAAGTGGATCTCAATCCTAAGCTGGCTAATCGCAATGCCGGGCCTAAGAAGAAGCCGACACGCAATGATTACAGCGATGATCAGCGCGACCAGTTGTTAGAGGCCTTCAGGGACTCACTGTTTGATTATCAAAAAGGATGGCTGCGCAATGGGCATGAGCGCACGCGGGTAATTCTCAAGTCGCGGCAAATTGGCGCTACCTGGTACTTTGCGCGGGAGGCTTTGGCTGATGCCATGGAGACCGGGCGCAATCAGATATTTTTGTCAGCATCCAAGGCGCAGGCACACGTTTTTAAGCAATACATCATTCAGTTTGCCAAGGAGGCGGCGGGCATCGAGCTGGCCGGTGATCCTATTGTCTTGCCGAATGGCGCACATCTTTACTTCTTGGGTACCAATGCCAGGACAGCGCAGGGTTATCACGGCAATTTCTATTTTGATGAATTTTTCTGGACGCATAAATTTCAGGAATTGAACAAAGTGGCGTCAGGCATGGCGCTGCATAAGCAATGGCGCAAAACTTACTTTTCTACGCCTTCAAGCATCACGCATGAGGCGTATCCATTCTGGACGGGGGAGTTGTTCAACAAGCGGCGGCCTAAAAAAGACCAGGTCAATATTGATGTCAGCCACAAGCGGCTTGCCTCTGGTTTCACCGGCGAAGACAAGATGTGGCGGCAAATTGTCACCATCTTGGACGCCCAGGCCGGTGGCTGTGATCTGTTCGACATTGACGAGCTGCGCACATACGAATATAGCCCGGATCAGTTTGAAAACCTGTTGATGTGTCAATTTATTGACGACACGGCTTCAGTGTTCCCGCTGCAGGAGCTGCAAAAGTGCATGGTCGATGCCTGGGTAGATTGGACAGACTTTAAGCCATTTACCACGCGGCCTTATGGTGATAACCCGGTCTGGATAGGTTATGACCCAGCATTTACGGGTGACAGCGCCGGGCTGGTCATCCTTGCGCCGCCGCGCACGCCTGGCGGCAAATTCCGGGTGTTGGAGCGTATGCAGTTCAGGGGTATGGACTTTGCGGCCCAGGCAGAGCAGATACGGCAATCCACGATTCGCTACCACGTTGCCTTTATTGGCATTGATGCCACTGGCATGGGTGAGGGTGTGCACCAGCTCGTTAAAAACTTCTATCCCAATGTGACCAAGATCAACTATGACCCGGCTGTGAAAAGCCGCATGGTCATCAAGGCCCGCGATGTGATCAGCAAGGGCCGTCTGGAATTTGATGCCGGGGCCACGGATCTGGCGCAAGCATTCATGACGATTAAAAAGACGCTGACGGCCAGCGGCCAGCATGTGACCTATGTGGCAGACCGTAGCGAAGAAACCGGACATGCAGACCTTGCCTGGGCGTGTATGCACGCGCTGGACCATGAGCCATTGGACGGCGGCATAAACAGTAATCAATCATTTATGGAGGTGTATTCATGAGCAGGAAAAAGCAGCGCGGCAGTTTCAATGCTGGGCCAAGTAGTCAGGCTGAAGAGGTACCGGCTTTGCCCCTCTCGCCGGGTGCTGAGGTGTTCAGCTTTGGCGATCCTACGCCGGTATTAGACAGGTCTGAAATTCTGGACTATATCGAGTGCTGGACAAATGGGCGGTATTACGAGCCGCCTATCAGTTGGGACGGCCTGGCTAAATCATTCCGGGCCAGCGTGCACCATTCGACGGCCATCTACGTAAAACGCAATCTGCTGGCGGCCACCTTTGTGCCTCATGCCTTGTTATCACGCGAGGCGTTTAGCCGCTTTGCGCTGGATTTCCTTGTCTTTGGCAATGCCTATCTGGAAAACCGTAAGAGCCGCACCGGCAAGCCTTTGCAGCTTGAACCTGCGCTGGCCAAGTACATGCGCCGGTGCAGTGATGACCTGAACAAGTACGCCTTCGTGCGTGGCTGGCAGGAAGATCATGTGTTTGAGTCTGGGGCGATTTTCCATTTGATGGAGCCCGACATTAACCAGGAAGTGTACGGGCTGCCAGAGTATTTGAGTGCCTTGCATTCTGCCTGGTTGAATGAGGCGGCGACGCTGTTCAGGCGCAAGTATTACAAGAATGGCTCACACGCAGGTTTCATCCTGTACATGACAGACCCGGCACAGAATCAAAGTGACGTGGACAACATGCGCCAGGCGCTGCGCGACAGCAAGGGGCCGGGCAATTTCCGCAATGTGTTCATGTACGCACCGAACGGCAAGAAGGACGGTATCCAAATATTGCCGGTGTCAGAGGTGGCGGCCAAGGATGAGTTTTTCAGTATCAAGAACGTTACACGGGACGACATGCTGGCCGCGCACCGGGTACCTCCCCAGTTGCTTGGTTTGGTGCCGAACAATACGGGCGGTTTCGGGGATGTTGAGAAAGCGGCCAAGGTGTTTTCTATGCATGAGCTGGAGCCGCTGCAGGCGCGCTTCAGAGAGTGCAACGAGTGGATAGGCCAGGAAGTAATCCGATTTACCCCATATTCTTTAGGTGACGCGGGAGGCACCACAAAATGAGTGATTTAGCTGACAGCGCAGATGCAAGAATCAAGCTGGATATTGATTACGCCCTTAAAAACATGCAACGCGCCCCAGAGCATGAACCGGACATGCATTGCCTGTTTTGTGATGAGGCAGTCGGGCATGGCAAGCTATTCTGCAATATTGAATGTCGTAACGACTATCAGAAGTTGCAAGCTGCAATCAAAAGAAATGGAGGTAATATTTCTTATTAACGCCAGACAGGATAAAAGAAATTAATGCGAGAAGTCGTTTTTGCACGGTTTCTCGCCTTGCCTAGCTGGCCACGCGTACCAAATTAATATTGCTGCAGACACGATCTCGTCCGCTCTTTTTTGCAGCATAGAGTGCATTGTCTGCTGCTTCTATTAACTCTACTGGATTATGCAAGTTCCTTACCGGGGTTACGGCTTCAACACCTGCACTAACGGTAACAATTCCAGCCTCGTTACCCGCATGCGCAATACCCAAGTTGTGTATTGCCTGGCGTATTTTCTCAGCAATTAATATGGCACCTTCGACGTCAGTGGTAGGAAGAATCACCGCCAGTTCTTCACCGCCATATCGAGCCGTCAGGTCGCCAGCACGGTTCTGGCAAGATTTAACCGCCTGACTGATTTTCCTCAGGCACTCGTCGCCAGCAGCATGGCCGTAGAGATCGTTATATTGTTTAAAGTGATCGACATCAATCATGATGAGTGCCAGCGAACTGGCATTTCTGATCGCCCGGCTAAACTCTTCTTCTAAAGTGAGATCGAAATTACGCCGATTGGCAAGCTCAGTAAGCGCATCCTGAAGAGACAAGCGCTCTAGTGTCTTATTGAGATCAATCATTGCGTCCCGTGCCCTAATGAGCTCAGCTTCAGCATTGAAGCGCAATTTCATCTGACCAATCAGATAGAAACCTACGGAACTCAATATGATGACGAGCAAGCCGACGCCTGCTGAGTGCCAATATGTATCTGTCATCCAATCGGCAAGAATTTCATCTTCTGATACAGCTGCAGAAACAAACAGAGGGTATTTATCCAGGCGCTGAAAACTGTTTAACCGTTTGACACCATCCTGGGACGATTTTACAGTGAATGACCCTGTTGCCTTAGTCGAGCTTTCTTTAAAAACGGGTGTTGTCTTCATGTTTTTGCCAATGGAATCGGGCAAAAGTGGGCGACGGGTAATCATGGTGCCGCTGTTCGATACCAGAACGATTGCTCCTGCCTTGCCAATATTGAATCTGTCGTAGAATTTATTGAAATAGTCAATATCTATCGATGCAAGTGCAACACCAGCAAAACTTCCATCTACGTGATTAATCCTACGTGACAATGTTATGACCCATATGCCACTAGAACGACTAAGGATTGGCGATCCTAAATAGGTGCTATTGCCCTCGTGAGTACGGTGATAAATGAAATAGTCACGATCTGCATTGTTGACATTTGATGGCATGGTAGGGAGTGAGTTGACTAACCACCGTCCATTTTCGTCTAAAACAAATAAGCCTTTGAGCTGGGAAAGTTCCGCTGTCCTGAGTACTAATAAATTGTGGAGGCGTTCCAAAGCAGCAGGGCTAGTACCATCTACTTGGATTCGTTCGGTAATTCCTAATAGTGCAGTGTCCGCTGCTTTTATCGTATCGTCTGCATGTTGTGCTATTGCGCGTGCCGTGTTGGCAGTGGAAACTTCCATCTCACGCAATTGGGTCCTTCTTGCTGTCCAGCTACGCCAGCCATCCATGCATATAAGCGACACGCAAACAAAGATAACAAATCCCATTGCCAGCAAATTGAGGGATCTCTTCTTGGGTGCTGGGCTTGCCTGTTTAATTGAAGTCAATTGGTTGTTCATAAATGGCCAGAATGAATGCAGCGTATTTCCCTACTGCGGTTATCTCAGTTATTGCGACAGATCCATCATTGACGACTTCGTGGGGTAATGCAAGTTTCATTGAAAATATATTATTCTTTCGACTAGAGAATGCGTAAAAAGTAATTTAATAACAATTAATTCACATCTCTACCCCAAATCAGTTATATCACGCGAAAGCATGCACACCATGTTGGCATTGTTGTCTATTTGCAATATTTTGCAGTTTGAACCCTTGGCGCGCAGACATCCCCCCACCACGCCTGCCCGCTAAATAGTTCGCTTTTTACTCAAATATGCGTCACCATTTAGAATCAAGTCCAGCTTACGTTTGCGGCCACCCGGATAGCCTCAAATGATGACGCAATTTGACGCAAATTTTCATGAATTACAGGTGCCAGGTGTCGTATCTACCGGCATATATTCATATGGGATTTTTAGGGGTGGCTAGGGGAAAAGGTAACCAAAGGAATGCGGGACGGAACAGCATGGCTAAGTATCTGATTTATATAGATATATTCAGTTACTTTCTAAAGTGATTTAAAGTAACTCAAAAGGTAATGAAAATCTAAGTCTTTGATAGTAAAAGACATTTTGAAAAGTGAAAAATACTATACATACAGGTAATCAAATTCCTTTTCAAATACTTTATTCTTACCTTTTGCTATTCGCTTGAAAGCCTTATGTATCAACGGTTTCCACGCTTTCTAAAAATTTCATCACCTCGGTTACCATTTTCCGGAGGGGTACTTTATTTTAGAGTTGCAAAGAATCTAGACAAATTGTGGTATCTAATGATGTCTCTATTTGAGTATTATTGGCGTATGCTCCTTGGATTCCAAAGTCCGGGACCTCACTTCGTATTACGCAAAATTTACACACTTAGAATGCAACGTATTGATTTAAAAGAAAAATATATTCCTGTCGGCGGGACCAGTTGTACAAACAGTAAATAGCCAAAAGCAGTAGAAAATTTAGTTAAATCAAAGGGTTACGCGCTTATTGTAGCGCATCTGCAACCCGCAAAACACCGATAAAACCCGAATAGTTATTTAAGTCATTACACCATAATTACACCAACAAATTTTTCGTGGGTGGTCTATGGTGAACTATAGTAAGCGTGAAGCTAGGTGGCGCGTCCAAATTGTTATCAAAGGTGTGCGCGAATCTCCGTCCTCTTCCACCAAGGCAGAGACCGTAGCCTGGGCCCCAGAGCGCGAAACTCAGATCCGGCGCGAGATCTCTGAGGGAATAAATACAAAAAACAGTAGGTGAGGCCTTCGACCATTACGGAAAAGAGGTTTCCATCAACAAAAAAGCCAATTTCACGGCTACGGCCCGTCAATTTCAACATGCCCAAGCGTAAGGCTCGTTTAATTAGTGAATTACTTGGATTACAAATTCTGGCTAACATGCTTCAAAACATTCAAGTATAGGCAACAAACATGACTAAGCAAATCAGTGAAACCCGAAACGTGAATATTCGACATGACTTACCAAAAGAAATTATGAATAAACTCCCTGATCTCTATAAACGAATGGAAGGGTGGCTCGGTTTTGGTGACGGTACTAACGGCATGAATGGTATTCCGTATTGGTATAGCTTTGATGAAGAACAGGCTTTCATTTCTGCTTCAATTGAGCCGTCAGGGCTCCAGTTTCTTGTGAATAATATTGATGAAGAAAAATGGAATTTATGGCTTTTACGTTTCAAAAAAGAAGCAACAGAAATACTTGGATTTAAAGTTGGCGAAACTGAATTGGGAGAGGTTAGTAGTACTATTGAATGGATAACTCTGTAGTAAATAGCAGGCTAGGGGGCAGGTCTGACATTAATACATTTCCAACCCGGCGGGCGATTACGCGCAATTGATCTCCCTAACTGGCTGAATCCGTATATTCCTCTTGTCAAGGAGACGCAATGAGCAAAGTAGTTATTTCAGCGGATACTCTTCAGAAAATTGGTTTGGTAATGGGGAGGGATATTTCGCCAATTGAGGAGAGCACTGTCGGGTCATTTGCAGAGTTTTCAGAAAAAGACCTGAGTGATTTTCTTCAATTGCTGGACCGCAGTGGTATTTTGGCAGTCTCGTACATTAGGTACAAGCTCAATAGTAGGGTGGATTTAGATTTGGTTGTCTCATTCCTCGCCACAGTAGTAGAGTATGGCATTCCTGTCGAAGAATGGGTGAGCCCGGGCGAACGTTGATTGATGAGGCAGGGATTAAATGAATCAATATTCTGATTTGCATTACTTAGTAAATGCGGGCGGGCTGTTAAGTAGATTGAAGCCTGTTGATCTAATTGAATTACAGTCGAAGCAACCTGTGCACAATAAATTGCCGTCTGACTATGTGGAGTTTTTAACTTCAATTGGTGCGGGGACTATGGGAGATAGTCAATATTCCTTGTATTCTGGACCGATTCATCCAGATTTTGTTTACGGGGATGGTCAGCAGCAGCTTGAAAATATTGTTTTGTTTGGTGATGATTTTCAAGGGTTCAACGCTGGTTTCAAGATTGATGAAAATTGGTGTGTAGTTGAAATCGACCCGTTGGATCAACGGGTCAGTATCGTTGCCCCAGATTTTAAAACGTTCATTCGCGAGATGATCGCGCAATTGTAGGTGCAAGCAGGGTGAGGGGGCGGGTCTGACATTCATACATTTCCAACCCGGCGGGCGATTATGCGCAGCTAATCGCCCTACGAGAGCTTAAAAATTGACTGAGGTGTTACGTGTGTTGATTTGCACTGAAAATTGACCCACTTTGCTGGATAAATTGCATCTAAAATTGACCCACGTTTAGCACACAATCCTACTTATCTTGATGAGTAGGGAGCAGGAGTGATTGACGTGGCATTACTA
>NZ_JBMPOS010000014.1:0-173828 GCF_049340345.1 Undibacterium sp. Di27W | reverse complement strand
ATGACCTGGGCGGCTGGCTGTGAGCATTGACAGTACGATCGGTGATGCTGCGTTCAAATCTTTGCGTCCGTATACGCGCGTATTTCAACGCAAAACCTTCGCATCGTCGCTCCTGCGCAGGCAGGAGCACAGCGGCGTTCGTTGGCCAACAGACATGCTGAACCTGACGAGAGCGGTGCAAAAGTAAGCTCTCAGAAATTGATAGACAATTAAAAAGGAGCTAATGCTTCTTCTTTACTTGCATGGGAGTCATGTTACTTGCAGGTTTTTGTTCGGCATAAAACAGTAAGCATTGTCTTGATGGCAGACAAATGTTAGATTGCCTCCCAAATTAATCGAGGTGATCGAATATGCAGGCAAGAAAAAAACTAGCAGGAGCTTTAATCGTCGTCTGCGCTATCGCGCTACTTTCTTATCGCTATTGGCCACAAGGCAGTACGGAAACTCCAGCCAGGACCGACGCAACTAAGAGCACAAAGGGGCAATCTAAAGCAACAGACTCAAGTGGTGATAAAGAGCAGGCTTTAGTAGAGCAAGCCTTACAAAAACTGGCGCAACGTGGTTTGTATGACACTGCTGCCAGAAAAAGCTGTTTGTCATTTTTCCTGGAAGAAGAAGGCCAGGATGCAATCGATATTGCCGTGCATGAATTACATGATGCAGCACAAAACTGCCCGGGAGACCCGGCAGTGGCACCAATTCGGGCGCGTTATCGGGTAGCTAAACAGGGCGCTGCGATAGAAATCTACGAGCCAGCCGAAGCGGGCTTTAAACTGATGACGGATTGTGATGTGCTTGAATACCAGGCATATGCAATTGCTGAAGAGATTAAAGATCCTGCCCCAGGACTTAATCGCATCACTAAAAACGGACGCAGTTATTTTCATTCCGCGCCGCATCCGAGCTGTAAATCTACCCAGGCATTTTTAGTCCAAGGGGATAACTTCAAGCCTCAGCATCAATATAAGGATTTCACCAAGATACTGTACACCCATCCTAAAACCCAGGAGCTAACGAGCGGCTGGATCTTGACTGCTGATATGGCTGCAACACCCGACTGAACCTCCTGGTCAGCTAAGAAACTGGAATAGCTCTGGTTTGCTGATCATGTCTTTATGGACAAATTCATTAAGGGATAAGAGTACAAACAGCTTAGTGAGCACTGTTTGGCAGACTTGATGAGGGAAGAGCAAGCAGCTTCCCCACCTTTGAAATGAGCAGTCCCGGGTTGTTAGAAAAAAACAATTAAAATTAGCTAAATCATTAAAATCAGAAAAAACAAAAAAGGGACTAGACAGAAGGCATGTCGCCCTCTATAATAATGCTTCTCTTGCGTTGGTGACACAACGTTGGTTTATCTGACTAGGCAATATACGGGTGCTTAGCTCAGTTGGTAGAGCGGCGCCCTTACAAGGCGTAGGTCGGGAGTTCGAGCCTCTCAGCACCCACCACAGATAAACAGCAAGAACAGTTAAGTAGTTTCGGAGTGGTAGTTCAGTTGGTTAGAATACCGGCCTGTCACGCCGGGGGTCGCGGGTTCGAGCCCCGTCCGCTCCGCCAGTATCAGAAAAGGCATATAATTCATTGAGTTATATGCCTTTTTCCTTTTCGAAGGCAGAAAAATCTGCCTGTCGGATATAGCTACAGCTTGCGGTAATATTGGACTCCCCTTTACTTGTCTTCAAGCGTTTCTATATGTTCCCTACCGCCTGCCGCAGTGCGTTCTTTTAACGAGGGATACTGTCCATTGACATGCGGGTTTCTGGCTCCTTCTCTCTTTCAGCCTTTGACCCCCAAAAGCTGTTATATGCCATTCGCGTCATTCGTTGTGATGCGCTTACAGCGATATTTTCATCCGAGTATCTTCCCATAACTGACACACATAAACAAAGACCAACTTTCGTTGGTCTCGTCGTCAATTCCAGCTCCGATTTGATATTCACCAAGTCTTAACTGGACATTGATAGGTGCAATTATTTATAAATAGCGCAAATTAAGGCTGGTGATAAATAGTGCCGCATTTATTGCAAAACCAGGAATCTTTCCAATACTGATAAAGACCAGGCCATTTTTGAGAATTAAATTGTATTGCTGTATATGTAAAATAAGCGCCTGCACCAATAAGTAAAACACCAAATAATTTCATTCCTATACCATCACCCATCAGCACAAAAAAACCAACAATAGCCATAATTATTGACCAGAGAAAACTTTGCTTTGCTGGTGGTGCTGCTTTACCTGCTAGAGTGGATTGCGATGTGCCACTTGTTGATGTTCTTACTCCTCCTACACCGAATGACCCACCTATGCCGGCGCCAGCAGAGTGACTGGTTGTAGATATATTTTGAGTGCCGCTGTCATACACTACTTCTAATCGTTGAGTATTTTCCGAGTTGCATTTAGTACACTGCATAGTTTGTTCCTTCAATGATTTGAACGTTTAATTGTCTTCTTAAATAATTTTCCAGTTTTAACCGGACCTGATTACTTTTTTAAAGTAATGATGTGCATTTGCTATACAGCTTACGCCTGTTAAAAGCGCAATATATATTTAAATAGCAAAAACATCATACAATTAAAGAGCGAAAGAAAGTAGGTAAAAAACCATCAAAGTGGAATCTGCTCTGCAAGAAAGGGCGGATTCAAATTCTCAGTGAATTAGGTGTCGTTCTTTCTCAAATAAATTTTCATATGCGCTGTAGATAACGATGCCAACTGTACATACATAAAAAAAGACAAGCGTCGCTTGTCTTTTTTTCGCTCATCTTTCTGCAGGCTTTAAACTTTGACTGAAATATGTGTCTGAGCTCACCGGCAAATACATAGCCGTTACCGTATCAGTTCATCACGCAGCCTGTGCGCTGTCCATCTCACCATCCAGTGCAAACACCACATCGCTGAGCAAGCTGGCCAGCTCTGCAGTCATGAGTACGAAGTCAGCATCAAAGCGTTCTTCTTCATTGCTCCCCTTGTCCTTGCTTTCATCGAGTACATCCAGCGGCTTGATGCGCTTGATCGTCAAGGTATCGGTCAGGACAAAGCTGACCTTGTCATCCCAGGTCAGGGCCAGCTTGGTACATTGTTTGCCAGCAGTGATATGTTTCTGGATATCGTCCGGTTCCAGGGTGTAGCGCACATAGCGTACGGTCGCCTTGTCTTCCGTTGAAGACTTGAGCTCGGTATCCTGGTCTATGGTGAAGCCCTTGGGCGCTTCATTACCGGCCAGCCAGCCTGTCATGGCCGCTTGTGGAGAAGTCTTGGTACGCAATCCTTCCAGTGGCAGCTTGTCGCAGCACTTCAGCAAGAGTTTGATGACTTCGTCAGCCTTCGATGGGCTGGAAGCATCGATGACCAGCCAGCGGTTCACCGGATCTATCCAGACATTGGTATTACGCTTGACGGCAAAGGCGCGTGGCAATAATTCTTCCGTGATGCGCTCTTTCAAGTCTTTCATGGCCTTGCGGCCAGGTGCGAAGCCTTGCTCTTCTTCTATTTCCAGCGCGCGCGCCTTGGTCACCTGGTTGATGACACTGGAAGGCAGCAATTTCTTTTCTGTTGCCAGAGAAATCAGGAATTGCTGATTGACGCTATGTACCAGTTGGTCATTATTGCGTGGTGATGCCCAGCCCTGGCTTTGCATCTCATTCGAGGCGCATTGTGAAAATGCAATACGTGACAATTGGGTATGTAACTCCTCGGCAGTAATCTTCCAGGGAGTTGTCAGACGAAAAACTTGTAGATTCTTGAACCACATAGCGTATCCAGACGAAGAAAACCTAGCATTCTACACGTCTGCGCTGGGCCACTCACGACCAAAAATACCTCTTTCGCGGCAAGAACTAACGCTTCGTCGCTTTCCGGCATACAGGCTGGATGGACTTTGTAATACTTCTTCCATCGCAGCAAAACAAACAAACCGAAACTACACCAACAGCACTCAAGGAGATCATCATGTTGAACCAAATCATCAGCGGCACACCAATGTATGTATGGGCAATTCTGGGCTTTCTGGCATTTCGCGGCATCAAAGCCAGCGTAGACCGCGAATTGACAGTCAGGGCTGTAGTCATTATTCCTCTGGTCATGCTGGGCTTGTCGGCACACGGTATCTTGTCAGGTTTCGGTGCTGAACCTCTGGTGATCGCTACCTGGATTGCAGCGATAGCTGCAGGTGCTACGGTTTCATGGAATATGGTCAGTGACAAGAATGTACGTATCCTGGCAGATAAGGGCACAGTGTTCTATCGTGGCAGCTGGGGTCCGCTGATCATGATGATGTCCATCTTTGTCATGAAGTATGTTGTGAATGTCGCTTTGCATGTGAGCCCGGCTTTGCACAGCAATATGCTGTTCGCTGTCATCAGCACTGCCTTGTTCGGTTTGTTCAACGGTTTGTTCCTGGGCAAAATGTTGCATGTCTTGCTGATGTACAAACAAGCAATGTCTTCCAGTATCGGGTTTAGCAATTCTGCAGCTGTTTAATCCACGATGGAGCAGATGCCAGAGTGGTAGCGAGGTAGTAATTGGTAACAAGAAGATGCAAGATTAGCTTGCAGCATCTCAGACAGGGGACAGGGTAGACAGTATAATGTCCCCTGTCCTTATTTTATTTATTGTCAAAATACAATAAAAATTGTGTGCCATGCTAGCTGAACAAAAACAAGAATTACTGAAATTATTCCAGAATGCGGTAGAACCCCTGTTGGTCGGTTCCGAGCTTAAGCCTGTGATCGCGCTGGAGCGTCCGCGTGATCCATCCCATGGTGATGCAGCCTGTAATATCGCCATGCAGATTGCCAAGCCGCTGCGCAAGAATCCGCGTGAGCTGGCACAGGCGATCGTTGCCGCAGTGGAAGCACAAAATAGTCCGCTGGTTGCCAGCGTGGAAATCGCCGGTCCTGGTTTTATCAATATCCGTCTTGCCGCTGCTGCCAAGCAGGCTGTCGTCGCGACAGTGTTGCAAATGGGTGCGGAGTTCGGTAAAAGCCAGCGCGGTGCCGGTGAAAAAGTCATCGTGGAATTTGTCTCTGCCAACCCTACTGGTCCCTTGCATGTAGGTCATGGTCGCCAGGGTGCATTGGGTGACGCCTTGTCTGCCTTGCTGGATGCGCAGGGTTACGATGTCAGTCGCGAGTTTTACTATAACGACGCTGGCGTACAGATCAATAACCTGGCTTTGTCAGTACAGGCGCGGGCCAAGGGTTTTGCACCTGGCGATGCTGGCTGGCCAGAATCTGCTTATAACGGCGACTATATCGCCGATATCGCCAAGGATTTCCTTGCGAAACAAACTGTCTCTGCTGGTGATTGTGCACCTGTCACAGCCAGTGGCGATGCCGATGATATTGATTCGATACGCCATTTCAGCGTGACTTACCTGCGTCGTGAGCAAGATGCTGATTTACTGGCTTTTGGCGTCAAATTCGATAATTACTATCTTGAAACTTCGCTCTACAAAGAAAACAAGGTAGAGACGACCGTGGCTGCCCTGAAGGCGGCTGGCAAGACCTATGAGCAAGATGGTGCATTGTGGCTGCGTAGCACCGAGTATGGTGACGACAAAGACCGCGTCATGAAAAAGTCAGATGGCACTTACACTTACTTCGTCCCCGACGTGGCTTACCATGTCACCAAATGGGAGCGTGGTTTCCGCAAGGCCATCAATATCATGGGGAGTGACCATCATGGCACCACCGCCCGGGTACGTGGCGGCTTGCAGGCTTTGAATGTAGGCATACCGCAAGGTTATCCAGACTATATCCTGCACAAAATGGTCACCGTCATGAAAGACGGTGCCGAGGTCAAGATTTCCAAACGTGCTGGCTCTTATGTCACCGTGCGCGACCTTATCGAATGGTCGGCGGGTGGTGATGAGTTGCGTGGCCGCGATGCTGTGCGTTTCTTCCTGATTTCCCGCAAGGCGGATACTGAATTCGTGTTTGACGTTGACGTTGCCCTGGCGCGTTCGGATGAAAATCCGGTGTATTACGTACAGTACGCGCATGCCCGTATCTGTTCGGTACTGGCGCAATATGCGACCGACGAAGCCGCTTTTGCACCGCTGGCCAATGTCGATCTGTCCCCATTGACTGCACCCCGTGAAGCCAGTTTGCTGGCCAAGCTGGCAGAATATCCAGAAGCCTTGGAAAAAGCCCTGGATGAACTGGGCCCGCATCAGATTGCCTTCTATCTGCGCGATCTGGCAGGTGAATTGCATAGCTATTACAATGCCGAACGGGTCCTGGTGGATGATGAAGCAACCAAGCTGGCAAGATTGGCCCTGATGCTGGCAACCCGCCAGGTCTTGCGTAATGGTCTGGCCCTGATAGGCGTTTCTGCGCCTAATAAGATGTAATCCAGCAGACTTTAGCAAAAAACAAGCTAAGAATTTAAGCTAACGAAACACGTCGGAGACGCATGAAAGCTCAACAGAACGCCCCAAAACAAAAGCATAGCCAGCGCGGCAGTACCTTGACTGGCATCATTATTGGCCTGGTAGTTGGGCTGGCTATTGCGGTAGGTGTGGCGATGGTGATTACCAAATCATCGACACCCTTCACCAATAAAAATGGCAAGTCGGATAAAGCTGATATCCCCTTGACGCAGTTACAGGATCCGAACAAGCCTTTGTACGGCAACAAAGATGCCGTCAAGGAAGCCAATAAGGAGTTGACGGCCAGCAAGCCTGCGGAAACAGCTGTCCCACCTAAACCTGAAGTCAAGCCAGAAAAGCCGCCAGAAAAAACAGCTGCAGAAAAAGCAGCTGAAAAAGCCGAGCGCGCTGCAGAAGCTGCCAAGAATGACAATACCGACGAAAAATATATTTACTTTTTGCAGGTTGGTGCGTTTAAGGAACAGGCAGCAGCAGAAAACAGCCGCGCCAAACTGGCATTGATCGGTTTTGAAGCACGTATCGTGGAAAAAACCTCCGATGCAGGCACGATGTACCATGTGCGTCTGGGGCCTTATTCACAATTGGAAACCATGAACCGTACTCGTTCCAGGTTGTCAGAAAATAGCGTGGATGTTGCGGTTGTCCGTACCGTCAAATAAGTCTTGAGTCATTTTTAGTTATGCTTAAGTAATCAGGAAATAGAGGAATCGTGATGCAATTCTTTAGTCACATCAAACGTCGTATGTTCATGCTGGCGGGCTTGTCACTGGTGGCTGCAGCGGTAGGCGCTACACCAGCCACTCCTCAGGCCAGTGTTGAATACCAGGTCTTGAAGCGCCCGCAACCAGTAGAGGCAGGCAAGAAAATCGAAGTCATAGAATTCTTTGGCTATTTCTGCCCGCACTGCTATGCACTGGAGCCTTTGCTGGCTGAGTGGGTGAAAAAGCAAGGGGATAATATTTCCTTCAAACGCATCCACGTCAATTTCCATGACCTGGTGCCACAGCAAAAACTCTACTTTACTTTGGAAGCCATGGGCAAGGCCGATGAATACCATATGAAGGCATTTCAAGCCTTTCACGTCGACCATAATCGCTTGCAGACCGATGCCGAGGTCATGGAGTTTGTCGGCAAGTCTGGGCTGGATAAACATAAATTTAGTGAAGTCTATAATTCCTTTACTATCACTACCAGCAAGCTTAGCCGCGCTGCACAATTGTCGAATGCCTATCAGATAGACGGCGTTCCCTCAATTGCCATCGATGGCCGTTATGTGACTTCACCAGTCATGGCAGTTGCAAGCATGTCGCGCGTCACGGAAGATATGCAAAATCGTGCAGCGATACAAGTTCTGGACTTCATGATCGCCAAGATACAAAAGGAAAGAAACGCTCCAGTTGCGCTAGCGCCAACACCAGCGCCAGCAGCTGCAGCCAGCGCAACATCGGCAAAAGCACCAGCCAAAAAGAAATAAGCGTAGCATGTATTATAAGTCCGCCATCCCGGCGGATTTTTTCATTGGAAATCATGAAAACTGTCTTTATCACTGGTGCATCTTCAGGCATAGGCGCGGCACTGGCGCGAGCATATGCTGAGCAGGGGGCTACTCTGGGCTTGCTAGCCCGTCGCCAGGAAGTGCTGGAAGAATTGCGACTGAGTTTGCCGAATGCCGCGCAACATCGTATCTATGCGGTGGATGTGACTGACCATGCAGCCCTGGCCAGGGCTGCCCATGATTTTATGCAGGCGGTAGGTCAGGTGAATATCGTGATTGCCAATGCGGGTATCTCAGTCGGCACACTCAGTGAATTTGGGGAAGACATCAAGGTGTTCGACAGCATATTGCAAACCAATCTGTTGGCTACCGTCGCGACATTTTCGCCTTTCATCAATGGCATGAAAGCCTATGCAAAAAACAGTGACTGCCGCCTGGTTGGCATAGGCAGTGTGGCGGGGATACGTGGCTTGCCGGGTGCCGGAGCCTATTGCGCATCCAAGGCTGCCGTCATCAATTATTGCGAATCCCTACGGGTGGAATTGCGTGACAGTGGCATACGGGTGGTGACCATTGCTCCTGGTTATATCGATACCCCCATGACCAGGGACAATCCCTATCCTATGCCATTTTTAATGCCGGTGCAGGCATTTTGCCGGGCTGCCCTGAAATCCATAGACAGGGCTGACAGCTACCGCGTCATTCCCTGGCAAATGGGGGTAGTCGCCAAATTATTGCGTAGCTTGCCTAACTGGCTATATGACACAGTGTTTGCCCGAGTACGCCGCAAACCAAGGGCATCGGCAGATTGAACCGAGATCGCATCATGCAAGAACCCGCTGCAATAGTAACTTCAGCATCAGCCTTACTGACCGATGCCATAGGCACTGTCCACACGCCATGTACTACGCCAGCGCGCATTGTCAGCCTGGTACCCTCCATCACAGAATTGATTTGTGAGCTGGGGCTGGCACACAGCCTGGTGGGGCGTACTGGTTTTTGCATACATCCCAGGCAAGTGGTGCAGGCTATCCCCAAGATAGGTGGCACCAAGGATGTGAATATAGAAAAAATCCGCAAGCTGGCCCCCACTCACCTGATCGTCAATATCGATGAAAATGAAAAGCCTACAGTAGAGGCTTTGGCACAATTTATCCCCCATGTGATCGTTACCCATCCCCTGGTGCCGCGCGATAATCTGGCCCTGTATCAATTGTTGGGCGGGATTTTTGCGGGGCAAGAAAAAGCCCGGGAATTGTGTACCCAATTTGAAACTGCCTATGCAGCGCTGGATCCTGCACCTGCCAGCCAGCAACAAGTCGTTTACTGCATCTGGCAAGATCCCTGGATGACCGTCAGCCGTGACACCTATATCGCTGCCATGCTGGCGCTGATAGGCTGGCAAACCTGGTCGCCCACCAATAGTATCTTGCGCTACCCGGGTTTTCAGTGGAGTAGTGCCATGCAGCATCCCATCGACAGGGTCCTATTATCAACTGAACCCTACCGTTTTACTGAGGCCCATGTTGATGCGCTGGAAAAGCAATTAGGCCTGCCTGTGCAACTGGTCGATGGTGAAATGTTGTCCTGGTATGGCAGCAGGGCGATTGCTGGTCTGCAATATTTACAACAACTGGGCAAGTAATAAGGTTATGCAATTCCCGGTATCAAACCCAAATTCGAAATACGTCTATACAATTTACACAAAAATGCCACACTGCAGAGCACAATAATTGACACTCTAATATGCCGACAACCATACTTCTGGGCATACCAGTTAAGGTTTTCTATATATTCTTGGAGAAGTTTGTTATGAGTAAGATGCGCAAAGCGATTTTACTTGCCCTGTATGGTGCAAGTGCAGCAACTGTTTTCAGTCCCGTCACAGGCTATGCGCAAACTGCTCCGGCAGCAGAAAAAGCCCCCGAAGCCGGTATACAAACCATGACTATCGTTGGTTCACGCCGTGTCAATACCAGCGCCACCAATACTCCTTTGCCAGTCGATTTTATTTCGGTTGCAAAACAGGCAGAGCAGGGTGGACAGTTTGACCTGGCCCAGACCCTGGCGAATATTTCGCCCTCTTTCAACTCCACGCGCCAGACCGGTGCCGATGGTGCCGATCTGATTGATTCTGCTGCCCTGCGTGGCCTGGGCTCAGACCAGACCCTGGTACTGGTGAATGGCAAGCGCCGTCATACGGTAGCGCTGGTGAATTTGTTCGGTGCCCGCAACCGCGGTAATACCGGTACGGATTTGAATGCCATCCCTGTCATGGCCATCAGCAATGTGCAAGTCTTGCGCGACGGTGCTGCTGCGCAATATGGTTCAGATGCGATTGCCGGTGTCATGGACATCACCCTCAAAAAGAGCCTGGGTTGCGAAGCCAGCTTTGGCTATAGCCAGTATTCTGTGGGCGATGGTAAAAATTACCTGCCTTCCGCCTATTGCGGTATCGCCCTGGGTGAAAAAGGCGTGCTGGGCATCACCGTAGAATATACCGACCGTGGCCGCTCGAATCGTGCCGACCCTGGCAATCCACGTACCATCGGTGACACCAAGATGACTGGGCCTACGGTCTACCTGAATGGTGAAGTACCCAACGGCGGCAACGACAAAGTGTATTTCACCCTGGGCACACAACAGCGCAAGGCATCTTCTGCCGCGTTTGCCCGTGGCGGCATAGGTTCTGATGACATTCCTTCTCGCAATTCTGCGGCCATGTATCCAAATGGTTTCGTTCCTTATATCAATGGCGACATCAATGATATCTACGGCACGGTAGGTTATAAATGGGATATCGGCGAATGGCGTGCCGACCTGTCGCAGACTTATGGCTACAACGAACTCAAGTACAACGTCAGCAATACCATCAATGCCTCGATCGCCAACAAGGACTTGCTGGCCGGTGGCAAGGGTATCAGTCCCAACCGCTTTGATGCCGGTGGTTTCTCCTTCTCGCAAGCGACTACCAATCTGGATTTCAGCCGCTTCTTTGATGGCTTCATGAATGGCGTCAACGTTGCTTTCGGTGCTGAATATCGCCGTGAAAACTACAAGATTACTCCCGGCGAGCCTGGTTCTTACAATGACGTCGATGGCCTGGGTTTTGGCGGCAATGCCGGTAGCCAGGGCTTCCCCGGCTTCCAGCCTGGTGACCGCACTGATAAAAACAGGAATAGCGTCGCTGCGTATGTCGATATAGAAACAGATGTGAGCAATCGCTTCAAGGTACAAACCGCAGTCCGTGGTGAGCGCTATAGTGACTTTGGCTCTACCCTGACGGGCAAGCTGGCGGGCAGTTACAAAGTGTCTGATGATGTCCTGGTGCGCGGCTCGCTTAGCACAGGCTTCCGTGCGCCATCGCTGCAGCAAGTGTATTTCTCATCCACCTTTACTGACTTCATCAGCGGCAAGCCCATGGACGTGGTGCTGGCTCCAAACGGTGGCGCTGTGGCGAACGCCGCAGGCATACCCAAGCTCAAGGATGAAACGTCCAAGAACTACACCCTGGGTCTGACGTACAAACCGAATAATGCCTTCGCCATGACGGCCGATCTGTACCGTATCGATATCGCTGACCGCATCGTTTTGTCAGGCCGTTTTGACGCTGACAACTACCCTGCACTAGGTGCGACTTTACAATCACTGGGCGTAGGCCAGGCACAGTTTTTCGTAAATTCCATCAATACCAAGACCCAGGGTCTGGATTTGACGGCATCTCATAAAACCAATCTGGGCGCGGGCAAATTGTCTACTTACCTGGGTTTGAACTACAGCAAAACAGAAGTCACCAAGGTACAGGCCCCTGCATCCCTGAAAGGCTATGAAGATGTCTTGCTGTCCGAGCGTGAGCGCCTGTTCATAGAACAAGGTGGCCCAAGAATGAAAGCTACCCTGGCCTTCAACTATGACCAGGGCCCATGGTCCAGTGAATTCAAGGTGATACATTATGGCTCACAAACCCTGGGCACTTTCTCAGGCACGGCAGCGGGTGTACCGAATGCCTATTACGAGCCTAAAACCTCGGCTGACCTGTCTTTGACTTATGCCTTCAATGACACCACCAAGCTGACTGTAGGCGGCAATAATATTTTCAACGTCAAGCCTACCCGCCAGGACCCCAATGAAACCGATAATGGTTTTTACTATGACAGCGTGCAATTTGGCCTGGGCGGTGCATCTTACTTCGTCAAACTCTGGAAAAAGTTTTAATTTGTCTTCCGCAGGGGCATAAACCCTGACTAGGAAAAAACGGCCTGCATGCAAATGCCAGGCCGTTTTCTTTTGGTAGTGTCAATGTTTGATAATTCCAAATTATGGAACAATGAATTTCAAATGGCGAGTATTCTTTTATTTTACGGAATAAGGCAAAGTTACACCATTCGCGGTGCAGATACAAAACGCGAATCCCTTAAACCGATTTGAATGGAGTCTCACATGTCCCGTATATCTATCCCTAGCGTAGAAACATCCCCAGTTGCTTCCCAGCCTTTGCTGGCTGCCGTGAATCAACAATTGGGTATGGTGCCTAATCTGATGAAACTGGTCGGCAATAGTCCAGCTGCCCTGGAAGGCTATCTCTCGCTCAGTGGTGCACTCGCCAAAGGTAGCTTGAGTGCACAGCTGCGTGAACGCATTGCCCTGACTGTTGCTGAATACAATGGCTGCGATTATTGCCTGGCTGCCCATGCCTACTTGGGTAAAAACCTGGCAAAACTCAGCGACGGCGATATCGATGCGGCGCGTGGTGCGCAGGCTGCTGATACCAAAACCCATGCAGCCCTGCAATTTGCCCGCCAGGTTGCCGAACAGCGCGGTCGTGTCAGCGATACCGAACTGGCCAATTTGCGTGCGGCAGGCTTTGATGATGCTGCCGTCATAGAAATCGTCTTGAACGTGGCGCTGAATGTATTGACCAACTATGTCAATAACGTCGCTCACACAGATGTGGATTTTCCTAAAGTAAATCCACGTTAATTCGACGCACGCCAAGTCAGTCCTGACGGGGAGCAAGCTCCTCGTTAGTCATGCAGCATTCAATCAAATGGAGTAAGTCATGGATCTGGAATCAGCAATCAGCAAGCATGCCGAGTGGAAAGTTAAATTTCGCGCCGCCATAGGCAAGAAATCACAAATGGATATTGGCCTCATATCCGATATCCACCAATGTGAAATCGGTTGCTGGCTGGACCATGAAGGCAAACAGCAAAATGGCCATTTGCCAGAATTTGCTCATCTGATTGATGCACACAAGCAATTTCATGTTGCTGCCGCCAAAGTAGCCAGCCTGATCAATATTGGTCAATATGTTGCTGCAGAAAGTATGTTGAATGGGCCTGTCTATACAGGCGTATCAAGGCAAATTGCCACTGACATCATGAAATTGAAAAAATCTGTCGCAATTGCATGATCAGGTCTTGTTGGTCAATGTCACTCCGGCAATGACCAGCAAGCCGCCAACTATCATCGATGGCAAAATAGGCTCACCGAGGATCAGTGCTCCCAGGCTGATGCCAAAGACCGGCACCAGGTTATTGAACACCGCAGTGCGTGCCGGGCCTATGCTTTTCACCCCCTCGTAATACCAGACAAAGCCTATCACTGTGCCAAAAGCACCCAGGTACACCAGCGAAGCCAGTACTTGCCAGCTCATGCGGGCAGGTTCAAAGCGTGGCAATTCCAGCACTGCGCCCAGACCCAGCAAGAGCAAGCCCCATAAGGAGGCATAAGTGGTGGCAGCGATAGGTGACAAGCCTTTCAGGGCGTGCCTGCCTATGATGGTATAAGCAGCCCAGCCGCAAATGGCGGTCAGCATGAACAGCTCACCTTTGCCCAGCGATTGTGAGATGTCATGCACAGCACTCATGAGATCGCCACGGGTAATCACCACTGCCGCACCAGCAAAAGCCACCATGATACCCAGCCAGCGTAACTTGCTGAGTCTCTCTCCAAACAGCAGCGCCAGAGCCAGCGCAGTCACGATAGGGTTCAGGGCCACGAACAAGGCAGTGCGCCCGGCGGGCATATTTTCCAGGGCGGCAAAGAAACACAGGTTATACAAAAAGATACCAGTCGCACCCAATGCAAAGGTCGCATGCATTTGCTGCTTGCTGAGTTTGGGCAAGCCACCTTCCAGCCGCCATGCCATTAAGAACAATAAAATGCTGGCGACTGCAAAGCGGATAAAGGCCGCAATCATATGCGGTATTTCCTTGGCAACCAAACGACCGGCAATGAAAGTGCCACCCCAGAACAGGGCGACACAGACGAGTTTCAGATAAGTGGAGACAGGCACTTTATTCACGATGATCCAGGCTATGCAAAAGCTTGTTAGCCTACACCAAAATCATGCACCTGTTTTTTGCTAAATTAATGCACTTCCAATAGCAAGACACTGCGTGCAGGTACACTTATTTTTTGCGCCAGTTCAAATTCCTGGCCGCTAAGCACGTCCATGCCCTTGGCCCTGGTTGGGAGTATTTCGGCAAAGTGTGCCATTGCCAACTCCGTGGCAGCAGTATTTTTATTCATCACCACCATGAGCTTGTGTTTTTGGTTATAGCGGAAATACACATAGATACCATCCTGCGGCGCAAAGTGCATCAGTTTGCCGCCATGTATGGCGCTCTGCGTCTTGCGCCAGTTCAGCAGTTTTTTGATAAAGGTCTGTGCTTCCAGTTGTTTCGCATTGAGACCAGCGCCAGTGAAGGCATTCACCGCATCACCCGCCCAGCCACCCGGGAAGTCTTGTCTGAAAGCACCATCATCCCTGTGCTTGGTGCTGGTCATTAAAATCTCCGTGCCATAATAAAACTGTGGTGTACGTGGCATAGTGGCGACATAGGTGATCGCCATCTTGAACAAGTCCAGGTCTTCATCAAAGGCACTGTAAAGACGGCTGACATCATGATTGCCCTCAAACAGCACCATGGACGATGGTTGTGGGTAGAGCTGGTCATTGACGAGGGCTTCATACAAGGTGGCAAAACCGGAATGCAAATTCTCTGGTGCCACCAGCGCTGTGCGCAGGGTATCGTGCAAGGGATAATCCATCATGCTGGGCATGTGCGAGACATAGCCATTGGCATTCTTGTGACCGCGCAGCCAGTGTGCCACCAGATTGGGCTTATCCGACCACTCTTCCCCCACCAGTGTCAGGTGTGGGTATTCGTGCATGATGCGGCGCGACCATTCGGTGAGAAAGGCCGGGTCGGAATAGCCATAGGTATCTGCCCGTATTCCTGCCAGCCCGGCATACTCTATCCACCAGATGGTATTTTGTATCTGGTAATTCGCCACCAACGGGTTGTGCTGGTTCATGTCTGGCATATGCACTTCAAACCAACCCTGGGTGTAATTCTTTTTATCGATGGCAGATGCGTAAGGGTCAATGACCGTGGTACGCGCATGATAGGTCGGTACAAATTCACTGTGATAGCTGAGCCAGTCTTTGTCGGGCAAGTCTTTCATCCACCAATGGCCATCACCGATATGATTCAGCACGATATCCTGAATCACGCCTATGCCCTTCTTTTTGGCTTCGGCTATCATTTGAAGATATTCTTCATTGCTGCCCAGGCGGGCATCGACCTTGTAATAGTCGGTTGCTGCATAGCCATGGTAGGAGTAGCTTTGCTGATTATTTTCTACTACCGGTGTCGGCCACAGCATGGTGTAACCCATGCCGGCGATGTAGTCCAGATGATCGCGTATGCCTTTCAGGTCGCCACCATGGCGGCCAGCGCTGGCATCGGCCCGGTCCAGCTTGTCGACAAAGCCGGACAAACTGTCATTGCTGGTATCGCCATTGGCAAAACGGTCAGGCATGAGGTTGAGGATGACGTCTGCCGGGCCAAAACCACGTCGCTGGGCAGCAGCTTTTTCACGTGTCTTGAATTCATAGGGGATGGCAAATTGCTGCATCCCCTGTTGCATGTTGATATTGAATTTGCCCGGGCGCGTAGCTGTCGAAATTTGCAGGTCCAGAAACAGATAATTGGGATTGCTGAGCTTGTGTATGCCTTTGATGAGTACGCCAGGGTAATTGATGCGTGGGGTAAAGTCGGCAATTTGCTTCCCATGCAACATGATCTGCAGCTTGTCACTTTTCATTCCCACCCACCAAAATCCAGGTTCCACATGTTCCATGGCAGGCTGCGCCTGGACCAGTACTGGAAGCAAGGCCACCAAACTGATGGACAGACCTAAGAAGCTCGTGATTTTCATTGTGTCTCCTGATCTGTTTATTTTGTACTTAAACTACATTAAACCAGTAATTTAAAATTATTAGGGCAATTTCTATGGTTTTTAAAAAATATTTATGTATTTTTATTACGTAAAATGCGGGAGTGTGAAGTTGAAGAAGGTATTCAAAGCAGGAACTGGGGCAGGATTTTGCCTCTTTTTTAAGCTTCAATAATGCAGGTAATTTGATATTTTGTAGTCTGGTAATTCAGGCTGTCTGAGCACAGCCTATATTTTGGAAGCCGCACTGAAGGAGTGGCTCGCACCCCCGGGAGGATATATGCAAGATATTTCAAATTTAAAATCCGTATTTAGCGGCGACGTCCAGGCTCTTCAAGGCAAGCTCAAGTCCAGTCTGGCTGAGGTGGAAGAGAATGCAGCCAAATTCAAACTGGCCCTGCAAAATGCGGTACAGCCAGAGACCAAGGCTGAGTTGGTCAGCGCCATCAAAGAGAAAGCCACGACTGCCCTGCATGACAATGGCTTTGCCGCCGACCTGGTATCGCAAATTCAAGCCAGTCTGGCGGCACTTGGCCAGCAGTTACAAGCGCCACAGCTAGCACCTGCGCCAGTGCCTGCAACCGCAACCGCTCTTGTAGCAACGGTAGCAACGGTAGCAACGGTAGCATCTGTGGATAGTGCGGCAGTAGCGGCTGCGGGTAGCGTCGCCACTACAGCTGCCAGTGTCACTGACACGGCCAGCAGCAAGGCGGCTGTTGCTCCAGTGGCGAGCGTACCGGCGGCGGCTCCAGCTGTGGCCAGTCAACCTGCGGCGGTACCCACCAGCACGATAGCGGCAGTCAATACCACTCATCCAGCTTACAGAGTGTATGACCCAAGCAATCCAGCTGCATTTGCCGAACCAAATAATCCAGGTGGCGGCCCGAATTTATTGGCAGCAAACCTGGTATTCAATCCTGACCCACGGCCAGATTCTGTCCACTCTTTAAAGCGGCCAACTGCAGAAATCGGCTCAGCTGAGTGGGGCACGCAATTGAAAAACTATGAAGTCGCCTATGAAAAACTCAGCAAAGACAATAACGACTGGAACCAGAAAAACATAACAATCCGTAACCAGACCCTGCTGGCTTCACCGTATGCGGCATTTGCCGGTACCCAAGGGGTTAATCAGGCTGCGCTCAGCGACCCTTATTATCTGGCTTATAAGGCTGACCCAAGCAAGGCACCAGGCTGATACAAGCATCCTGAATGGTTTTTACTTCGGTAAAAGAGATTTGTCACGCTAAGTAAATTCAGGTGACAGTTAGTCAGAAAACATCTATTCTTTGCTCCTTTGAGGCTGCCGCTGTCTTTGTCGACAGCATGCGGCAAAATCGAAAGGCAACCGGGTTGGTTGCCTGCTCAGGATGGGATATATGCATGCGTAATTGGAAGTCCACAGTCTGCCAGGCTAGTTTCTTCACGGCTTTTGTCTGCAGTTGTCTGGCATTTGTTCCTGTCAGCAACTCGGTGGCCGCTACGGCGGCGATCCCCACTTATGGCTATGAAGTGGTGCACAGCTATCCGCATGATCCGAATGCCTTTACCCAGGGGCTGTTTTTCAAGGATGGCATCTTGTATGAGAGCACGGGTTTGCAGGGCCGCTCATCGGTACGCAAAGTCAGGCTGGAAACTGGCGAAGTATTGCAAAAAATTGATTTGCCCGGGCAAATTTTTGGTGAAGGCATCACCTGGTGGGGCAAGCGCCTGATAGGCATTACCTGGACCTCGCAAGCGGGTTATGTGCTGGACCTCGACAGTTTTGCCTTTCAAAAAGAATTTCCCTACAAAGGCGAGGGCTGGGGCCTGACGCGCAATGATAAAGAAATCATCATGAGCGAGGGCACCGCCGAGTTGCGTTTTCTCGACCCTGAAACCCTGCGTGAAACCCGTCGCATCAAGGTTACGGCAGATGGCAAGCCTGTCGATCAGTTAAATGAACTCGAATGGGTCAAAGGCGAGATATTATCGAATATCTGGCAAACCGACACCATAGCCCGCATCGACCCCAAGACAGGCAAGGTCACAGGCTGGATCAATTTGAATGGTCTCTTGCCCATGGGCGACCGTATCCTGGCTCACCCTGATGTCCTCAATGGCATTGCCTATGATGCTGCCAAAGACAGGTTGTTTGTGACCGGCAAGTTATGGCCCAAGCTGTTTGAAATTCGTTTGATCAAGCGCTAGGCATCATGCTGAATAAAATTCTGTATTGCCTGCTGTCGGGCTTGTTGCTGAGCACGCTCTCACCGCATAGTCTGGCGTCTGATGCCAGGCTGGAAAACCAGCTCATACTGGCTCTTAAAATCAAAGCTGATGGACAAGACAGACAGGCCGAATCCAGACCTGTGATACGGGCTTACCAGCAAGCAGCGATCATCAGTAAAAAGCCGCAGCGGCGTGCCGACTACATCGATTTTTATCTCTTGCAAAAACCAGCCAGTTTCATGGGGCATCAATTGATTTTGCTGGAAGAAGAATACATGGATGTGTATGTAGGCTGTTGCGCCAGTCCTGGCATCGGCCTGATGTTAAAGACCAATGCTGATACCCGGTCCGTGCAAGATTTTGCCAAAAAAAACGCCTGTACTTTCACCCCGCATGCGGATGTGTTTGACAGGCTCAGGATGTTTGGCATTGATCACAAATTAGCCAGGGGCGATTACGCCATCCTTAGTTGCCGTGAGAGAGACGCGCAGAAATAACCAGTCTGATGCCTGATGCGGGCTTGTAGTTGCTTGCCTTTTTGTATATAAAGTAGGTCTTGCCTGCACTGTCTTCCCCTCTTGAAAGGAAAGCGTCATGTCTGAGCCTTACCGCACCCCGTCCGATATCCATCCCAGCCTGATTTATGATGATGCCCCTGCCGCCATAGACTGGCTGGTCAGGGCGTTTGGTTTTACCTCTCGCTTCGTGGTGCCTGGTGAAGGCAATCGCGTAGAACATTCAGAGCTGAGCCTGGGCACAGGCGTCATCATGGTCGCCTCACCCAAGGCTGAGACGCATCATGTCAGTCCCAAATCTTTAACCGGTATTTCGCAGGCGCTCAGCGTCTATGTGGCTGACCCGGATGCACATCATGAACGCGCCATTGCCGCTGGTGCCAGGCTGGTACGGCCGTTGAAAACCGAGGATTATGGTGCCAGAGGTTATATGGTGCTCGATCCCGAAGGTCATCTCTGGTATTTCGGTAACTACCGGCCAGGTGAATACTGGCAGGACGCGAAAGACTGAACTGAACATCACCATTCACTGAACACTGAGGGAGTTTATTCATGCATAAAGGCAGCTGCCATTGCGGCAAAATCGCATTTGAAGTAGAGGGCGAGATAGATAGCGGCCTCGCCTGTAATTGTTCCATCTGCCAGCGCAAGGGTTCGCTGCTCTGGTTTGTGCCATTCGCAAATTTGCGTTTGCTGACGCCGGAAGACGCAGCCAGTACCTACCTCTTCAATAAGCATGTGATACAGCATAAATTTTGCCCGGCTTGCGGCATGCATCCTTATGCTGAAGGTGTAGACCCCAAAGGCAACAAGGTGGCTGCCATCAATCTGCGCTGCCTGGAAGATATAGATCTCGAAAGCATACCCGTTCATCACTATGATGGCCGCGCTTTATAAAAGTTGATAGAAGGATGGGGATGTTGAAAAAACACCTGGGCAAGGCTTTATTATTGGTTATCTTCAGCCTGGGCTTGTTGTCTGCTCAGGCGGCAGATACCAGGGACGCAAAAAGTGCAGCGCTGGTCAGTCAACTGACGAAACTGTCTGACGATTGGGACATCGCCATCGTCCGCAAGGACAAGGCTGCCATAGAAGCCAATATGGCGGAAGATTTTCGCCAGATAGATGGCGATGGTGATCTTGAAACCAAGACCAGTTTCGTCAATGGACTGATGTCGGACAAACTGGAAATTGATCCCTACAAGGTCGAGGATTTTGAAGTGCGTCTGTACGGCAATGTCGCCTTGCTCAGTGGCCGCACCAGGATGACCGGGCGTTATGAGGGCAAGCCCTTTACATCTCATTACCGCTATATTGATATGTATGTGCAACGTGATGGCAAATGGCAGATAGCCAGTGTTCAAATTACCAGGTTGCGTGAATAAGGCCCTGATTCAGAAGTAGATATTTTGCTTGCAAAATATCTACTTATTCTTTAGCGTTGCGGGCAAATTATTTTGTACTGAAAACGCAAGGGATACAAATGACAGTAGAAAAACCGCAAGCATGGATCGCAGGCTTTTGGCGGCGTTGCCTGGCTTTTTTGATTGATTTCCTGGTACTTGTTGCGGTGGGGTATGTACTCTCACTGTTTTTAAGTGAATTTTTTGCCAGTCTCGGCGGCTGGGGGCGTGCCGTTGGTTTTGTTATTGGCCTCATTTATTTTTCTGTCATGGACAGTCGCCTGTGCGGTGGACAAACCTTGGGTAAAAGGCTCTGCAAAATCAAGGTGGTCACTGCCAGCAATGCCAATATCAGTTTGCCCTTATCAGCACTACGCTATTCTTTTCTGGGCTTGCCCGGCTCTTTGAATGGTGCACAATTCCCGACAGAGTTCTTGATGTCTTTCTGGGCATATCCTGTATCGCTGGTCGTCTTCGGTGGGCTACTCTCCACCGCTTATCTGCTGATATTCAATCGTGGCACGCGTCAGGGTCTGCATGATCTTGTGTCGCATACTTACGTCGTCAACCTGCAGGCTACTCCTGATAATGTACCTCTGGTCTGGACAATCCATAAGATCATTGTTGGCCTGATATTGGTGCTGGCGGCGCTGGCCCCGCTACTTGGCAAGGAGCTCCTCAAAAATAATTTTTTTGCTGGCTTGATAGAAGTTCAGCAAGTTTTATTGAAACAGCCTGGCGTAAATTATGTGGCTGTGTCTGTCGGGCAGAATTTTAATTTTTCTGCAGGGCAGCCAGAGAAAAACTTCACATATATCAATGCAGACATCTTTTTGGTAAAAAACAATATCCATGACAAGGAACTGGCCAGGCATTTGCAGGAGTCATTACTGATGACATTCCCGCAATTTGCAGAAAAAGACCTCATCCAGATCAATCTTGTTTACGGTTATGACATAGGATTAGTCCAGAAGTATAAATTTGAAGGGTATGAGTATCACCCACCAAAATAGAGCCAGATATACAACATGATGTGGTCGCAGCCTGCCAGAGTTTTCTGGCAGGCGAGCTATCTGGCGTAATACAAAAAAATGCTCAGTTTGCTCAGTTTGTCGTGAACCTGATTATCCCATCCTCACCCGTTTCCCTGCGCAAGACACCGTCATACCAGAGCTTGTGCAAGTGAGCCAGCGCTTCGCCTATGGCGAAAGTTAGCTGATGAGAATCCAGCGGGCGGCGGAACATGATGGGGACGATGTCCATCGCTGATTGTGGAATGGCGCAGGCTGTCTTCACTTCTTCCAGTCGCTCGGCATGATGGTCTTGCAATTGCTGTACGCGGGTATGCAAGCCCTTGAAGGGTTTGCCATGTGAAGGCAGGATCAGCACATCTTCTGGTAAGGGCAGGTATTTTTGCAGTGAATCCATATACTGTTGCACAGGATTGGCTTCCGGCTCTATCGCAAACACCGAGACATTGGTAGAGATACGCGGTAACAGCATATCGCCAGAGATCAGGATATTCAGCTCGGCGCAATACAGGGACGCGTGCTCGGGCGAATGACCAAATCCGGTGATGACTTGCCAGTAGCGTTGATTGATAACGACATCCAGGCCCTCTTGCATGCGGTGGTAGGCAGTTGGTACAGTAGGCACCAATCGGGTGTAATGGGCCTTTCTCTCCTGTATCTGTTCCTGCATGCCGCTATCGACCAGGCCATGCTTGCGAAAGTGCGGGAACATGGCCGTGCCATCCGCACCCGGCAGGCTGGCCGACATCATGCGGGCAAAGGCATATTCGCCTGCCGTCATCCACAGTTGCACATTCCAGCGGCTGCACAGCCAGTCAGCCAGGCCTATATGGTCGGGGTGGCAATGGGTGGCGAGGACACGGATGATGGGCAGGCCGCGCAAATGGTTGTTCAGGTCGCCGAACAGAATCTCCCAGGCATCGCGGGTGGCGTCGCTGGCAATGCCACAATCGACTACCGTCCAGCCACGCACCTTGCCCTGGCTGGTTTCCAGCTCATCTTCCAGCAGCCACAGATTGATATGGTTCAGCGCAAACGGCAGGCCCATGCGTATCCACAGCACGCCAGGGACGATCTCCATGGTCTTGGCTGTGTCGGGCAAGGTCTCGCCAAAAGGATAGTGGAGTTGTTGTTCTAGCAAATTCATGGCTGTCTCTGGTTATTGTGGTGGCTATTCTGCTGCCTGTTTTCTCATTATGGATGACTCCAGAAGGACTGGAATAGCCTACAATGCGATTTAAAACTATTTGACGTTAACGTTAACTGTAGATTGTAATCAGAAAATCTTTTCTGTGTTTTTTCACCAGATTGACCATGGCCACCTATACCATTACTGAACTTGCCCGCGAATTTGATATTACCCCGAGGGCGATACGATTCTATGAAGACCAGGGTTTGCTGAGCCCCACGCGTGAAGGGCCGGGCGGCCGTAACCGTGTCTACACGACGCGGGAGCGCACCCATCTGAAGCTGACCTTGCGCGGTAAACGCCTGGGTCTGAGCCTGTCAGATATCAAAAGCCTGGTCGATATGTACCGTTCCCCCAAGGATACCGAAGTGCAATTGCAGAGTTTCCTGGTGGTGTTGGCCAGGCACAGGGCGGCGCTGGAGCAACAGCGTGAAGATATAGAAATCATGCTGGCAGAAATCAGCGCGCATGAAGAAAAGAGCCTGAGCTTGCTAGGGCAGGCCAGTAGCAAGTCGGAGTAATATTCCAGTAGCGCGGGTTTGTGGATCACTTGAAAGGACAGGTAAAAATGCTTAAGTTACTGCTTAATTTACAATTTTTTTCCGTGGGCTTTGTGTTTTATGCTGCCCGTTATCCAGAAAAAATCACAATAAAAAACGCCCTGCGTCTGGTATTGACGGGGGCGTGTTTGCTGTTGCTCACCTTGTTTCTCGGCACGGTTATTTCGAACAAGACACTGGCCCAGACTTTTTTTGAGATCAATAGCGCCAATGATCACCAGATGGGTGTCATTTATGGAGTCAGTGCGCTTTACCTGGCATTTTTATGTGGAGTATGGAATCTGTCACGTCAGTTTTTCAAGCTGCCAGTCAAGAGTAAATGATGTCCATTATTTAATTAGCAAGCTGAAAAACATCAAATGATAGAATTGACGTTTACGTAAACGTCAATTCGACGTATTATTTTTGCCTGAGATGGTTTTTCCTTGGCAATGGGGAGTTTTATGAGCAATCAGGCAAGGCTGCAAAGTACGGCGACACTGGATCACAAACTGGCCCTGAGCTTGCTGGAAAGCTTTAATGCTCAGGGTGCCTTGATGGCCTGGAATGCCCGTTTGACCAGCATCACCCCTGGCGCATGTGAAATCAGTCTGCCTTTCAGTGAGGTAGTCAGCCAGCAGCATGGCTATTTCCATGGCGGCGTGATAGGTACGATAGCTGATGCAGCAGGTGGTTATGCCGCGAATACACAACTGATGCCGGTGAGTGAGTGCTTAACTGTGGAATACAAGATCAATATCGTCGCACCAGGCAAGGGCGATACCCTGATCGCCCGTGGCAAGGTCTTGAAGGCAGGTAAAACCCTGGTGGTATCCAGTGCAGAAGTGTTTGTAGTACATGAAGGCGAGGAAAAACTTTGCGCCATCATGCAACAGACTTTGTTTGTGATACCCAAGGCAGAATCCAAGATGTAGGTAGTACTATGGCTGGCAAGCGTGATCATAAGTCAACATAAGCCAGCGAATTTTAATTTTATAAAAGTGTGAGGACGACATGCTCCATTTACCAGGTTTGACTTTTGATCACGGCGAAGACATCGCCGCTTTGCGCGAAGCCGTGCAGCAATTTGCCCAGGCAGAAATCGCCCCGCGCGCCGCTGAGATAGACCGCAGCGACCAGTTCCCCATGGACTTGTGGCGCAAGATGGGTGATCTCGGCATCCTGGGTGTGACCGTTAGTGAAGAATACGGTGGCGCAAACATGGGCTATCTGGCGCATATCATTGCTATGGAAGAAATTTCCCGTGCTTCTGCTTCTGTCGGCCTGTCCTATGGTGCTCACTCCAACCTGTGCGTGAACCAGATCAAGCGCAATGGTACGGAAGAACAAAAAGCCAAATACCTGCCAAAACTGATTAGCGGTGAACATATAGGCGCACTCGCCATGTCCGAGCCAAATGCCGGTTCCGACGTTGTCAGCATGAAGCTGCGCGCCGACTGGAAGGGTGACCGCTGGGTCTTGAACGGCACCAAGATGTGGATCACCAATGGCCCTGACGCTGACACTTTGGTGGTGTATGCCAAGAACGACCTGGAAGCTGGCCCACGTGGCATGACAGCTTTCCTCATAGAAAAAGGCTTTAAAGGCTTCAGCATTGCGCAAAAGCTCGACAAACTGGGCATGCGCGGCTCGCACACTGGCGAATTGGTATTCCAGGACTGCGAAGTTCCGGCAGAAAACGTGCTCGGTGGCCTGGGCAAGGGCGTTAATGTCCTGATGTCCGGCCTGGACTTTGAACGTACCGTCTTGTCTGGCGGCCCTCTGGGCATCATGCAGGCCTGTATGGATGCCGTGGTTCCTTATGTGCATGACCGCAAGCAATTCGGCCAGCCTATTGGTGAATTCCAATTGATGCAGGGCAAGCTGGCAGATATGTATTCCACCATGATGGCTTGCAAGGCCTATGTCTATGCAGTTGGTCAGGCTTGTGACCGCGCCAAGACACCAGAGGCAGTGCGCGCCCTGCGCAAGGATGCTGCCGGTGCGATTTTGTATTCGGCAGAAAAAGCCACATGGATGGCAGGCGAAGCCATCCAGACCCTGGGTGGCAACGGCTATATCAATGAATACCCGGTTGGCCGTCTGTGGCGTGATGCCAAGCTGTATGAAATCGGCGCCGGCACCAGCGAGATACGCCGCATGCTGATAGGCCGTGAATTGTTTGCAGAAACCAAATAAGCCATTTGCGCTACACTGGTCGACTTATGACTCAACTGCATACTTCTACGCCCCTGCTTGAACACAGGCGTCTATCGGCCAGCCTGTCCAAATCAGTCTGGCTGAAGATGGAAAACACCCAGCCTTCAGGCTCGTTCAAGCTGCGCGGCATAGGTCTGATGTGCCAGCGCGCTGCTGCCAATGGGGCCAGGCACTTTGTCTGCCCCTCTGGTGGCAATGCCGGGTTTGCAGCAGCAGTGGCAGGTGTGGCGCTGGATGTGCAAACCACCATCCTGGTGCCGCAAACCACGCATGAAAGCGTGCGGGCAGCCATACGTGCTATTGGTGCTACTGTCATCGTTGAAGGTAGTGTCTGGGACGAAAGCAATCAGGCCGCCTTGCGTTTGTGCGAGCAGCCGGGTGCTGTATATATTCCACCGTTTGACCATGCCGATATCTGGGATGGTAATGCGACGATGATTGATGAAGTGGCGGGCAAGCTCGATTTTGATGTCGTCATTTGCTCAGTCGGTGGTGGTGGCTTGCTGAGCGGCATAGCCCTTGGGCTGGAACGCAATGGCCTGAGCCATATCCCTATCATCGCCTCAGAGACTGAAGGTGCAGCTTCCCTGCATGCAGCCGTGCAGGCGGGTGAACTGGTGACCCTGCCAGCGATCACCTCGATTGCCAGCACCCTGGGTGCGCGCAAGGTAGCGCAACAGGCCTTGGACTGGACATGCAAGCGTACCGTCCACACTGTGACAGTCAGCGATGCCCAGGCTGTGCAGGCTTGCCTGGCTTTTGCTGACGACATGCTGGCCCTGGTGGAACCGGCTTGCGGTGCAGCTCTGGCAGTTGCTTACCAGAACTTGCCAGTGCTGGCTGAGTATAAAAAACCACTGATCATAGTTTGTGGCGGCATCGCTGTGGATTTGGCTAAACTACAGGCTTGGAAAAACCAGTTCCAGCCCGCAGTTAACACTGACTGAGTGAGCGCCAACCATGCCCCACACCCATTTCCCCAAATTATTGTCTTCGCAAATCGCCTTTGATATAGCCAGGACGATACTTGATGGCTTTGACAAGCATTATCACTTGTTCAGGGCCAGCAGCCAAAGGGCAAAGCAGCAGTTTGAAACTGGTGACTGGAAGGCCGCACAAATCGCCGCACGCGAACGCATAGGGTATTACGATACCCGCGTGCGCGAATGTGTGCAGGCACTGGAAGATGAATACGCAGAAGAAGACCTCAGCGACGAAGTCTGGCGCGAAGTCAAACTGCATTACATGGGCATGCTGATCGATCATCTGCGCCCCGAGCTGGCCGAAACTTTTTTCAATACCGTCTGCACCAAGCTCTTGCACAGGAATTATTATCACAATGATTTCATCTTCGTGCGCCCGGCAACCTCGACTGAATATCTGGAAAGTGAAGACACGCCGCCGAGTTACCGCGTGTATTACCCGGCAACAGATGGCTTGAATTTCACTATCAAGCGCATCGTCACGAATTTCCAGCTGAATGCAAAATTTGAAGACCTGGACCGTGATGTGGCCCTGGTGGAAGCACGCCTGCGTGAAAATTTTGGTCCCGCCAAGCTCGAACCAAATCACCAGATACAGGTATTGGCCAGTCTGTTCTATCGCAATAAATCAGCCTATATCATCGGCAAAGGCATCAATGGCAATAAGGAATATCCCTTTGTCATTCCCGTCATGCATAAGCGCAAGGGGGAACTGGTACTCGACACGGTGATTTTTGACACCATGCTCATCACGGTGCTGTTCTCTTTTACGCGCGCCTATTTCATGGTCGATATGGAAGTGCCATCAGCCTATGTGCAATTCATACGCAGCATCTTGCCCAAGAAGCCGCGCAGTGAAATCTACACCATGATAGGCCTGCAAAAACATGGCAAGAATCTGTTTTACCGCGATTTTTTGCATCACCTCAAATATTCATCTGACCGCATAGAAGCCGCACCCGGCATACGCGGCCTGGTGATGCTGGTGTTTGCGCTGCCGTCTTTTCCGTATGTATTCAAACTCATCAAGGACAGCTTCCCGCCACCCAAGGAAACCACCAAGGCCCTGATCAAGGAAAAATACCTGCTGGTGAAAAACCATGATCGTGTAGGCCGCATGGCAGATACGCTGGAATACTCGGATGTGGCATTTCCACGTTCGCGTTTTTCTGAAGAATTGCTGGCCGAGATCAAACAATATGCACCGTCTCTGCTGGAAGTGAATGAGGATGAAGTCGTCATCAAACACCTGTACATAGAACGCCGCATGACACCGCTGAATATCTGGCTGACCGAAGCCGAGCGCGGTGGTGATATGGCTGCGATGGAACATGGCCTGAAAGAATATGGCAGTGCCATCAAAGACCTGGTGGCAGCGAATATCTTCCCTGGTGACATGTTGTATAAAAACTTCGGTGTCACCCGTCATGGCCGTGTCGTTTTTTATGACTATGATGAAATCGAATACATTACCGACTGCAATTTCCGCAAGATACCTTTGCCGCGCAATGAAGAAGACGAGATGTCTGCCGAGCCCTGGTATCCGATCGCCAGGAATGATGTCTTTCCCGAGCAGTTTGGTACTTTCCTGCTGGGGAACAAGAACGTCAAAGAATATTTTATGAAGCACCACGCTGACTTGCTGACCGCCGAATACTGGCAGGCCCGCAAGAAGCGCATAGTCGATGGCAAGGTGGATGATGTGTTTCCGTATCCGCAGGAAATCCGCTTTTGCAATCAGATCAGTACAACAAGTTAAGGCTGTGCATGTCTCAGGACATGCCTCCCGTCATTAGCCAGGCAGCCAGGTTGCCTATATTAATTGGAGAGTAAGATGAGTGATCCTATCGTAATCGTTGGTGCAGCCCGTACCCCCATGGGTGCTTTTCAGGGCGATTTTTCTTCCCTGACAGCCAGTCAGCTCGGTGCAGTTGCCATCAAGGCCGCCGTTGAACGCGCCGGTGTCAAGCCAGAGCTGGTAGAAGAAGTTTTGTTCGGCAACTGCCTGATGGCAGGCCAGGGCCAGGCTCCTGCACGCCAGGCTTTGCTGGCTGCGGGTTTGCCAGTGTCCACTGGTGCCGTGACCCTGTCCAAAATGTGTGGCTCGGCCATGAAGGCCACCATGATGGCTTTTGATTCCATCAATGCAGGCAGCAATGAAGTCATCGTTTCTGGCGGCATGGAATCCATGACCAATGCTCCTTACCTGATCCCCAAGGCACGTGGCGGCTACCGCATCGGCCACGGCATGATGTATGACCACATGATGCTTGATGGTCTCGAAGATGCCTATGACAAAGGCCGCTCCATGGGCACCTTTGCTGAAGACTGTTCAGCCAAATACAATTTCAGCCGCGAAGAACAGGATGCATTCGCGATTGCCTCCGTCAAGCGTGCGCAAGCCGCAACTGCCGATGGTTCTTTCGCATGGGAAATCGCACCAGTGACCGTATCTGGCCGCAGTGGTGATGTCATCATCGACAAGGATGAAGGCCCGCTGAAAGCCAAGCTCGATAAAATCCCTGCCTTGAAGCCAGCCTTCAAAAAAGACGGCACGATTACCGCTGCCTCTTCTTCTTCCATCAATGACGGCGCTGCGGCACTGGTCTTGATGCGTGAATCCAAAGCCAAAGAACTGGGCCTGACACCAATCGCCAAAATCCTTGGTCACGCCAGCAATGCACAAGAACCAGGCTGGTTTACGACAGCACCGGTGGGTGCCATCCAGAAGCTGTACAAAAAACTGGGCTGGACGACGGATGATGTTGATCTGTTTGAAATCAATGAAGCTTTCGCTACCGTGCCTATGGCAGCCATGAAAGAACTGGGCATCCCGCATGACAAGGTCAATGTGCATGGCGGTGCTTGTGCTTTGGGTCATCCTATCGGCGCATCCGGTGCGCGTATCATCATCACGCTGATGGGGGCCTTGAAGAAGCAGGGTAAAAAACGTGGTGTGGCTGCCTTGTGTATTGGTGGTGGTGAGGGAACAGCCTTGGCTATTGAATTACTGTAATTTTTAAATACGTCATTCCCGCGCAGGCGGGAATCCAGTGGCGTTCAGAGCCGCTGGATCCCTGCCTGCGCAGGGATGACGGTAATTTTCCCCTTCTGCATCAGCAAATATTTGTAACAGGAAAACCATGCCAGTCGCTTTAATCATTGGTGCATCACGCGGTATAGGTCACGAGCTGGCCACGCAATACAAGGCTGCAGGCTGGCGTGTTATTGCCACTGCGCGCAAGGAAGAAGATTTGACAGCTCTGCAATCAGCAGGCTGTGAAGCGCTGCAGCTGGATGTTACCAATTTCAATGATTGTGTCGGTCTGGGTGCGCGGCTGGCTGATGAAAAAATTGATGTGGCAATTCTCAACGCTGGTGTATATGGCCCACGTGTCGAGCAATTGATAGCACCTCAGGAAGCCGAGTTTGATGCAGTCATGCATACCAATGTATTGGCTGCCATGCGCATCCTGCCTCTGGTCTTGCCGCTGGTCGATGCAGCAAACGGCAGGCTGGCGGTAATTTCTTCATTGCTGGGCTCGATGAGCTTGCGCAACAGCTCACATGGATGGTTATATCGCGCCAGTAAAGCTGCCTTGAACTCTGTCCTCAAAGACATTTCCTTGCAGGCATCCGACAGTATTTGTATCGCCTTTCACCCAGGCTGGGTGCAGACTGAAATGGGTGGCAGTGAAGCACCTTTGACTGTGACTGAAAGCGTGCGCGGCATGCGCCAGACCCTGGCAGATTTAAGTGCCAGAGACAACGGCCAATTTTTTAATTACGATGGCACCAGCCTGAGCTGGTAAATCGTTCAAAGCAAACAGAGACTTAGCATGTTACTCACACCAGAACACGAAATGATACGCGACGCCGTACGCGCCTTTGCCCAGGACCGTCTGGTGCCCAATGCTGCACGCTGGGACAAGGAACATCACTTTCCGGCAGAAGAATTGAAAGAACTGGCGCAAATGGGTGCCTATGGAGTCGCCGTGCCTGAAGAATTTGGCGGCGCCGGCATGGATTATCTGTCGCTGGCCCTGGTGCTGGAAGAAATCGCTGCAGGTGATGGCGGTACTTCCACGGTGGTATCCGTCAACAATTGTCCGGTCTGCAGCATCGCCATGATGTACGCCAACGACGCACAAAAAAAACAATGGCTGACACCGCTGGCACAAGGCGAAATGCTAGGTGCATTTTGTCTGACAGAACCGCATGCAGGTAGTGATGCGTCTGAACTGCGCACTACGGCAAAACGTGATGGCGATCATTACGTCATCAATGGCGTCAAGCAATTCATCACCAGCGGCAAATACGCCGATGTGGCCATCGTCATGGCAGTTACCGATAAAGAGGCAGGTAAGAAGGGCATTAGCGCCTTCTGGGTGCCCACCAGTACACCTGGCTATATCGTCGCCAGCCTGGAACAAAAGATGGGGCAGCATTCGTCCGACACTGCACAAATCCTGTTCGAGAATTGCCGCATCCCGGCAGAGAACCTGATAGGCGAAGAAGGCATGGGCTACAAGATCGCCCTGTCTGGTCTGGAAGGCGGTCGCATAGGCATAGCCTCACAATCAGTCGGTATGGCAAGAGCGGCCTTTGAAGCAGCACTGGCTTATGCCAAAGACAGGACCAGTTTTGGCAAAGCTATCTTCGAGCACCAGTCTGTACAATTCAAACTGGCAGATATGGCGACGCAGATAGAAGCTGCTCGCCAACTGATCTGGCACGCCGCCAGCATGAAGGACGCAGGCAGGCCCTGTCTCAAAGAAGCAGCAATGGCAAAACTGTTTGCTTCAGAGATGGCAGAAAAAGTCTGCTCGGATGCAATACAAATCCACGGCGGCTACGGCTACGTCAGCGACTTCCCGGTTGAGCGTATCTATCGTGATGTGCGGGTTTGCCAGATTTATGAAGGCACTTCCGATATACAAAAGATTTTAATCGGGCGTGCGTTAGCAGGTTAAAAATTAAAAGACACAGAGATTTTCTCTTGAGTTTTTCTCTGTGTCTCTGTGCCTCTGTGGTGAGAGGTTTTAGAAAAACGGAGACAGCATGAAAAAAGGTTACAAGCAACTGGTCGATGAAGCCAATGCCGAAATCAAAACCTATAGCGTGGCAGAGGCTCAGGCCAAACTTGCAGATAGCAATGTGCAGTTCATTGATGTCCGCGATATCCGCGAGCTGGAACGCGAAGGTATCGTCCCTGGTGCCTATCATGCTCCACGCGGCATGATAGAGTTTTGGGTTGATCCAGATTCACCTTATTTCAAACCTGTCTTCGGCGAGAAAAAAGAATTCATTTTGTTTTGTGCCGCTGGCTGGCGCAGTGCATTGACGACCAAGACCGTGCAAGACATGGGCCTGGAAAATGTCGCGCATATTGATGGTGGTTTTACTGCCTGGAAAGCCGCCGGAGCACCAGTCGCCATCAAGGAAAGCAAGAAGTAATAATGAGTAGCAAAGCATGCCCCTGTGGCTTGAATAAAAATGTTGAGCAGTGCTGCGGTCCTTACATCAGTGGCACAGCGGTCGCACCTACGGCAGAAGCCTTGATGCGTTCGCGTTACACCGCCTATACCCTGAATGATGAGGCCTATCTGCGCGCGACCTGGGATGAGCGTACTTGTCCCAAAGAACGTATCACGCATGATGACCCAACCAGATGGCTGGGGCTGGAAGTCAAGAAATTTACAGCGGACGGTGATGCGGCGACGGTGGAATTTGTCGCCCGTTACAAGATAGGTGGCAAGGCGCACAGGCTGCATGAACTCAGCCGTTTTGTGCGTTATGAAGGCAAGTGGTTTTACGTGGATGGCAGTTTTCCAGAAAAGTGAAAAAGATAATGACAACTTTAGATTCCAAACTCAATCCCCGCTCTGAAGAATTCAAAGCCAATGCAGCGGCCATGCAAGCCGTGGTGGATGACCTTAAAGAAAAGATCGCCAGGATTGCACTTGGTGGTGGCGATGAAGCGCGCAAGAAACATCTGGCCCGTGGCAAACTCTTGCCGCGTGACCGCGTGCAAATGCTGCTCGATGCAGGTACGCCTTTCCTGGAGTTTTCGCAACTCGCTGCTTTCGACATGTATAAAGAAAAGAGCGGGACCGATGCCGCCCCGTCTGCCGGTGTCATCACTGGCATAGGCCGCGTGGCCGGGCAGGAATGCATCATTGTCTGTAATGATGCGACAGTCAAAGGTGGCACTTATTATCCCCTGACAGTCAAGAAGCATTTGCGTGCGCAAGAGATTGCCGAGCAAAACAATTTGCCTTGTATCTACCTCGTCGATAGTGGTGGCGCGAACTTGCCTAACCAGGATGATGTCTTTCCTGACCGTGATCACTTTGGCCGCATCTTCTACAACCAGGCCAATATGTCGGCCAAGGGTATACCGCAAATTGCGGTGGTCATGGGTTCCTGTACAGCTGGTGGTGCCTATGTGCCAGCGATGAGTGATGAGTCCATCATCGTCAAGAACCAGGGTACGATTTTTCTCGGTGGCCCACCACTGGTGAAAGCCGCTACCGGTGAAGTCGTCAGTGCCGAAGACCTCGGTGGTGGTGATGTACACACACGTTTGTCTGGCGTGGTTGATCACCTGGCGCAAAATGATACGCATGCACTGTCACTGGCGCGCACCATTGTTTCGCATCTGAATCGCCAAAAACCACAAACCGTGGTCATGAAAGAAGTTGAAGAACCCAAGTTCCCGGCATCTGAATTGTATGGCGTGATACCGGTTGATACGCGCAAGCCTTTTGATGTGCGTGAGGTTATCGCCCGCATCGTCGATGGCAGCCATTTCGATGAATTCAAGGCACGCTATGGTACTACCCTGGTTTGCGGCTTTGCCCATATCCACGGCATGCCAGTCGGCATCATCGCCAACAACGGTATCCTGTTTTCTGAATCTGCCTTGAAGGGCGCGCACTTCATAGAACTGTGCTGCCAGCGCAAGATACCTCTGGTATTCCTGCAAAACATCACCGGCTTCATGGTAGGCCGCAAATATGAAAACGAAGGCATAGCCCGTAATGGCGCCAAGATGGTGACCGCAGTGGCAACGGCAAATGTGCCCAAATTCACAGTCATCATCGGTGGCAGTTTTGGTGCTGGTAACTATGGTATGTGCGGCCGCGCTTATTCACCACGCTTCATGTGGATGTGGCCAAATGCCCGCATCAGCGTCATGGGTGGCGAACAAGCCGCCAGCGTGTTGGCGACAGTGAAACGTGATGGCATAGAAGGCAAGGGCGGTAGCTGGTCAGCTGAAGAAGAAGCGGCTTTCAAACAACCGATCAAGGACCAGTACGAACACCAGGGTCATCCATACTATGCTTCAGCACGTCTGTGGGATGACGGTGTCATCGACCCGGCAGATACTCGCATGGTGCTGGGCCTGGGTTTGTCGGCGGCTTTGAATGCGCCCATACCGGATGTGAAGTTTGGTGTGTTCAGGATGTAATGCCAACCCGAGTGAGCAGGGACAAGGTTTTGTTGCTGCTACTTTTAATGGATAGCTTGCGCAAGCAGCGTAAGAGTTAATCAATATGATCTCAAACAGAAAACTGAAGATGAGAAAAACGACTTTGAAAAGCTTATTAGTCGTATTTGCCGCCGTGCTAACTAGCACCGCTTGCGTGACTACTCCTTATGTGGCACCCCAAAATGGTCCTCTGGCCGACTTGGTTATCAGGGTTCAGCCAATAATGGGAAGAAAGTATACCTTGGATGTTTATGACAATGACGAATCCTGCTCTGGCGCAAAAACTGTGGTAGAGGATTCGGGAAAAGGAAGTGTTTTAGCTACCAAATTGCATGCTGAAAAATTGGTGACTATGGGTTATTTTGAAGTGCAAGGGAATGTCTCATGTCAGTACAATTTCAGTTTCTATCCTAAAACTGACCATGTTTACTTGATTGATAGTATGAGTCTGGGAAATGGATGCCGGATCGCGATGTTAGACTACACTGACAAGAAAAATCCGACGCGAGTACCTGTGATCCGACGAACCGAGAAAACTTTAATCTGCCTGCCTCTTGATAAGTCGAAGTGAGCAAGTGTAGTTGGGTGAGGTCAAGTATTCATTACCAAATGATAGCTGACTAGGTAGCAACTAAATGCCATGAATATATAGCCTGTCGTATTTTATCTGGATGAATAATGCAGTTGATGAATAAAACATATCTACCTACTCTTTTTGTTTTTGCTACAGCGCTCATTCTGACAGCTTGCACAACCCCGCCTTATGTTGAACCAAAGGGTGGAAAAACTGCAGAAATGGTGGTCAGAATCCGGCCTGCGCGTGGGACTCTGTATTATTTGAACACCTATGAGAATGCTGAATCATGTTCGGGCGAACAAACTATCATCAGCGACGCGAACAGGATAAGTGTTTCCAAGTTTCAGTTTGCAACTGATAAGTTGACGACTTTGCGCTACATGGAAATGAGGGGAAGCGTTTCTTGCTTTTTGAGTTTCAGTTTTTATGGAAAAAGTGAGCATGTGTATGCCCTTGATACGGTAACGACGACTGGCCTATGCAGTGTCAGATTATGGGATGCAAGCAATATGAAAACACTGGAACCTGTTTCCATTATTGACCGTAAGCTGGGAGAAAATGCCTGCCCAAACTTTAAACGCTAATGCTGACATCAGTATCAGACTGACCTCAGTCCGTGATGAACAGAGATGGAAAATACCATATGAAAATGGAAACTTTAAATATAGAAATTGCAAATCATCTGGCCACGGTCACGCTGAATCGCCCCAATGTACGAAATGCATTTAATGAAACCACCATAGCTGAAATCACCCGTGCTTTTCGCGATTTGGATACGAATGACAGCATTCGTGCTATTGTGCTGGCCGCGCATGGTCCTGCTTTTTGTGCTGGTGCAGACCTGAACTGGATGAAAAAGATGGCTGACTACACCCATGAGGAAAACCTCGCGGATGCCGGTCAACTGGCAGAAATGCTGCATGCCATCTATAGCTGCAGCAAGCCGGTAGTTGCCAAGGTGCAAGGTGATTGTTATGCCGGTGGCATGGGCCTGGTAGCAGCCTGCGATATTGCGGTCAGTGTGGATACCGCCAATTTCTGCCTCAGCGAAGTCAAGCTAGGCCTGATACCGGCGACGATTTCGCCCTATGTCATCAAGGCCATGGGTGAAAGCGCGGCGCGCCGCTATTTCATTACTGCCGAGCGTTTTACTGCGACAGAAGCACAGCGCACGGGCTTTGTCCATGAAGTGGTGACGGCAGAGGCACTGGATGCCAAAGTGGCCGAGATCATCAAGGCGCTGGTCAGTAATAGCCCGAATGCAGTAGAGCAGGCCAAGCGACTGGTACAGGATGTGGCTAGTCGTGAATTGACGCCAGCATTGATAGCAGCGACAGTAGAAGGCATAGCGCAGATACGGGCATCGGATGAAGGCCGTGAAGGCGTACGTTCTTTCCTGGAAAAACGTAAGCCAAACTGGTTAAGTTGAATCCAGCTTAGATATTAAGCGGATAGCAAGCAGAATGAGAAGGGGTTGGCAAAGATGACAAAGCGTAGACTGGTATTGACTGGACTGGGCGTCTCTTTGCTGGCCGCAGCGGGTGCTGTGACTTATCGCAAGTCCACAGTAGTCATTACTACAATCGCAGACATGCAGGCAAAACTTGCCAGTCTGAAATTGAATAAGCTGGACAGCCTATCCGGCTGGCAGCCCTATAAAGTTTTTGTGCATCTGGCACAGAGCATAGAGTATTCGATGACGGGTTATCCCGAATTGAAACCGGCAGCCTTCCAGCACACGGCAGGCAGCGCAGCCTTTTATGCTTTTTCAGTCGCCGGTGCGATGACGCATAATCTGACTGAGCCCATACCAGGCGCACCGGCCATTGCTGAGAGTGGTGATGTTAGTGCTGGCATCGATATGCTGATCGCCGCATTACAGAAATTTGAAAACCATGCGGGTGAGATCAAGCCGCATTTTGCTTATGGCAATTTGAGCAAGGCAGAATTTGCCCAGGCTCATGTCATGCATATACAGAATCATTTGAAGCTCATTCAAACTACACAGTCCGTGGCTTGAATCTGGAACCGGAATGAACTTTGACCGCTAATTTGTCTGGAATGAATTTGAATCAAGAAAATGACTGGGTAGCACGCAGCCTGCAACATGTATGGCATCCGTGTACCCAGATGCAGCATCATGAAACCGTGCCGCTGATCCCCGTCAGCCATGGCCGCGGTGCATGGCTATTTGATATGGAAGGCAAGCGTTATCTTGATGCCATCAGCTCCTGGTGGGTCAATCTGTTTGGCCATGCCAATCCACGCATCAATGCAGAATTGAAAGACCAGCTCGACAAGCTTGAGCATGCAATGCTGGCCGGTTTTACTCATGCGCCTGTGGTCGAATTATCAGAAAAACTGGCGGCCCTGACTAATCATGCTCTCGGCCATTGCTTTTATGCTTCGGATGGTGCGTCGGCAGTCGAGATTGCCCTGAAGATGAGTTTTCATGCCTGGCGCAATGGTGGCCAGACTGAAAAGCAAGAGTTTATTTGCATACAGGGCAGCTACCATGGTGAAACCGTGGGGGCACTGGCGGTAACCGATGTCAGCCTGTTCCGCGAAGCCTATGGCCCCATGTTGCAGCGTGCCCACGTCGTTGCTTCACCGGACGCACGTCTGGCAGAGGCTGGTGAAACGGCGGCTGATGTGGCCTTGCGTGCAGCTGCTGGACTGGAAGCAAAATTGCAGGAACGCGCAGGCAAGATTGCTGCCGTCATCATAGAGCCACTGGTGCAATGCGCGACTGGCATGGCCATGCATGACCCTGTGTATCTGAAGCGTTTGCGCGAATTGTGTGACCAGTATCAGGTGCATCTGATTGCTGATGAAATCGCCGTGGGCTGTGGCCGCACCGGTACTTTCTTTGCCTGTGAGTCAGCGCATATCTGGCCAGACTTTTTATGTCTGTCGAAAGGTATCAGTGGTGGTTATTTGCCGCTGTCACTGGTGATGACCACCGATGCTGTCTACCAGGCATTTTATGATGCCGATGTAAGACGCGGCTTTTTGCATTCGCATTCCTACACTGGCAATCCGCTGGCATGCCGTGCAGCCCTGGCGACACTGGCGATATTTGAAGATGACAAGGTCTTGCAAAATAACCGTGTCAAGGCAGAATTCTTGAACACTGCTTTTGCAGATCTGAAAAATGATGCGCGCGTGCGTCACTTCCGCCAGCAAGGCATGATCCTCGCCTTTGATGCTGTGGTCGATGATGCAGAACGCGCAGCGACATTTTCACGCCGCTTTTTTGCTGCGGCCCTGAAGCAGGAATTATTAATGCGGCCCATAGGCCGCACAGTCTATATGATGCCGCCCTACATCCTTGAGCAGGATGAAATGAGCTTGCTGGCGCATAAAACCAGACTGGTATTTGAAGAGGTAATGGCATGAACGATGCTGGTAAAAACAATCCCGGAATAAATAATCCTGGCATACGCATAGCGACCCAGCGCAAATCCCTGATACAGGGTTTGCAGCAAGAGCTGGCTGTGCTGGATCAAAAACATTTATTGCGTCAAAGACGCACGGTAGAAACGCCCTCGGCACCAAACATGAAAGTCGATGGCCGTGACTTGCTGGCATTTTGCAGCAATGATTATCTCGGTCTGGCAGCACATCCAAAACTGGCAGAGGCCATGCAGGAAGGTGCAGCGTTGTACGGCGTAGGCAGTGGTGCATCACACCTCATTAGTGGTCATAGCCGTGCCCATGCCGTGCTGGAAGAACGCCTGGCCGAGTTTGTCTCTCCGCATATCGACAATGCCCGCGCCCTGTATTTTTGCACAGGCTATATGGCCAACCTCGCGGTTATCACTGCACTGGCCATCAATAAAGACACGACCGTATTTTCTGAAGCACTGAACCATGCATCCCTGATTGATGGCGCGCGCCTCTCGCGTGCCACCGTGCAGGTATTCCCGCACCGCGATTACACGGCGCTGGAACGCATGCTGCAACAATGCAAGACCAAGCACAGGGTAGTCGTTACTGATAGCGTCTTCAGCATGGATGGCAATATCGCAGAGCTGGGCGCTCTGCTGGCAATTTGCGAGCGTTATGATGCCTGGCTCATCGTCGATGATGCGCATGGCTTTGGTGTGCTGGGCCAGCATGGACGTGGCGTGCTGGAGCACCTGAATATCAAGTCACCGAATCTGGTCTATATGGGTACGCTGGGCAAGGCTGCCGGTGTAGGTGGTGCTTTTGTCGCGGCAGATGCAACTGTGATTGAGTGGCTGGTGCAACGTGCCCGCGCGTATATCTATACGACTGCTGCCGCACCGGCACTGGCGCATGCACTGCTGACTAGTATCGATATCATTGCTGGTGAAGAAGGCCAGCAAAGACGTGCGCATCTGCAAAAATTGATAGGCCTGTTCAGCGATGGCCTGCACCTGCAGGTCTGGCAGGGCATGCCATCGGATACAGCCATACAACCCGTACTCATCGGTGACAATGCCGCCATGCTAAGAGTGGCTGGCAATCTCATGGACCAGGGTTTGTGGGTAGGCGCGATACGCCCACCTACCGTGCCTGTCGGTACGGCACGTTTGCGCGTAACCCTGTCCGCTGCACATACAGAAATCCAGGTACTGCAACTGGTGCAGGCCATCAACCGTCTGGATCAGATGAGTTATGTGGCCCAGTGTTTTGCCGAGGTGGCCTGATGCAAAAACGGCAGCATGACTTTTTCGTAACCGGCACTGATACCGAGATAGGCAAGACTCTGGTCAGCGCTGCGACGCTGCATGCATTGCAGGCACAAGGTTTGCAGGCTGTAGGCATGAAGCCGATCGCCGCTGGTGCAGAAATGCGTGATGGCGTCTTGCATAATGAAGATGTGGACATGCTGGTCGCCGCTGCCAGCGTCAAGGCAGAGCTGGCCCTGGTATGTCCTTACCTGATGCAGACACCGGCAGCACCGCATATCGTGGCTGAGCTGGAACAGGTGAAGATAGAGCTGTCGCACATCGTCAACAGCTATCAACAATTGTGTGAACAGGCAGATGCCGTGGTGGTGGAAGGTGTAGGCGGTTTTTGCGTGCCCCTGAATGAGCAAGTGACGACGGCAGACATGGCGCAAGCCCTGGATTTGCCTGTGATACTGGTGGTCGGCATGCGTCTGGGTTGCATCAATCATGCATTGCTGACTGTTGACGCCATCGCCGCCCGCGGTTTGAGGCTGGCAGGCTGGGTTGCCAATACCGTTGATGCCAGCATGCTATACCCACAAGAAAATATTGCCGCCCTGCGTGAGCGCATAGCAGCACCCATGCTGGGGCATATTCCCCGTTTGAATGTTCCTGATCACGAGAAGGCAAAAGCTGCTGCCTCGTATCTGGATTTGAGTCAATTGAAGTAAAAGGAAACAAAGATGCAAGCTACTGATACGACTTTGCAAGCCATGCAATTCCAGCCACCGGTCAAGAAGATAGAAGCCGAAACCTGGCCCGTGGATGAAGTACTGGCCCTGTTTGATTTGCCCTTTAATGACTTGATGTTCAGGGCGCAAACTGCACACCGCGCCAACTTCCCTGATGGTGATGTAGAGCTGGCGACACTCTTGTCCATCAAGACTGGTGGCTGCGAAGAAGACTGCGGCTATTGCCCGCAGGCGGCACGTTACGACACTGGTGTAGAAGCCAAAAAATTACTGGATGTACGCGAAGTATTGGACGCTGCCAAAGCTGCCCGCGAAAACGGTGCAACCCGTTTTTGCATGGGAGCAGCATGGCGCTCACCTAAAGACCGTGACATGGAAAAAGTAGAAACCATGGTGCGCGAAGTCAAGGCCATGGGTCTGGAAACTTGCGCGACTCTGGGCATGCTCAAGGAAGAACAGGCACAGCGTTTGAAAGATGCGGGCCTGGATTACTATAACCATAATCTCGATACTGCACCTGAGTTTTACAGCAATGTGATTTCCACTCGCGATTACCAGGACAGGCTCGATACGCTGGGTCATGTACGCAGCGCTGGCCTCAAAGTCTGTTGCGGTGGTATCGTCGGCATGGGTGAATCACGCCGCCAGCGCGCTGGTCTGATCGCACAATTGGCGAACTTGAATCCCTATCCAGAATCCGTACCTGTCAATCACCTGGTGCAGGTAGAAGGCACGCCTTTGCATGGCCTGGACCCGCTTGATCCGCTGGAATTTGTGCGCACGATAGCTGTTGCCCGCATCACCATGCCCAAGGCGCGTGTGCGCCTTTCTGCTGGTCGCCGCCAGATGGGTGAGGCTGTCCAGGCCATGTGTTTCCTGGCTGGCGCGAATTCGATTTTTTACGGTGATAAATTGCTGACTACGGCTAATCCTGAAGCGCAGGATGACCGTGTACTGCTCGACAAACTGGGCTTGAAGACGCGTGGCAAGGTCGAAGCGAAAGCTGGTAGTTGTGGTTGATTAAAACCATAAATCTTCAGCACAGAGCACACAGAGAAAATGGAGACACAGAGGAAGGCAAAGCGAAGGAAGAGCCTTTTTCTGATGACTAATAATCGCAATTAATTATCGTAGATACATCCACCCAAAAGGTTAGAGACATGTTTACCAAAATCCTTATCGCCAACCGTGGCGAAATTGCTTGCCGTGTTGCTGCTACCGCACGCCGCATGGGCATCAAGACTGTCGCTGTGTATTCCGAAGCCGATGCCAATGCCAAGCATGTCGCGGTTTGTGATGAGGCAGTATTGATAGGCCCTGCTGCCGCCAAAGAGAGTTATCTGCGTGCCGACAAGATCATACAAGTCGCATTGGCGACTGGCGCGCAGGCGATACATCCTGGCTATGGTTTCCTGTCAGAAAACAGTGAATTTGCCGAAGCTTGTGCCAAGAATGGTATTGCCTTCATAGGCCCGCCAGCCTCGGCAATTGAAGCCATGGGCAGCAAATCCGCCGCGAAATCCTTGATGGAAAAAGCCAATGTGCCGCTGGTGCCGGGCTACCATGGCGATAACCAGGATGCTGATTTTTTGCATGCCGAGGCTGACCGTATCGGTTACCCGGTCTTGCTGAAAGCCAGTGCCGGTGGTGGTGGCAAGGGTATGCGCGTTATCGAAAAATCGGCTGACTTCAAAGATGCACTGGCATCCTGTAAGCGCGAAGCTATCAATTCTTTTGGCGACGACAAAGTGCTGGCAGAAAAATATCTGCAAAGACCACGTCATATAGAAATCCAGGTGTTTGCTGATACCCACGGTAATTGCGTTTACCTGTTTGAGCGCGATTGCTCGGTACAGCGCCGCCATCAAAAAGTACTGGAAGAAGCACCAGCACCAGGCATGACGGCAGAACGCCGTGCGGCCATGGGTGATGCTGCCGTGGCCGCTGCAAAAGCAGTTGGCTATGTTGGCGCCGGTACGGTGGAATTCATCGCCAACCAGGATGGTTCTTTCTATTTCATGGAAATGAATACCCGTCTGCAGGTTGAACATCCGGTGACAGAAATGATCACCGGTACTGATCTGGTGGAATGGCAATTGCGTGTTGCTGCCGGTGAAAAACTGCCACTGCAACAAAATGAATTACAGATCCATGGTCACGCGATTGAAGCACGCGTGTATGCAGAAAATCCGGAAAAAGGTTTCCTGCCATCGATAGGTACTCTGCGTCATGCACGCACCCCTGTTGCGGTGAATTTTGAACTCGGTGGCGCGACTGATCCGGCGGCTTTCCGTATCGACAGCGGCGTGCGTGAAGGCGATACGATTTCGCCTTTCTATGACCCTATGATCGCCAAGATGATAGTCTGGGGCAAGGACAGGAAAGAAGCACTGGCCCGTATGGCGCAAGCACTGGCACAATACCAGATCGTCGGTTTGAACAGCAATATCGCCTTTCTGTCACGCCTGGTCACGAGCACAGCTTTTTCAGGCGCTGATCTGGATACTGGCCTGATAGAACGCAATCAGGCAGAACTGTTCCCGACACCGGTAGCCGCCACCCTGAATACGCTGGCACTGGCCGTCGTCGCATTGTTGAATTCAGAAAAATCCATAAAGGGTAGTAACAGCGACCCATGGCAATCCAGCCACGGCTGGCGTATGAACAGCCTGATGCAACGCAGCCTGCAATTCACAGAAGAAGAACAGACGCATGAAGTGCAAGTGACTTACCTGGCAGATGGCTGGCAAGTACAGGCCGGTACAGCGACAGCGCAAGTCAAACTGGCACTGGCGCATGAAAATGATATCGTCATCAAGATCGCAGACCAGACCGTGGCTGCCACGGTAGTGCGCGATGGTGAACATTTCCATGTCTTCAGCCAAGGCAAACATACAGCCCTGCATTACATAGATGCACTGGCACATGCCGGTGAAGCCGAGGCTGAAACTGGTCGCCTGACAGCACCTATGCCCGGCAAGATCGTTGCCGTGCTCGTCAACAAGGCGCAGGAAGTGAAGAAGGGCGATGCCCTGCTGATCATGGAAGCCATGAAGATGGAGCATACGATTTCTGCACCGCATGACGGTGTCATTGATGAAGTTTTGTATGCGATTGGTGATCAGGTGACTGAAGGGGCGCAGTTATTGGCTTTCCAGCAGTAAGCATGGTGGCTGGCAAGCTGTAAGTGCCTGATGTTCAAAAAGCGTTTCCTTGAAGGGAACGCTTTTTTTATTTGCACTTAAATTAATTCCGTATTTTTTTCATAATAGAATAGCGGAATTTTGTTGTGCAGAGAATATGGTCGCGATAGAAATATAGGCCAGGGCACAGCAGGGCAAGCAACTAACTACAAAGGTGTAGCACATGAAGTCACGTTTTTATTGCGCATTACTGACGGTTCTTTTCCTGACAAATTCTGCCATCAGCCAGGCTGCTACAGAATTACCTGTAGAAGCATTTGCTGCCTTGCCTGCAGTACAAAACCTGAGCCTGTCACCAGATGGTAAAAAAGTCGCCATGCTGGTCAATCAGCAAGGTACTAGCAGTATCGTTGTCAATACCCTGGGCCAGGCATGGGATCAGTCCAAACCCTTGCTGTCCACAGATAATAAAAAATTCAATTTCAAGTGGGTTCATTGGGTCAGCAATGACAAATTACTGGTGAGCACATTGTTCCCGGAACGACGCATAGTGAATGGCTATACCGGCGGTGTCGATGTACTGGAGACGCGCTTGCTGGCTGTCAGTATTGATGGCAAGAGTGTGGTTAACCTGGTCAAGCCAAATAGTGTGCGTGGGCCTTATTTGCCGCAGTTCCAGGACAGGGTGATCGATTTTTCGCCTGATGATGGCAAGCATGTACTGATCATGCTGGCTGATCAGGAAAGAAGTATAGATCCTGGCGTTTATTCCCTCGATCTGGAGACTGCATCGCGCAGCCTGGTGCAATCTGCACGTCAGCATTTTCATAGCTGGATGACAGATCGCCAGCACAGGGTCAGGCTGGGTATTTATCAGGACAAGACAGATATAGAAATCCATGTATGTGATCCAGATGGCCGTAACTGGCGCAAGCGCTGGTCTTATCAAGCCCTGAGTGCCGAGGCTGTGACACCCCTGGGTTTTGGCAAGAACCCTAATCAATTGTATATATTGAGTAATCATCAGGGTCGTCAGGCATTGTTTACTGTAGACCTGGGATTAGCTGAAGCAAAGCCGGAATTGGTGCTGGCCAATGCGCAACTCGACATGAATGGCCAATTGGTCTATTCAAACAAGACGGGCGAGGCAATTGGCTTGCTTGGCACAAGTTTCGAAGGCAAGGCAGAAATCAATTATTGGGAACAAAACCGTCGCGAACTGGCGAAATTCATAGACGATGCGATACCCAATCGTATTAATCAACTCGTCAGCATGAGTGCCGATGAAAACCGCTATGTTGTCCATTCCAGCAATCATCAGACACCGGGACAGTTTTATCTGGGCGATGATGCTGCTAACACGCTGGAATTATTTGCGCAAAATTATCCTGCTCTGCCAGCTGCATCCATGGTCAGTAAAAAAATGGTGACGATCAAATCACATGATGGTTTGAAATTACCTGCCTACCTGAGTTTGCCACAAGTTGCCGTGGCCAGGAATTTACCTACGGTATTGCTGGTGCATGGTGGACCTCAAGGTCATGATGATGCAAGCTTTGATATCTGGACGCAATTCCTGGCCAACCGTGGCTATGCGGTGTTACAGGTCAATTTCCGTGGCTCCACCGGCTATGGCAGCAAGCTCATGGCTTCTGGCTTGAAACGCTGGGGGCAAGAGATGCAGGATGACCTTAGCGATGCAACACGCTGGATGATAGCGCAGGGCACGGCAGACCCTGCACGTATCTGCATCGTCGGCGCCAGTTATGGCGGCTACGCTGCCTTGATGGGCGTGGCGAAAACACCGGAGCTATATCAATGCGCCGTCAGTTTTGCCGGGGTTTCCGATTTATTCGAGATGGGCCTGGACAAGTCACAATATCAAAACGGAAAAGCCTTGTTTGAGAAGCAGGTAGGCTCGCTTGACGAAGAGAAGGCCAGGTTAAAGTCCACGTCGCCACGCTTTCTGGCGAAAACGATCAAGGCACCAGTCCTCCTTGTTCACGGCATGCAAGACCGTAGTGTCAGTGTAGAACAAAGTGTCATGATGGACGCTGCACTGACCGAGGCTGGAACACCGCACCGTTTTATTCGCCTGGAAAATGGCGATCATTATTTAAGCATGTATGAACACAGGATGTTGTTCTTCAAGGAATTGGAAGCTTTTCTGGCAAAGTCACTGAAAACCGCAAAGTAATAACAGATAAAGCAAGAAATACAGGGGCTGTGTTACTTGCGCGTATGCAGCATGACGCTCATGATGGACCCTATCTATCCATGGATAAAACTGGCCTTGTAAGCTAATCAGCTTCTAAGAGCTTGATATTATTTTGACAGGACACATTGAAGAACATGAGCGTACTCTCCATCAATATCAACAAAATCGCCCTGCTGCGCAACTCACGTGGCCGCAATTACCCTGATGTGCAAGCCTTTGCCGCCCGCTGCCTGGACCTGGGGGCGCGTGGTATTACCTTGCATCCAAGACAAGACCAAAGGCATGCGCGTTATAGCGACGTGGAAACACTAGGTGCGCTTTGCCAGTCACGCAGTGTGGAATTGAATGTGGAGGGTTACCCTGCACCAGATTTCATGGAAGTGGTTAAACGCAATCGTCCAGCGCAATGTACCCTGGTGCCGGATGCACCTGACCAGCTGACCTCGGATCATGGCTGGGACTTGCGCAAGGATGCTGATTTCTTGCGCCCGGTACTGGCCGAACTCAAAGCCCTGGGCATACGCAGCAGCTTGTTTATCGACTATGACAATATGGACATGCATCTTGCCAAAGAGCTGGGTGCTGACCGGGTTGAGCTATATACCGAACCCTATGCCGAGCACTTTGGTACGGCGCATGGGGAAGACATTTTCCAGGGCTTTGTGGCGGCTGCCAAGCGCGCCCAGGATGCTGGCCTGGGTGTTAATGCCGGGCATGATCTGAACCTGGATAATCTGCAAAAATTCCTGAGTATCCCTGGCATCCTGGAAGTTTCCATAGGCCATGCCGTGGTGGTGGAATGCATAGAGTCGGGCATGTCTGAAGTGCTAGGCAAATACGCAAAAATCTGTCAGCCGCGTTAATTTTGTGTCTTTGATAAAGAAAAATCAAACGCAAAAAAATGTTAACTTTTTCCTTGTAGCCTGCAATTTCTTGAACTACATTGGGGTAACGGTGCTTCGCATGAGGCGCTGTTGCTGATGTTCTCTCCCTGACATGCTGTCAGCATTACAGGGGAAGTGTCGGTAGTGTTTAAAGGCAAACCATATGAAAGTATGGGACGCAAAACTATAGGGCCCTCGCTCAAAGGTTGATACAAAAATCAAGATGACCCAAGATGACCATGTGTCGCTGGAAATGTGACGTAAAGGGCTAGCTGGATTTTGTAGGAGACATTAAGCAGGGCAGCCAGGTACCGTAATCCGCATAAGCGGTTTTTCGTCAAGAGGTAGGTCGCTCATGAACAGCAATTCCACCGCGCTTCCCGGCGCTGCAAAAAAAATCCTGATTGGCGTTTTTGGTTTATCTGATTATGAATTGCGTCTGGTGCGCAGCGTACTCAGTCTGACCATGGTGAGTGGACGCAAGCATTCTTATGCCTTGTTCGATGCCAGCCAGGCCGTTGATCCTGATATCGTCATACTTGACCCGGACAATGCCCAGGCCAGGGCCGCTTTGCAGGAATTGATAGAGGCGCGGAATATTCCTGAACCAGCGACGGTATTCATCTCCAATGCAGTGCAGGCCAAGCCAGGTAAATACCATTTGCTGCACCCTCTGGTTCCTACCAAGATGCTGGCTTTGCTTGATCAGGTTGCGGATGAACTGGCCAAGCTCTTGCCTGCGACATCTTCTGCTGCTCAGCTTACATCTGCCGCTGGCAGGGTTGTGACAGACAAAACTGCAGTCGTACAGCCTTTGCTGCAAAAAGCGCCACCTGCCTCAGTATTACAGACTGGATATCGCGCGCTGATTGTCGATGACAGCCCTACCGCCAGAATCAAGATAGACCTGGAATTACGTTCCATGAAAATTGCTTCGGATTGTGCTGAAACCGGTGAGCAGGCTTTGCAGATGCTGGAGAAGAAAAACTACGACATCATCTTTCTCGACATCGTCATGCCTGGTGCTGATGGCTATGAAATCTGCAAGATCATCCGTCGCCAACCGCAAACCAAGCGTACACCTGTCGTCATGTTGACCAGCAAGTCTTCACCCTTCGATCGCATACGTGGTTCTTTATCCGGTTGCAGCAGTTATCTGACCAAACCCGTAGAACATCTGAAATTTCGCGCCGTGGTGGAAAAGACCCTGACTGCAGGTGAGGCTATTTTCACCATGGATAAGAGTCACGACCTGGTCATGGGTAGTTGATTTATCGGGAGCATGCATACTTACCTTTGCCCTGGGGATCAGGGTGCCTAGCCTACACATCCGGGAGCACATCATGAGCATGAAAAAAGCACTTGTCGTTGACGATTCCACTACTGAACTGGCCAATATCAAAGCCATATTGAGCGATGCCGGTTATATGGTGGTGACAGCGTCGAGCGGCAAGGATTCACTGGAAAAAGCCAAGGCAGAAAAACCCTCCATCATTTTTCTCGACATCGTCATGCCTGAGATGGATGGCTATGAAGCTTGTCGCAACCTGAGTCAGGATCCTGCCACCAAGGGTATCCCTATCGTCTTTGTCAGCAGCAAATCGCAAAAAGCCGACAAGATCTGGGGCCAGCTGCAAGGTGCCAAAGGTTATGTCGCCAAACCTTATACCGCTGACCAGATTATTGACCAACTCAAAATGTCAGTCTGATCTTCCATTCATCCACCCCAAGCCAGGGAGCTGTCATGCATCAGTCCACGTCCAGCAATGCCGGGGAGACCAGGGAATGGCTGCCTCCCAGTGCTGCTTTGGAGCGCTTCAACCCACCCGCTGACTTGCTGTGGAGCGATGTGGCACCGCTAGTCGAAAGAAAGCGTTATGGCTATCGTGTGGGATCAATGAACTTGCTGATCAAGGCTGAGGTTGGCAGTGAAGTGATACGGCCACAAGCCGTTGCACCACTGCCTGGTGCTGCAGCCTACTTACTGGGCCTGATTAATTTACGTGGCAATCTGGTGCCCATTTTTGATCTGGGCCTGGTACTCAGCGGTCGCAGGTCAGAAGTCACCTCCTCCAAATTATTTCTGATTTTGGACAAGGCAGAAAATGCCGTCGGCATGCTGATAGACAGTTATCCGCAACCGCTGACGGAATTGCGCAACATCACTCAAATGCCGCAACTGCCGGCAACACTGGAAGCTCATGTACCAGGTGCCTTTGTCAAGGATGACAAGGTCTGGCTGGACTTCAATCATGAAAGTTTTTTTGAAAAACTCAGCCGCAGCACGTAAAGCATAAAGCTGGAATCGGTTGATCCCCTACTGTTGATTTGACCAGGCAGTCATTGTTGATGTTTTTCTTGTGGAGAGCAAAATGAAATTACGTACTCCGAATATTGGTATCCGGCTCAGTCTGGGATTTACAGCGGTGTTGCTGCTGTTGGCGGTAACGGCCTGGCTGGCGATGTCCAACCTGAAGAGCATCAATGATGGTACCCATCGTATTGTGGATGGTAGCTATCCTAAGGTGGTGCTGGCTTACAAGATGCTGGGTAATGTCAATGCCAATGCGCGTTCCATGCGTAATATGCTGCTCCTGAACGAACAGTCAGCAATTGAAAAAGAACAGCAATTGATTTTGTCACGCAGACAGAACCAGGATGAAAACATCGCCGGTTTTGAAAAACTGATCGTCAGTGACGAAGAAAAAGGCATCTTCCAGATAGCTACCGAGGCACGTAATAAATACGGTGCTTCACAAAGGGAATTCCTGCGCCTGGCGACGGAAGGTAAAAAAACCGAAGCTACCAACTGGCTCTTGGGTAATCTGCAAGCCGACCAGGAAAAATGGTTCACCTCCATGGACAGTCTGATTGACTATCAAACCAAGCTGGTGAACAAGGATGGTGCCGCCGCCGATAGCACTTACCTCAATGCCAAAAACATTTTGGCGCTGGTGGCAGCTTTGTCCATCTTGCTGGCAGCCGGTGTTGCTTACTGGATGACGCGCAGTATCACCAAACCAGTATCGCATCTGATCGGTGTTATGCAGAAATTGACACAGGGCGATGCCACAGTCAGGGCGCGCAGTAATCAACCGGATGAAATCGGCAAACTCTCACGCCAGTTCGACAAGATGGTGGATGAACGTGAAGCCAGCCGTAAATCCATCGAAGATGAAAATGAAAAACTCAATGAATCTGTCTTGGTCCTGTTGCAGGCGGTGGCGCAACTGGCGAGCAGAGATCTGACTGTGAAAGTGCCGGTATCTGCCGATGTGACAGGTGCGGTATCCGATGCCTTGAACATGCTGACCAGCGAAACTGCCAAAGTGCTGCGGGATGTAAGTAATATTTCTGCCGACGTGACCGAGGCTACGCTGAAGGTAAAAGCCCAGTCTGATAATGTGATGGCAGCGGCAGCAGAAGAAAGGCTGGAAGTGGAACATACGACTTTGTCACTGTCCACGGCATCTGAAGAAATGCGCAATATTGCTGACCTGGCACAAACCTGCAACCGCGCTGCTGACAATGCGATACGCTCAACCCAACTGGCGATGGATACGGTTAACAGCACCGTGGGTGGTATTAATAGTACCCGCGACATCATACGTGAAACAGAAAAACGGATTAAACGCCTGGGTGAACGTTCACAAGAAATTTCCGGCGTGGTCGGTCTGATTAATGCGATTGCTGAACGTACCCACATCCTGGCGCTGAATGCGAGTATGCATGCAGCCTCAGCCGGTGAAGCCGGCCGTGGTTTTGCGGTGGTTGCTGATGAGGTGCAAAGGCTGGCAGAAAATGCGCGCCAGGCGACGCTGCAAATTTCTGGCCTGGTCAATAACATCCAGCTGGAAACCTCAGATACGGTCAACACCATGAACTCGGCAATCGCCCAGGTGGTAGAAGGTAGCCGTCTGGCAGAGCAGGCCGGTCTGCAAATGCAGGCAACGCAGAATGCCACGTCTGAGCTGGTTGAGTCTGTACAGCAAATTGCCATCAAATCCCATGGTCAGGCCAAGGCCAGCCAGGAGTTACTGGACAGAGCGATACAGATCAAGAAAACCAATCAGGAAACCAGTTTGCAACTCGATGAACAATCAGCGCAAACCACCAACCTGGTGGAGTACGCCAGGATGCTCTTGTCCACTGTGCGCGTGTTCAAACTGGCTGCTTGATCGCCAACCGGCTCAAGCCTGCGCAAAAATGCGCAGGCTTTTCACCTCACAACTTACCCATCTGAGGCAGTATGGAACAGCTAGAAAACCATGCTACAGATTTCAGCCATGTCGTCCTCGGTGCCCTGGATGAGGTATTCAATGCCCTGGAAACCGATGCCACACATTCAACGGATGTTGCGGTAGTTACCCGTGCCCTGGCCGGCTATATAGAGCAATTGCGTCGCATACGCGCAGCAGCCAGCGCTGCCGACATGCCTGGCCTGCACTGGGTATGTGCACTGATAGAACGCAACCTCATCAGCCTGCATAACCAGAACCGCCGTCTCAGTGAAGCAGAATATTATCTGCTCAGCGAATGGCCAGACCTGCTGGCCAGCCATGCCCTGAATCATGGCAATAAAAATATAGAAACCCTGATAGATCATTTATCGACTGCCAGCTGGCCCTTGCCCCTGAGCCATGTTGACTCCGGTGAATTACGGCAATTGCTGAACAGCGATCCACTGACACCGGTAGAAGAAGTCGAAGACGCTCCCCCATTATTTCTGGTGCCCGCAGCCGCCCCGGCCTTTGTCGAAGCTGCCCAGCCTGCTGAGCAGCCACAGGCAGCAGAACAGAATTTGTCTGCTGACCTGCATGATGCTCTGGATGCTCTGGTCATGACCCTGGCCGCAGATGAGCATTTTGGACAAGGTGGTGAAACTGATGCTGCTACCCTGCAATGCTATGCTGCGCAATTACAGGCCTTTTCTACCTGTGCCGAGCAATTGTCCATGCATGCAGTAGCAGATGCCTGCCATGCTTTTGCCGATGTCGTCACACTCAGGTCTGAAGCTACTCAGGCATTGAGCGAGACAGAGCTGGGCATCTTGCAGCGCTTTCCCCTGATGCTGATGGATAGTATTGCTGATGCCGATAATCCTGAGCTGGTGGCGAGCTTGCTGGATGTTATCTATGATCCTGCATGGAATAGTGCAGAGACAGAAACTGCAACAGAGCTTGTCACGGAGGCTGACAACGAAACTGACAAGGAAATTGACAACGTCAGCGATACTGTAGCCGAAGCAACTTATACTGAACTTCAACACATCGACGAAACTGAACACAGCCCATCCGCGCAAGAAATCAGCAGCGATATGCTGGATTTGTTCGCCCGGGAATTCAGCCTAATGGCGGAAATGCTGGCAGAAGACCTGGCGGCTGTCATTGCCGCAGGTGAGGACCAGGGGCAGCGCAGCCTGGCCCTGCAAAATTATGTTGAAGCCTTGTTGCGTATAGCGACGACTTCTGAATCCATAGGGCTGACGGCCCTGCATAAGTTCTTATCGGTCTTGGCTGATCTGGTAAGCGCACAGACAGTCGCTCTGAGTAGTCAGCAAGCCAATCTGCTGGGCGAATTGCCAGCCAGGCTGATAGCCTATCTGCATACACCAACAGAAGAAGTGCCAGCGCTGGAATTGCTGGCCTTGCTGATGGATGGGGCATGGGCGGCCACTGCGCTGGCGGAAGAGCATGCATCCCTGTTTTCTGAACTGATCAATATCGAGCTCATCAATGACAATCATGGTGAGGAAGACGCAGAAGTGGCAATTACAGAAGATGATGTTTCCATACAATTGCCGGATGATTTGAACACCGAATTATTCGATGGCCTCTTGCAGGAACTGCCTATACAGGTAGGTAATTTTACCAGCGCCATAGAAAAATTTTCCAGCGGCACTGGCAGTATGCAAGATGTGGAACAAGCCAAACGGGCAGCGCATACCCTTAAAGGTGCCGCCAATACCGTGGGTATCGCGGGCATCGCCAATCTGACCCATCATCTGGAAGATTTGCTGATTGCCCTCAGTGATAAAGCAAGCCTGCCAGACCAGACCCTGGCAGAATTATTGACCGAAGCAGGTGATTGCCTGGAAGCCATGAGCGAGGCGGTGGTCGACGGCGGTGTGGCACCAGCGCAATCACAACAAGTCTTGCAGCAAGTCTGTGACTATGTCAGGTACATGCATAGTGGTGAGTTTGTTGCACGCCCTGAGATTGCCTCTGCCAGTCAGGCAATTGCAACTGCGTCAGCAACATTGGCTACTGGCGCAGTACTTGATCTGGTAGAGCCAGGCTCACATGCGGCTGAACCCATGCTGCGTGTACCAGCAAAAGTGGTTGACGAATTGCTGCGCCTGGCAGGTGAAAATGTCATTTCAAATGCACAAATCCAGGAACAATTAAAGCAGACACAAAAACAATCCAAGGCCATACAAAAGCAAGACATCCTGTTCCAGAAACTCATCGCCGACCTGGAAACCCTGGTCGATGTACGTGGCATGAGCAGCCCACAGAAAAAAGCCAGCATCAGCACTACCGATGGTGACTTCGATCCACTTGAATTTGAACGTTACAGCGAGTTGCACACCATCACCGCGCAATTGGTGGAAGCACGCACCGATGCTTTCGAGATGTCCAACCACATCGATGAGCAATTGCATGGTCTGGCAGAATTGCTGGAAGTCCAGCGCCGTCTGCAAATGGAAAACCAGCATGCCGTGATACGGACGCGGCTGGTGCCGGTAACGACCATAGTCTCGCGCCTGCAGCGCAGTGTACGCCAGACTTGCCGTCTACTCGACAAACAGGTCAATCTGAACATACTCGGTGCCAATACCAATATCGATAGCAATATGCTTAATGATTTGACCGATCCTCTCATGCATATTTTACGGAATGCGATTGATCATGGCATAGAAAGCGCAGCACATAGACTGGGCTTGCAAAAATCTGCAGATGGGCTGATAGAATTGAGTTTCGCCCGCGAAGGCAATTCCATCGTCGTGCGTTGCAAGGACGATGGCGCAGGTCTTGATTATGCCGCCATCCGTCGCACCGCCTTGAAACGCAAGATGATCAGCGCTGAGCGCATTTTGTCAGAAGAAGAACTGGCCAGGCTCATCCTGGTGCCAGGTTTTTCCACCCGCGAAAGCAGTACCCAGACTTCTGGTCGTGGCATAGGCATGGATATGGTACATGCACGCATACTGGAAATGAAAGGTTCGCTGAACCTGCGCTCAGTCGCAGGCCAGGGCCTGGTGGTGGAACTGCGCCTGCCTGCCAGTCTCTTGTCCGAACATACCCTGATGGCGCGTGTCAGTGGTCATATGATGGCCATCTCCAGCCGCCGCATCATCGATATCCATTACATCACTGATGCACAAATCGATATGCTGGCAGACCAGCCGGTTTATCGTTTTGGTGATGCAGTCCATAAATTGCTGAAGCTCGATAGCTTGCTGGGTATGCCGGACCAGCGTAAGGAAACCCGTAGCTATGGTTATCCGGTCTTGCTGGTCAGTACCGATACCGGGGCCACCTGTGCAATACAAGTGCAGGAACTGGTTGATGGCCGTGAAGTCGTGGTCAAGAAATTTGGTCGCTATGTACCAAGAATCCAGGGCACCATAGGTGCGGTCATCCTGGGTGATGGTAGCGTCGCACCTGTCATCGATTTGCCGGAATTATTGCGCGCATCGACACCGCAGTATATCAATGTGGGCGAAGCCTATACTGGCTTGCCTGCACAGGCAGATCACCAGGCTGCGCAGGTGCGCACCGCTCTGGTGGTCGATGATTCTTTGTCGGCCCGTCGCGCTACGGCACAAATCATGCGCGATGCTGGTTATGAAGTGCGCACTGCGATTGATGGCCTGGATGCCGTTGCCATCCTCGACGATGTGACACCCGATGTGATTTTGGTGGACATGGAAATGCCACGCATGAATGGTCTGGAACTAACCAGCCATGTACGCGCCCGCAAGCTGGACAAACGCATTCCCATCATCATGATCACTTCACGTTCTACGCAAAAACACAGGCAGCAGGGTGATGCCGCCGGGGTGGATGCCTACCTCGTCAAACCTTTCAGCGAAGATGCCTTGCTGCAGCATATCAACCGTTTGACAGGAGTGTGATCATGGGCGCGATGATGCCGGGGATGAGGACAGAAATACGCAACCGCCTGTTGCTGTGCATCGATGCCTTGCAGCTCATGCTGCCACAGGGCGATGTCTGCGCAGTGGAATCGGTGGTGGATTTGCAGAGTCAGGACGATATCGCACCCGCCATAGGGCGCATTACCTATCTTGGGCAAAGCTGGCCAGTGTTGAGTCTGGATGGTGAGCTACAGGCGCTGGCTGCCATGCCTGCAAGCCGCCGTGCCTGCGTCATGCTGGCTACCGGCAAGGGCTTTTTGGGTTTGCTCTGTGATGATGTGCGGGTACTGAACCAACAAGCAGGTACTGACTATGCCTTACCTGTTGCCATGCGCGCTGGCCATACGCCAGTACAAGCCATCATGCCATTTGAAGATGGCCTGGCCTGTCTTAGCGATGCACGGCATTTATTGCAGTACGGTGCCTTTGCACAAGTTACTTCCACTCATACTGCTCATTAGGAGAGCCTGACATGACCAGTGCAAATGCGTGGTTGCTCGATGTAGGTGATGGCAGGCAAGTCGCCATAGGCCAGCGTGAACTGATACAAATCATGGATGCCCAGGACAGCTTTGAAGTGCCACTGGCACCTGCCCATATGCGCGAAGTGATTTTCTGGCAAAAACGTGCCGTGCCGGTCATGCAATTGCCTGTGCGTCTGGGTGGCCAGGCTTGCACTGGCAATATCCTGGCGCTGGTAGCGTTTCATGATGTGGTCAGTAATAGCGCAGGCCTGGGGGCTATCCACCTGGCAGCACCACCTGTGCGTGTGCTGGTCGATGATAGTCAGGCCAGTAGCCTTGATGAAACAGGCTGGGAAGATATGGCGATTTCCTGTTTTGAACAACAGGGGCAAAACATACCCGTGCTGGATTTAAGTCGCTTGTTTGCCGCTGCACATTAGTACCGGGGAAGCCAGGTATGTGAATTTCGTAGGAGCGGCTTCAGCCGCGAAGGATGTGCCGTGATTGCCATTTTTTCTGGATCAGAGATTCGCGGCTGAAGCCGCTCCTACAGGATGGATGTGGGTTGCTTACTCACGCAAACCATATCTGCGCATCTTATTGAGCAAACCTACCCGTGAAATACCCAGTTGTTTTGCTGCATGCGTATGGTTATGCTGGTTGTCATTCAATGCACCGACGATGAGACGTTTTTCCAGTGCAGCCACTTGTTCTTCGAGCAAACCATAATCTACTACAGGCGTCTCGTTCGCAACTTCACCACAAGCCAGTGCCAGGTCATCCACCACGATCTCATTCATCTCCCCCGCCAGTGCCATCGCAGTTTGCAGGCAATGCTGCAATTCCCTGACATTGCCGGGCCAGGCGTGGGATACCAGCCACTCCTGCGCTGCAGCCGTCAGGCGTTTTGGCGGCCTTGATCTGGCTGCTATCGCCTGGGCTATCAGGGCAATATCCTCTGCCCTGTCTGCCAGTGCCAGTGTGCGCATCTGTATGCCTTTGAGACGGTAATACAAATCATCCCTGAAACTTTTTTCTTCGACCATGACGGCCAGATCACGGTTCGTCGCCGCGACTATGCGCACATCGACACGCAACTCTGCGCGCGCTCCTATGGGAAAGAAACTGCCAGACTGCAAGAAGCGCAGCAGCTTGACTTGCATGGGTAAGGGCATTTCACCTACTTCATCAAGGAATAACGTGCCGCCATCAGCTGCAGCGATCAGCCCTTTGCGGTCACGGTCTGCCCCTGTAAAGCTGCCTTTGCAATGACCAAATAATTCACTCTCGAATAATTCTGCAGGTATGGCACCGCAATGCACGGCAATAAATGCTTTGCCTGCGCGCTTGCCCTGGGCATGCAGGGCGCGTGCCACCAGCTCCTTGCCTGTACCGCTGGGGCCGGTAATCATGACTGGAACATCAGTAGGGGCAATACGACGTATCAAGGAACGCAGTTCTGCCAGCTCGGCACTGCTGCCTATCAGGCCCATGCTATTGTCGTCCGGCAGGGCACGGGCGCGCCATACTTCCAGCTCACGTTCCAGACGGCTTTTGTTGAGGGCGCGGTCTACCACGACGCGCAAGATGTCTGGATCGAGTGGCTTGGGTAAAAAATCCCAGGCACCCAGGCTGATGGCACGCAGCGCCAGTTCACGGTCTGCATGACCAGTCATGACGACCACGGGTACAGGTGAGAATGCTGGCAATAACGCCAGGCCTTCATCGGGTGTGAAACTAGGTGGCAAGGCCAGGTCCAGCAAGACCAGATCAAAGCTGTTCTCCGCCAGCAAGGCATGTACCTGTTCTGCCGTGGCCGCGACCTTGACGATATAACCGAGGCTGGCCAGCCAGTTGCCGCACAGGCGTTGAAAGGCTGGTTCATCATCGACCAGTAAAATAGTTTGCATGCTCATGGTGTCATGGTGATGTGGGGAGATAAAGTTCGAAGCAGCAATTCCAGTTCAGGTGACTGACCAGGGCAACGCGACCGCCATGGGCCTCCACCAGCCTGCGCACTATCGCCAGACCCAGACCTGTACCACCAGGGCGACGGCTCTTGAAAGCCTGGAACAAATCGGTTTTTTGTTCTGTCGGTATGCCGGGGCCGTTGTCGCAAATGCGCAGCCTCAGCATTTGCTTGTCTGTCGTTGCTTCGATATGGATGCGCGCATCTGGCCTGCCGCGCAACATCGCCAGTGCATTATTGAGCAGGTTGTTCAGAATTTGCTCAGTGCGCATACGGTCTATATATCCATGTAAATTTTCTTCGATGTCGCTGGTGATTTGTACGCCATTCGCCATGGCAGTAGGGCGTAGTTGCGCGATGATGTTATCAATCAGTTCTGCCATATCGACAGGCTGACAATTCAGGCGCACCTCACCGGAATAACTGAGCAAATCCTGTATCAGGTGATCGGCTCTTTCTATCTGCTCGCGTATGTCGTTGCGCACTTCTGCCGGGCAAGAGATGGCAGCCATGCTGATAATGTTCAGGGGGTTGCGCAATTCATGGGCGACGGTGGCAGCCAGCCCACCCAGTTCCGTCAGATGCGCCTGTTGCAGACGCTGCTTTTCCTGGTCCGCATAACGCAGTAATTGATCCAGCCGTCCGGCGGCTGCTGCCAGCAGTGCACCGAATACTGCGCCTACTCTTTGCACACTGGGGGTCGCGCCTTCCCAGTGACGCAATTCGTAATGCCATTCTGCATGCTTGACCTGTGCTTGTTGCCGGTAACAGATGACACAGCTTTGCTCAGCAGTGCTGCCGGGTTCGCCATCACGGACTAGCAGGACAGGCATGGGCTGGCGCAGATGGTTTTCCAATAATGCAGAGGCGACCGCCTCCAGTTCTTGCCAGCTAGCTGCCGCTTCCAGTTGCAAGCGCCAGTTGCTCAGGACTGCGGCCTCCAGATGCGCGCCGGGGAAGATCAGTTTCTCCATAAAGCTGCGCATCGGTCTTTCCAGTATCAGCATGATGAGCAGCATGCCTGTACCCAGTAGCCATAACTGCCACAGCGGCAAGGCTGCCAGTGGGCTAAAGCCGGTTTGCGCTACCAGGCTCAGCACCAGACCGGCAATGGCGACGGTCAGCACACTCAGTGCCAGCCAGGCCAGGAAACGGTTGGCCCACAGGTTCACCGCCATCATGTCATAGCGCAAAATGCCGAGTACCAGCAAGACTGCGTAAAAAGGCAACAGAATAACGCTATACGGGAAGATGGCGATGCCAAACGAGGCATTCAAGAACATCAGGGTAGAGGCTGAGCCCCAGACCCCGGCCAGGCAAACCGCCAGGATTTGCCCACGCTTCTTGGGGGCGGCGGCGGGCCATGCCATCAACAAGAGTAAATAAGCCCAGGTACTCAAGCCACTGACAAAGATGCCTGGTATCCAGCCCCAGGCTGGAAACACGTAATAACGCTGGAACTCCAGCCAGGGCAAGAGGCTGCCCATATCAAAGATGGCAATGCCCAGCATCAGTATGAACGCTGCTGCATACCAGGCAATGATATGTGCAGGCCGCAAACGACCCAAAAAGCGCAATACAAAGTGCAGAAAAAACACGGCATTCACAGGGCCGGTATTAACCAGTATCTTGCCCAGTTCACTGATCCTGGCATCACCGAGATTGATGGCCAGTTGGCCTGTTGCCCACAGGCCTATGCTCACGCAAAACAGCGCCAGCGCCTTCATGCCCGGCTGTTGTCCTGCCTTTACCCACAGCCAGATAGCCAGCAAGGGGCTGATGGCGCCCTGCAAGGCGAGCGAGAAAAAATACAGTCCGTAGGCGTTCATGGCAGGTAGCTGTAAATGAGCTGTCAATAATCTTGATAGTAAATATCGGTCAACTATATAGCAAGTTTACAGTTTTGCTGCGGTGTAAAGTAAATTCCTTTAAAAAACAAAGGCTTATGAAATCTGCTGGCTGGCACGCGGCTTGCGAATGAGAGGATAGGCAGTTTTCATACCTGCCAACCCTATAAAGCCATAAGCAATCAAGCGCAGCAGAAAAATCATGAACTCAACTACATCCAGCTCCACTCATTCCACTTGGCTGACCAGGGCTAACTGGGTCAGGTTCAATCGCATCCTGGCCTGGGCCATGCTCGTTACGCCTGTCGCGCAATTTTTTATAAGGGCAGAATTGGGCCTGGCCTTGCTGGTGGACTTTGGCCTTTTGCTGGCGCATGGAATTTTGTCCTTGATTTTGTTTGGCATGCCTAAAGTCAAAAAGCAAAAGTTCACGTTCTCCATGCATGTCATGGGTTTTCGCCAATATCCTCTCAGCCCGCGTCACAATTTTCTCATGACGGGCTATCGCCTGGCACTGGGTTTATTGGCGCTTTTTCTCCTATTCATTCCTGACGTCAGGTGGCTGGCTTTGCTCTTGTTCTATCCATTGCTAAGGCTACCGTTTTCTTTCGCCCAGCATTTGAAAGAGGCAGTCAGCTATGCATTGCAACGCTGGGGCATTAACAGCCTGTACGCTGGTTTGATAGTGGGCATCTATTATTTCTTTTTCTTCAGCAGCCTGCTGCGTACTCGTCATTGAGGAAGATGATCATGAACAGCAGCATAAGCATGTCAGGCGATGTTTTTCCTGCGGCCATCTACCGCAGGCTTGTATCACCTGTGAAAACTACCCTGCCGCAACTGAACCGTCGCCAAGCCGGTTTGCCCAACTTAAGTAGCCTGGGTCTGGATTTGCTGGCGGCCAGCAAATTGCAGCGCTTGATCTGGCCAGTGCTGCCACTACTGAGCCTGGCGGCCTATGCTACAGTTTTCTCCATGCAGTATTACCTCTTGCTGCCGCTGGTTTTTGTCTTGCATTTTTTGGTCGCGGTGACTTTCACCCATGATGTATTGCATGGCGCTGCCGGTTTCAAACCCCGCAGCACAGAATGGATCTTGTTTGCCATGAGTATCCTGCTGCTGGAAAGCGGTCATGCCTTCCGCCAGGCGCATCTGCATCACCATAGCCATTGCCTGGAACAGGATGATTTTGAAGGCAGCCCTGCACATCTGAGCTTGCTGGGGGCGCTTAAAGCCGGGCCTGGCTACATAGTACGCCACTGGCTGCATGCCTACCGGCTGTCCAAAAATCCGACACAAAAGCGCTGGATGCTGGCAGAACTGTATGCGGCTATCCTGGGTATTGTGCTGGCCATACTTGTCTTGCCCTGGACTGCGGCGCCTCTGACTTACTGCGTATTCATGTACATAGGCTCTTGCCTGTATCCCATTACCACGGCCTGGTTGCCCCATTTCAAGCCTGACAGCAGCATACTGGGTCAAGCCAGGAGCTTGCGTGGCAAGATCATCCCTGCCTTGCTGTTCAATCTTTCTTATCATCTTGAACACCATCTTTACCCGCAAGTGCCCAGCTATAACTTGCCGCAACTGGCAGACAGGCTGGATCCTTATTTTGCCAAACTGGGTGTTGCGGTATTCCATGTGGTTTGAGTTGGTCTTTTGGCACAAGTAGAAATACGGGGGAGGTTCAGGCTTTAGCCAGCTTGGGGGTAAAATGATGCAATCGCCTCCCAAGGAAAAACAAGATGAATGCATCATTACCCAAGCAAGTCAAAATTGTCGAAGTAGGCCCGCGTGATGGCTTGCAAAATGAAAAAGAAAGCATACCCGCCGACGTCAAGATAGAGCTGGTGAACCGCCTGACTGCGGCTGGTTTTGTGAATATAGAAGCAGCCTCTTTTGTCTCACCCAAATGGGTGCCGCAAATGGCAACTTCGACAGAAGTCATGGCAGGCATCGCGCGTAAGCCTGGTGTCATCTATTCTGTATTGACGCCGAATATGAAAGGTTTTGAAGCCGCTCTGGCAGCAGGTGCCGATGAAGTGGTGATTTTCAGCTCAGCCTCGGAAGCCTTTGCGCAAAAGAATATCAATTGCTCGATTGCAGAGTCGATAGAACGTTTCCGCGAAGTGGCAGAGGCAGCAAAAGCAAACAAGATACGCTTGCGTGGCAGTATCTCTTGCGCTTTCGGCTGTCCTTACCAGGGTGAAGTCGCTGTCGATAGCGTCTCTGATGTGGTGCAGCGTTTGCGTGACCTGGGTTGCGACGAGATCGATATCGCTGACACCATAGGCGTAGGCACCGCGCGACAGGTGCAAAACGTCATGCAGCGGGTATCGCAGGATTTTCCTGTTGCGGCTTTGTCCGGCCATTTCCATGACACCTATGGTCAGGCGCTGGCGAATATCTATGCGAGTCTGGAAGTCGGTATTTCCATCTTCCATTCATCCGTTGCTGGCCTTGGTGGCTGCCCGTATGCCAAAGGTGCAACCGGCAATGTATCGACAGAAGATGTGCTCTTCCTCATGCAGGGTCTGGGTATACAAACCGGCATAGACTTGAATGCCGTGGTGGATGCAGGGCAATTCATTTCTGCCCATCTGGGTCGCAAGGCAGTCAGCCGTGCGGGCAATGCCTTGGCGGCAAAACGTCTGGGCTAAGTTCTGTGAAGAGTTAATGAGGTGATGGTAATGGGCGATAGACTTTGACCTTTCGCCCATCTTTGCTATAACTAATCAGGAGGCCCAGCATCCTGTTCTTGCTTTGACCCTGAATTTCCTTTGCTGCCTCCTGAGATTTTTTACAGGAGGCCATCATGCGCCGTCGTCTTTATTTCATGTTACCCGATGTACCTGCTGCCAGAGCCATGCTCGATGAGTTATTGCTGGCACGCATAGAAGAACGATATATCCACTTCCTGGCAAAAGACAGTTTGCCCAATGATATGCCGGAAGCCAATTTTTTTCAAAAAACCGATCTCATCCATGGCATGGAATTGGGTATGGTGGTCGGAGCGGCTACCGGCTTACTGGCAGGCAGCCTGTTACTGATTTTCCCGCCTGAAGGTCTGGAGATGCGCACCATCGCCTTGCTGGTGGCTGCATTTGGTGGGGCCCTATTTGGCTCCTGGGTATCTGGCATGGCGGCTGCAGCCATCCCCAATTCCCGTCTGAAAGCTTTTGAAAAAGAAATTGAAGCCGGGCAAGTCTTGCTTATCGTTGATGTGCCTTTGAGCAAAGTGAAACAGACTGAAGAAATGATGGCCAGCAGGCATCCCGGTTTTCGCTTTGGCGGGGTGGAACCGCATATACCGGCTTTTCCCTGATGTGACTTTTGCAGAGTCTTGCCTTGAGATTCACGGCAAGACTTCTACCCCGCGCCAAAAGGCAATGAAGCCGTTGATTTCTTTGGCTGCATCCTTGGGTTCAGGGTAATACCAGGCCGCATCTGCATTGACTTCACCATTGACGACGACATCGTAATAGCTGGCTGTGCCCTTCCATGGGCAAATGCTGTGCTTGTCACTGCCGCGCAAGTGTTCAGGATTGACGCTATTTTTTGGGAAATAGAGATTGCCTTCAAGCTTCACAATCTCGCCATCGCTGGCCTGGGCGATGACAGTATCTTTCCATTTTGCGGTCGGCATAAAACTACTCCTCAATAAGTGAACGTGCCAGGCGCAAGCCGGTCAGTTGCCAGCGCGCCGTTGCCGGGAAAAAATTCCGGTAAGTGTTGCGGCTATGGCCTGTCGGGGTGAAGGCTGAAGAGCCGCGCAAGACATACTGGTTGACCATGAATTTGCCATTGTATTCGCCGACTGCACCGGCCGCTGGCACAAAGCCGGGGTAAGGGCTGTAGCTGCTGCTGGTCCATTGCCAGCCATGATCAAACAACTGGCTCAGCTGGCCTTCCTGTTCATGTTGTTGCGCTGCATATTCCCACTCGGCTTCAGTAGGCAGGCGCGCACCTGCCCAGCTCGCAAAGGCACTTGCTTCGAAATAAGAGATGTGGCCAAGCGACTGCTGTGGGTTTAAAGCTTGCAAACCATAGAGACCAAATTCTTGCCAGCCCTGCTGGAAATCATAGCGCCAGTACAGTGGGTGACGCAGGTCTTGCTGTTGTATCCAGTCCCAGCCTTCAGACAGCCACAGGGCGGAATTCTGGTAACCACCATCTTCTATGAATTCCAGGTATTCTGCATTGCTGATCAGACGCGTCGCGAGCTGGAAAGCCTCCAGAAACTGGCGGTGGCGCGGCCCTTCATTGTCAAAGGAAAAGCCCTTGCCTTCATGGCCAATTTCACACAGGCAGGCATCATAGTCTTGCCAGCTCAGGGTGTTGGAGGCGGGCATGGGTTTGCGCATGTCTGCTGCTGGATACAAAGCCGGGAATAAAGGATTGCATGACAGCAGATGCTTGATGTCAGTCAGCATCAATTCCTGATGTTGCTGTTCATGTTGCATGCCCAGTTCCAGCAGGGAGGCGAAGCGGGCATCACTGAGTTTTTCCTGACATTGCAGCATGCGTTCATCGACATTACGCCTGTAGGCCAGCACGGTGTCCAGCGATGGCCGTGTCAGCAAGCCACGTTGCGCACGCGGGTGCTTGTCACCGACACCGTTGTAATAGGAATTGAAGAGTACCCTGAAGTCAGTATGAAAAGCCTGGAAGTCGTCTTCAAACTGTTCAAGGATAAAGGTTTCAAAAAACCAGGTGGTATGCGCCAGATGCCATTTGATGGGGCTGGCATCTGGCATGGACTGGGCCATGCAATCTTCAGCAGACAGGGGCGCAGCAATCGCAACGGAACGTAGCCGGATTGCTTGCCAGTGTTCAACTATGCCTGTTGCCTGCGAGCTTAGCCCAGCATCTGTCAGGGGATCAAGCAGCTTTGGCATGGATAACCGCGAACCATTCATTTTTGTCCGTCCAGTGACAGCTATGGAAAAAACCAGCATCGGCCAATAAGGCATTAAAGCCCTGTATACTGTATTTATAGCTGTTTTCCGTGTGTATGTGTTCACCCTTGATAAAATTTCTTTGCCCGCCCGGCCAGTTGACCTGGATATTTTCCCTGGCGCGCAAATGCATTTCTATACGGGATTTTTCGGTATTGAAAAAAGCTTCATGCTGCCATTGGCTGACATCAAAATCAGTATGCAGCAAATGATTGATATGGCGTAACAGGTTCAGGTTAAAGGCTGAAGTAACGCCCAGGCTATCGGCATAGGCAGCATCCAGCAAGGACTTGTCCTTAATCAGGTCTACACCTATCAAGATACCATCATTGCTGTTGCAGGCAGCGCGTAAATGACTGAGAAAGGCCAGTGCTTCTTCTGGTTCGAAATTACCTATGGATGAACCGGGAAAAAAGAACAGGCGCTTGTCACGTCTGACTTCTGCGGGTAGTTTCCAGTCTTGTGCCAAGTCCAGCCCCAGCGCCGTCATCTCTATGTGCGGGAAGCGCTGTTGCAAGCGACGCACTGCATCCTGCAAATGGCTGACAGATATATCAATCGGCACATACTGGTCTGGATGCAATACCGGGAACAGCCGCGCTGCCTTGGCACAATTACCCGCACCCAGGTCTATCAGGCTGCCACCCAGGCCTATGACACGCGCCATGTCAGCCATATGTTGCGTGAAAATTGCTGCTTCTGTACGGGTGGGATAATATTCCGGCAGCACGCAAATGGCTTCAAACAGGACCGAGCCTACCGCATCATAAAAATACTTGGGTGAGGTGTGGGCGGCGTCAGCGAGCAAGCCGTTTTCCAGCTCGCGGATGATGTGGGGTGCGGTGGTGCGCGCATTGGCGACGCTGTTGGCCGTGTTAGCCAGGCTATTGGATTCGGGCATGGTTTTGGGGCTAAGAAATTCAATCGGCAGGCCAGTGATCTGGTCTGTGCTTGATACTCAATACGGCCTTGCTTTCAGCCCGCCTTCATGCGGAGCTTGCCTGTGAGTCTGGTGGTGGACTCTGGTGTGGCATAGTGTACAACTTATTGTTTGAAAAATCTTGGGGTGGGCTTTTCTCGGGTGGTTTTCCTACAAATTGGGGTAATCTCAATAACCTTATTTTTCAACGTACTTGGCAACCAATCATTGGGCTTAGCTTGTTGTTTGATTTCGCTAATCATTTACAGAACGGTATATCTCCAAATACCAAAACCCTTATTAACGTCATTCCAGCGTGCTTTTAGCTGGAATCCAGCGGCGTTCGTGGCATGATCGGACGTTTATTAGTTTATGAACTGTATAACTTTACGAACTAAGTTTTGATATATCTTCGCAAGTTATTTTCGATTGCAGACCGGTGGTAGACCGGCGGCTACTTACCTTTTTGCTTCGCCAAAAAGGTAAGCCAAAAAGGCGACCCAGGCGTAGCCGCCCCTGCGGGGTTCCCGTTTGTGCAGTACAAAAAATGGGAAGGCCCGAAACTCGCCTGCGGCTCAGACAGCGGTCCTTCTTAATCCATTTTCCGTACAGCACAAACGGCGTCTACACATGGGAACTGCAAAAAATCAAAAACAACGTCAAGAACAACACCAAAATCAAAAGCAACGTCAACGCGACCTGGTTTTATATTGCCCTAAAACGGCTCACTTTCTCTTTCAAGCATCCATCAACTCAAAATGAAACACCTTACTCACAATCTGCCACCTGCCATCCAGTTTCACCAGGGTTAAAAAATCAGTAAAAAATTTATTGGCAATCGCGCATTCGACGCGGGCGAAGGCGGTGACTGGGCCGGCCATTTCCAGGGAGATGATGCGGTCGCGGCGTTTTTCGTTTTTGCTGGCGGGGGAGGGGCGTTTGTCGACGACGGGGAAGTATTGCTGCATGTCCAGGTGCAGCAGGTGCCCTTCGGTGGCGCAGTAGTAATGGGCTTCGGGGTGGAACACCTTGGACAGTATGCTGGTGTCACTGTGGTGTATGCCATCGAAATACTGGTTCAGCATGGCGATGATGTCGGGGTAAGCGGTGGCCATTTTTACCTTTCTAAACGTGAATACGATAGCTACTCGTGAGCTACCGTATTGTCTGCTGTTTTACGATTTATTGTCGGGGAAGGGTCAGACAGGCAAGCCTTCCGCTTTCAGCGCAGCTTGTACATGCGGCCTGGCTTTGACGCTGGCGAGGAATTTTTGCAGGTGGGCAAAGTCGCTGATATCCAGGTTCACATATTTGCTCCAGCCGCTGACGGTGAACAGATAGGCGTCGGCGACGGTGAAAGTATCGCCAGTCAGATAGGTTTTGCCTTCCAGGCGGCTGTTGACCCAGGCAAATTTCTTGCGCAGCAAGCCTGCGATCAGGGTCTTGCCTTCGGTATTCATGGCGGGGTCAAACAGCGGGGCGAAGGATTTGTGCAATTCTGAACTGACGTAGTTTTGCCATTCGAGTACGCGATAGCGTGCCATGCCTGATGCAGGCAGCAAGTCACGGTTTTCTGCACGTTCGGCGATGTACTGCGCAATGATGGAACCTTCGGTCAGTATCGCGCCATCATCCATTTCCATGGTAGGTACCTGGCCCTTGGGATTGATACTGAAAAAATCCAGGCCATCCGCGGTTTTGTGGGCGGAGGTATCGACTTTTTGCAGAGTGAAAGCCAGACCCGCTTCACGCAGGATGATGTGGGGGGACAAGGAGCAGGCACCTGGGGAGAAATAGAGTTTCATGTTTTTTCCGTAAATTTGACTAATTGCTCTGTCGGGATGGCAGTGCATGGCAGCATACTATGCCAAACGAAATAGTTGATAAACTAGGCGAAAGTTACTTTATAAATTACATGGTGTAATGTGAATCGACAATTTGCAGATGTATTACTGGGCAGCATAGAATTGTTTTGCATGGCAGCTGAGCTGGAAAGTTTCAAGGATGCGGCCAATGCAGCAGGACTGACGCCAGCAGCTGTCAGCCGCTCCATCGCCCGGCTGGAAGAGCGCATAGGCGTGCGCCTGTTCGTGCGCACCACGCGGCAGTTACGACTGACAGAGGCTGGACGTGCCTATTTTGTGCAATGCCGCCAGGCGCTGAATCAACTGGTGGAGGCGGAGCGTGAAGTATCTGGCCAGCAAATGCAACCGGCAGGCCTGGTGCGCATCAGCATGCCTACGCCTTACGGGCATTACCGGGTGCTGCCCTTGCTGGCAAAATTTCGCCAGATGTACCCACTGGTTAAGCTGGATTTACAGCTCAGTAACCGCAATGTCGATCTGACGGCCGATGGTTTTGACCTGGTCATACGTGGCCGTAACCCGCCAGACTCAGGCATGATTGCACGCCGTCTCGAAGATACCGAAATCGTAGTCTGCGCCGCACCAGAATACTTGCAACGTTTTGGCGTGCCAACCAGACTCGAAGACCTGGATAGACATGAATGCCTGCAATTTGTCTTGCCCAGTGCAGGGCAAAATATCGTCTGGATATTCAGGCGTGATGGTGAGGAGATAGACTGGCCGACCAGAGGCGGTCTGACTTGTTCAGAAGATTTGCTGGGCACTATCACCCTGGCCAGACATGGCGCAGGCTTGCTGCAGGCTTCGCGCTTCATGGTGGAAGAGGATCTGCGCGCTGGCCGCATGGTAGAGGTGCTGCAGGAATTCAAGGGCCGCACCCGGCCATTTTCATTATTGTATTCGCGTGACCGTCACCTGCCTTTGCGCGTCAGGGTGTTTATTGATTTTCTGATTGCAGAGCTGGCGCAAAATTAGCATTCACCTGCCAGCTCAATACTTGCTCTATCACCCAGTCCGCATCATCCAGCGGCAAATCATGGCCTGCCGTGGGATGCGAGTGCAGGGGGCTATCCCATAGCCCTGCCAGCTTGCGTGAGCAAGCTGCATTAACCAGTCTGTCATGTTCACCCGCCAGCAATAGCAGCGGGACTTTGCCTGAATACGGTGGCGCACGAAAGCGCATGGCGGCCAGCAACTGGCGCAGGATATTGCCGACGACTATGGGCTTTTCTTGCGCATAGGTAGTCCAGCGCGTAACGATTTCTTTGGCTTGTTGTGTAGTTTGCAAAGTGCTGGTGATGCGCAGTATCAGCCGTTCGCGTTGCTCGCTGGAGCCAAATAACATGGTCGTTATCAGCGCAGGATAATTTGCTGGCCTCAGCCTCAGATAAAAGGGATTATGTGGCGCCACGCTGGTATTGATGAGCACCATGCGATGCATATCATTCGGGTAGAGATCAGCCCAGGCCAGTGCCACCATCGCCCCGAGTGAGACTGCCAGGACATGTACAGGCTCTGTTACGCCTCGCACTTGCAATTGCCGGTGGCAATGCTCTGCCATCGCGGCTACCGTAGTCAGGCTATGCTCGGCATGTAATTGCCCATTGCCGGGGAAGTCCAGGCACAGCACGCGTTCAGCCCCCACCGCCTGCTGGAAGCGCTCAGGGAAATCTCCCCAGTGCCGACTCTCGCGCATGAGGCCACGCAATAAGATCCAGGTGCTCATGGTCTATACCAGCGTGCTACGGCGCGCTCTTGCAAGCGCAGGCGGGTAGGGCCCTGGGCCAGCCACTGCGCATGGCCACAGGTTGCCCGCATCAGGAAATCCAGCCAGGAATTATGCCTGCGCAAGACGCGGTGCAGACGGTGTTCTGCCACCGGGTTGAACATGCCATGCCGTGAGAACAACTGGCGCGGGTTTTTCTTGACCCATAGCCATGAACCCATTTCCAGCGTCAGTGGCAAAAAGGTCTTGCTGCGATCTTGCTCAGCCTGCAGGTAAAGATAATCCCAGACATCACCATGGGTACGGTATTGCAGACTTTGCGGCTCGAACAGATAGGAATGATTGGGATGGGTTTGCTGAAATAATTCTTCCAGCGCCAGTATGTCAGCCAGATGATCGATAGGATGCACACTGTGTGCATGCGGGAACCAGACACGGTCACGCAAGCCAAAGCCGGAATGGCAATCTATCGCCATGCTAAAAGGGCGGGCCAGCAACTCCTGCTGCACGGTGCGGCATAGGGCCAGATTTTCTGCTTCCATCTCGGCACCGGCAGCGCCACGATACCAGGGCAGGCGCGGGCTATAACGGTGGCCACCGAGCAGGAAAGGCACTTTGTCATTGGCTTCCACTGGGGCATTGCGCATCAGGTCAACCCCATTCGGATTGCAGCGCGTTGCCTGCCACATGCCACCGGGGTTAATCAAGGGCATGAACACCAGGCGCACATCCTGCAACATATACTGCAGGCTCTTGTCCCAGGACAGCCGTGTCAGCAAGCCACGCAGGAAAGTCAGCAAGACTTGCGTACCTATGCGCTCCAGCCCATGGATGCCACCAAAAAAACCTATGGCAGGCAGGCTGGTATCAGGGTTGCCCAGTGCTAGCTTGTAGACCGGAAATTGCCTGTGCCTGACTTCGACCTCGCACAAGACCTCAACCTCCAGCTGTCCGCGGCCAAGGGCGATAATGCGTTCCAGTTCATTCAGTTCAGGCAGGGCAGACATGGCGCGTGCGTAAAAGTTAACCACGCCATGCTAGAGGAGCTATACGCAGAATGCAAGAAACACGCAGCTTTTGCCGCGAATTGATCAATTATGACCAACAGATGACGGTATTTACCCGCATCGGGAACTTTTCATGCGCACGGGCCTCTGCATATAGAATAGTGCAGAAGATTTACACAAATTTAAGGAGTTGCTTTTGTCGAGTCAATTAAAAAATATCGCTGCCGATGATGAAGCCTACTGGTCAGGCATCCGTGAACAGTACACCGTCTCACCCGATTTCATCAACCTGGAAAATGGCTACTTTGGTGTGCAGGCACAGCCTGTGTTTGAGGCTTTCCAGCGTTATCAAGCCCAGGTGAATGCCGAGACTTCGTATTTTTTGCGCGTGCGTTATGCGCCTCTGTTTGTGCAAGTCATGCAGGCGCTCAAGGATTTTTGCGGGGTGGATGAGGGGGAGCTGGTGCTGACGCGCAATCTGATAGAGGGCATGAATATTTTGCTACAGGGTTATCCCTTGCAGGCGGGTGATGAAGTCATACTCGCTACCCATGATTATGATCTTGTCATTGATACCCTGTTGATGCTGGAACAGCGCAAGCAGATACAGCTGCGGCATTTGCAATTGCATCTCGATCCTGTCAGTGATGAAGACATCGTGGCCCAGTATGAGCAGGCGATTACGTCCAGGACCAAACTGATACTGCTCACCCACATCGTGCACAGGACAGGGCAGATCATGCCGGTCGCCAAGATCACTGCCATGGCCAAACGTCACGGTGTGGATGTCATGGTCGATGCGGCGCATTCCTTTGCTCACCTGAACTATCGTATGACAGAGCTGGGTGCAGATTTTGTCGCAGTGAATTTGCATAAATGGCTGGGTGTGCCGCTGGGTGTGGGCATGCTGTATATACGCAAGAACCGGGTGGCTGAGATTGCGCCGCTGTTTGGCAATGCCAAGTTCGCTGACAATGAGATTTTCAAATTTACGCAAGTCGGTACGGTGCCGCCCGCGAATGTGCTGACGGTACTGGATGCACTGCGGTTTCACGAGTCCATAGGTTCTGCCAACAAGGAAGCGCGCCTGCGTTACCTGACGCAATACTGGCTCAATCAGGTGCGTGGCTTGCCTGATGTGCGCATCATGACGCCGACCGACCCGCAGCGCTCATGTGCGATCGCCGGTTTTGGCATTGCTGGCAATTCTGGCCATGCTATCGTTGATTACCTCATGCGTGAGCACAAGATATTCACCGTGACACGCGAGTTGGATGGCCAGGACATCGTCAGGGTGACACCGCATCTGTACAGCAGCCTGGAGGATCTCGACAAGCTGGTGGCAGCGATCAAGCAACTGACGCAAGCTTGATCCCAGCGTGATGTAGCGGCGAGGGCAATAATAATTTCCAGTTTACAGGATTTAAATATCCTTTATAATGGAAATTATGAATATCAATACGATTATTGCCCGCAGGGTGCGCGCATTGCGCGATCAACAAAAGCTGTCGCTGGATGCGCTGGCCAAGCGCAGTGGCGTCAGCCGCTCGAATATCTCGCTCATAGAGCGGGCTGAAAGCAGCCCAACTGCAGCGGCACTCGACAAACTGGCCGTGGGCCTGGGGGTGACGCTGGCCTCATTGTTTGAAGACAGCACGCCTGCCGCTGCGGTGTCACCAGTCTCGCGTTTGGCCGAACAAATATGCTGGACTGATCCTGCTTCTGGCTATAGACGCCGTAATCTCTCGCCCGGCCTGCCTTCTCCTATCCAGTTGGTGGAAGTCGAATTCCCGGCGGGGCAGACCGTGCGTTATGACAGTTTTCATCAAGATGTCGATATACAGCAGCAGGTCTGGATACTGGCGGGCCAGATGCGTCTCTCTGTGGGGGACGAGACTTGGGATTTGCAGATGGGTGACTGTCTTTCCATGGCGCTGGATAAGCCGATTACTTTCCATAATCCTGGAAAGGTAGCGGCGCGTTATCTGGTAGCGCTTTGCAAGTAAGGGCCTTTTTCAGTTTTCCATTCACGGAGTCAATCATGTCCGAACAAGTCCACATTCAGATTCTTGACGCAGCAGCAGCGCAGGCCAGTGTAGAAGCTTTGGCAGATGTGTTGGCCGACTGTGTTGCCAGTGGCGCATCGGTCAGCTTTATGTGGCCATTACCACGTGCACGTGCCTTGCAATTCTGGCAGGGTGTGGCTGACGGTGTGGCATGCAGGGAGCGCATCTTGCTGGTCGCCAGGGATGACAACGGCGAAATCCTGGGCACGGTACAATTGATCACGGCTATGCCAGATAACCAGCCACACCGCGCTGATGTCGCCAAGATGCTGGTGCACAGGAAAGGGCGTCGCCGTGGTATTGCACAAGCCCTCATGGCCGCGGTTGAAAAAGCCGCCAAAGCAGCAGGCAAGACCGTGCTGGTGCTTGATACCGTCACCGGTGGTGATGCCGAACGTCTGTATGAACGTGCTGGCTGGCACAAAGTCGGTGTCGTTCCCAATTATGCGCTTATGCCAGATGGTGAATTCTGTGGCACGACTTTTTTTCACAAGCAGATATAGGGGAGTAAGCAGCCATGCGTATTGCAGTGATCTCGGATATACACGGTAATCTGGCCGCACTGGAAGCGGTCACTGCTGATCTGCGTTTGCGCAAAGTTGATCAGGTTGTCAATCTGGGCGACAGTTTGTCTGGCCCATTGTTGCCCAAAGAGACGGCAGATTTTTTGATGGCGCAAGCAGGCTGGATACATCTGGCGGGTAATCATGAACGCCAGATTCTGGAAATCAATGAGCGCTCAGGCTCTGGCGACATTTATGCAGATCAGCAAATCACAGCAGAACAAAAAGCCTGGATAGCGAGTTTGAAACCAGTGCTGCGTTTGAATGAAGAAGTCTTGCTGTGTCACGGCACACCAGCCAGTGATACAACTACTTTGTTGCAAGTGGCAGACAGAAATGCCACTGCACAGGAAATTGAAGACAGGCTGGGACTACAGACGGCCGCCGTCATTGCCTGTGGCCATAGCCATGTTTCCCGCAGCGTGCGTAATGCAAAGGGCCAGCTCATCATCAATCCCGGTAGCGTTGGTCATCCGGCCTATGAATATGATTATCCCTATCCGCACAAGATAGAATCTGGTTCACCCGATGCGCGCTATGCCATCATAGAAAAGGCTCAACATGGCTGGACAGCCAGCCTCATCAATGTCCCTTACGAATATGCACAAATGGCTGAACTTGCTGCCGCACGCGGGCGGCAGGATTGGGTAAATGCCTTGCGCACCGGTTATACAAACTGACAATATGAAAACACCAGAGACAGCACTCATCATCATCGACATGCAACGCGGCATGGCAGACCCCAGAGCAGGGCGCAGGAATAACCCACAGGCAGAAGATAATATACGGCAGTTGCTGCTGGCATGGCGTGCCGAAGGTAGGCCGATAGTCTTTGTACGGCATATGTCGCGCGCACCTGGCTCATTATTCTGGCCGGGGCAGCCAGGCAATGAATTCCAGGAAAATCTGGCACCATTGGCCAGCGAACATGTGGTCGAAAAAAATGTGCCCGATGCCTTCATCAATACGGGCCTGGAGCGCTGGCTGCATATGCGTGGCATCGGAGACCTGGTGATCGTCGATGTCAGCACCAATAATTCCGTCGAGGCGACAGCCCGCAGTGCCGGTAACCTTGGCTTTGCCACCACGGTGGTGGCCGATGCCTGCTTCAGTTTTGACCGGCTGGATTTGCATGGCAAGCCACAGACGGCAGAAGAAGTGCACATCAATGCACTCAGCAATCTGCAGGGTGAGTATGCCGCGGTTGCTAATATGGCTGAGCTGCTGGATTAAGCAAGTCCGCCAATTTGCAGCGGTAATTTGCCTTAAATATTACCGCTGCCACCATCTACCCTAAACCCCAAAAATTCCCTAGAATGCCCAGCACTGCCGCATGGGTCTGCGGATCAATCTTACTGTTTGGGAAAATCAACATGGCGATGGATGTCATAGATTACGAAATTTTTGGCGACGATATGCAATTCGTCGAAGTCGAACTCGACCCCGGTGAGGCTGCCATAGGCGAGGCCGGTGCCATGTTTTACATGGAAGATGATATAGAGATGGAAACCATCTTTGGTGATGGTTCTGCTGCCCAGACTGGCATCTTTGGCAAATTGCTGGGTGCTGGCAAACGCCTGGTGACTGGTGAATCTTTGTTCACCACGGTCTTTATGAATGCCGGCGTGGGCAAGAGGAAAGTCGCTTTTGGTGCTGCCTATCCAGGCAAAATCATTCCCATGCATTTGAACCAGTTGGGCGGCACCTTGCTGTGCCAGAAAGATGCCTTTCTGTGCGCGGCCAAGGGTGTGTCTCTGGGTATCGCCTTTCAAAAACGTCTTGGTGCAGGATTCTTTGGCGGCGAAGGTTTTATTCTGCAAAAACTCGAAGGTGACGGCCTGGCTTTTGTGCATGCCGGTGGTGCCATCATAGAAAAAACTTTGCAACCTGGCCAGACCCTGCGCGTCGATAGTGGTTGCGTCGTGGCTTTCACCCAGGAAGTGGATTTTGACATCAAGTTCGTCGGCGGTGTAAAAACTGCCCTGTTCGGCGGCGAAGGCATATTCTTTGCGCACTTGCGCGGACCCGGCAAGGTCTGGTTGCAATCTCTGCCTCTGGCGCGCCTGGCTAACCGTATTGTTGGAGCATCAAAAGTCGGTGGCAGTAAAGGTGGTGAGCAAGGCTCAGTACTTGGCGGGTTGGGTAATTTGTTTGAAGATGAATAAGCAAGAAATTTTTAAGGCAAGGGCCACTCATGTTAAAACATGAGTGGCCCTTGTACTTTTTAGTGCCGCAAACTGGATGTTACTTGAATCTAAATAAGGTTTACATGCTTTTATTATGCGGACTATAGTCGCTTATTACTTGTATTTTTATTTTTTTGGGTTACGCATGTTTAAAAAAACAATTCTCTTCAGTTTGCTCATTGCCAGCCCCTTTGTACTGACAGGCTGCTCCGTTATGTATGACCTGGGGCAAGATGCCAACCAGCGCCAATGTGAAAAACTGCAGGATTGGCAAGAGCGCAAGACTTGTTTGCAACAAAACAAAACGAGTTATGACGAGTATGAAAAACAACGCGAAGACTTGCGCACCAGGGGTACGGAAAAGAAATAAGTATCGCTGGTTTGCATAGGGTGGCGTTGTTACGGCCACCCTGGATCAAAACTAAGGATTTATACCGGCACTGATGCCACTTGTCCCAGTACATTACTGGCATACACATCGCAGCAAATTTCACTGGATGTGCGTGAGCCGTAATGTGCGATGAATTCATCAAAGCTGCCGCTTTGTGCACTTTCCATCTCGGCCTGTTCTGCCAGTGATTTTTCTGCCATCCTGGTATACAAAGCTAATTGTTCTGGCGCAGGGGGGCGGGAGCGGAATTCCTGGGCCAGCAAATGGCTTTGCTGTAATGCAAACTGAGGGAAAGAATTATTGGCTGCGCGTATCGCATCCAGCACTTTGGCGGATGGGGTCAACTCAGGATGCAAGAGTTTTTCGGTTTGCACTTGCATGGTTTGCGCATGGCTGCTGTCGCCACGCTGGGCATCCAGCAGGGCTGCCACTGGAGTAATTCTTTCCAATAATTCCTTGCCCCAGTCCTGCAGTGAAATCGCCTGTCCCTGGCGCGATAACATCAGGCCCGGGCGGCGGCCTTGCTTGACGGTGAGCGCAAAATTTTCTACATTTTCATCACCTTCGGCCTGGTTGGTTTGTGCGCTTTCTTCCAGCGCGCAAAACAGCAGGAAGGCATCAAGGAAACGTGAAGTCTCCAGGCTGATACCGAGTGGGTCGAAGGGGTTTACATCCATGCAGCGCACTTCTATGTATTGCACACCACGTGCACACAGGGCTTCTACCGGCCGCTCGCCAGTCTTGATGACGCGTTTGGGGCGTATCGTGGCATAAAACTCGTTTTCAATTTGCAGCACATTGGTATTGATCTGTACCCATTTCCCGTTTTGTTGCGTACCTATTTTTTCATAGGCAGGGTAGGGCTGGCGCACTGCCAGTGACAGGCTGCGCATGTATTCCAGCAGGGTGTTATACGGTGGTACCAGGCCAGACTGGGCATTGTTCTGGTAACCCAGGTCGCTCATGCGCAAGCTGGTGGCATAAGGCAGATACAGGGTATCTTCAGACAGGGTTTCCAGTTGATGTGGGCGGCCACGCAGGAAAGGCGTGGACAGGGCAGGCGAGGCACCAAACAGATACATCAGCAACCAGCTATAACGATGGAAATTGCGTATCAGCGCGATATAACTCTCGGACTGTACATGCATGGCACTGCCACGGCTATGTTCTGCCTGTTGCAAGACCTTCCAGACATCTTCGGACAATGAATAATTGTAATGGATGCCAGCGATGCATTGCATGCTTTTGCCATAGCGCAGGGCCAGGCCGCGACGGTAGACATGCTTGATCATGCCTATATGCGAATTGCCATACCAGGCGATAGGGATATCTTTTTCTTCCGGCAACTGACAGGGCATGGATTGATGCCACAGCATTTCATTGCCCATGACGGTGTAGGCAAATCTGTGGATATTGTCCAGCTCTTCCAGGGCGGTGGCGATGTCTGGTTCTGCCGGTGTAATGAATTCCAGCAGGGATTCTGAATAATCAGTCGTGATCTGCGGATTGGTCAGTGCCGAACCCAGGGCCGGTGGGTGCGGCGTCAAAGCCAGTTCACCGTCGGCCAATACCCGCAGGGTTTCTCTTTCTATGCCACGCAAGCCCTGACCCAGCAGAGGGCGATTTGCATCACTATCGAATAGCGCCAGGCGTCGGTTTAGCAGAGTGCTCACGGTGTCTTCCTTCAAATTCAGTTGTCTTTGCAATCAGGTTTGCAAAAAATATCGAGCAAGCATAGCCGAAAAATGAAAATGGCATACGAGCTTGCTTAAATTTCATATATATAAACTTTTTTAGTTTATAACAGTCTCATGACCAGCCGGTTTCAAGGTCCATGACGTCCAATCAATCCCGCATTGCAGCAATGCGAGAAAAGATTCCTTGTTTTGTTGGCATCGCTTTAGAATGACTAATCTATCTTTCCAGAGGAATTGAAGTGTCCATAAAAAAAATATCTGTACTGATGTCAGCCAGCGTACTTGGCCTGGCAACTTCCGGCCTGGTACTGGCCGCTGACCCGGTTCCGCCAGTGGCTGCCAAGCTTAAATGGCAAGAGACCCGCCATGGCGAAGTTGTCACTGACGATTATCGCTGGTTGCAGAAAAAAGAAAATCCTGAGGTGATAGCTTACCTGAATGCAGAGAATGCCTATACCGAAGCCCTGACCGCAGACATCAAACCCCTGGCGGACAAGCTGTATGCAGAAATCAAGGGCAGGATGAAAGAAGTAGATTTGTCCGTGCCTGTACGTCGCGGCAATTACTATTATTATTCGCGCACCGAGGCTGGCAAGCAATATCAACTGTATTGCCGCCGCCGCGCTGCAGCGGATATGGCCTATGACGACAAGGCAGCAGAAGAAATCCTGCTGGATCAGAACGAGATGGCCAAGGGGCAAAAATTCTTTGCTGTTGGTGGCAGCTCAGTCAGCCCCGATGAGCAATTCCTGGCGTATACCACCGACACCGTCGGATATCGCCAGTATCAATTGCATATCAAGAATCTGCGTACCGACGAATTGCTCAGTGACAGCCAGCCGCGTGTGACTTCCATGGCCTGGGCCGCAGATAACAAGACCTTGTTCTATGTGCAGGAAGATGCCACCACTAAACGCTCTGACCGCCTGTTCCGCATAGAGATAGGCAAGCCGCCAGTAGAAGTTCTGCACGAAGCCGTTGAGCAGTTTGACCTGCAGGTCAGCACCACCCGCGACAGGAAGTTCATCGTCGTCAATATCCACGCCACCGATACCAGTGAGGTCATGCTGCTGGCGGCAGATAAACCGCAAGAAAAATTCCACAGCGTGCTCGGTCGTGAGAAAGGCCATCGCTATCTTCTGGAACACCGCAATGGCGATTTGTATATCGTCACCAATAAAGACGCCAAGAACTTCCGCGTTGTGCGTGCACCGCTGGCAACACCGGACAGCAAGCACTGGCAGGAAGTGGTCAAGCATGATCCTGAGGTACTGGTCTTTGGTGCTGACCTGTTCAAGGACTACATGGTTGTCACGGAAAAGACCCAGGCCCTGAATCGTGTCCGTATCTATGACTTCAACAGCAAGCAATGGCAGACCGTGAAGTTTGATGATCCCGTTTATCTGGCCACCGGCGCAGGTACTCCTGAGTTTTCTGCCACCCGCTTCCGCATGTCGTATCAGTCACCGGTGACGCCAGTGACCACGCTGGATGTGGATATGGCGACAGGTCAGCGCTACGTACTCAAGCAGCAGGAAGTCGTCGGCGGCTATGATGCCAGCAAATATGAGAGCCGCCGTCTGTGGATGACTGCCAGGGATGGTGTCAAAGTACCGCTGTGGGTAGTGTATAAAAAAGGCGTGAAACTGGATGGTTCCGCACCTCTGCTGTTGTACTCGTATGGCAGCTATGGTTACTCAACCGAAGCGACCTTTACTTCCAGTCGCCTGAGCATGCTGGACCGTGGCGTTATTTATGCGCAGGCGCATATACGCGGTGGTCGCGACATGGGTGAACACTGGCATGAAGATGGCATGCTGATGAAAAAGAAAAATACTTTTTATGATTTCATCGATAGTGCCGACTACCTCATCAAACAAAAATGGACCAGCCCTGACAGACTGATTATCCAGGGGGCCAGTGCGGGTGGCTTGCTGATGGGCGCTGTTGCTAATATGCGCCCGGATTTATTCCATGCAGTACATGCCGGAGTGCCTTTTGTTGATGTCATGAATACCATGATGGATGCCAGCCTGCCTTTGACCACAGGTGAATATCTGGAGTGGGGCAATCCTAATGAAAAGCCAGCCTACGATTATATGCGCAGCTATTCGCCGTATGACAATATCGCCCGCAAGGCTTATCCTGCCATGCTGGTGACCACGGGTTTGAATGATAGCCAGGTCATGTATTGGGAGCCGGCCAAGTATGTAGCCAAACTGCGCGACTACAAAACCGATAAAAATACCTTGCTGTTGAAAATCAATATGGCAGCCGGACATGGTGGTGCTTCTGGCCGCTATGACGCCCTGCGTGAAAGCGCATTCAATATGGCCTGGATGTTCTCGCAATGGGGCATCAAGGAATAATTGCCAGGAGACCTGCCTTCATCGTGATTCTTGATGAGGGCAGGTTCAAATTACCACATCATGAAGGAAACCAATATGAATTTTTCCTACACCATTATCTACGTCCCCGACGTTGCCGCGTCGCTGGCTTTCTTTGAAAAAGCTTTTGGTTTCACCACGCGTTTTCTGCATGAGTCCGGCATGTATGGTGAACTTGATACTGGTGCGACGACACTGGCGTTTGCTGCCCATGCCATGGGTGATATGAATTATTCCTGCGGTCATGTGGCGGCGCACAGTTCAGAAAAACCGCTGGGTATGGAAGTCGCCTTTACCACGGCAGATGTGGCCGCCGCACACGCCCAGGCAATTGCCGCTGGTGCGCAAGAACTGGCAGCACCCGCAGAAAAACCCTGGGGCCAGGTGGTCTCGTATCTGCGCTGCCCTGATGGCAGCCTGGTAGAGTTATGTACGCCTATGGGCAGCTGATATTTCTCTTTCATTGAATATGGAAACCCGCGCGTCATATAGATGAAGCGCGGGTCTATTCCAGGGAAAAATATTTCTTGCGCAGCTTTTGTACCGTGCCATCTTTTTGGACTATTTCATAAGCCTTGCGCCAGGCTCGTTCTTCATCTTCATTCAAGCCCAGGGAAGTTGCCATATAAAGTTCTGCACTACCCATGCTGAGTCCGGTCGTGAAATCTTCCAGGCGAAAACCGTATTCTTCGATGGCCGACGTCATGATGGAGTAGCCAGAATAAATCGCATCCAGGCCACCCAGCTGTAACAGCTTGAGCAGGCTTTGGTAATCTTTTTCATACTGGATATTACGAAAGTTTTGCGCGTGTAATTCTTTTTCCAGCGAAGAGCCACGCACTATACCCACGCGCAAACCGCGCAGATGTTCCAGTGTTGCCGTTTCTATATTGACGCTGCCAGTTATGTTCGATCGCTTGCCAAAAAAACGGTTGGGAGCGCTGCCCAGATGGATCAGCCATTTAAAGCTGGTTTCACGATCCATGGTTCTGTCGAGAGGGAAGACACCATAATTCTGGCCATCCCTGGTCATTTTGACAGCCCTGGCCCAGGGATAAATAGTCAGATCGGGTTTGCGTCCCAGCTGTGCCGACATTGCCGTAATCAATTCATAGGCATAGCCCTGCGGAATATTATTCTGCAGCCACATGAAAGGGGGTAATTCTGCCGTGACCCATTTGACTTGCCCTTCCGTAGCGAGCTGGGCCTGACTGGGCAGGCTGAACAGGAGAGCGAGCAGGCAAATGAATTTTTTCATTTCAGTCCCATACTGCAAAAGTAGGTATTGCCTGGTCGTATTGCCAAGCCTGCAAGCTTGAGCTGGAATCATGCTCTCAGAGAAATTCTAGTATTCAGGCTATGCCCGGACAGGTCAAGTGAATTTTTATCGATTTTTGTGGTTTATGCGCATGAATGAACATAAAAACCGAGAGTAATTTGTCATTTGAATTTTGTCCGGGATTGTCTATAAAGAGAGGTAAGGCAGTTGCGCATCCTGTCGGTCACCTTAAAAACCTGTTGACGATCTTAGGGTTGCTGATGCTTGCTGTCTTGTCCCCTGACCATGGTGGTCACCGCGATATCTTCGCAACTGCCTCAGTGCTTTCTTACCTCAATGGAGATAGTCATGAGACGCAGACTGTATTTCATGTTGCCAGACCTGGGTAGTGCCAGGGCTATGCTGGACGAACTTTTACTCGCACGTATTGATGAGCGACATATGCATTTTTGTGCGAGGGAAGGCATGCTGCCCCCGGATATGCCGGAAGCGAATTCTTTCCAGAAAACCGATCTCATACATGGCGCTGAAGTGGGTATGCTGATCGGTGGCATAGCGGGTTTGCTGGCGGGCGGTTTGTGGCTGATCTTCCCTCCTGAAGGTATGGAAATGCGCATACTGGCAGTGCTGGTATCTGCCATAGGCGGCTCCCTGTTTGGCTCCTGGGCCTCGGCCAAGGCGGCCAAGGCCATACCCAGTTCCAGCCTTCAGCCTTTCATGGATGACATAGAAAACGGCAGAGTCTTGTTGATGGTGGATGTGCCCTTCAAACGCATAGCAGAAATCCAGCAACTGGTCAGCAATCGCCATCCAGAAATTCGCTTTGGTGGTGTTGACCCACATGTGCCGGTGTTCAGTTAATTCCGGTTTTCTCTGTGCCGGCAGCCTGGCCTTTTCGGCCAGGCTGCCTTATTTTTCCTGAAAAACGGCCTGCTTGCATCCACGCCAATTCGGCATACAATGACTGGTTTTTAAACAACATTGCCGAAAATGATAGCTACTGCTTTGGAGTTGCAAGCGCTTTGCAAGAATTTTGGTCGTCCTGCTGTTGAAAACCTGAATCTCACTGTGCGTCGTGGTGAGTTATATGCCTTGCTGGGGCCTAATGGCGCAGGCAAGACCACCACCTTGCGCATGGTGGCAGGCCTGATTTCGCCAGACAGTGGCAGCATACGCATACTCGGGCAAGAACTGGCTGCCGACCCGGCGCTGGCCAAGAGCAAGCTGGCTTACCTGCCTGACGACCCCATGTTGTATAACAAGCTCAAGCCTTTTGAGTACCTGGAATTTGTCGCCGGTCTGTGGGGCGTGGCCGCCGAAGTTGCCGAACCCAAGGCCCGTGAATTACTGGAATGGCTGGATTTGCTCAAGCATGCAGATGAACTAACCGAAGGTTTTTCGCGCGGCATGAAGCAAAAGCTGGCACTGGCCGGTGCCCTGATCCATCAGCCTGAACTGATTATCCTCGACGAACCCCTGACAGGCCTGGATGCCGCAGCAGCACGGCAAGTCAAGGATGTCTTGCTGAACCATGTCAAACAAGGCGGTACCGTCATCCTGACTACCCATATACTCGATGTGGCAGAACGCCTGGCCGAACGCATAGGCATCATACAAAACGGCAAGCTCATCGCCGAAGGCACACTGGAAGAATTGCGCAGCCAGACCAGCCAGGCTGCGGGCACGCTGGAAGAAGTTTTCCTGCAATTGACGGAACCTGCATAATGGCACTCTGGCAAAAATTAAAACCAGGGACTGCGGCCTGGTTGCTGATGCATGAATGCCGTCTGGCTTTTTATGATATGGGCGACAGCAAGCCTGGTCACAAGGCCGCACGAGGCATGTCGGTTTTTGGCATGTGGCTGATAAGCCTGATGTATATTTTTGCGCATATTGGCATCTGGTTTTTCATGCGCAAGATGCCGCCGCTGCAAGAGGCGTTACCTGCACCCTTGCTGATGGGCGCTGGCATGGTCATGCTGGTGCTATTGAGCTTCATGCTATCGCTGGGCTTGACGCGCAGTGTGCAGGCTTTGTTTGAGCGGGGTGATCTGGATTTGCTGTTGTCTTCCCCCCTGTCATCAAAAACCATTTTCCAGGTCAGGCTGACTGGCATTGTTTTCTCGGTCGGCTTTTGGTTTTTTGCCTTGCTGACGCCAGTGGCAAATGTAGGTTTGCTCTTGGGGCAATGGCGCTGGCTGGGTATCTATCCTGCCTTGCTTGCCATGACTGTTTTGGCCGCAGCCCTGTCCATGTTATTGACGCTGACCCTGGTAAAAAGCCTGGGCGTACGCAAGACCAAGACCGTGGCGCAAATCCTTGGTGCACTCACCGGTGCCAGCATGTTTATCATTACCCAGCTATTCGGCAACCTCGGCAAGGAAATGCGTGAGGGTGTACTGCTGCATATCATGCCCTGGTTCCAGCCTGGTGGCGTGCTGGATGCAGATAGCCTGGCGTGGATACCAGCCAGGGCTGTGTTTGGATCACCGCTGGCTATCAGCGGTTTCCTGATTTTCAGCGGCTTGATTTACTGGTTGACGGCGCAATCCACCCATCGCTTTTTTATTACGGGTGTACAGCAGGCAGTTGGCCAGGTACGCAAGGCGACACCGGCAAGCCAGGGCAGCGCGCAGCATGCCGCCCGTTTTGGCCGCAGCTTGCGTGCCACCATCATTTTCAAAGAATGGCGTCTGATTTCCCGTGACCCTAACCTGATATCGCAGGTACTGCTGCAGTTACTGTATATCGCTCCCCTTTTCTTTTTGATTTTCAAGTCCAGGTCCCTGGTGCCTGGTGTTGCCTCGGGCCTGGTTTTTCTGGCAGCTTCCCTGGCTGGTTCACTGATCTGGATCATCGTTGCTGCTGAAGATGCACCGGACCTGCTGCGGGCCGCGCCAGTCAAAGGCCATATCATCCTGACCAGCAAATTGCTGGCCGCGATTTTACCCATACTGATATTGATTGCACCTGTCATGCTATGGTTGCTCGTGCAGCAATTTGTGCTGGGTTTTGTGGTTGTGCTTTGCGTTCTGGCTGCCATGCTGAGTTCAGCATTGATACATCTGTGGCAATCCAAGCCAACCAGCCGGGATCAGTTCAGGAAGCGTGGACAGACACACACGATGGCAGGTTTGCTGGAGGCCTTAAGCAGTTTTGCCTGGGCTTCCTGTGTCTATGTAGGCAAATTATATGGCTGGTGGGTGCTGGTATCCATCCTGGTTGCCATACTGGCCCTGGCGATAGCCTGGTTTTCCCGTATTGAACGAAATCTTTAATATCCAGTCTATTGGTCTATTGTTCACCTCACAATTTGGAATACTTCTACCATGCCTGTATTCACCAAGAAACGCGTTTTTGTAGCCATTGCCGTATTGTTGGTGGGCGGCGCTACCGCCATGTACTATCAAAAAGAAAACGGCAAGGCCAAGGAAGAAGAACCCAAATACAAAACCGCGGTAGTAGACAAGGGCAATATCACCCAGACTGTCACCGCCAGTGGCACGCTCAATCCGGTGGCATTGATCAATGTAGGCTCGCAAGTATCCGGCACCGTGGTGGAGTTGAAGGCGGACTTCAATGACCGCGTCAAGCAAGGGCAGGTCTTGCTCAAGCTCGACCCCACCATTTTCAATGCCCAGATCAAGCAGAGTGATGCCAGCCTGGCATCGGCTGAGGCATCAAAACGACTGGCCCAGGCCACGCTGGAACGTAACCAGAAACTGGTTTCGCAAAACTATATTTCCGGCACAGCTATGGACCAGGCCAAACGCGAAGTCGAAGTGGCGGATGCGAATATCAAACTGGCGCGTGCGCAACTTGACCGCGTCAAGGCAGACCTGAATAACAGTGTCATACGCTCGCCCATCGATGGCGTCATCATCAAGCGCACTATCGACATGGGGCAGACCGTGGCAGCCTCTTTCCAGACGCCTAACCTGTTCCAGATTGCCCGTGACCTGACCAAGATGCAGATCGATACCAGCGTCTCGGAAGCCGATGTTGGTTCCCTCAAAGATGGCTTGCCTGCCCGTTTCGTCGTCGATGCCTACCCTGACCGTGAATTTGAAGCCAAGTTGCGCCAGTTCCGTTTGGCAGCCAATGTGCAACAGAATGTGGTGACCTATAACGTCGTGCTGGATGTCGATAACAAGGATGAATTACTGAAACCTGGCATGACGGCGCAAGTACGCCTGGTGGTTGGCAGCCGCGAAAACGTGGTGCGCATCCCTACTGCAGCGCTGCGTTATAAACCTAGCGAAGAAGAGCAGGCCAAGGAAGCCAAGGCGCTCAAGGACAAGGAAAAAAATTCCAGTGGGCCAGCCACCGCCTCAACTGCCGCCAGTACCAATCTGCCAGCACCTGACATCGATGATGACGTGGCCTTCCGCACCAAAAAAGACCTGACCCGCACTTTCAAACTTTATAAACTCGATGACAAGAACCAGGCCAGGACGGTGGATGTCAAAATCGGTTTGTCGAATTTTAAATATACCGAAGTTATTTCCGGAGATTTGAAACCTGGTGACAAAGTCATCACCCGCGCACTGGATAAAGCCGGGGTACGCTGATGAGCGATACCCTGATAGCTATACGCCAGGTCAGCAAGAGTTATTTCTCTGGCGGCGTAGAAACCAAGGTCTTGCACGGCATCGATGTGCAGGTGCCGCGTGGTGACTTCCTGGCCGTCATGGGCCAGTCCGGTTCCGGCAAATCCACGCTCATGAATATACTCGGTTGCCTGGACCAGGCCAGTAGCGGATCATATTTGCTCAATGGTGTCGATACCCTGAGCCTGTCGCGTGCTGAGCTGGCAACCATACGCAACCGTACTATCGGTTTTGTATTCCAGAGTTTCAACCTCATCAAGCGCATGAGCGTGGCTGAAAACGTTGCCCTGCCCCTGATCTATGCCGGTGTAGGGCGAGACAAGGCACACAAGAAGGCGCTGGTGGAGCTGGAGAGAGTAGGGCTCAAGGATTATGCCAAACGCCTGCCCAATCAATTGTCTGGCGGCCAGCAACAGCGTGTGGCGATTGCTCGTGCGCTGGTGGCTGATCCTCCATTGATCTTGGCAGATGAACCTACCGGTAACCTCGATACCCAGACCAGTGAAGACATCATGCGCTCCTTGCAGCAATTGAATGCAGATCGCGGCATCACCATTTTGCTGGTCACGCATGAGCCGGATATTGCAGCCTACAGCAAACGCCTGGTGCGCCTCAAGGATGGTCATGTTTTATACGATGGCCCGGCAGCAGAAGGCTTGCGCCAGCTGGCCGCCTCGCATGCTGAATACTCAGAAGCACAGGGAGGTAGCAAATGAATTTCCTCCAGGTTTTTATAGAGGCATTCCGTTCCATGAATGCCAACCGCTTGCGCACGGCCTTGACCATGCTGGGCATTATCATCGGCATTACCTCAGTCGTCATGATGCTGGCTGTCGGTGAAAGCGCCAAGAAATTCATCGCCAAGGAGCTGGAAGTATTGGGCAGTAATCTGATGATCATCTCGCCCGGTGCCAACCGTACCCAGGGGGTACGCGCACGTACTGGCACTGCGCCATCACTGTCCGTTGAAGATGCGATGGCACTCAATGACTTAAGCAGCCTGAATGGCGCTGCACCTGCCTTGCAGGGCTTCTTCCAGCTGACGGTGGGCAATGATAATTCCAATAATGCCGTGCTTGGTGTCACGCCAGAAATGTTCAAGGTGCGTAACTGGAAAGTCGATCAGGGCAATGAGTTCAGTGATTCCGACATCCGTGGTGCGGCACGCATGGTCATCATAGGCAAGAAACTGGCAGACCAGTTTTTCTACAAAGACAACCCCATAGGTCAGTTCGTGCGCATAGACAATGTGCCTTTCCAGGTGGTGGGCGTCTTGCAGGGTGAGGGTCGCATGTTTGATGGCGGTGATCTTGGAGAAATGGTGCTGATCCCGATTACCGCTGCCCGCGCGACCCTGATGCGCAGCCCTTTCCCGCGCAATGTGCACTACGTGGTGGTGCAGGGCAAGAGCGACAAGCAGTTGAAGGATGCAGAAGAAGATATCAAGGACATGCTGCGCGACCGCCACCATATCAAGTCCGGACAGGAAGATGATTTCCGTATCGATAACCTGGCTTCCATCGCCGAAACCGGTGCCAAGATCAGTGCCGGTCTGGCCGCCATGCTGGGCGCGATTGGTGCCATTTCACTGATAGTGGGTGGCATAGGCATCATGAATATCATGCTGGTATCCGTCACTGAACGTACCCGCGAAATAGGTATACGCATGGCGATCGGTGCCAAGCCACGCGATGTGCTGTTGCAGTTCCTGACGGAGGCGGTAGTCATTTGCCTGGTCGGCGGCATCCTGGGCATTTTGCTGGCCATGGCGGGTGCCGCAGCGATTACCTCCACCGGTAAGCTGGAAGTGATTATCGGCCTGCAAGCCATGGTGGTAGCCTGTGGTTTTGCCAGCTTTGTCGGTATCTTCTTTGGTTTTTATCCGGCTAGACGTGCCTCGCGTCTCTTGCCTGTGGATTGCCTGCGCTATGAGTAAAGCGGCAATGAATTCAAGGTGCCGGTCTGATTGAGAAAGTAAAAAATGAGTTTATTAGGCAATATATTGTGGTTGATCTGTGGTGGTTTCCTGACTGGCCTGGGGTGGTGGCTGGCGGGTCTGATCGCTTTTCTTAGCATCATAGGCATACCCTGGGGGCGTGCCTGCTTTGTCATAGGGCAGCTGAGTTTCATGCCTTTCGGCAAAGAGGTCGTCAATCGGGCGGATATCAGTGGACAGGAAGACCTGGGCACTGGTGCACTGGGTATGATAGGCAATATCATCTGGTTCATCTTTGCCGGTCTCTGGCTGGCCATCGCCCATTTGCTGTCAGCGCTGTTTTGCTTTGTCACCATCATAGGCATACCGTTTGGTATTCAGCATCTGAAACTGGCAGCCATTGCCGTGGCGCCCATAGGCAAGGCTGTGATTGATACATAAAGACGGGGGGCGTTGCAAGCAATAATAAAAAAGCTCAGGTCTTGGAAACCTGAGCTTTTTTGTATGAGAGCGAAATAAATTTATTTCTTGCTCTTGGCCATCAAGCCTTCCAGTACTTGCATAGTCGCCTGGTATAACTGATCGCGTGTAATGTTTGGATAGGCTGTGCCTATCATGGAGGGATTGGTCAGGAAACGGCCATCCACGACAAAGGTCGGTGTACTGTCAACCTGATAACTGGATACCAGCTTGGACAGGTTTTTCAGTTTGCTGATGACGGTGAATGAATTATAGAAACTCAGGAACTTGGCTTTGTCCAGGCCATTCTTGACTGCCCAGGCAGTATTTTCATCATCACTGGTCAGGCGGGCTCTTTCTACATGCCAGGTCGCCAGTACTTTGGCATGCAGACTGGTTTCCAGATTCATGGCTTCCAAAGTCAGGAACAAATGTGCCTCAGGATCTTTTTCGCCTGTCAAAGGCAGATGGATACGACGAAAGACGATATTGTCGCCCTGTTTTTTTACCCAGTCATTGACGGTGGGTTCCAGTGCATAGCAGGCTGGGCAGTGGTACATGAAAAATTCTATGATTTCTATCTTTTTCCCTGTGGCCTGTGTGGCTTGTGGTGTTTTCAGGCTGATGAAGTCAGTGCCTTCTTTTGGCGCAGCGGGAGTGGCAAAAGCAGTGGCAGAGATCAGGCTCAGGGTGATTAGCAGTAGGCGTAAGAGGCGCATGGGTTCCTTTAACATGAAGCAAAACAAGTTGCCGAGCTTACCAGTATTTTCTCAATCTGGCAGGCCTGGTATCGGCGAGATGGACTTTAGACCAAGTGCAGGCCAGATTGTTCATAGGTTCGCACTATAAATCGCCACATATTCATGAAATATCTTTAAATGCAGATGCAAATAGCAAGAATTTTGCGCAAAAACTTGCAAGCGCCCGATATTCGTAGAAAAATGAAGCAGGAATCACTGTCATCAAGACAGTTTCCGCAGCAGCAATCACCCTCAGCTAGCCCAGCCATTGGAGCCTATGCAATGATGACCGTGCCCATCGTGATTGATTTCGAAGCCTCAGGCTTTGGCAAAGGTAGCTACCCTATCGAGGTAGGTTTTTCGCGTCGCCATGGCGAAGGCTGGTGCACGCTGATACGGCCCGAGGCCGACTGGCAGCACTGGGACATCCATGCCGCACGCATCCACCGCATACCCCGTGAGATCCTGGTGGAAAGAGGCAAGTCTGCCAATCTGGTGACTGAACAATTGAATACCTTGCTGGCTGGCTTGACGGTGTATACCGATGGCTGGACCCAGGATTATGTCTGGATGGCGCGTCTGTATGATGCTGCTGACAGGGTGCCCAATTTCCGCCTGGCGGATTTGCGCGAAATCATCACGCCACAGCAAGAGGGTTTATGGCATGCCACCAAGCACCAGGTACAGGAAGACTTGAATATTTCCCGCCATCGCGCCAGCAATGATGCCCGGATTTTGCAAATGACCTGGTTGCGCACCTATGATGCCGTGCGTTGCCCTGGCTGAATGCCAGGTCAGGTTTTTTCTGCTTCATTGCAACATCTCGTAAAATAAATATCAAATTATCATTCGGACAGTGCAAAATACAGAATTGCCTGGGATGCACTATGTGTATCCGCCTGCGGCCTTGAAATGCGAGGAGATGAGTGTTGAAGAAATGGATCTTACGCCTGCTATTGCTGGTACTGGCCCTGCTGGCGATCCTGGCTGCCTATCTCTTGCTGGCACCTGTACCCATCAATCCCGTGGCCTGGCAGGCAACACCCTTTGCCGGTTATTCGCCACCGCATGCGCGCAATGAAAAACTGGCGGCCCTGAAAACCATAGAAATAGGCGAAGAAACCGGCCCCGAGCATATCGCCATAGGCCCGGATGGCAAGTTGTATGCTGCCGTAACTTCCGGTGCTATTCTGCGCATGCAGGCCGATGGCAGCCAGCGCGAAGTCTGGGTGAATACCGGTGGGCGGGTACTGGGTTTCATGTTTGATGCCGCGGGCAATATGATCGCGGCTGATGCTTTTCGCGGCATACTCTCGATTTCCCCCGACAAGCAAATCACTGTCCTCACTGACAAAATGGGCGATAGTCCGATTTTATATGCTGACGCCGTCGTGGTTGCCAAATCTGGCAAGATCTACTTCACCGATGCCTCGCAACGTTTTGGTGCCAGGGAATCTGGCGGCACCTTCCATGCCAGCGTGCTTGATATTCTGGAGCATTCGGCCACCGGGCGAGTGCTGGAATATGACCCGGCCAGCAAACAGACGCGTGTGATCGCTGACGGCCTGTGCTTTGCCAATGGCCTGGCACTCAGTGCCGATGAGCAAAGCCTTATCGTAGCTGAGACTGGGGAATACCGTATCTGGAAAATAGCAGTCACTGCTGAGACCTTGCATATCAAAAACAAACCAGACAAAAAACTGGCCAGTATCCTGTTGCGTGACTTGCCCGGTTACCCAGACAATCTCATGCGTGGCCGTGATGGCCGTATCTGGCTGGGCCTGGCCAAGCCGCGCGGCGCTGCCATCGACAATATGGCAGAAAAACCCTGGCTGCGCAGTCTGACCCTGCGCCTGCCGCGTGTCCTGTGGCCAGTGCCACCCGCCTACGGCCATGTGCTGGCTTTTAATGAAGCTGGCAAAATCCTGGCGGACTTGCAGGACCCTACCGGCCTGTATCCAGAAACCACCGGCGTCACCGAGACCGAAGACCGCCTGTATATACAGAGCCTGCATGCGCATGGCATAGGCTGGTTACCGAATCATCTGGTTAAAAAATGATGAGCAAGCCAGCCATGCAGGAAGTCGATGTACTCGTCATCGGCGGCGGTATCAACGGTGCAGGCATAGCCCGTGATGCGGCCGGGCGTGGCCTGAGCGTACTCTTGTGTGAAAAAGATGACCTGGCCTCACATACTTCATCGGCATCGACCAAGCTCATCCATGGTGGTTTGCGTTATCTTGAATATTATGAATTTGGCCTGGTGCGCAAAGCCTTGCAGGAGCGCGAAGTACTCATGCGCTCTGCCCCGCATATCATCAGCCCCCTGCGCTTTGTCATGCCGCATGATCAAGGCCAGCGCCCGGCCTGGATGATCAGGGCAGGCTTGTTCCTGTACGATCATCTGGCCAGGCGTGAATTGCTGCCCGGTGCTGAATCCCTTAATTTGCAAAAGCATATTGCTGGCCAACCCCTGCAGGCAGATTTCAAGCGTGGTTTTGCCTATTCCGATGGCTGGGTCAATGATGCCCGGCTGGTCGTGCTGAATGCCATGCAGGCAGCAGAAAAAGGGGCCACCATCATGACGCGCACCCGTTGTGTTTCTGCCAGGCGGCAGGATGAGCACTGGCTGGTGCAATTGCAAAAGCCTGATGGCAGCATGCTGATGGTACAAAGCCGCAGCCTGGTGAATGCCAGTGGCCCCTGGGCTATCACTACCCTGCAACAAGTCTTGCACCAGGGCGCAGCACAGCACTTGCGGCTGATCAAGGGTAGCCATATCGTCGTGCAGCGTTTATTCCATCATCCCTATGCCTATATTTTCCAGCATCCCGATGGCCGCATCGTCTTTGCCATCCCCTATGAGCAAAACTTTACCCTGATAGGGACGACCGACCTGGATTACCAGGGTTCGCTGGATGAGGTTGCCATCAGCGAAGATGAAGTGGCCTATCTGTGTGCATTGGCAAGCCACTATTTTACCCAGGCCATCAGCCCTGCTGATGTCTTGTGGTCTTACTCTGGCGTGCGCCCGCTGGTGGAAGAAACAGTGGAGGCGGGCAAGGAAAAGGCCGCCGCCCTGACCCGTGATTACCGCCTGGAACTCGATACGGCCGGTGCGCCAGTGCTGCATGTCTTTGGTGGCAAGATCACCACTTACCGCAAACTGGCGGAAGAAGCCCTGTCCATGCTGGCACCTTTGCTCAACAATGCCAATTCCGCCTGGACTGAGCATGCATGCCTGCCCGGTGGTGATATTTATGCTGAGTCACCAGAAAACCGCGCCGTCACGCAATTTCCCTTATTCATACAGCAATGCCAGCTGCAATATGCCTGGCTGCCACCGCATCTGGTGGAGCGCTATGCCCACGCCTATGGCAGCCGTATCCATGTCTTGCTGAAGGACAGGTATTCGCTGGCAGACATGGGTGAGATGCTGTTGCCTGGTTTATATGAAACTGAAGTGGCCTATCTGGTCAAACAGGAATGGGCCTGCAGCGTTGAAGACATACTCTGGCGTCGCAGCCGCCTGGGCTTGCATTTGCAGGGTGAAAATACTGGCAGGCTGCAAGCCTGGCTGGAAAAAAAACGCTAGTTTCTCGCCTTGGCGTGTTGCGTTGCCTTATTCCACCTGCCTGAATAAATCCAGTACCTGTAATAAATTGCGCGTTGCGCCATCGATAGCGGGCAGGGGCCGGTGGGCAATTCCTATATGACGCATCAGGCTCGGCTTCAAGGGCAAGATCTGGGTGTTGGGATGCATGCCAGCTGTTTCTGCATGGTCCATAGGTAATACGGCAGCACCATAGCCCGCGCTGACCAGGCTCTTCATCGCTTCTGTGTAATTGAGCTCTATTTTTGCCCGCGGTGAATAACCTGCTTCGGCAAACCAGGCCATGGTCAGGTGATACATATGGGTGCTGGGTTCATTGAAGATCAGTGCTTGTTGGGCCAGCCATTCTGGCGTAATGCGTTTTGGTGCTTGCCAGCGCGTCGGCAGGAAGGCCATCATGGGGTCGCTACGCCAGTGGCTGATCAGGATGTCGCGTACCGGTACTTGCGGTGTCGCTACCAGGCCTATGTCCAGGCTGCCCTGTGCCAGGCGCATCATGGTTTCGCCAGATCCCAGTATGCTGACTTCGACATCGATACCAGGATAATTCTGCCCCAGTTTGTCCAGCACCTGCGGCAAAATGTGCACCACGATGCCGGTGGATGTTCCCAGGCGCACCCGGCCTATCCCACCTTGCACCTGTTGCCTGACCAGCTTCAGTGCTTCATCGGCATCCCGTAACAAGCGCCGCCCGCGTTCTGCCAGCAAGGCACCGGCAGCAGTGGGCAGCACACGCTTGCTACCACGTATCAATAAGGCGGCATTGATTCTTGTCTCCAGCTCGCTGATATGCAGGCTGACAGTAGGCTGGGCCAGATGCAGGGCCTGGGCAGCAGCAGAAAATGTACCCAGGTCTATGATGGAAATCAAAGTCTTGAGTTGGTCCAGGCTGAGTTCTCTCATGGCGGCTTATCAGTTTTTCTGATGATATGGATCATAAAATGTAACTTCACTAATTTTAAGCCAAATAGCATCATGGTGCTCCATCATCAGGGAGTAGCGTAAATGTGGCAGCTATTATTGGATAAGTTAAGATTGGGCCTGCGTTTGTCTGGCAGCCGGACAAGATCAGATCATGCAGCCTGCCAATTGGCGGCAATGAGTGATCTGGAGTTGCGTGATCTGGGCGTAGGGCGCAGCGAGATACCCGCTTTTTCCAGCCAGGTAGCATCACCTCGCGGTGAGGATATCCAGTGGGGCAATCGCCTCTGAAGTAGCATGTCTTTCTAAGCAGTCTAGATGCTAAATTAATATCCACGCTTGTTGCTGGCAGCAATATAGCTGTGCTGCCTGTCCGCAGCTTTTGCAGTTTATCCCCAGAAATTTGCGCACTGTCGCAAGTCTGTAGCCTCATTCCTGGCCTTTGCTTATTCTGAGCATACCAAATCAAAAAACGGGAGATGGCTATGAACAAGACTGCATATATGAACGCGCTGCGCCTGGCACTGGAGGGCTTGCCTGCTGCAGTGATAGAAGAAACCATGTGGGCTTATGAAGCCAAATTTGTCGATGCCATGGTGGCAGGCAAATCTGAAGAAGAGATTGCTGCCGGTTTGCCAAAACCTGAACTGGTGGCCGCCCAGAAAAAAACCAGTACGCGTTATCAGGCATTAAAGAGCAATTTCAGCCTGGGCAATATCGCTGGCTTGCTGGTCGCCCTGATAGGCTTGATGATTTTTAATTTGTTCATGCTGATACCCGCGGTGGTTTATTTCAGTCTCTTGTGTACTGGCTATTTATTCGCTCTGGGCATGTATGTCGCTGGCATAGGTATCACGGCCGCGAGTTTGTCTGGTGTCGATCAATTCAGTTTCGATGTGCCTGTCGGTCAACATCATATGCATAGGCACCGTGAAGGCAAGTTCATGAAAAATCATAATGTACGCGTTGATGTCTCAGAAACCGGCATCCAGATAGATGGTGAAAAACTCAAGGATGCTGAACAATCTGCTTCCAGCGTGAGTGTACCGGCTACACCAGCTGCATCAGCAATAGTAAGTGCAGTAACCCCTGTTACACCTATTGCACCAGTAACACCGGTAAAGCCAGTGACACCAGTAAGCACGCAAGCTGAACATCATTCAGACAGTTTGCATATAGAGCTTGGTAATCAATTTTCCGGCACCAAATTACTGTCAGGCCTGGGTTTGCTGCTGGGGTCGATAGCCTTGATGATGCTGAGTATGTTCCTGACCAAATATACCTTCATAGGCTTTAAACATTATTTACGCTGGAACTTGTCACAATTGCAGCTGGGTTATGCAGTTTGACTATCTGAAAGCAGCAGCAAACCTCTTTAGTTTTTGTTTAGTACCAGGAGAAAAAAATGAAAAATATCATACGCACAGGCATAGGCATGCTGGGTCTGGCGGTCGTGCTGACCGCATCCAGTGTGGTCTTTATCCGGGCCCATGCCAGCACGGTAGTCAGCGCAGGTTCAGCAGCCAGTGAAGTTCGCCCGGTGAATGCATCCATCGTCAATATCGTTCTTACCGGGCCGATAGACCTGACCCTGAAGCAGGCGACGACACCAGAATTGCTGGTCAAGGGCGATCCCAAACTGGTCTCCAAAATCATCACCAGGCTGGAAGGCAATACGCTGTATATAAGCACGCGTGGCATCTATATTTCGGTAGGAAAGACCGAGCAAAGCAAGATAGAACTGAGTTTGCCGAATCTGGAAAAGCTGCAGTCTTCAGGCAGTGGCGACGCCAGCGTCAAGGGTTTCCGTGGTAATAAGCTGGAATTGCTGGTACAAGGCTCGGGCAATGTCAGCCTGGATGGCGAGTATCAACAAGTATTTGCCAATGTGCATGGTAGTGGCGATCTGGCTCTGGGCCTGGCCAATAGCGATGTGCTTGAACTCAATGTCCACGGTTCTGGAGACAGCATCATCAAAGGACAGGCCAAAACCTTCAATGCCAAATTGACAGGCTCGGGGGATTTGAATGCCTCTTCATTGAAAAGTGTGCAAGTCAATTTGAATTCCACAGGGTCTGCTAATAGCAGAATCTTTGCCAGTCAGGAGATTAAGCTGAAACTCATGGGTAGCGGTGATGTCCATGTCAGCGGCAATCCGGCAAAACGCAATGTAGAGCGTATGGGTTCCGGTGAGATCCGCTGGGAATAGAGAAATAGGCCGATATTCACCGTATTTGCCCTTAAACATGCGCAATTTGGTGCAAATTAAACTGTTGTTAATTGGTTCGTCATAGCAAGTGTTGCTCAAAGGAATGAAATTTTCCATAAGAAAATCTTTTCTATGGAAAATTTTATTCCTTTTTTTATTGTTTTTTTAATTTAATATTCCGCGCAGGCTCCTTGGTGTTGAAACTCTATTTATTTGACAGTTTTTTCTGCAATAATCATTGCGCAGTTGTAAGTATTTGTTTCAACCATGAATTAAAGTTTGTATGAATTGAAGTTTTTGTCACTACAGATTTTTTACCAACCTGACCAGCCAAGAATCATGACTGCTACTAAAAGTAAGTGCCTGACCGTATTGTTTGTTGTGTTCAGCTTCATCAGCGCTGCCGCCGCGCAAGAAAACCCCATGCAGTTTCTCAGTCGCGCCAACGCCAAAGTGGCCAGGGCCGCGTCTTTGAAGAACCGTTGGGAAGGTCCGGCTGATGGTCCGCAACTGCAAAAGAAAAAGAAAATTATCTTTATTGCAGCCGATTTGGGTGATGCGGGCGTCAGTAGCATATTTAATAGTGTGCGTGAAGCGAGTACCGGCGCAGGTTGGGAAGTTTTACCCATCAATTGTCGTGGCCGCTGTAATCAGGGGGCATCCATTATCAGCCAGGCCCTGGATATGAAGGCTGATGGCATCGTCCTCGCCGGTGTTGATGTAGGTAGTCAAAGCAAGGGCATGGCAGCAGCTGCCAAGGCCAAGATCCCAGTGGTGGGCTGGCATGCCTCGGTAAAAAATGGTCCTACCGATGGTTTGTTCACCAATATCACGACCAATCCCAAAGAGGTCGCGCAAGTGGCGGCCCTATATACCGTAGTTGAATCGAATAACAAGGCTGGTATCGTGGTGTTCACCGATTCCACCAATCCTTATCTGCTGGCGAAATCCAGTGCCATTGTTGAAACCATACGTCAGTGCGAAGGTTGCAAATTACTGAGCCTGGAAGACGTGCCCCTGGCTGATGCCAATGTCAAGATGAAGGGCGTGGTAGAAAACCTGGTCAAGCGCTTTGGCAACAAGTGGACCCATGCGATCGGTGTCAATGACTTTTATTTCGATTTGCTGGAAGTGCCTGCCACCGCTGCCCTGATCACCGGTAACAAGCTGGTCGGTGTGTCTGCCGGTGATGGTTCCCCGACTGCATACAAGCGCATACGTGCCAATAGCCTGCAATCCGGGTCCGTGCCTGAACCCTTGTCCATGCAAGCCTGGCAAATCGTCGATGAACTGAATCGCGCATTTTCAGGTGCAGAACATAGTGGTTTTATCGGTGCGCCACATCTGGTGACGGCACAGAATATTGCTTATGATGGCGGGCAAAAGAATATGTTTGAGCCTACCAACGACTTTCGGGCGCATTATCAAAAATTCTGGACAAAATAAGTCTGATTAAGCTACTGCGCGGCGTGATTTTGGGCCTGCGATGCTCGCCGTACTAAAGTACGACTGCGCTTCTTAACCCAAACTCACGTCGCTCGCTACGCTTACTCAGACCTATTTGATTCCTACAAATTATGAAAAGCCGGATTTCCGGCTTTTGTTTTTTTGTTTATACCCTTTGGGTGACTGCTGCCAGGATGTTTTCCGGGACGGATTTATCTATGTACATGCGCTGGTCGGCGACTTGCATGAGTTTGTCGGCGCTGCGGCCGTCAGTGGGGAAGAGGGCGCTGCCCAGTGCGGCCTGGATGTTGATGGTATGGCCTTGTATGGTGCAGGGGCCTTCAAGTATTTTTTTCAGACGTAGCAGGGTGCTGTCGAGCTGGGCTTCCTGGTTGACGCCAAAGGTCAGCGCGACAAATTCATCGCCACCTATGCGGCCTACAAAATCGGCATGGCGGCAAAAGCTTTTTAAACGCCTGGCCACTTCTTTAAGCAATAAGTCGCCCGCCTGATGGCCAAACCTGTCGTTGACGGATTTAAAATGATTCAAGTCTATCAGGATGAAACCAAAGCCTTGCTGGTTGCGGGCGCTCTGGGCGATGGCCTTGTCCAGCATTTCATCGACATGGCGGCGGTTGGGCAAGCCGGTGAGCACATCTTCCCTGGCCATTTCCAGTATGCTTTTTTGTGCCCTCAGATTGCAGCAGACACTGACGCCATACGTCCAGCCCAGCAGGCATAGCACCACGATCAGGTAAATAAAATTGAGCATGGGGTGTTTTGCCAGCTCTGCATTGTTGCTGGAAATGAAAGCCAGGTGCCAGCGCATGAGAGACCCTAGCGCCATGAGGATGAGCGATATCGCCCCTATGCCCGCGGCCAGCAAGTCAAGATCGCGGGTTTTCCAGATCAACACCATAGCGGTACCCAGCATCAGCGAGGCAGCAATGACATCATGGAACAGATAACGGCGTATCATGTCGTCCCGGTTGAGGAAGGCCAGCAGAATAAATGCAGGGATCAGTAGCAGGCCCCAGCGCCACCGCACTTGTGAGGGGTAACCGCGAAAACGCAAGGTGCCTTCCAGCATCAACAGGGTCGTGGTCAGGGTCAGCGAATTATTGAAGGCCACTATCAGGGACATGGGAATATCGATGACAGGGATGAGGCGTATCAGCAGAAATGCAGGGGCGACCAAAGATGCGGCGGCCGCCCACACGCCTGTGCCGGGTATGTCACGGTTGATATGCCAGACCGCCAGCATGACCAGCATGGAAATCACGCTGATACAAGCGACGACTAAATCCAGCGTAGCACGATCCAGATTGACCATAGGGATACCTGCTTATCACTCCTGATGAATACAGACAGATACAATGGAGCTTTGTGCCCATGTCACATGCGGGCACAATATGCAAAATCATATTATGACGCAAACTTATGCAAAAAAAAGCGAGTAATTCTCATCAGTCCCAGGCTGGCAGCGTGGCCATCATCGGTGGTGGCCCGGCAGGTCTGATGGTGGCCGAGACCCTGGCCCTGAGAGGGATAGCTGTCGATTTATACGATGCCATGCCCTCGGTAGGGCGCAAGTTTTTAATGGCTGGCAAGGGGGGCATGAATCTCACACATTCTGAAAATTCTGTCTCTTTCATGACACGTTATGCCGAACGCGAAGCGCAACTGGCACCCATGATAGAAGAGTTTGATGCCGCTGCCTTGCGCGACTGGGCCAGCGGTCTGGGTATCGCCACCTATGTAGGCAGTTCTGGCCGGGTCTTTCCGGTCGACATGAAGGCTGCCCCCCTGCTACGTGCCTGGTTGCATCGCCTGCGCCAGCAAGGTGTGCGCTTTCATATGCGGCATCGCTGGTTGGGCTGGGATGAGGCAGGGCAATTGCGCTTCGCTACCCCTGAGGGTGAAATCAGCCAGCCCGCGCTGGCCCAGGTATTTGCTCTGGGTGGCGGCAGCTGGGCCAGGCTGGGGTCGGACGGCGCCTGGGTACAGTTATTACGACAACGCGGCCTGGACGTGGCTGACTTGCAGCCAGCCAACTGTGGTTTCGATATCGCCTGGACCGATTTTTTCAAAGACAAATTTGCTGGACAACCCTTGCTGACAGTCGCAGCCAGGGTGCACGGCAGCGGGCAGGCCATGCGCAAGGGCCAGTTTGTCATCACTGATAGTGGAGTAGAAGGCAGCCTGATTTATGCGTTATCCGCCAGTTTGCGCAAGCAATTGCAGAGCCAGGGCAAGGCGGTGCTGGAACTGGACTTGTTGCCGGATACGCCATGGGAAAAAGTGCAGGCTGAGCTGGAACACCCACGGGGTTCGCGCTCTTTATCCAGTCATTTAAAGAGCCGCCTTGGCCTGGATGTGCTGAAAACCAGCTTATTACATGAATGCCTGAGCAAAACCGATTTTGCACACAGCAGCATATTGGCAGCGGCCATCAAGGCCTTGCCCGTCGTGCTGACAGCCACCCGTCCTATCGATGAAGCCATCAGCAGCGCCGGTGGCCTCTGTTTTGAGGCATTGGATGGCAATTTGATGGCGGTGCAACATCCTGGTTTGTTTTTTGCCGGAGAAATGCTGGACTGGGAGGCACCTACCGGCGGTTACTTGCTGACAGCCTGTCTTGCCACTGCCAGAACGGCAGCGCGTGGTGTCGTGCAATGGCTGGAGGATAGTGCTCACCGCGGCGAGGCATCTTAAGCTGCCGAAAAATCGTTTTTCCCTGACGATCACGCAGACAGGAAAACACTATTTTATTTCCCGTTTTTGGAGCGCTGGATGCGGTAGATTTTTTCTGCAAACGCAAGCAAGCGCTGTTCTTTTGCCATAGTTAAGTTGATAGAATGCGGCACCGCTCAGTGGTTGCAAGCGATTGCATGTGAGTGGAAAAAGGCCGGAATTTTTTTCAGCCCCCGTTTTACTACCCTAGCCCAGGCTCAGATAAGCCCGCCCCTTCATGTATGGATAAACCAAATGTCACCCTCTTTGCCGCCAAGGGCAGGGATAGTCTGAGCACAGCTCAGTGCGCAGCACTGGAAGCTGTAGCGCAAGTCAATTATCAATCCGTCCTGCATACCTTGCCAGAAGCAGAACTCATTGCGCATTGCAGTTCAGCCCACTATATTGCCCTGACCCGCAGGGTAACAAAGAACTTTGACAGTCGTATGATCGAACAACTGCCACAGTTGCGCGGCTTGTCCATTTATGCCACGGGCAGTGAATGGATAGACGTCGAGGCTTTGCAGGAACGCGCTATCCGCTTCACTTATCTTCCTGATTACTGCCTTACTGCAGTGGCGGAGCATACCCTCGCCATGTTGCTGACGTTTTCGCGCAGGCTGCACTTGAGTGACAGGATTGCCAGAGATGAGCTTCCTAAAACAGTCTCCATACGTGGCTGGGAATTGGCGGGTAAAAAGCTGGGCATCATAGGCATGGGGCGCATAGGCCAGCGGGTTGCCAGCCTGGCGTCGGCATTTGGTATGGCGGTCAGCTATATTGATCCACAAGTCCCGGCTGTACCCGGCTTCCAGGCCCTGGCATGGGACGATCTGCTGGCGCAGTCAGATGTCCTGGTCCTGACGGCCAGCATGGATAGAAAAAATCCCATCGTCCTCGATAACGCTGCCATTGCCAGGATGAAAAACGGAGTCTATGTCATCAATACAGCAAGGGCAGATATGGTGGACAAGCATGCCATGCTGCATGCCCTATTGAGCAAGCAAGTGCATGGCTATGGCGTCGATGACTATGTCTTTTCGGATCAGGAGTTGGCGCAACTGGAACACGGGCGTGTGCTGCAAAGCGGGCACAGCGCCTGGTATTCCAATGAAGCCATGCAGAGAGGCACAGATATGTGGGTAGACAATCTGCTCAAAATGATCAGGGAGCCGTAAGACTGCTATTGACACTGACACGTCCATCTTCATGCAAGACCAGCTCATCGCCCGTCTTGATGACGGACAAGGCACCGCTGACAGAGAAGATCGCAGGCAAGTCAAATTCCCTGGCCATGATGGCTGAGTGAGATAAGCGGCCACCAGTTTCGCAGACCACACCTGCCGCCCTGGAAAACCAGGATACCCAGGCTGGGTTAGCGGTGGCAATCACCATGATTTGTCCTGGTAAAAGCTGTGCGGCGTCGGCAGGATCGTGCAGGATGATAGCCTTGCCACTGAGTTGGCCGTTACCAGCGACACGTATGCCGGACAATTGCCCGGCATGGCTGTGTTCACCCCTGGCGGGTGGTTTCGCATTACTTGAAAAATCCATTTCCTCCAGTGCAAGGAGGGTGATAGCTGGTTCCAGCTTGATTTCCTGGAAGGCTAGCTTCTTCAATCTTTGGCGGCGTATATATTCTTCTTGTTCTGCTGACAAAGGCAGGGTGAGTTTGGCAAGGTCAGCAAAGCTGAAATCAAAAATCGCCCCCTGCAATTGCCAGCGCTGATCCAGCTCCAGCATGAGGCGGCGTATTTGTGCCAGGGCACGCATGCATTCGTGTTTGGCTTGTTCTTTCAAGCTCAGATAATGGCGTGCACGCATCACGGTAGTTGCGAGCATGCTAGCAGGAAGTACAGGCGCTGGTGTGATGGCTGGCAGTGTTGCTGGTAATTGGGAAAATTGCTGTAACAGACCCTCGGCCAGTTCATATTCTCTGGGCTCTGATAATTCAAAATCATGAGCAGCGCGGTGTCCAAACTCCTGCAAATAATCTGCCAGGCTGCTCACACCATTGCGTATCGCGACACGCATTTGCAGTGCCCGCATATCTGGCAATACCTGCTCAGAACGTAGATAGCTGCCTGGTGCCAGACCTCGTTTCTGCAAAGTTTTTCTGGCAGACTGATCGTATAAGCTGGCGACTGTCGTCATCACTTCTGCTTCTACATAAATTTCCTTGATGAATTCTTCCTGCCAGTTGGCCAGTAATTGTTGCAGTTCAACGGTTTGCAAACGGCTAAAATCCAGTGCTGCGCGCAAGCGCATTTTTTGCTGGAATGCAGGCAGGAATTCTTGTGTAAAAGCCTGGGCCAGCAAGTCCGCTTTGCGTGCCAGGCCTAACTGGCTGAGCAGGCCAGGACTAGACTGATTCGCTGAGCTGGTTCGCAGACGGCATGTCTGCCCAAAGGCAGTCAGCCATGTTGGCATGGCAGTTTCATCATATGCCAAACCCAGCCTGCGCCAGGCCAGCTCCACCGAGCCACCTGGCTGGTGTATGGCTTGCAGCAGACTCAGGCTGGCGGCGCTGGCCTGGGGTAATTCTGCTGTCACATCATCCTGCACCAACATGGCGGTGGCTGGAATTTGCTTGAGCAAACCTGCCCTTTCCATTTCCAGCAAGGCTCGCTGACTGTCGCCATCAATAATGCGGCGGGTAATCGTACGTGCCTGCAAGATATGGAATTGCCCGTCCATATATGCCCACTCTATATCTTGTGCTTTACCCGCCAATTGTTCTATTTTTTTTGCCATCTGCCATAGCGTGTGCAGCGGCAGGATGGTCGTGGCCTCATCCAGTAAGTTGCCACTAATGCGGCTCAGGCGCAAGCTGATGGGTCTATCTTCGCCAGCAACAACGGCGGCCTTGCCCCTGGCCATTTCTATCAGCATGCAAGCACTATGCTGGGGATGCTCAGTAAATAGCACCCCTGCGTACTCAGGCTCCAGCATCGCCTGCACGATCACCGCACCGGCGATTGATGCGGTCGGAGATGGTGAACCCGCCTCACTATACGAGCGGCAAACTTCATCTATGGCGGCAGGCAATTCACTTTTGCTGACATCCAGGCGCGTGAGATAGCGCCCGGCCTGACTTTGCCTGTCACCATCCTCGCCGGCGGCGCTACTGCGGACAGCAAATTTCTCTAATTTTTCCATGCCCATCTGGCTTAATGCCGTCCACAATTCTTCCCGTACTTGTGTCTTGATGTCGGTATCGTCTGATTGCCAGGCAGAGGCATCAATCAACAAGCCCGTCGGGACTGGCAAGCCTGCCAGTAGCATGCGGCTGAGCGCATAGGCTTTTTGACCATGCTGAGCTGATTGATCATCGTGGAGTAATGAGAAGACGTATTTTTGCTGCAACGCTGCTGTACGCTTCTTCTTCAAATAAAACCAGCCGTTTTGCCAGCTTTGCTGTATTGCCAATAACAGCAGTGACACCAGGAGATACAAGTTAACCGCGGCTGACAGCATCCACAACTGCCAAACCAGCAAGGCACATGAGGCGATGATGACAGGCCAGCGCCACCAGGATTTTTTACGCAAAAATCCGGCGAGATAACAAGCCATGACCAGTCCCGACAGCACAGGCAGGAAATGATAAGGGCTAGCCTGCGCCCAGGCCGCATAAGGATGTTTCGTACCTGCATATTGCTGCGTCATATCGTGAACAGCGAGGATGCATCCAGCGGTGATAATCAATGGGACCAGGCTCATGAAAAAATCCAGCCAGGGCCGCACACCCGCACGCTTCTGTGCGCGGCGCCAGGCTTGCTGCAAGCCTGTGGTGTCCGCGCCATACCATGCTTGCAAGCGCAGACGCTCGCTTTGCAATTGTTGCATGCGTAGCCGGGATTTTTTTTGCGCGATGGAAAATGGCAGGGCCAATAAACGCGCTACCAGCGCCAGCAGGATGATGGCGAAAGCCAGGCCACCCATCCCCATCGCCATTCCCGCATAAAGTGTCCAGCGCGGTGCAACGCCCAGGTAATGCCATAGTTTTTGCCAGTTGCGCTGCCATGCTGAAGTCTGCAGACGTTTAGGGATGGGATACTCTTGTGGCAAAGTATAGCGACCACGAAAATCTGCGCCTTGATTCATCAGGCGCAAGCCAATTACTTTACTGTAGAAGCAGCTACGGTTCTCATAGCAGGCAGCAATAATCGGCACATGTGGTAGCGCATCCAGAGCCAGATTCAGTGCTGCCGTTGGTGCTTCACGTACAGGAATATTAATGGCATCCGGCAAATGCTCAAGCGCAAATTCTTCTGCCGGTCGTACATCGATAAATCTTGCTCCGTGCTCTTTGACAAGTTTATCTACCTCCTCAGTTTCCAATAACACTTGATCATTCTTGTAGCTCGGCAGTAATTGCAAGCCCGCTTCAGATTTGCTTTGCATGCCTTCCATGGGACGTTTTTCTGCCACCCATTTGTTATATCCACCTTCCAGAAAACGACAGGGCAGGCCTGCGGCTGCCAGGCTGGAGCAAATTTCACCGCTACGAAAACCTGCATCACAAACCAGTACATTGCTCACATCACTGCGCAGCAAGTTTTTATTGGTGCTCAAGAGATCGGCATAACGACTGTGCAAGGCTCCAGGCAAATGGCCAGAAGCAAATTCTTCAGGTTCACGGACATCGATCAACTGGTATTTCTCTCCATGTTCCAGCCATGTCTGAAATTCAGGGCGACTGATTTCCAGTTGTTTTTGTATAGGATGGGTAGGTGGTGAGGGGCGCAGTATATTGGTTTGCAGACGACGCGCTTTTTGACTGGACTCAGTAAAATATTGCCAGGCATTCAGACACAGTGAGACCAATAGCAAGACAGCCAGGATGCTGCTGAATATGGAATTATTTTTCACTGGCGGAGACTGCAATTTTCTCCTGACACCCAACCAGCCCAAACCCAGACTGGCACCCAGGACACCCAGGAGTTGCGCACTACTGCCAAGCAAGCCTATCACCAGGTCCGGTGTTGGAAAAGCAAAAGCACTTGCAGGCAAGAGTATGAGCGTGGCGAACAGCCAGAGTTTGTTACCGTGACTAAAGCGGGACATGAGCGTGTAGTGAGTTGATATTAACAGCAGGCTTTATTTGGGCCCTGGACTGATGGACATTATTTGGAAATCATTTACTGACAATATGGCAAAAATTGCCAGCCATCCCATCAGACAGCAATTGGTTTGGCATTAAATGCTCACATCGTCCATGGTTTTACCTCAGCCTGGCAGGCATTATTGCATAGGCTGACAATGTGAAAAACTGCTAATTCAAGTGGATGGAAATAGTTTCTGCTGGAAAGCATGGAAGTCGGTACAATAATAATTTCCGCATCGCATCTTTTCTTTCCAAAAATGTTTTTCATGTATTTATCTGTATGAATGAGTCACGAGTTGCTACACGTACCAATGTTACATGGCGCGGTGCCATCCAGGTGATTCCAGGTAAAATTGTCCCTGCGAAGATTATTAATTTTTCTTCCAGCGGCATACAAATTCAGTGCAGCGCCGTGCTGAAAGAAAAACAGACTTACCAGATCATGATGGAAGTCCCCAGTACCCACGATGCCTCCAAGCGTACCCAGGTAGTTTGTAAGGCAACTTGTGTATATTCCATACTGAGTGGTAATGAGTATCGTACTGGCATGAAATATTTTGAGGTGCAGGAACAGCATATGGCTTTGCTGACATCATGGCACGGATAATTCGCCAAGTTGTATCCGCGCATAGAGCAGGCAGACTTTGCTTGTGATATAAATAGCTTTTGCCTTATTTTTTAGCGCCCATGTCTACAGATTCTGTATTACCCGAAACCGCCCAGCGCGTTGCCCAATTACTGCAAAGCCTGGGTCATGATCAGCATGTCGTCATGTTGCCAGAAACCGGCAAGACCTCGGCTGAGGCTGCAGCGGGCCTGGGATGCCTGGTTGCAGAAATTGCCAAATCCATTGTCTTCCGTCGCCTGACCGATGATGCAGCCGTCATGGTTGTTGCCAGCGGTATCAACCGCGTCGATGAAAGCAAGGTAGCTGCTATTGTCGGGCCTTTGGGCAAGGCAGATGCACGCTTTGTCAAAGAAAAAATCGGTTATGCCATAGGCGGTGTCTGCCCTATAGGCCATGTACAAAAAACTGTCATGCTCATTGATGAAGATTTGCTGCAATACCCGCATGTCTGGGCTGCCGCAGGGCATCCTCATGCGGTCTTCAAACTGACACCTGAACAATTGAAAAACATGACAGGCGCACCTGTCGCTGATGTGGCTTTACGCGCATGAATATCCTGTATGAATTTGACCCGGCCCAGTTCGTCATGAAACCCGGGGCAACCGTGCCTTCGCCCTGCATCAATATTTGTCGTATGGATGACAAGACCGGGCTATGCACAGGTTGCTATCGCAACATCGATGAAATCATTTGCTGGAGCAAGGCAGATAATCACAAGAAGCTGGAAATCTGGGATCTGGTACAACAAAGAATGCTGCCCTGAACGTATGTAGACGAAAGGCTTTGATGAAACAACTGGACTGGTATTTCGATTTTATTTCTCCTTTCGCTTATTTACAGAGTGAAATGCTGCATCAATTGCAAGGTGTGCAGCAGATTACTTACAGGCCCGTGTTATTCGCCGGTTTGCTGAATCACTGGGACAATAAAGGCCCGGCAGAAATCGCACCGAAACGCCAGTGGACTTTCGAGCACTGTGCCTGGCTGGCGCACAAGCATGGTATTCCTTTACGCATGCTGCCCGAGCATCCCTTCAATCCCCTGCCTTTGTTACGTCTGTGTCTGGCACTGGGCAGCACAGAAGCCGTGGTGCACAGGCTGTTTCGCTTTGTCTGGCGTGATGGGCATATACCCACGCAGACAGAACACTGGCAAGCCTTGCTGGATGAATTGCAAGTGACCCCCGCCATGCTCGATGATGCTGCCGTCAAGGATGCCTTAAAACGCAATGGTGAGCTGGCCATCGCCGCCCAAGTATTTGGTGTGCCGACTGCGGTCGTTGATGAGCGTTGTTTCTGGGGCCTTGATGGCACGGACATGCTGCAAGCTTATTTGCATGGCGATGCCTTCTTCGCATCGGCAGAATTGACAGCCGCACAGACCATGCCTTATGGCCAGCAGCGTAAAGTAGTGGGTAAGACATGATGCAACTGCCCGCCTGCATGCAAGTCTTTGAACGGGGCTGGTTGTCGTCGAATAACATCCTGTTTATCGATGAACAACAAACCGCGCTGGTTGATAGCGGTTACCTGAGTCATGCACCGCAGACCATGGCTTTGATTGAGCAAGCCCTGGGTGGACGCACACTGGATTTACTGGTGAATACCCATCTGCATTCTGATCATTGCGGTGGCAATGCCAGCTTGCAGCGCTTGTATGCTTGCCGCACCCTGATCCCCATTGCCGACACGCCTGCAGTAGCAGCCTGGGATGAAGAAGCTCTGACTTATGCCGCTACCGGCCAGCGTTGCGAGCGTTTCAGTTTTGATGGCGCGATACAGCATGGCGATGAGTTACGACTAGGTGGCATGGACTGGCAGGTATTGTCTGCGCCCGGCCATGATCCCCATTCCATGATCCTGCATTGCGCACAGGAAGGCATACTGATCTCTGCTGACGCCTTGTGGGAAAACGGCTTTGGCGTGATCTTCCCCGAGCTGGAAGGTGAATCCGGTTTTGCCGAACAGGCGGCCATTTTGCAAGTCATACGTGAACTCCAGCCACGCATCGTCATCCCCGGCCATGGCGCAGCGTTCAGCAATGTAGAAGCAGCCCTCGCGCGTGCCGAGTCCCGTCTGGCTTATCTGCAAGCAGACCCGCGACGCAATGCCCGCAATGCCGTCAAAGTCTTGCTGGCCTTCATCTTGCTGGAAGTACGCCAGCTCAGCCTGGCCCAGGTCATGAGCCAGCTAGGTCAGACTCGCTGCTTTATTTCTTCGGCAACTGTGCTTGGACTCAGTGCCGAGATCCTGATACCGCAAATCGCTGCAGAACTGGTGGCTGCCGGTGCTGCGACACTGGATGCAGATGTGCTGACCAGTACTCGTTAAGCGCGAGCAGCCATGCCTAAGCTCACCGCAGAAAAAAAACTCCGGGGCATATCCCGGCGCTTGCGCGCCCTGCATCAATGGTCGGACTCTTTCCAGAATAATTTTCCTGCAGCGGCAGAACTGGCAGAAAATCCACGCTACTGGAACTGGAAAATTCCTACTGACTGGGCCATGCTGGAAGGCAGGCAAAGCACACTGGCAATGAAGCGCGAGATCGCCTGTCTGTTATTGCAAGCCTGCGAACACTTGATTAAGGCCAAGCCCGCCTGGGCCAGCTCTTACCGGGTGACTTGCCTGATCTGCCTGCCACAAATGTTTGCCAGTGAGATTTGCATTTACCTGGATGAAGCTTACTTCCAGAGCAAAATTTCAGTATCTGAAGCAGATGCAAATATCAGTGCAAAGCGCATCCACGACACTAACCTCAGCCAGACATGGCAATTGCCACTTTCAGAAAACATGAAAGAAATTGGCATGCAGTTTTGCCATACTGAAGATGACCTTGTTAATGTCAGCCAGTACTGGATGTTTGGCGAATTGGGTTGAAGGCGGCAGTTTGGCTATGCATTTTTTTGTAACTATATTTAAAACAGGAATAAAATTTTATGCTGCACCATATTTCCCTGGGCGTGCGTGATCTGGCATTGGCAGGCGCTTTTTATGACGCTGCCCTCGGTGCATTGGGTTTTCGTCGCGTGTTTGAAGACGACACCGCCATAGGCTATGGCTTGCATGAGGATCAAGATATCCTATGCCTGAAATTAAGGCCGGATGCCACGCCACCCGGCCCGGGTTTTCATCTGGCCTTTGCCGCGGTGACACACGCAGCAGTAGTACAGTTTCATGCGGCAGCACTGGCAGTAGCTGGAAAAGACAATGGCAAGCCGGGTTTGCGTCCTGACTATGGACTTAATTATTATGCGGCATTTTTGATTGATCCTGATGGTCACCACATAGAAGCGGTGAGCAAGGCTGTGGGATAAAATATGAGCATAGCTATACAAATACGACTTGCCACACAAGCTGATGTACTTTGCCTGAGTGTACTGGCAACTCAGGTTTTTCTTGATACCTATGCCACGGCCGGGATACGTCCAGCTATAGCGAAGGAAGTGTTGAATTCTTTTTCGATCTCTGCCATCGCTGGCTTGCTGGAACAGCATAATACTTTCTTTCATGTTGCCGAGCGTGACGGTCATTTAGTGGGGTTTTCTCAAATCACCTTCGGAACCAGGCAGGAGCTGGTCACTGACACACATCCCGCCGAACTCGACAGACTGTATGTGCAGGAGCCATTCACTCGGATGGGGCTAGGGGGCCAACTTTTACATACGGCGGAAACCAGTGCTGCCAGGCATGGTGCAGATGTCATGTGGCTGACACCCTGGGTGCATAACAACAGAGCTTTGCAGTTTTATGCCAGACAAGCTTATACGGATATAGGCAGCACCCATTTTTTTATGGATGGCGAGGCACATGAAAATCGTGTGCTGTGTAAACAACTTAGTCGCTAGTCAAGACACCTGTGTCGTATGTGCAAGATTTGCGCATAGAAAAAGCAGTGCATTTGTTGAAGACTTCCAATCATGGTGTGGAGCAGATTGCGGGCTTGTTAGGGTATGCGGATGGGGCGACTTTGCGGACTTTGTTGAGGAGGAGGTTGGGGAAGGGGATACGGGAGATCAGGGTAGGGTGATGAAATTTTTACTCGCATCAGAGACACGCAAACGAGCTAACGACTCTCTGATTTACGACTAATCTTAGTTACGTCATTCCTGCGTGCTTTTGGCAGGAATCTAGCGGCGTTCATAGCATGCCGTATCGCTTGTTGAATGCCGTACTTTGATCAAAAAATTGCCCTTCGTGGACACAGGCCGGGTCTCGGCCCGGCAGCCGAAATACTTTCTTTGCGTCGCCAAAGAAAGTATTCAAAGAAAGGCGACCCAGGCGTAGCACTCCACTGCGCCGCTTGCAAGCGGCTTAGATGTTGACAGCGCAAAACATGTTTTGCGAAACCCTGCCAACATCCCCTGCGGGGTTCCCATTTGTGCAGTACAAAAAATGGGAAGGCCCGAAACTCGCCTGCGGCTCAAACAGCGGTCCTTCTTAATCCATTTTCTGTACCGCACAAATGGCGGCTACACATGGGAACTGCAAAAGTCAAAAGCAACCCCAACGTCAAAAGCAACCCTGCACGGAATTTAATCGTAGGTTGGGCTACGCTTCATCAGCCCAACACTGAGCCTAAAAATAACGTAAATATTGAGCAAAATTTATACCATCATTTGGAGATATCTTTGCTTCGTGATTGCGAGTCAATTCTGATGAAACTACCCCCTTACTTCAAACGATAATCCGCCTCAGAAAACGAACTAACCGGCGCCAGATCCGCATACTCCGTGGTCCTGCCTTGCTGCTTCGCCATGAAAGCCTCCATCAAATTACTGCTTTGCCAGATACCTGATTGCAGCCAGCCCATTTGTTGCAGGGCGTCGTGGGTGCTGTGGTCGCGGGCGTAGTGGATGGCTTGTTTGCTGCCCCAGATCGCGACCGGGGGTTTTTCGGCGATTTCTGTGGCCATTTGCTGGGCGGCTGCCAGCATGTTTTCCTGGGTATCAAATACCTCATTGAGTAAACCAACTGCCAATGCACGCTGGGCGGGCAGGCGGCGGCCGGTGTAGGCCATTTCGTGGACTATGCCTTCGGGGATGAGCTTGGGCAGGCGTTGCAGGGTGCCGAGGTCGGCGGTCATGCCTATATTGATTTCCTGTATGCAGAAAAAAGCATCGTTGCTGGCCAGGCGTATGTCGCTGGCGCAGATCATATCGACACCGCCACCTATGCAGCCACCGTGGATGGCGGTGATCACTGGCATGCGCAGGGATTCGATAAGGTTGAAGGCATGATGCATGTCTTTCAGTGCCAGGGCGATATTGGCGCGGCCAACGGCGCTGGCATCGTCCAGCGTGATGCCGCCTCCGGCAAAGACATCCAGTGCCATGCCCGCGGTGAAATGTTTGCCGGTGGAAGAGATGATGAGCACGCGGGCATTTGCCTGGTTTTGCAGGTTTTGCAAAATCTCTGTCAGTTCACGGAAAAACACCGGTTGCATGGTGTTCAGCGTGGCGGGGCGGTTCAGGCGCAGGTGGGCGATTTTATTGTTGATGCTGAAGTCAAAACATTGATAAGTCATGGTGTCTCCACAGGATTTTTATTTGCACGGTAAAATCATACTGGATATATGCAAGAAATCTGTTGTCTGTGCTTCAGCTTAGAGGATATCAACTATGACTCAAGATTCACCTGTACTGCATTCTGCATCACGTCTGCCATCCGCTTTGCAACACCTTAGCCTGCCCGTCATAGGTTCGCCCCTGTTCATTGCCAGCGGCCCCAAACTGGTGGCAGCACAATGCAAAGCAGGCATCGTTGGTTCATTTCCGGCGCTGAACGCCAGGCCAGCCGAATTGCTGGATGTCTGGCTGACAGAATTGCAGGCTGAACTGGCTGCGCACCAGGAAGCGCATCCTGACGCGATAATTGGCCCGATCGCCGTCAATCAAATTGTCCATCAATCGAATGACAGGCTGGCGCATGATGTTGAGGTTTGCGTCAAGCATCAGATACCCATCATCATTTCTTCCCTGCGCGCACCACCACCAGAAATGCTGGATGCGATACACAGTTACGGCGGCATTGTCATGCATGATGTGATTTCCATACGCCATGCACAAAAAGCACTGGAAGCCGGGGTTGATGGACTGATCCTGGTGGCAGCTGGGGCGGGTGGTCATGCGGGCGGCCTGTCACCATTTGCCCTGGTCGGTGAAGTCAGGCGTTTCTTTGATGGCCCGATTGCCTTGTCTGGTTCTATTGCAACGGGTGATGCCGTGCTGGCGGCACAAGCCATGGGGGCTGATTTTGCTTATATAGGCTCACGCTGGCTGGCTACAGTTGAGTCGAATGTCGATGAAGCTTATCGCCAGGCCATCCTGGATTCTGCGGCGGCCGATATTGTCTATACCAATCTATTTACGGGTGTGCATGGCAATTACCTCAAAAAATCCATTATTGCTGCTGGCCTGGACCCGGATAATTTACCGGTGGCTGACAAGAGCGCGATGAATTTCGGTTCCGGTAGCGGCAGCAAGGCCAAGGCCTGGCGCGATATCTGGGGCGCTGGTCAGGGCGTGGGTTTGATGAATGATGTCTTGACCGTGGCGGAAGTGGTAGCACGTTTGAAATCGGAATATGTGGCTGCCAAGGCGCGCGTATTGTCTTTGTAGGCAAAAAATCAATAGTAATCAATAGTAATAAATAGAAATAAATAAGGAACATCATGAGTAAAGCTTATGTCGTTGCAGAAATCCAGGTCACCAATACAGATGCATATGCCGATTACCGGCCTTTGGCAACTGCCAGCGTAGCCCAGTATGGCGGGCAATTCCTGGTGCGTGGTGGTACACGGGTGCAAAAAGAGGGTAGGGACGATGCCCATAATGAAGGCTGGCGCTCGGTGCTGGTTGAGTTTCCCAGCCTGCAGCAGGCACAACTCTGGTATGACTCGGTCGAATATGCCAAGGCCATGGAAATTCGTCATGCCAATTCCATAGGCCGTTTGTTCATTGTTGAAGGCGTGTAAGCTCAGATAGTCGTGATCTGAGGGCGAAAAAACCACAAATTGCTTTCAGGATTCAAGTTTGCAAAGAGACTTGCCGTAACTAAGGTATCTCTCTGCAAACTGTATCCTAAATTCACTCCACTATGCGCCGCTCTCTCGCCTTGCTGCTACTTATGTTGTTGGCTCTGTCCGCTCAGGCGAACGATCCACCGCCATCCAAACCTATTAAACCGGCATCAGCCAAAGAAGAAGCCTCCAGTTCGGCTTCAGCTTCTGCCTCGGCCAAGGAAGAACGCAAGCCCTCTGCCAAGGAAAGCAAGGAAAGCAAGGAATCCGCCAAAGAGGCGGCTGTCCGTGCCAAAGAAGCGCTGGCAGCCGATGAGCTGGCGGCGCGCATAGCCGAGCGCCTCAGTGTGATCCGCAAGGACAAGGATGAAGCAACAGCTCGCAGTGTACCCAAGCCCGTCATGCGGCCATCTTATGCACCGCCAATACGCAGGACGGAGGTAGCCAAAGTGAAGAGTGAGCATGGCACGAATAGCGCAGCAGCAGCGGGTGGGCTGGCGGCCAGTCATGCCGATATACACTGGAGTTACCAGGGCGAGGGCGGTCCTTTGAACTGGGGCAAGCTCAATACCGCCAATGCCAAATGTGATAGTGGTGACCGGCAATCCCCTATTGATATCCGCGATGGCATCAAGGTAGACCTGGACCCGATTGCCTTTGACTACAAACCCAGCCGTTTCACTGTGGTCGACAATGGTCACACCATACAAGTCAATATCGGTGCGGGTAACTATATCAATGTGCTGGGTCATAACTATGAACTGGTGCAATTCCACTTCCATAAACCGTCAGAAGAGCGCGTGAATGGCAAAAGCTTCGAAATGGTCGCCCATCTGGTGCACAAGGATGCCGATGGCAAACTGGCCGTGGTAGCCGTGTTGCTGGAACGTGGCAAATCACATAGCCTGGTGCAGCATGTCTGGAATAATTTGCCGCTGGAAAAAAATGAACCGGTACAGGCTTTGACGACCATGGACATGAATGACGTCCTGCCTGTCAAACGTGATTACTATACCTATATGGGCTCGCTGACGACCCCACCTTGCAGCGAAGGCGTGTTGTGGCTGGTCATGAAAGAACCAGTGGAAATTTCGCCAGACCAGTTGACCATATTTAGCCGCCTGTATCCCATGAATGCGCGACCTATACAAAAAAATTCAGGGCGTTTGATCAAGGAATCGAATTAAGCAGTGTTGAGTGCCATGCTATGAGGCTGGCCAGTCCGGCCTCAACTCCTTGCGTACCACCAGTTTCAAACCTGACCATATCTCGCTGACAGCGCAGACCTTGATATCCACATAACCCATGGGCAGGGCAACTTCTCTTATCGTATCTTCAGTGATATCGGTAGGGACTTTGGAGGCTTTCTTGGGCCAGGATACCCAGATGGCGGCATCACTTCTCAAACTGGTTTTGTATGCCAGTAGTTCTTTAACTAGGACAGCTTTCTTGTCTGTGAACAGATGAACGATATCTGTCGTAGTTGCAGTCTTTTTGTCAAACACCACACCAGCAGGCAGGCCAACCAGCAGATCAGGATAATTATCCGGTGCATGTCTTGTAAAAACATGACTGCCCGACTGTATCCCCAGTTTTTTTGCCAGTGGTGTGCCTGAATAGCCAGTGGGAATGGAGTTCATCGTCAACAAAAATTAAAAAGCAGCACCTGCAGAGGAACTGCTTTTACAGCTATCGGGTGAATCTGGCTAATCCTATTTATAAATTCCACAACCAATCACGACATCGCCTGATTTTTCAAAATAGGTGGATTTTAATTCTATGGCCTTGGTGGTCGGATTGGGCCATTTGTAGTCTATCCAGCCTTTGCCCTTGCTCTTTGCATTTGCCAGCAGTTCTTCAATAAAAGCTTTGTTATCAACGTCCCTGAGAGTGCTGATATTTTTTCCTATCAGTTTGGCATTCGCGCCATGTGCCAGGGTCTTGCCGCTCAAATCCAGCACAAAGATATACAGATCACGATCTATGAAGCTGCCAGTAGCGCTATTGAATTCAGTATAGGCCGCTTCACTACCTTTGGTCTTGATATAACTGATCGCTTTTTTCACCATGGCTTCAGCCTCTTGCGCCGTACCATGCTCTGCTGCCATGACGCTTTGGCTGACAAAAATACTGAATAAGCTCAGTGTCAGGAATTTAATGATGCTACGCATGATAAGTCTCCTTTATTGTGGGTATCAATTCCCGGTATTTCATCAAAGAAGTTACGGAAATTGATACCTTTCAACATACAGCTATCTGCGTCTCATTACTAGTTTTTGCTCACTCTTACCATCATTCTCACAACAAGTTATAAGAATTAAGCTTGCTTGTAAGGCAGCTCGCGCCAGCGCTTGCCACTGACCCTGGCGATGGCATTGGCAAAAGCCGGTGCCAGTGCTGGCAAGCCAGGTTCACCCATGCCAGTAGGTGCGTCGGCACTGGGGACGATATGCACAGCGACTTGTGGCATATCGGTAATGCGTGGGACGACAAAGTCGCCAAAGTTGCTTTGCTCGACGACGCCATCCTTGAGCGTGATAGCCGCACCTGGCAGACACATGGAGAGGCCCATCAGCGCAGCACCCTGCACCTGCGCTTCTACACTCTTGGGGTTGACAGCCAGATTGCAATGCACACCAGCAGTCACCTTGTGCAGCTTGGGCTGACCATTTTTCATGGAGGCTTCCACCACGTAAGCGACGACTGAAGAAAATGACTCATGCACAGCGACCCCATAGGCACGTCCTGCTGGCAATTTCTTTTTGCCATAACCAGATTTTTCCACTGCCAGTTGCAATGCCGCTGTATGTCTTGGATGTTTGTCACCCATGAGTTTCAGGCGGTAAGCCACCGGATCTTGTTTGGTGGTCTGGGCAATTTCATCGAGCAGGGTTTCCATGACAAAGGCGGTATGGGTAGAACCCACGCTGCGCCACCACAAGACCGGCACATTGATCTTGGGATGATGGACAGACAGGCGCATAGGCATTTCATAAGGTTCTTTCATGCCTTCGACTGCTGTGATATCGACACCATCCTTGACCATCATGGATTCAAATGGCGTACCACCAACGATGGACTGGCCGACGATGACGTGATCCCAGCCCAGGATATTGCCCTGCGCATCAAAACCTATCTCTGCCTTGTGCACATGCATGGGGCGATAATAACCACCCTTGACATCATCCTCACGGCTCCACAATGTGCGTACAGGTGCATCCAGCCCTGCTGTCTGCGCCGCCTTGGCGACATGGCAGGCTTCCACCACATAATCACTGGTAGCAATTGCCCGGCGGCCAAAACCACCGCCCGCATACTGGGTATGCACTGCAATATTTTCCGGTTTCAAACCCAGAGTTGTGGCAGCTGCAAAACCATCCAGTCCAGGCATTTGCGTACCCATCCACAATTCTGCCTTGTCACCCTTGATGGCAACCGTGCAATTCAGCGGTTCCATAGGTGTGTGGGCAAGGTAGGGGAAGACAAATTCGGCATTCAGCTTATGCGGTGCTGCTGCTATCTTGGAAATATCATCATTGAACTTCAGCGCGCCTGTTTTCTTGGCCAGTTCTTTATAGGTCGCCAGCATCTTGATGGAATCGACTTTTTCAACGCTATCGGTATCCCATTCCAGTTTCAGGGCATCGCGCCCCTGTTTGGCTGGCCAATAACCGGTCGCGATAATCGCCACGCCCTCGCCACCGCGGTCGGTAGGCACTCGCAGTACCGCCTTGACACCCTTGATGGCCTTGGCCGCAGTGTCATCAATAGTCTTGAGCCTGGCACCAAATACCGGTGGTCGTGCGACTACCGCAGTCAGCATGCCGGGCAGATGGGTATCAATACCAAAATCCTGGGTACCTGTGGATTTGGCCTTGGCATCCAGGCGGCCTGTGGGTTTGCCTATCAGGCGGAAGTTTTTCGGGTCTTTCAGCGTGACCTTTTCTGGCACTGGCAATTTCATGGCAGCATCTGCCAGTTCGCCATAGCCCAGTTTCTTGCCACCGGGGCCTATGACATTGCCATTTTCGGTGCGCAGGCTGGCAGGGTCGACTTTCCATTGTTCTGCTGCAGCCTGTACCAGCATGGCACGGGTGCGGGCACCCAGTTCGCGGTATTGGGTATACGAGTGGGCGATGGAGTTAGAACCGCCCGTCAAATGCATGCCAAATGCCGGGTCTACATAGGCAGGATGGTTATTGCCATTTGCGCTTTGGACCTTGGACCAGTCGGCATCGAGTTCTTCGGCCAGTATCAGGGGCAGGCTGGTTTGTACACCCTGGCCAAATTCCAGGCGGTTGAAGGTGACGGTGACAGTGCCATCCTTGGCAATTTGCACGAATGCACCTGGTTGTTCAGTAGGTTTCAGGCCTGCAGGCGCTTTAGCGGCAGCATCCTGGGCTGTTGCCAGCATGGGGTAGCAACCCAGGGCAAAGCCGCTGGCGGTGGCCATCTTCAAAAAGCTGCGGCGACTCAGGCCGGTAGATGGTGTTTCTGGTGTGGTGGATTGCAAGAGGTTTTGCAAATGGCGTGGCAACTCATCGAGGCGGGCTTCAAAATGCATGTTTATTCTCCTCAGGCCAGAGTGGATGCAGCATCATGGATGGCAGCACGGATGCGCACATAGGTACCACAGCGGCAGATATTGCCTGCCATGGCACCGTCGATATCGGCATCGCTGGGTTTCTTATTGGTTTTCAACAAGGCCGTGGCACTCATGATCTGTCCGCTTTGACAGTACCCACATTGGGCCACGTCATGTTTGATCCAGGCTGCTTGCACAGCCTTGCCAACCTTGTCCTGGCTCATGGCTTCTATGGTGGTGATTTTTTGGCCAGCGACCGAAGAGATGGGCGTGATGCAGGAGCGTATCGCCTGGCCATTCAGGTGCACGGTGCAGGCACCACACAATGCTGCACCGCAGCCAAACTTGGTGCCGGTCAGGCCCAGGGAATCACGCAGCGCCCATAGCACGGGCGTGGAAGGATCGGCATCTAGCTGGTGTTCTTTGCTATTGATATTCAGTGCAGTCATGGAATAGTTCTCCATCCGGTGAGGTGGTTGCAGGGGCGGAACAGGAAAAAACGGGGAAAACAGAGTGGACAAGTCTGGCAAACAGACCCATCCATATTTGGTTTACTTAACTACTATAGAATATTTTTGGCGTTTGGGTGCAAGATGCACAAAAACCACGGAAAAGCTGACTTTTCCGTGGTTTTTAATGCTACAAAGTTAGAGGAGTGTAGTTGCTCTACTCGTACTTGCGGGCATCATCGATTACCTTGCCATCATTGGCCAGACTGCCGACAGCAACAAACTGCACGTCGCCACGCAATTTGGTGATATCGCGCAAACTGTCGACAATGGCGGCCTGCAAGATGGAGTTGCCAGCCGCAGTTTCACAATGCAGGCTCATGACATCATTGGCCATTTCGCCAGTGACCACCAACCTGGCCTTGCTGATTTCAGGGTGACGCTTGATTACCTCCGCAACTTGCGAAGGATGGACAAACATGCCCTTGACCTTGGTCGTCTGATCCGCCCGTCCCATCCAGCCCTTGATGCGCTGGTTCGTGCGACCACAGGGTGAAATACCTGGCAATATCGCCGACATGTCACCCGTACCAAAACGTATCAGTGGGTAATCGGGGTTAAAGGAAGTGATGACGACTTCGCCAACTTCACCCTCCGCCACCAGGTCACCTGTGCCAGGGCGGACAATTTCTAGTATCAAATCTTCATCCAGTATCATGCCGGGATTAACCTGGCCATCTGTCACGCTTTCATAGGCGATATTGCCTATGTCGGCAGAGGCATAAATTTGCAATACCTGGGCCACACCATGTTCCTGCAACCATTTGCGCAGGGAAGGGGGCAGGGCTTCGGCACCGACGATGGCGCGCTGTACGCTGGAAATATCAGCGCCCATATCCAGGGCTTTTTCCAGGATGATTTTCAAAAAGCTGGGCGTACCTATATAGGCATCAGGCCGCAATTCTGCCATGGCCTGCACCTGCATTTCCGTTTGCCCTATACCGGCCGGGATGACAGCGCAACCTATGCGGGCTGCGGCACTTTCCACCATGAAGGCGGCAGGCGTGAAGTGATAGGAAAAACAGTTTTGCAAGAGATGACCAGCCCGCAAGCCTATCGCATGCATGGGGCGGGCAAAACGCCACCAGTCCTGTCCGCGGCCTTCCGGATCAAAGATGGGGCCGGGTGACATGAAGATATGGCCCATCTGGCGCACCGGCGTAGTATTCAGGCCACCAAATGGTGGCAGGGTTTTTTGTAAATCCTTGAGATCGGATTTGCGTGTCACCGGCAATTGCGCCAGTGTGCTGCGGCTCTTGATGTCATGCGCATCCACACCCTGCAATATCCTGCCCCAGCCTGCTGCAGTTTGGGCATGGGCTATCAATTGCGGCAGCTTGTTCATCAGCGCTTGTTCGCGGCTTTGTGGATTGCGGGTTTCCAGGGCGTCCAGATAGTCACTCATGAGCATGCTCTATAGTGGTTGATTTATTTTTTGTTGCATTTTTTAAGACTTTTTTGAACCTGTTTACGATCTGTAGCAAGCGAGTGTCAGCGGGGTTAGGGTAACAAATACGCAGCGCAAAAAGCGGAATGTACTTAAGTACATGAGCATTTTGAGCAGCGCATGAGCCCCCACATAAGCAACAACCGCGCTCGCGCTTAAGATCGTAAGCAGGTTCTCATGCCAGCCAGCGTTTTCGTCTTCTATAAAACTTCATATCCTTGAAGCTCTTGCGGCCTGCGCCTGAAACCCCAAGATAAAATTCCTTGACGTCTTCATTGCTGCTGAGGTCCTTGGCATCACCTTCCATGACGACCCTGCCGTTTTCCAGGATGTAGCCAAAGTCGGCATAACGCAGGGCGACATTGGTGTTTTGTTCGGCCAGCAGGAAAGATACTTTTTCTTGCACATTGAGACTTTTGACAATCTCGAAAATTTCTTCCACCAGTTGCGGTGCTATGCCCATCGATGGTTCATCCAGCAAGATCATCGACGGCTTGGCCATCAGGGCGCGGCCTATCGCACACATCTGCTGTTCACCACCTGAGGTATAACCAGCTTGCGAATGACGGCGTTCACGCAGACGCGGAAAGTAGTGATACACCTTCTCCAGTTCAGCCTTGAGTTCACTGCGTGACAGGCTGCGCGTGTAGGCCCCGGTCAGCAGGTTTTCTTCTACCGTCAAATGTCCAAAGCAGTGGCGGCCTTCCATGACTTGTGACAGACCACGCTTGACCAGTTCATTCGGCGTCAGGTGATCAACCCGCTGTCCGCGGAAAGTAATATCGCCCTTGGTAATATCGCCACGCTCGTTACGCAGCAGTGTCGATATTGCTTTCAGCGTGGTTGATTTACCCGCGCCATTGGCACCCAGCAAGGCAACGATTTTCCCTTGCGGTACTTGCAGGGAAATACCTTTCAACACCAGGATCACATGATCGTAGATGACTTCGATATTGTTGACGCTGAGATAGGCGATGTCGGTCGCTGCTGCCGTTGCCGCTTCTGCCGTGATGCTATGAACGCTCATGATCTTGATCTGCAATGATTTGTACAAAGGGGGCGGAGGCACAGTCTGGCCTCCGCTTTTACTGCTTACCGCTTACTTCAAACAGGCAGGCGTGATTTTTTTCTCAGCCGCATATTTGTTGGAAGACTCTTCCAGCATGGCGCGTGTCAAAGCCTTATCACCAGTGATCCAGTTAGGTGTGATGGCTTTCCATTTATCACCTGTCCATTGCTGTACCTTGACAGCACCGGAACCTTCATGATCTTCACAGGAAGTTTTGACTGGCGGGAACATGCCCATTGCACCCAAAGCTTTTTGACGTGCTTCATCGACATTCAGATTTTCAAAACCCCAGCGGATTTGCTCGGAGGTCATGAGCTTGCCCTTGCCGAATTTTTCCTGCGCTTTCAGAATGGCTTCTGTCCACAGGATAGCGGCAGTCACACCGCGCATGTGATACACAGAACCGACGCGGGTCTTGTCACCGAGGTTACCTTTGCCAGCCGCATACACCTTGCTGCGGATTTCATCGAGCACAGGGTAATTGCCCGGTGTATTGAAGGTCATCGCGGTATAGCCTTTTGCTGCATCGCCAGCGGGGATCGCATCTTCTTCTGAACCTGCCCACCAGACACCCAGCATTTTTTCGCGTGAATAACCATTGCGTTGTGCAGTCTTGATCGCTACCGCATTCATGACACCCCAGCCCCACAGGATCACATAATCAGGATTGGCCTGGCGGATTTGCAGCCATTGCGATTGCTGTTCATTGCCGGGATGGGCCACCGGGATCTTGATGAGTTCGAAGCCATATTGCTTGGCCTGTGCTTCCAGTACCGGGATAGGTTCTTTACCAAAGGCAGAATCATGGTAGAGATGGACGATTTTCTTGCCCTTGAGTTTGTCCAGGCCACCAGATTTGTCGCCCAGATATTTGGTCATGGCCGCAGCCTGGTTCCAGTAACTGGTGATCAGTGGGAATACGTAAGGGAAGACCTTGCCATTGGCCGCATCAGAACGGCCATAGCCCAGCGTCGTCAAAGGAATTTTATCTTCCGCAACACGGTCAAGAATGCCGTAGGCAATACCGGTGGACAATGGCTCTACCAGTGAGGCACCGCCCTGGGTTTTTTTCAGACGCTCATAGCATTCGACACCGCGCGAGGCATTGTATTCAGTCTCGCATTCTTCCCATGAAATCTTGACGCCATTCAAACCACCCTTGGCATTGACGAGATTGAAGTAATCAATCGCACCGCCGTAAAAGCCCGAACCGCCCGCCGCATACGGGCCCACGCGATAGGACAGAATGGGAATGAATTGATCATTCGCCTGGGCTGCATTGACGGCCCCCAGGATTGCCGAGGCCATCAGCAGGGATTTAAGCAGTTTCATATTGTCTCCTTATGGTTTTGGATGGATATTGTCTGATGCTTTTCTAGCGCTTTGTATAAATTTTTTACCAAGCGGAAGCATCTTTATTATGAACTCTCTTTAGTAACGGTACTCATCTACTTGTATTCACTTAATGCGGGAAAGGCCAGAGTCGTAATTTTTCCTTGGTAATCTGCCACAACCTCGCCAGGCCATGCGGCTCCACAATCAGGAAGAAAATAATCAGTGCGCCAAATACCATGAGTTCCAGGTTCGATGCCACATTGGTCGGCAAAGACAGGCCATGCGCAATCAGGTTCAGGACTATCGGCAGCAGGATGATAAAAGCCGAACCCAGGAAAGAACCGAGTATGGAACCTACGCCACCGATGATGATCATGAACAGGATGCGGAAGGACAGGTCGAGGTTATACGCCTCAGGCTCCACCGTGCCCAGATAGGCATAGGCATACAGGGCACCGGCGATACCGCAGTAAAACGAAGACACCGCAAAGGCCAGCAATTTGGTGCGCATGAGGCGAAAGCCGATGACCTCTGCCGCCACGTCCATGTCACGCACTGCCATCCATGAACGGCCTACGTTGGATCTCACCATATTCTTGGCCAGCATGGCCATGACGCAAACCACCGTCAGGGTCAGCAGGTATTTTTTGACCGGGGTATTGATCGCAGTACCGAATATCACCATCTCTTGCGCCGTGATTACGCCGGAAGAACTGTAGTTGGTAAACCACTGTATCTTGGTCAGGCACCAGACCACAAAGAATTGGGTTGCCAGCGTCGCTGCCGCCAGATAAAAACCGCGTATGCGCAATGAGGGCAAACCAAAGGCGATGCCCACCATGGCAGCGGATAAACCACCCAGCACAAAAGCCAGCAAGACCGGAATGCCAGGTATGCGCAAGACAAAGTTATAAGAGGCAAAAGCACCCACCGCCATGAAGGCTGCCGAACCCAGCGACAATTGCCCGGCATAGCCAGTCAGGATATTCAAGCCCAGTGCCGCCAGTGAAAAAATCAGGAAGGGAATAAAGATTGCTGAAAATGCGTAGTCGGTAGCCAGACCTGGCACAGCAACAAATGCGGCAAGCAAGACGACGGCGATACCGATACGATCTTGCCGTATCGGGAAAATCTGGTTATCTGCCTGATAGCTTGTTTTAAACTGACCTGCTTCACGGTAGAACATTGTTCTTCCTCTACTAATAACGTTTGATTATGCTGAACTGCAGGACGTTAAATCCGGCGTATGATTTTTTCACCGAACAAGCCTTCTGGCCTGACCAGCAGGAATAACAATGCCAGCACATACGGGAACCAGCCCTCTATGCCGCCACCAACCAATGGACCTATATATACTTCTGCCAGTTTTTCAGATGCACCGATAATCAGGCCACCGACAATTGCACCGGGGACGGAAGTGAAACCACCCAAAATCAATACCGGCAAGGCTTTCAAGGCCACAAAGGTCAGCGCAAACTGCACACCATTACGCGCACCCCACAGCAAGCCCGCAACCAGGGCGACAAAGCCAGCGACGGCCCAGACTATGCCCCAGATCTGTTGCAAGGGAATACCCACTGCGAGCGCCGCCTGGTGATCATCTGCCACCGCACGCAAGGCCCGGCCTATCTTGGTTTTTGAGAATAGCAGGGCCAGACCAGTCACCAGCAAGGCACAGATCAAAGCAGCAATCACATCGAATTGCGATACCAGGATATTGAACTTCTCCATCAGATATTCTATCGGCACATCGTCGATAGGCAATGTCAGCTTGTGTGGTTGTGAACCCCACAATAATTGCGCCAGACCTTCGATAAAAAAAGTCAGGCCTATGGTGGCCATGAACAAGGTAATCTCAGGCTGGTTGACCAGAGGTCGCAAGACTATGCGCTCAATTGCCAGACCAAGTGCCACCATCACCAGCATGGTCAACGGTATCGCCAGCCACAAGGACATTTCAAACTTCTCGGTCAGGCCTACACAGGTCAGAGCCGCAAAAAACACCATCGCCCCCTGCGCAAAATTGAAGACACCAGAGGCTTTGTAAATCAACACAAAACCCAGCGCCACCAGTGCATACATCACACCAGACAACAAGCCACCGATAAACACTTCAAAGAAAAAACTGATATTCATTTCAACCTCTTGTTCACATCAACTTGCGCGAATGACTGGGGTGATCAAAGGAGACCTCTCAACACAGAGGCACAGAGACACAGAGGAAAAACATGAGAAATTCCTCTCACATTCAGTCTTTGATTTTCTCAGTGCTTTTCTCTGTGTCTCCGTGTCTCTGTGGTTAATGGTTTTAAAGATTTCGATCCTCAATGCGCCACACCAAGGTAAGCATTAATCACTTCCTGGTTCGCCAGCACTTCCGCAGGTGTGCCGTCACCGATTTTCTTGCCGTAGTCGAGTACGACCACACGGTCTGAGATATCCATGACTACGCCCATATCATGTTCAATCAAAACGATGGTAGTGCCCAGCTGGTCATTGACGTCAAGAATGAAGCGGCTCATGTCCTGTTTTTCTTCGACGTTCATGCCCGCCATGGGTTCATCCAGCAATAAAATCTCGGGTTCAGCTGCCAGCGCACGGCCCAGTTCTACGCGTTTTTGCAAGCCGTAGGAAAGACGGCCTACCGGTATCTTGCGTATATGCTGGATTTCCAGGAAGTCGATAATTTCTTCCACCTTTTCACGGTGGGCAATTTCTTCTTTTTGGGCGGGGCCCCAGTACAGAGCCTGCATGAGGAAATTGCATTTCATTTTCAGGTTGCGGCCCGTCATGATATTGTCGAGCACGCTCATACCTTTAAACAGGGCGATGTTCTGGAAAGTCCTGGCGATACCGCTCTTTGCTGCCGCATAGGTATTCATGTCCTTGCGATGCTGGCCGCGGTAAGTAATGTCACCCTGCTGTGGACGATACACACCATTGATAACATTCAGCATGGAGCTTTTGCCTGCACCATTCGGGCCTATGATGGCGCGTATTTCATGTTCCCTGACGTTGAAGGAAATATTCGTCAAGGCCTTGACGCCGCCAAAGGCCAGAGAGATGCCTTGCAAGTCCAGGATGACTTCACCGATTTTTCTATTGTCTGCCATTTATATATTTCCTTATGCAGCCAGCTTTTGGGCAGAAAATGTTTTGACATCGCTGATATGCAAATCGGCACTGACTTTGCCCTGGCGGCCATCTTCAAACTTGACCAGGGTTTCTATGAATTGCGAGCGTTTTTCTGAATACAGGGCATCTATCAATACCGCATATTTTTCCGCTATGAATTTACGCCTGACTTTGCGGGTACGGGTCAGCTCATCATCATCGGGATCGAGTTCTTTGTGCAGCACCAGAAAGCGGTGTATCTGCGTGCCCGCCATCAAGTCTTCACTGGCGAGATCCGCATTCACTTTTTCTATGCACGACAGTATCAATTGATAAGTCTCGGCCTTGGCTGCCAGGTCGGTATAGCCAGAATAGGCTATGCCACGTCTTTCTGACCAGTTGCCGACCGCTTCCATATCGATATTGATGAAGGCACAAACCGTGTCACGCTCGTGGCCAAAGGCCACGGCTTCCTTGATGAAGGGGAAGAACTTGAGTTTGTTTTCTATGTAGTTGGGCGCAAAAATATCGCCCTGTTTCATCTTGCCTACATCGGCTGCGCGGTCGATGATTTTCAGATGACCATCCTGGTCAAAGATGCCCGCATCACCGGTGTGGAAATAACCCTGTTCATCCATGACTTCTGCCGTTGCATCGGGGCGCTTGTAGTAACCCGTGAGCATGGCATCTGACCTGACCAGCACTTCCCCATTTGGCGCGAGCTTGACTTCAACGCCGGGTGCGGCAGCGCCTACGCTATCAAACTTGATCTTGCCATCAGGTTGCAGGCAGACATAGGCACAGGTTTCAGTTGAACCATATAACTGCTTGAGATTGACGCCGATGGAACGATAAAAGCGGAACAGGTCAGGTCCAATAGCGGCACCGGCAGTGTAGGCCACGCGCACACGCGATAAGCCAAGCACGTTTTTCAGCGGGCCATAAATCAGCAGATTGCCTAAGGCATATTGCAAGCGGTCCATACCGCTGACTGCTTTGCCATCGAGTATGTCAGAACCAACACGGCGCGCCAGGTCCATGAAATGGGCAAACAGTTTGCGCTTGATTGTACCCGCATCTTCCATGCGTATCATGACCGTGGTCAGCATGTTTTCAAACACACGCGGTGGGGCAAAATAATAAGTGGGGCCTACTTCGCGCAAGTCTGTCATCACGGTTTCGCTGGATTCCGGGCAATTTACGGTGAAGCCAGCGGCCATGGCCTGGGCGAAGGAAAATAAATGGTCACCTACCCAGGCCATGGGCAGGTAAGACAAAATATCTTCGCCTGCGGTGAGTGCATCAAATTCCATGCCGCCCATGGCGGCTGTCATGAAAGAGCGGTGTGACTGGCAGACCCCCTTGGGTTTGCCGGTAGTGCCTGAGGTATACAACATGACAGCCGTATCGTCAGGCTGGCCCAGTTCCACTTCTTTCATGAAAAAATCAGGATGGGCGATATCAAAAGCGCGCCCTAATTCTTGCAGGGCAGCATAGGAGGTCAGCTCAGGCTGGTGATAATGGCGCATGCCGCGGTCATCATCAAAGGCGATATGTTGTATGCCTGCATACTGCTGTTTGATTTCCAGCAGTTTGTCGACTTGTTCCTGGTCTTCGACGACGGCGAAGACGATCTCGGCATTTTCCAGTACATAGGCCATGTCGGCAGCCGGTGCATCCTGATACAGGGGCACAGGGATGCCACCCAGGCATTGCGCAGCAGCCATGGCCCAGTACAGGCGTGGGCGGTTGTCGCCGATGATGGCGAGGTTCATGCCGCGTTTAAAGCCTTGCGCCGCCAGGCCGCAGGCGAGGGCGCGCACCTCGGCATTGACTTGCTGCCAGTTCCAGGTTTGCCAGATACCCAGGTCTTTTTCGCGGAAAGCCGGATGTTGTGGCCGTGTTTTCCCATGCTGTAATAACAAGCGGGGAAAAGTCGAATTCGCTGCTTCTTTTTGTTTCATGTCTCCGCCAGCCTATTGTTGGGGGCTTATTTATTGTGAGTGTCCTCATCCCTGCTTACTGCATACTTACGTACTAAATTACACTTAATACTTGCATCAACAGAGGGAAATCTTTACGGTAGGCCTTGTCGCGGCGAGATGCGCACTATCTGGCAGCGGGCCTGCTACAGTCTTCGCTGCAGGTGGCAAGTCGCTTACAATGTCTCCGTAATTCTTTTTGTTGAAGCGATAGTAGACCCTTCAGGGGGTGGTGGTTGTCATTCGACCGACAATCTGAAAAATTGACCCAATTATCTGTGGTGCGTTGCACAAATATGACAAAAAAAATCAGCGACCCTAAAGAGCGGTTTGCCAAGTCCCTGTGGGCCAGCATGCTTTCTGCAGAGCATATGCAAAAGGTGGAAGATGAAGTCGTCGAGCGTTTCATTCCTGCCGGTGGCTATGTCTGTCGCAAGGGCGACACGGTAGATTACTGGATGGGTGTCATCGATGGCTTTTTGAAGATGAGCAGTAGCTCGCCCGATGGCAAGATCGTGACCTTCAGCTGCATGCTGGCAGGTGGCTGGTTTGGTGAAGGCTCCTTGCTGAAGACCGAGCCGCGCCGCTATGATGTGGTGGCACTGCGCGACACCCGCGTCGCCTATATGTCGCGCACTACCTTTAGCTATTTGCTGGATAACAGTATCCCGTTTAACCGTTTTCTCTTGCATCAATTGAATGAACGTCTGGGCTTTTTTATCTCCCTGGTTGAATATGACCGCATGCTGGACCCGGATACCCGCGTCGCCCGTTGCCTGGCCGCCATGTTTCATCCTTACCTGAATCCGGGTCTGAAAGATGGTGGCAGTATGCAAATCCAGATATCGCAGGAAGAAATCGGTTATATCTCCAGCGTTTCGCGCCAGCGAGCCAACCAGGCTTTGCAACTGCTGGAAAAGAAAAACTTGCTGAGTGTGGATTATGGTGGCATTACTATCCTCAACCTCGAGGGCTTGCGCCGTTTCCCGGAAGAATGAAGCATGAAGACCCTGAATCTCATTGGTGCCGGTAAGGTGGGCAAGGTACTGGCAAAAAATTTCCAGCGCCAACAGCAGTTTGTTCTACAACAGGTCTTGAATCGTACACTGGCCAGTGCCAGCGATGCAGTAGCCTGGCTGGACGCAGCGCAGGCTGTGGATGGTATTTCGGAGCTCCAACCTGCTGACGTCACCATGCTGACAGTCAGTGATGACCAGATCGCCAGTGTCTGCCAGCAACTGGCTGAGGCCGGTTTGCTGAAGGCTGGCAGCGTCATTTTTCATTGCAGTGGGGCCAAGGCATCGACGGAATTGCAGCTTGCCAGGCAGACTGGTGCGGCTGTTGCCAGTGTCCATCCTGTGCGCAGTTTTGCCAATGTTGATTTGCTGGCAGAACAATTTGCAGGGACGATATGCAGCCTGGAAGGGGATGAGGCTGCGCTGGCATTGCTGATACCTGCCTTGCAAGCCATAGGCGCAGAGACTGTGATCATCCAGGCAGACAATAAATTGCTGTATCACGCTGGCTCTGTGTTTGCCAGCAATTATCTGGTGACTTTGATGGAGGTCGCCCTGCGCACTTACCAGGCGGCAGGCATCCCGGCAGAGATCGCGCAAAAGATGGCGGCACCGCTGGCAAGGCAGACCCTGGAGAACGTCTTCGCCCTCGGTACACAGGCTGCCCTGACTGGCCCTATTGCGCGCGGTGATATGCAGACCGTCGCCTTACAGCAAAAAAAACTCAGCGACTGGGATCTGCAGGCCGGGGACTTGTATCAGGCATTCACGCAGCCGACCATAGACCTGGCGGCTACGCGTAATCCTCACTCAGAAAAATAAACGCTGTTACGGCCATTTTCCTTGGCCTGGTACAGCGCCAGGTCAGCCCGTTCAAATACGCTGGTTTCACTTTCCTTATCCTTGCATTCGGCCACGCCCATGCTGACGGTAATCGACAGGCGGGTGCGGGTCAGGTCAGTAGTGCGCGAAAAGTCATTATTGGCAATGGTATTGCGCAGGTTCTCGGCAATCGAAGTGGCTTTTTCCAGGGTACAATTTTTCAGCAGGACCAAAAATTCTTCTCCACCCCAGCGGCATATGATGTCGCTTTCACGCAGTGAACGCTTGGAGATCAGGGCGATTTCCTTGAGCACATGGTCACCCACCAGATGACCTTGCTTGTCATTGACCTTCTTGAAAAAATCGATATCCAGCAAGACCACACACATGGGTTGGCGCGAACGTTCGCTATCGAGCAGGGCTTGCTGGAAGACAAAATCAAAAGCCTGACGATTCAGCAAATTTGTCAGGGTATCGGTGGATGCTGATTTTTCCAGGCGCCTTTGGTAACGCCTGACGGTCAGTAACAAAATCGTCAGGATGACCAGGGTGATGCCTGCACTGATGGCGATATTGATGAGGAAGATATTATGCAGGGGTTTGATCTCACCCCCAATTTCCTGTTCCACCAGCAAATGCCAACCCAGCTCAGGGATGAAACGTGCATTGACGAGTATGGTTTCGTTATCTGCCTTGTATTCGAGATGCTGGGATTCGCTCTTGCGGTTAGCCAGAATTTGCTGCGACAGACTGGCGAGGCCTGGCATCTCATTTAAATTGCTGCGTATTTTTTTCATATTATTGCCAGCCAGGGCAATATTGCCTTTTTGGTCAACGAAAAAAATATTCCTGTGAAAGCGCGTCTGATAGTTGTCTATCAGGGTTTTCATGGTGTCCAGTGTCATGCCTATGCCTGTGACACCGATAAACTTGCCAGAATAATCCAGGATGCGGTAATTGATGAAAATGGTCATGGTATCGCGATTAGCCATGTCTGCATCGACATTGGTTTCATAATCGCTTTTCAGACTACGTACGCGGAAGAACCACTGATCACGCGGCTCGGTATCGCTGATGGTCTTCAGGACACCGTCGGCATGATAATAATTGTGGCTTTGATCGGACACCAGGAAACTGGAGATCGCACGGTTTTTTTGCTTGATTTCCTTCAGGTATTTGACGATCTGGTCCTTGTCCTCTTCACCATTGATGATCCAGTCACGCAAAAAAGTATCGTGCGCCATCTGCGAAGAGACAAAAACCGGGCGCAGGATATCTTTCTGGATTTCAGAATAGACATTGTCGCCAGTGATGGGCAGGGTTTGCTCGGAAATACCTTGTTGTATGGCATCACGCGAAACCACAAAAGATGCCACGGTCGTGGACACAAAACCTGCGATCAGTATCAGGGATAGCCATAGCAGCAGACCGTATTTTTTTAACATTGTTTGCATGAATGATAGACGGAGTATGAGCGTGAGGTTTGCCGCAAGATAATACTATAAACCCATGCAAATTCTGGTCAATTTGATGGCGAGCGCACAGGCGTGAACCGGTTTTGCCGGGTTCTTTTTGTATTTTTGCGCATGCGTGTCTGCAAAATGCCAATATTGCATCGATATTGTAGACAGGGTGGCAGGATTTTGCGCGTTGCGCAGGGATTTTTCTGGTTTTAATAAAAAAATGCCGCTAAAAGCGGCATTTGAAGGGGAGATCAAGCTTAATTTTTTCAAGGACGTGGCGTCAATGACACATGGATACGCAGGCGTGAACCTGGGTCATAAGGCATGACGGAAGTATAAGTACGGTTGTGGTACTCATAGGTCACGGCATAGCCATTGTTACGGGTTTCCCAGCTGTCTATATTGCGGCACTGGCGTACAGGACGGCTTTCATAGACAGGCTGGTTATTATAATTGTTGCCGTTATTGCCATTGTTATCGACACGGTCACCAACGATCGCACCTGTGACTGCACCAACGGCAGCCGCAGCAATACGGCCATTACCGCCGCCGACCTGGCTACCCAGCAAACCACCGGCCAGGCCACCTATGATGGCACCGCCATTGCTGCGTTCAGCCTGTTGCTGCTGGCGTGGGTAATTGCGTTGGCTGGTTTCGTATTCGGTACGGCATTCCTGACGTGGTACGTTCACCTGTTCAACTTGCGGGGTGACGCTGACCACGCGGGCATAATCTTCAAAATCTGCCGCATAAGCAGCAGGAATCACAGCAGCAAATGCCAGTAAGGACGCTGCCTTGGAAAAATTTTGGAATGACAATTTCATTTTTTTTACCTCTTTCAATATGGATCTTGCGATAAACATAACCTAGGCCTCTGGTTTACATGCGATAAAAACGGGCGCTTGGGTTCTGAGTATTTTTGTATCTGTCCTGTGATAGTGTGTGTATGTATGCTTGTCTATGAGTACTAATTAGTAATTAATGCGTGCTAATGTGTCGCTGGTGTGTCGCTAGTGTGTATATAACGCCCGTGCCTGAAAAAAGAAGACATGAAAATGTAAGTGTCTGTTTCAGTGTACTTTTGGTACTCTATTCTTGTACTTTTCATCATCAGCCTCATTTAGGGCTTTCATGCCCCTCATCTCTACTGGAGAATTTATGCACTTGCAATGGACATCCTGGCTGACACTTGCCGTACTCTGCATGTATATCTGGAATGTAATTATAGTTGGTCGCATGCGTAATGTGCACAAGGTCCCGGCACCTGCCATGGATGGCCCCCCTGAATTTTTGCGTGCCATGCGGGTGCAGGCAAATACAGTGGAGCAAATGGTCTTTTTTTTCCCGGCCCTGTGGCTATGCGCAATCTGGAGCGGTGACATACCGGCCGCCCTGCTGGGACTAGTCTGGTTATTTGGACGAATTATCTACGCCCTGGCTTATCTCAAGGATGCCAGCAAACGCTCCACCGGCTTTTTGATTTCTTCCGTGGCAGCAATTGCCTTGATGCTGGGTGCCGTGGTTGGCTTGAGCGGGGTGTTGAAATGAAGGGTAAATCTCTCTTAGGTACTCCGGCACTGACGCCTTCTGTATATGCGTCTTATATTCTTATGGGCATTGCCCTGTTTCTGGTGTTAAAGGCCGGTTTGCTGGTAGCGCTGTTTTCCGGCTTGCTGGTGTTTTCCATCATCCATGTATTGGCACCGGCGATTGCTTTACGTTTCAAACACAAGCAACCGCGCATGATCGCCGTGGTTTTTTTATCCTTTTTGCTGATTACCGGGCTCATCATCCTGGGATGGGCAATTCATGCCTTCTTGCGCAGTGATGCTGGCAACTTGCAGAGCCTGTTGCAAAAACTGGCGGATATTATCGAGGCTTCACGTCATCAATTACCCGAATGGATAAGTACTAACTTGCCGGAAGATGTCGAGGCATTAAGAGAAATGATGACCTCCTGGTTGCGTGAGCATGCAGGTGAGGCGAAACAGATAGTGCCAGAAGCGGGTCACCTGATCGTGCATTTATTGCTCGGCATGATCATAGGCAGCATGATAGCCCTCAGGGATGCCACCGGCGATAGTAATCACAAACCCTTTGCTGCGGCCATGCAGCACCGCATCAGCAACCTGGGTCAGATTTTTCATAAAATCGTCTTCGCCCAGCTACAGATTTCCCTGATCAATACTGTATTTACGGCGTTTTACCTGGCAGCCATCCTGCCTATGGCTGGCGTACACCTGCCACTCACCAAGACCATGATCGCCATTACTTTCCTGGCGGGTTTGATACCTGTGGCAGGTAATATTATTTCCAATACCGTTATCGTGATTGTCGGTTTATCACAATCCCTGAATGTGGCGATTGCTTCTCTGGTATTCATGATCGTCATCCACAAGGCAGAATACTTTTTGAATGCACGCATCATCGGTGCGCAAGTAAATGCCAGAGCCTGGGAATTACTGACCGCCATCCTCGTTATGGAAACCCTGTTTGGTGTCCCGGGTGTCGTCGCCGCTCCGGTGTTTTATGCTTATATCAAGAAAGAATTGAGTGACAGGGGTCTGGTTTAAGGCCTGACATGAACAACAAATAAGCAGCAAGGATGCATACTTTTATTATTCTGAGGTAAATATGATTTTGGAATTAGCCGATATACGCATACAAGCCGGCAAGCAAGCCGAATTTGATATCGCCATACAGCGTGGTCTTGATGAAGTGATACGCCATGCCCAGGGTTTCCTGGGTTTCAAGGTGCAAAAGGGTATAGAGTCGCCAGAGCGTTATCTGCTGATGATACATTGGGCAACGCTGGAAAATCATACTGTCGATTTTCGCGAGTCGGCGGCCTTTGCAGAATGGCGTGCCATCGTTGGCCCGTATTTTGCCAGTGCCCCCGTGGTTGAACATTTTGAGCTTTTAGCCAAGTCGGACTGATTTTTTTTGTGTAGCCTGGGGAAATTCCGACTTGATTACCGGGATTTCATCCCAAGCTTATCAAGTCATGATTTGCCTGTGGCGCTGAGGTCGGCGTTCAATTTTGGCAACAGCTTGCTCTCCAAAAGGTCTTTATGGTTCCGCATCTCGTCACCGCTCTCAACGGCCCCCTGCTCGATCTTGAAAAAAAGATACTCGAAGCCACACCTGCGATAGAACGCTGGTTCCGTCTGGAATGGCAGGAGCATACCCCGCCATTTTATTGCTCTGTCGATTTGCGCAATGCCGGTTTCAAGCTGGCCCCTGTCGATACCAATTTATTCCCCGGCGGTTTTAATAATCTGGCATCAGAGATGCTGCCATTGGCTGTGCAAGCGGCTATGGCCGCCATAGAAAAATATTGCCCGGATGCTAAAAACCTCCTGGTAATCCCTGAAAGTCATACCCGCAATGTGTTTTATTTGCAAAACATTGCCCGCATGATGCAGATTTTCCGCCAGACCGGCTTAAATGTGCGCCTGGGTTCGCTGTCGGCAGATATCACAGAACCAACGCCTATCGATTTGCCGGATGGCAGCCAGTTGATACTGGAGCCGCTGGAGCGCTCAGCCAATGGCCGTCGCCTGGGTCTGAAGAATTTCGACCCCTGCACTATCTTGTTGAACAATGATTTGTCGGCAGGCATACCGGCAATACTGGAAGAGCTCAATGAGCAAACCTTGCTGCCGCCCCTGCATGCAGGCTGGGCTTTGCGTCGCAAGAGCAATCACTTTCACGCCTATGATGAAGTGGTCAAGAAATTCGCCAAGATGGTCGATATCGACCCGTGGATGCTGAACCCCTTCTTTACCAAGTGTAAGGATATCAATTTCCATGACCGCAGCGGTGAAGATACGCTGGTGGCTGCGGTAGATACCATACTCGCCAAGATACGTAAAAAATACAAGGAATACGGCATCAAGGAAAAACCCTTTGTCATCGTCAAGGCCGATGCCGGGACTTATGGCATGGGCATCATGACGGTGCATGATTCCAGCGAAGTGCGCGACCTCAATCGCAAGCAGCGCAATAAAATGTCAGTCATCAAAGATGGCATGGAAGTGCGGGATGTCATCGTGCAGGAAGGGGTTTATTCCTTCGAACAAATCAATGAATCCGTGGCTGAGCCTGTGGTCTACATGATAGACCGTTATGTGGTCGGTGGTTTCTATCGCGTGCATGAAGACCGTGGCGTCGATGAAAACCTTAATGCGCCCGGCATGCATTTCGTGCCGCTGGCCTTCGCCCAGCAACATGCAGTGCCAGACATGAAGGCAAAACCGGGTACGGCAGCACCAAATCGTTTTTACATGTATGGTGTCGTAGCGCGCCTGGCTTTGCTGGCAGCGTCACTGGAACTGGAAAAGACAGATCCAAACCCTGAGGTTTATTGATTATTATTTAGCCAAAAATATTGAGCACATCCATGAAAATCGCTTTCTTGACCGACCCACTGTCGCACTTCAAGACGTATAAGGATTCCACTTACGCCATGATGGTGGAGGCAGACAAGCGTGGCTATGCGATCTATGCCTTTGGCCCGGATGATATGGCGCTGGAAAGTGGCAAGGTGATTGCCAATATCAGCCGCATCACCCTGACCGGCGATAGCCAGAACTGGTTCAGGCTGGCCGAGCCTGAATCACTGCCGCTAAGTGCTTTTGATGCCGTTCTGCAGCGCAAAGACCCGCCATTTGATATGGAATATATCTACGCGACTTATTTGCTGGAACTGGCAGAGCAGCAGGGTGCGCGGGTGTTCAATAAACCGGCAGCGATCCGCAATCATAATGAAAAGCTCAGCATCGCCCAGTTCAGCCAGTTTACTGCACCGACCCTGGTGACGCGCGATGAGCAACGTATCCGCGTTTTCCATAAAGAACATCAGGACATCATCCTCAAGCCACTGGATGGCATGGGCGGCACCGGTATTTTCCGTATTCGTGAAGATGGCATGAATCTGGGTTCTGTCATTGAGACGCTGACGGTGAATGGCAGCCGTACCATCATGGTGCAGCGTTATATCCCGGAAATTGTCCATGGTGACAAAAGGATATTGCTGATCGGTGGCAAGGTCGTGCCATTTGCCCTTGCACGTATCCCGCAAAATGGGGAAGTCAGGGGCAACCTGGCGGCAGGTGGACTTGGTGTGGCGCAGGAATTGTCGGCCCGTGATCTTGAGATTGCGCAGACTTTGGCACCCGAACTGTATCAAAGAGGCCTGTTGCTGGTAGGATTAGATGTTATTGGCGCGAACTTGACAGAGGTCAACGTGACCAGCCCTACCTGCTTCCAGGAAATTACCCAGCAAAAAGGCTTTAATGTCGCTGGCATGTTTATTGATGCCCTGGAAACAGCAATTGCGGCTTGAGTTAGCAGCTTAAATTCGCAGCGTAAATTCGCAGCTTGAATTTACGCTTAGCGTTCGCAGATTACATAAATGAAAGATGGCGACCGGCGCTGGCCGCCAAAAGAGAGTTAAAGAACGATGGTTGGCATACTTTTAATGACGCATGCACCTCTGGGTACGGCTTTTATGCAGGCTGCAGCCCACGTATTTCGTGGCATGCCCGAGCGTTTTGAAGCGATAGATGTCATCGCCGACCAGAATATTGATGAAGTCAATCGCCTGGCGCGTGAAGCCGTGCAGCGTCTGGACGATGGTTCCGGCGTGCTGGTCATCACCGATGTCATGGGCGGTACGCCTTCAAATTGCTGCAGGCAACTGGGCGACCCTGACCGGGTGGCCATCATTGCTGGCATCAGCCTGCCCATGTTGTTGCGGGCGATAACTTATCGCAGTGATGTGCTGGATGTCGTAGTGGAGATGGCCTTGGCCGGTGGCCAGAATGGTGCCATCCGTCTCGATAATCGTGTGCGCCTGTCACCCAATTAATAAGAAAGAAAGTGAAGCATGATCCAACAAGAAATTGAAATCATCAACAAGCTGGGTTTGCATGCACGCGCATCGGCAAAATTTACCCAGACTGCCAGCAAATTCAAGGCAGAAGTATGGCTGACCCGCAATAGTCGCCGCGTCAATGGCAAGTCCATCATGGGTGTCATGATGCTGGCAGCGGGCAAGGGTAGCAAAGTGTTATTGGAGACCGATGGGGCCGATGAGCAAGCCTGTTTCGATGCCATACAAGCGCTGATCAATGACAAGTTTGGTGAGGGTGAATAAAGAGAAAATGAGCGCGAATAAATGAGAGTTAATCGAGCATGATCTATCATTTGCGATGATGAACAATGATGCTTTTGCAAGCGGCATTTCTCTGCGAAACAAAGGCAAGATCATTGGTAGTTTCATTCGCAAGCTCGTTGGTAAGCTTATTGGCAACATCATCGGCGACCTCATTGGCAACCTCATTGGCAACATATCGCAACATATTTCTGATTGTTGTTTTGACCCTATTCGTTTACCTTGTCCTTCTTTGATTGAATCAGCAAAAATATGCATACCCTTGCATATGGTCTTAAGCTTGGCGCTACATCGGTACACTGGATTGTTACACTACAGAATAAGACAGGGCGGTTAGATGACAACGCCCGAAGATAAAGTATTTTTGGGGGACACAGCATGGCATCTTTTACACTGCAAGGCATCCCCGTTTCACGCGGTATAGCAATCGGGCGCGCCCACTTGCTGCGGCCCGCGGCGCTGGATGTACAACACTATCTGGTAGGTCAAGAGCAGATCGAAGCCGAAGTGCAGAGATTGCAATTGGCCATTGCCCAGGTACATAAAGAATTACAGGCGATCTGGTCAGATTTGCCAGCAGATGCGCCGACTGAACTTGGCGCTTTCATTGACGTGCATGTGCTGATCCTGTCTGATCCCATGATCTCGGAAGCACCACTCGATATCATCCGTACCCGTCACTACAATGCCGAATGGGCACTGGTCAGCCAGATCGACGAATTATCTGCCCAGTTCGATGAGATCGAAGATGATTACCTGCGTGAACGCAAGGCCGATATCCAGCAAGTGGCAGAGCGCGTACTCAAGGTCTTGACGGGTACTGCTGGTAGCGCAGTGCGCTCGGAAGGCATCGATGAACGCAATGCCAATATGATCGTCGTCGCCAGGGATATTTCACCGGCTGACATGATGCAATTCCGTGATGTGGCTTTTACGGGCTTCGTCACCGATGAAGGCGGACACAATTCCCATACTGCCATCGTTTCGCGCAGCCTGGGGATACCGGCGGTGGTTGGCATGGGCAATGCGTCACGTCTGATAGAACAGGATGACTGGCTCATCATCGACAGTGATGCCGGTGTAGTCATCGTTGCACCTAGCAGTCTGGTGCTTGAGCAATATCGCGAACGTCAGGCAATACTGGCCAAGGCCAGGAAAAAACTCCACAAACTCAAGAAAACACCGGCTATTACACAGGATGGTGTCGAGATCACTTTGCTGGCAAATATAGAATTGCCGCAAGATGCCGCCCATGCACTGGAAGCTGGTGCCAGTGGAGTAGGTTTGTTCCGCTCAGAGTTTTTGTTCATGGAAAGCAGTGGCCAGCAACACAAGCTGCCTACAGAAGAAGAACAGTTTGAAGCCTACCGCACTGCCGTACAAGGCATGAAGGGCAGGCCAGTGACTATACGCACGCTGGATGTGGGTGCTGACAAACCGCTGGACACGACCGAGCACAATATCCTCAATCCGGCGCTGGGTTTGCGCGCCATACGCTATTGCCTGGCTGAGCCGCAATTATTCCTGACGCAATTGCGCGCCATCTTGCGTGCCTCGGCTTTTGGCAAGGTCAAGATACTGATACCGATGATGGCCCATGGTTTTGAAATAGACCAGACCCTGGCCATGATAGAACAGGCCAAGACCGAGCTGCGCAAGGAAGGCAAGGACTTTGATGCAGAGATTGCCGTAGGTGCCATGATAGAAATCCCGGCGGCAGCCTTGTCGCTGCCCATGTTTGTCAAAAAACTCGATTTCCTGTCTGTTGGTACCAATGATTTGATCCAGTACACGCTGGCGATCGACAGGGCAGATCATGAAGTCGCTCATCTATACGATGATCTGCACCCGGCGATTTTGCAACTTTTGCAAATGATCATCACGGCAGGTGACAGGGCGGGCATACCAGTCTCGATTTGTGGTGGCATGGCGGGCGATATACGCCTGACACGCCTGTTGGCGGGCATGGGTTTCCGTGAATTATCGATGCCTGCGGCTTTGCTGCCAGAAATCAAGCAAGAGATCCTGAACACCCGACTCGATACCCTGCAAGGCCATGTGAAAAAAATCCTGCGCAGCTATGACTCGGTGACCATACGGGAAACCCTGGCGGCGATGGGTGCACAATTGCCTACTTTGCATTAAAAATACTTACAGTCCTGGCACCGGGGTTTGACCTCGGTGCCAGACTTGGTTTATCCTTCATCTATTGCGCCGATTTGAAAATCAGCTTGCGGGCGCGGTTCGGAAAATATCCCGAATGATAAATACGGCTAAAGCGAGCTTGAATGCAGCTTTCCCCCCATCACATTCAGCCCACCTTTTAGCCTTCCTGAGTTTTTTGATAACGGGTTTAATCCCGATGGAAGAGTGTATGTCATCCTTACCTGGATCAGTTGGCATCGTCACGCCACAAGCGTTTCTATTCGATGAGCCTTTGGCCTTACAAAACGGCACCTCAATTGCGGGCTACACCCTGATGGTGGAAACCTATGGCAGCCTGAATGCCGATAAATCCAATGCAGTCCTGATCTGTCACGCCCTGAATGCCTCCCACCACGTGGCTGGCGTGTATGCCGATGAACCCAAGAATGTGGGCTGGTGGGACAATATGGTCGGGCCGGGCAAACCAGTCGATACCAATAAGTTTTTTGTCATCGGTGTCAATAATCTGGGGTCCTGTTTTGGTTCCACTGGCCCCATGCACACCAATCCCGCCACCGGCAAACCATATGGTGCAGATTTCCCTGTCGTGACAGTGGAAGACTGGGTCAATGCCCAGGTCAGGCTGGCAGACCGGCTTGGCATCACGCAATTTGCCGCCGTCATGGGGGGCTCACTCGGTGGCATGCAGGCGCTGGCCTGGAGTATCTTGTATCCAGATCGTCTGCGGCATTGTGTGGTGGTGGCTTCCACCCCCAAACTCTCGGCACAGAATATTGCCTTCAATGATGTGGCACGTCAGGCAATTTTGACTGATCCTGATTTTCATGGTGGCGATTTTTATGCCCACAATGTGGTGCCGCGTCGCGGCCTGCGGGTGGCGCGCATGATAGGCCATATCACTTATCTGTCTGACGATGACATGGCAGAAAAATTTGGCCGCGACCTGAAAGGTGGCGACTATCAGTTTGGCTATGGCGTGGATTTCGAAATCGAATCTTATCTGCGCTATCAGGGCGACAAGTTCTCTGATTATTTCGATGCGAATACCTATCTGCTGATCACCAAGGCGCTCGATTATTTTGATCCGGCCCGTCATACCGATGGTGACCTGGCCAAGGCACTGGCACATACCAAGGCCAAGTTCCTGCTCGCTTCGTTTACGACTGACTGGCGTTTTTCACCTGAGCGCAGCCGTGAAATCGTCAAGGCTTTGGTCAGTAACAAGCGCACAGTCACTTATGCAGAAATTGATGCGCCGCATGGCCATGATGCTTTCCTGCTGGATGACTCGCGTTATCTGAATCTGATCGCCGCTTACTACCAGCGTATCGATGCAGAATTACAAGCCGAATTATTGGGAGCCGCAGCATGAATTTTTCTGAATTAAACGTCTTGCGCCCAGACCTGGCTTTCATCGCGCACTGGATCAAGCCGCAGGCACAAGTACTCGACGTCGGCTGTGGTGATGGCGTCATGCTGGATTATCTGCAAAGCGACAAACAATGCAGCGGTTATGGCATAGAAATCGCCGATGACAAGGTCCTCGCTTGCGCCACGCGCGCGGTCAATGTAATACAGCAGGATATGGAAAATGGCCTGGGCATGTTTGAAAACAATGCCTTCGATACTGTCATGTGTTTAAATTCGTTGCAGATGATGAAGCATGTCGAACCCTTGCTGCGTGATATCGCCAGGGTAGGGCGCGAGGCGATAGTCTCTTTCCCCAATTTTGGTTACTGGCCGCACCGCACTGCCTTATTGCGCGGCAAGATGCCAGTATCAAAATCATTGCCCTATGAATGGTATGACACACCGAATGTACGCTGCGCGACTATCTATGATTTTTCTGACCTTGCCAATGAAGTCGGTTTGGAAGTACTGGAATGCGTGGCCCTGCACGAGGGCCGGCCAGTAACCTGGCTACCCAATTTACGTGGTAGCCTGGCCGTGTTCCGCCTGCGCAAGAAGTAATTCATGCGGCGTTGCAGACAGACGGGCATTGCGTTGTCTTGTGATTTGCTTGCCGTAGTTGATCGCTGGATTCTCTATCCAGCGATAACTGAAGTAAGAAAACAATATCGTCAAGATTGCCGACAGCAAGAAAAACAAGTGGGGGTGGGCTTGTATGGCGGGTGGCAAGCCTATCCAGAAATAAGTGTATAGCGGGTAAAAAATGACCGGGTGGAACAGATACATGGAGTAGCTGATCTTCCCCAAAAAATTGCCCAGCTTCCCGTGGATCTTGCAGATGGTCGTGGCCAATACAAAGATCGCGATCGCCGTGAATTGCGTCATCGGTGTTTTCAGATACTCGGCCTGCAAGCTCCACATCCGCACGATGTCCTTGCCAGCGAAGGACACATAGGTCAGCGCCAGAATGATGAGGGCATTTTTCCCGGCAGTCTTGTCATCATTGAGCAGCCATTCCCGGTATAAAAGTCCAAAAAACATATAGCCGGTATAACGCATGCAAGAGAAGACATTCCAGTGATAACCCGAAATATAGGGGACATGGCGTAATACTTCACGCAGTATCAGCAAGCTGAAAAAAAACAGGCTAATGCTTTTTATCGACGTCAGTTTGTTGCGGGTAAACAGGTAGATGCAAGTAAGGTAAAACAAGAGTTCCAGTGTTAACGTCCAGTATGAGCCTATGATGTTTTCTATGCCGAAAAAGGCATGAAACATCGTGAGGTTGGCAAAGAACATCAGCCAGTTAATTTCATTGCCGCCATGCTGGCTGCCAAAACGCCACCAGACAAAAATCAAACCAAGAATGGCAGACAACCAATAGGCTGGATACAAGCGGAAGAACCTGTGTATCACAAAGGTAGAAACCGGTCTTACCGGATAACTGGACAGACTGAAGGGAACCACAAAACCGCTGACCATGAGAAAGATGCAGACGCCCACTTCACCCAGGCCCAGTTGCTTGGTGAAAAAATAGGCGATCCCCGATTCCAGTCCGTTCAGGCTGACATTCGGCTGTGCCATCATGGCGAAATCCACCGTATGCTGGTAAATCACCAGCAAGGCTGCAAAACCGCGAAGAAAATCGATGTGTTGATAACGTGCAGATAAAGGCTGGGTCATGGGATACATGGAGAAATCGATGAAACACGCGATTTCCAGATCGAAAGAAGATATGCAGGCAAGTATACATGCATCCTATTCAGAGAAATTTATTTCTTACCAAGTGAGCTACTGTGTTTCGGTGGGACTTAGATGTCTATTAGTAAGATCCTGAAATGCATTAAATTAAAAAGTTACTGATCTTTAAAAAGCGCGAACAAGCATCATTTTCGGCTTATCATTCTGCATATTATTCAGCCACTTATTTGCCATGAAACTGAGCCACCTTGTTTTTGCACTTTCCAGTCTGTTTGCGATTACTGCTGCCGGTAATGTGCAAAGCCGTGAGCAGCAGGAAGGGGTACAGGTAGGTAGCATGTCCATCATGCGCAAACTGGCACCTACCGGTGCACTAGAAAACCAGGCTGCCACGCAATATGCACAAACCATGCGGTCGGCAGAACAACAGAATGCACTGGGCCCGTCTAACCATCCGCAAGTCATACGCTTGCGCGCGATTGCTGACAAATTGATACCGCATGCCCTGAAATGGAATGAGCGCTCGAAGCAATGGAAATGGGAAATCAATCTGATTGCTTCCAAGCAGGTCAATGCCTATTGCATGCCAGGCGGGAAGATCGCCTTTTATTCCGGCATCCTTGATAGTTTGAAATTGACCGATGATGAGGTTGCTATCGTCATGGGCCATGAAATTGCTCATGCCCTGCGTGAACATGGCGCCGAGCGCGCCGGCAAGGCCATGGCAGCCAATGTGGGTGTCAAGATCGTGGAATTGTGGGCTGGTGCCAAAGGCTATGATCCTCATCTGGCAGGCGGTGTTGCTGGCGGCGTAGCAAAATTCGGTATGCTGGCTTTTTCCCGCGAAGACGAAACTGAAGCCGATATCGTCGGCCTCGATATTGCTGCCAGGGCTGGCTATGATCCACGTGCCGGTGTTGCACTATGGCAAAAAATGGGGATGATCAGCAAAGGCGCGCCACCACAATGGCTGTCCACTCACCCGGCAGGCAAGACCCGCATTGCTGAAATTGAGCGCCATTTTCCAGAAGTGATGCCGCTGTATGCGCGAGCCAAAGGAGTCAGCATCAACTCGCTCCCAGCTTATCAAACCAATGTCAAAGGGATATCTCCCATTGGATATTCGGCGAAATAAGCTTAATACTGACTAAAAATAATGCTTAAATAGCAATTTGTCGCGCAATTGTGACAAAATATTGCTGCTAAAACCACTTTGTCATCATCCTTTCATAATTGGATGGGACACTCTGCAAGTTCAAAATTTTATGTGTTAGACTATTTTCACATATCAAAATATCTGATCTGCAGACATTTGCCCCGGCAAATTGCTCAAGTTTAAAGATGTCACTAGGAGATAGACGCACTGTAAAAAGGTCCGTCTGTTTTTTGTTTAGAAATAGCAATCGATTGCGTCATTTGATTTAGTTTATTTTTCAAAAAAGCAATCGTTTGCGCAGACGAATAGTGATCGACGCTATTTCCAATGTGACATGTCATCGCAGGTGTTTGTTGTGGATTTACAACCAGTTACAAAAAAAAAGCCAAAAAATTTGGCAAAGAAGATGCGGTGAAGGGGATGTCATCAGGCAGTTGCGGTGGCTTGAGATGATAAACGGGGTTTTGCACTAATTTTTATTTCCATTTGTAAAATGATTCGGGAGCTTCAATGAAACAATTAAATAAATCATCCGCATTTCCATCGCGTTTGTCGATGGTTGCAGTTGCATGCCAACTGGTATGCCTGAGCATGACTTCTGCCTATGCGCAGCAGACAGAATCCACTGAACAGCCAGATGCAAATCGCGTCACCATTACTGGCAAAAAAGTCGGTATGGGCTTGATGGTGCAAGAAAATGCGCCAAAAGCACGCAGCACGATCACTGCTGAAGAACTGGCCAAACAGCGTCCTACAGGCAATGCCTATGAAGCGCTGGAATTGATGCCTGCGGTGAATAGTTTTAACTATGATGCAACAGGTTTGTTTGGTGGCGGTTTGACACTGCGTGGTTTTAACAGCGATCAGATCGGTGCGACTATCAATGGCGTACCAGTCAATGACTCTGGTAGCTTCTCTGTGTTCCCACAAGAATTCGTGGATCAGGAAAATACCTGTACACAATTTGTGACGCAAGGTTCAACTGACGTTGACTCGCCGCAAATTGGTGCAACAGGCGGTAACTTTGGTATCGTTACTTGCGACCCAAACAAGGAAAAACGTTTCCGCGTCATGCAAACTGTGGGTGGTTTGAAACTGTCCAAGACTTATCTGCGTTACGACACTGGCCTGTGGGCTGATGGCATTTCCCGTTTCTTTATCTCTGCTTCTCATGCGCAAGCAGACAAATGGAAAGGCGAAGGCGGTGCTGACCGTAATCACATAGACACCGGTTATCGCATCGATTTTGATAAATTCAATTCCATCAATGCAATTCTGTTGTATAACCGTGCAATTAACCAAAATATCAGTACCTTCAATCTGGCTGATCTGGCAAAAAATGGTTATTACTATGACTATTCAACCAAGTTTGCTGGTCATGTGACCCCAACCAAGGGCAAGGCTGACAATGATCCTACTGTAGCCAATGCGGATACTTACTACCAGTTGACAAAAAATCCGTTTGAAAATGCGATTTTCTCTGTCACAGGCAAATTCCGTATTGGTGAAAACACTGATGTTAAAGTCATTCCTTACTACTGGTATGGTTATGGTACAGGCGGCGTACAACAACGTCTGCAATCAGAATCAGCATTCCTGAATCAAGCTACAGGCAAACTGACTGCTGGCGTTGACCTGAATGGCGACGGCGATACACTCGACAAAGTGATTGTTGCCAACAGTAGCGTGACCCGTACTAACCGCCCTGGTGTGACCGCTTCTGTGGTTCACACGATCGACAACCACCAAATCCTGGCAGGTGTCTGGTATGAGCGTGCAACGCATGAACAGTTTGGCCCTATGGTTGCTGTTGATGCCAATGGTAATGCAAATGATATCTGGTTGAAAGAGGGCCGTATCAGCCGTCCAGATGGCACGCCTTTCGAAAGCCGTGACTGGAAAACGATCAGTACTGCTTACCAATTCTCTCTGCAAGATACGATCAGTTTGTTGAATGATAAATTGAGCATCAATGTCGGTCTGCGTGTACCAACCATGAAGCGTAATTTCACTAACTATGCAAACGAAGGCTCGAATTCTGGCACGACGTATAACATAGAGCGTACTTACACCAAGGTTTTGCCACAGTTGGGTGCCCGCTATCAGATCGATAACAATAACCAGCTCTTCGCCAGCCTGGCTCGCAACATGAAGGTACCGCCGAATTTCGTTTATTCGACATCAAATAACGTCAAACTTAACACAGATGGCTCTCTGACTTATGCAGAAGTACCACCAGAAACATCTTACAACTTTGACTTGGGCTATCGTCTGCAAAGCGACAGGCTGACAGCATCGGCAACGGTTTACAACGTTAACTTTACGGATCGTCAGGCAACTGCCTATGACCCGACAACAACTTTGAGTTCTGTAGTCAACGTTGGTAAAGTAAAAACCAAGGGCTTCGAAGTTGAATTGGGTAATACCCCAGTCAACGGCTGGTCTTTCTATGGTTCTCTCGGTTATGCGAAGAGCGAAATCCAGGACGACCTGCAAGTTGCAAAAGGCGTTTATATTCCAACAAGTGGCAAAGCAATGACTTTGACACCAGAATGGAAAGCTGGCCTGAGCGCTCAGTATGAAACAGGCGTCTGGTACACACGTATGAAAATGAAGTACACAGGCGGTCAGTTTGCCACCATGACGAATGATGAATTCATCCCTAGTTACACATTGCTGGGTTTTGATGCTGGTTATCAATTCCCGAACAGCGGCTGGATGAAAAAACCAACGATCCGTCTGAGCGTTAGCAATATCACCAATGAAAAGTATCGTAACCCTCAGAGTTTCAACGTCACAAATGCACTGCCTTATCCAGGTGGTGTAGCTGCCAAATCTGTGTTCTACTACCTGGGTGCACCACGCTTTACTTCGGTCACTTTCCAAGCAGATTTCTAATCTGAGGGGATGACGTGGTGAAGCAGAATCTCACCACACAGACTTGATTCAGGCCTGCAACAAGAATACTTGTTGCAGGCCTTATTCTTTTTTAATTAAGAATATTCTCTATGCAAAAGTTAACAACAATTAGTGCATCCATCGCTATCGTATTGCTGGCTGCTTGTGTCAGTACCAGCACTGACACAGCCAACCAGGCAGCAACAACGGATATCACTATCTTCAGCATCAATGATTTTCACGGCAACTTGCAGGCAGACCAGCCTGTGCCGTATATGGCGACTCGTCCGGGTGAAAAAATCGCCGTGCCTGCAGGCGGCTATGCCTATTTGACGAGCAAACTCAAAGAACGTCGCCAGGCTGTGGGAAGCAGCATTTTCGTCGGTGCCGGTGATTTGATCGGTGCTTCGCCTATGGGTACGGCACTGCTCAAGGATGAGCCTGTCATAGAAGCCTTGAATCGCCTGGACTTGTCCGTGACAGCAGTCGGCAATCATGAATTTGACAATGGCACGGCTGACCTGATGCGTAAAATCAAGGGGGATTGCCCCTCGACGGGATGTGCCTATGCCGACTTCAAAGGTGCACGCTTTACCTATCTGGGCGCTAACATCCATGAAAAGGGGAGTGTTAAACCCTGGTTGACACCTTATGTGATACGTCAGGTTGGTGATGTCAAGGTAGGCTTTATCGGAGCGGTGACAGCCGATGTACCCAACCTGGTGGCTGGTGATGCAGTCAAGCATTTGCAATTTGAAGATGAAGCAACGGCCATCAACCGCTATGTGCCAGAACTGCAAAAGCAGGGCGTTGCCGCCATCGTAGTGCTGATACATGAAGGCGCGATCTACAAGGGCGCAGAGAATGACCCCAGCTATCGCTGTGAGGGTTTGCAAGGCCCTATCATCGAGATCACGAAAAAACTCGACAAAGCCATCAGCCTCATCGTCTCTGGCCATTCGCATCAGGGTTATACCTGCAAGATCGATGGCAGGCTGGTGGTACAGGGGCGCAGCTACGGTTCCTTCCTGACCGAATCGACGCTGACAATAGACCGCAAGACCAATCGGGTGATCAATGCAGTCGCCGTCAATCATCTGATCGACCAGCAAGCCTTGCAGGCCGATCCTGCAGCAAAGCAACTGGTGGATCAGGTGGCAGCGCAAACCGCAGGCTTGCGTCAGCGTCCTATTGTCACCTTGAGCGCGCCCTTATCGCGTAATAGTGAAGCCGGTGTGTTTGATAGCAGCCTCGGCAATATCATCGCTGATTCGCAACTGCATCATGGGCAACATGCGGGTGGTGCTGATGTCGCCTTTATGAATGCCGGTGGCATACGTAGTGACCTGCCTTCGGGTAAGGCGAGTGGTCCGGTGGCCGTGTCGTATGGTGATTTATATGCGGTACAGCCATTTGGTAATAACCTGGTGCGCATGAAGCTGACAGGCGCACAAATCCTGACGCTGCTACAGCAGCAATGGCTGGGTCGTGAAGTCAATGACCCTAAAAAATTGTTTGTCTCCCATACACTCAGTTATAGCTATGACCCACGCGCAGCCGTTGCTGAAAGGGTGAAAGATGTCCAGATCAAGGGCAAACCGCTGGACCTGAACCAGCAATACAGCGTGGTCGTGAATAGCTTCATGGCCGATGGTGGTGACGGTTTCGCCGTACTCAAGCAAGCCCAGGACAAGGAATTAATAGGCCGCGACCTGGAAGCGCTTGAAGCTTATGTGCGTGAACAGGGGAGTAAATTGACTGAAGTCAAACGTGATCGTGTAAAGCGTTTGCCCGGCTAGTCATGGAAATAAAAATACCCGTCCATCTGCAATTGACGGGTATTTTTTTGCTCGGAGCAAACAGGCTTACTTGTACTCAATGATCAACGGGGCATGATCAGAAAAGCGCGCTTCCTTGTAAATCGATGCCGTGTGCGCCTGCTTACCTATGCCACTGGTGGCCACATGGTAGTCAATACGCCATCCCACGTTGTTGGCCCAGGCCTGGCCGCGGTTACTCCACCAGGTATAAGCCTCGGCTGTGGTTTCAGGATGCAGATGGCGGTAGACGTCCAGCCAGCCCTGTTCATCAAACAGGCGCGTCATCCAGGCGCGTTCTTCTGGTAAAAAGCCGGAATTCTTTTGATTGCTTTTCCAGTTTTTCAAATCGATTTCTTTGTGGGCGATATTCCAGTCGCCACAGATGATGATTTCCCTGCCTTCGGCGATCAACTGTTGCAGATGCGGGTAAAACAATTCCATGAAACGGAACTTGGCTTCCTGTCTCTCAGGGGAGGACGAGCCGGAAGGGCAGTACAGGGAAATTACCGATAAGTTGCCAAAGTCACAGCGCACATAACGGCCTTCAGCATCGAATTCAGGGCTGCCAAAGCCAATGACGACAGCGTCTGGTTCTTTTTTGCTATAGACACCTACGCCAGAGTAACCTTTTTTCTCAGCATAGTGAAAATGCCCATGATACTTGTGCGGATTCAAGAAGTCTGGCGTCATGTCCGTTTCCTGGGCTTTCAGCTCTTGCACGCAGACTACATCAGGATTTTCCTTCTGCATCCATTCAAAAAAGCCTTTTTTTGCAGCTGAGCGTATGCCATTTAAATTGGCAGAGATAATTTTAGTCATGATTTTTTGAGAAATAGTCAAAAATTGGCTTCAGCATAGCAGATATACAAAAGCCTGATTAAGTTTGCCAGGGTCTGTAAAGCCGCATAGTTTATACTTGCGTTCTTTTTCCACCTGAATCCCTTTCCTGATACATCATGAATGAAAAGCAATTACGTGCCGAGCTTGATGCAGTGTATGCCAGTACCTCCTGGAAAGTGATGGCACCATTCAGATATGTAGTTGGAAAAATAATTGCTATAAAGAACACGAAACAAAGTATACGTAGCCTTGCAGGACGCATGATACGTCGTGCAGTGGCCATACCTGGCATTAAAAATCTGGCATTACGGATATTGGTCTATTTTCCTGGTATCGAGCGCAGGATCAGAAAGAGTATGCAACCAAGACTGGCACCCCAAGTCGTCTCAGCGGGTAAGCAAACGCCGGAAGCGCCCAAACAACTCAATGATTCACGCCTGTCGGCCAAAGCACAAATCATCTTCAATAAACTTCAAACGGAAATAATTCGTCAAGAATAAACAGGTTACCAGATGCGTATTCTCATTGATTTACAGGCCTGCCAGTCAACTGGCAGTCGTCATCGCGGCATAGGCAGATATTCACTGGCCCTGGCGCAGGCAATGGCAAGCAATGCTGGCAACCATGAAGTGCACTTGCTGTTAAACAGTTTGTTCGCCGATAGTCTGGAACCCGTCAGACTCGCCTTTGAGCAATTGGTCGCGCCTCAGCATATCCATTACTGGAAAAGCCCTGGCCCCGTCAGCGAGCTGGACCATCGCAACCGCTGGCGTACCCGCGCCGGTGAGCTGGTGCGCGAACAAGCCCTGGCAGAATGGCGACCAGATATTGTCCATGTCAGCAGCCTGTTTGAAGGTTTGACGGATGATGCGCTGACCAGCGTGGGCTTGAATGGCGAGTATCAGCCCACTGCCGTTACCCTGTATGACTTGATCCCCCTGATCAACGCCAAACCCTATCTGGAAAACGCGCAGGTAAAGGCCTGGTATTTGAGAAAAATCCAGGCACTCAAGCGTGCGGATTTGCTATTGGCAATCTCGGCTTCATCCAGACGCGAAGGTCTGGAGTGTTTACATCTGCCGCCTGAACGTATCGTGAATATTTCCTCGGCAGTGGATGACAGGTTTTATGTACAAGACCCTGATCCTGTGGTCTTGCAGGGGATTAAAAATCGTTTTGGTTTACAGCGCCCTTATGTGATGTATACCGGCGGCATCGATTTGCGAAAAAATGTAGAAGCATTGATACGTTCTTTCGCCAAACTGCCCTCTGAAGTACGCAAGAATTATCAGTTGGCCATTGTTTGCAGCGTCCAGGATGCAGACCGTGTACGCTTGCAAAAACTGGCAGCGGATGCTGGCCTGGCCAGCAATGACGTGATCCTGACCGGCTATGTCGCTGATGAAGATTTGCCGCTGCTGTATCACGCTTGCACATTATTTGTCTTCCCATCCTGGCATGAGGGTTTTGGTTTGCCAGCGCTGGAAGCCATGTCTTGCGGCGCGCCAGTGATTGCCTCCAACACCAGTAGTTTGCCCGAAGTGATAGGCCGTGAAGATGCCTTGTTCAACCCTTACGATGAGCAAGCTATTACCGGAAAAATGCTGAGCGCGCTGAAAGACGAAAACTATTTACAGAGTTTGCGTGAACATGGCGTGCAACAAGCCAGGAAATTTTCCTGGGATGCGTCAGCAAAAACTGCCATTACTGCATTCGAGGCGCAACATGAATATCAGCGTAGCAGGCAGGCGGTATTCGTCAGCCAGTTGCAAGACCAGATCAAGCCGCGCCTGGCTTACTTTTCGCCCTTGCCACCTGAGCGTTCCGGCATTGCTGACTTCAGTGCAGAACTCTTGCCTGAATTGGCCGTGTATTACGACATAGAGTTGATCGTTGACCAGCAAGAAATTGGTGACCTCTGGCTGGCCGCCAATTTCCCTGTGCGTTCATGGCAATGGTTTGAACAGCATGCAGACCGCTATCAACGGGTGCTGTATAACCTCGGCAACTCCACTTATCATACCTATATGCTGGATATGCTGGCGCGTCATCCCGGCATCGTCGTCTTGCATGATTTTTTCCTGAGCGGATTGCTGGCACATCTGGATATGACGGCGGAACGCCCACAAGTCTGGGCCCAGGCCTTATATGAATCCCATGGTTTGCAGGCGCTGCTGGAAACAAAAAATACCGAAGACCTGAGTCAGATCATCTGGAAATATCCTTGCAATTACCAAATGCTCGATGCGGCACAGGCGGTGATCGTGCATTCTGAATTTTCCATGAAGCTGGCAAGGCAATGGTACGGTGAACAGGCGACAGAAAACTGGACCCGTGTTCCCCATATGCGCAAGCTGCCTTACCAATCGGAACGTCAGTCGGCACGCGCTAGCCTGGGCTTGGGTGAAGATGATTTCCTGATGTGTTCCTTTGGCTTGATGGGGCCAACCAAGTTGAATCATCTGGTGCTGGAAGCCTGGTTGCAATCCCCCATGGCCAAGGACCGCCGTTGCCATCTGGTCTTTGTCGGTAAAAACGATGGCGGCAAGTACGGCATGCAGTTATTGCAAGATATCAAGGAACGTGGTTTTGCAGACCGCATCATCATTACCGGTTTTGCTGATCCTGAATTATTCCAGACTTATTTACATGCCGCTGATGCCGGTGTGCAATTGCGCGGTCTTTCACGGGGCGAGTCTTCGTATACTGTGCTGGACTGCATGGCTTATGGTATTCCTACCATTATCAATAGCAATGGTGCCATGGCAGAATTGCCGGGTGATGCACTGATCAAGCTCGATGACGAGGTAGACCTCACCAGCTTGCTTGAAAAGATGGTGGAACTCAGGACTACTCCAGCGCTCAGAAAAGAACTGGGTAGCAAGGCGATTGCCTATATGCACCAATACCACGTGCCACATAAGGTAGGGCGACAATATTTTGATTTTGTCGAACTGGCTTATAGAAATGCGCCTGCCAGCCGGTTTGAAAGAACTTTGAACAGCATTGCCAAACTGGAAGGCCCGGCAACCGAGGCAGATTTAATCTCATTGGCAAGTAACCTGGTCGCCAATCAGGCCAGGCCTGCCTGCGCGCGCGCCTTGTTTGATATTCAGGCGCTACAGGCAGCTTTGCCTGAGCCCGTCTTACAGGCAGTGCTGGCACAAATGATCGCCAGCACGCCGCGGTTCTGGCGTTGTGAACTGGTAAGGCCAGAGCATGCTTTGCTGCGTTATGCCAACGGACTCGCTTGTCAAATGCTGGAATTGCCAGCTTTGAGCAATCCAGACGAAGCAATCGACTTGCGCAGCACAGACGTGTTTGTCAAAGTGCGCAGCTTGACCGACAAGCGGGAATTGATAAAAGAGCAATCCGGTACGCAGATTGCCCAATTGATGGGCGAGATGGGAGTTTCTATACTGGAGATCTCTGTCGAGGCGGCCCCAGGCAGCGGGGAAATAGAAAAATTGGCAAGTGGCTGGTGGCAGAAAATTCTGCAGCATTAGGCATTTTATGGCGTGCTATGCTTGCTTATGTAGAGTCATGCAGGCCATGCATGGCAAGTTTTTTGTTGAAATTTACATTGATAAAATTAGGGCAAATATATGTCAACAAGTTTGAGGCAGGAATTCATTCAATTCGCGGTAGATGCCGGCGTACTGAAATTTGGTAGTTTTGTCACCAAGGCCGGACGCACTTCCCCCTATTTTTTTAATGCTGGCTTGTTCAATGATGGTGCCAACCTGGGGCGCATCGCTGATTTCTATGCGCAAACCTTGCTTGATTCCGGCATAGAATTTGATATGTTGTTTGGCCCTGCCTATAAGGGGATTACCCTGGCATCCGCAACGGCGGTGGCGCTGGCGCGCAAGGGACGCAATGTGGCTTTTGCCTATAATCGCAAGGAAGCCAAGGATCATGGCGAGGGTGGCAATATCGTTGGTGCCACACTGGCTGGCAAGGTCGTCATCATCGATGATGTGATCTCAGCCGGTACCTCGGTACGTGAGTCGGTGGAAATGATACGCGCAGCAGGAGCCATTCCTTGCGCAGTCTTGATTGCGCTGGACCGCATGGAGCGCTCTGGCAAGGATGATGCCTTGTCCGCCCATTCAGCGGCGCAGGAAGTTGGCCTGGCCTATGACATGCCAGTCGCTGCCATTGCCAATTTAAATGATTTATTTGATTATTTGTCTATAGCCAACAATGGCGACCAATTATCGCAGTATAAAGATGCTGTGGAGCAATATCGTCAGCGTTATGGTGCTATATAAGACAAAAATTGAATGGTATTGCCATGATTTGACCAGCCTGGGCTGAGTGGGAAGTGCGAGCCTGAATGATGGAATTGCTTAAATACCATCTTTTACATGCGCTTGCATTAATTTTCCGCAGTGCGGCGAGCACTCATTGTATACTGCTCAACTGTAGACAGATTGTGACCGCTGTCACAGATAAATTCAAACTGGCGGTCCAATATCTGGTTAAAAGTAGAATTTTGATGTTCGCTGCTGCGAAGAGGTTTTCTTGAATGAGTAAAAAAGCGTTAATCACTGGTATTACTGGTCAGGACGGAGCTTATCTGGCTCAACTGCTATTGGAAAAAGGCTATACCGTTTACGGCACTTATCGCCGTACCAGTTCAGTCAATCTTTGGCGCATAGAAGAGTTGGGGATTGCCACGCACCCGGCATTGCATCTGGTTGAATACGATCTCACCGATTTATCGGCCAGCATACGTCTGTTGCAAAATACCGGCGTAACTGAGGTGTATAACCTGGCAGCACAAAGTTTCGTTGGCGTGTCTTTTGAACAGCCATTAACGACGACGGAAATCACGGGCATCGGTGCCTTGAACTTGCTGGAGGCAATCCGCATCGTCAATACTGAAATTCGCTTTTACCAGGCGTCGACTTCAGAAATGTTTGGCAAGGTGCAAGCCGTACCGCAAATTGAATCCACCCCATTTTATCCACGCAGCCCGTATGGCGTGGCCAAGTTGTATGCGCACTGGATGACGATCAATTATCGTGAATCGTATGGCATCTTTGCCTGCAGCGGTATTTTGTTCAATCATGAATCGCCATTGCGTGGTCGTGAATTCGTGACACGTAAAATTACTGATTCCGTCGCCAAGATCAAGCTGGGTAAACTCGATGTACTTGAACTCGGCAATATGGATGCCAAGCGCGACTGGGGTTTTGCCAAGGAATATGTAGAAGGCATGTGGCGCATGTTGCAGGCCGATAAGCCAGATACTTTTGTCCTGGCCACCAATCGTACAGAAACAGTACGTGATTTTGTCACCATGGCTTTCAAGGCGGCAGACATCAAATTGAACTGGTCGGGTACGGGCGAGAATGAAACTGCCTCATGCGCAAAAACCGGCAAATTACTGGTACGCGTGAATCCCAAATTCTACCGCCCTGCCGAAGTTGAGCTTTTGATCGGCGATCCGGCCAAGGCAAAAAATGTGCTGGGCTGGGAGCCCAGGACGACGCTGGAAGAATTGTGTCAGATGATGGTCGACGCCGACTTGCAACGTAATGAGAATGGCGCATCCTTCTGAAATGTCGACTACTCCACGCGCCCTGATAACAGGTATTCAAGGTTTTACCGGGCGTTATCTGGCGCAGGAATTGAGCAAGGCCGGGTATCAGGTATTCGGCACCGCCCATGGCAAGCAAACACCAGGCCAGGAGCGCCAGGATCTTTACGCGGTAGACCTGTGTGACAAACAGGGCTTGCGAGCCGCACTGCAAGAGATACAGCCGGATATTGTTGCTCACCTGGCTGCCATCTCTTCGGTTGTGCATGGCGATGTCGACGAAATCTATCGCGTTAATATCGTCGGAACGCGCAATTTGCTGGAAGCACTGGCAGCGCTGGATAAGAAACCGCGCGCCGTGCTGGTGGCGAGTAGCGCCAATATCTATGGCAATTCCAGGGCAGAAGTGCTGGCTGAAACTGAACCTGCCATGCCTGCCAATGACTATGCTGTCAGCAAGCTGGCGATGGAGCATGTAGCACGCTTGTGGATGGATAAATTGCCCATCATCGTGACCCGGCCCTTTAATTACACGGGCGTAGGTCAGACTGAAAATTTCCTGCTGCCTAAAATCATCAATCATTACCGCCGTAAAGCGAGTGACATCGAATTGGGTAATCTTGATGTCGCCAGGGATTTTTCTGATGTACGCACGGTAGCTATCGCTTATGCGCGCCTGCTGGAAAAAGTCCCCGCTGGCGAGACATTCAATATCTGTTCAGGCATGGCTTATAGCCTGCGCGAAGTCTTGCAGATGGCCAGTGAACTGGCTGGCTATGAGATCAGGGTCAGTGTCAATCCAGCCTTTGTACGTGCCAATGAAGTTTATAAGCTGATAGGCGATGCCAGTCGTTTGCAGGCTTGCATAGGTGAGTTACCACCCATCGCTTTGCGCGATACGCTGGCATGGATGCTGCGACACGAGGCCACGGCATGAATATCGTGCTGTCAATAGAAGCGATCAACCCGCCCCTGGCTGGCATTGGTCGCTATGCCTGGGAGTTGGCAACGCGTTTGCCAGCCCAGGCAAATATTGACTCGGTACGATATTTATCAGATGGTTTCTGGCGGGCTTTGCCAGACTATGATTTGTCTGGTTCACGTGATTATTCTGCCTTGAGCGTCAAGTCTTTTGAGCCTGTGCGTTTCAGTTACAAGGCAAGACTGCGCCAGCAGCTAGGCCGCATGCGTTTCTTTTCGCAATGGTATGGCAAGCTCATGCCCGTGCTGGCCGGGCAACGCTTGAACCGTTTGTCAAACGCGATTTTTCATAGCCCGAATTATTTTATCCCCAAATGCAATTTGCCCAGCCTGGTGACCTTGCATGATCTTTCCATTTACCGTTACCCGCAGTGGCATCCCAAGACCAGGATAGAACGGGCCCATGCCTCCATCCCGCAATCTGTGGAGCGGGCGAGCCTGGTATTGACTGATTCACAGGCCACACGGCTGGAAGTCATGCAGCATTTCAGCCTGGGGCCGGAAAAGGTAGTCGCCATTCCTCTGGGTGTCGACGACTTGTTTCATCCATACACGGCAGAAGAAACTGCCCCTATCTTGCAGCAAATTGGCCTGAAGCCCAATGGCTATAGCTTTTTTGTCTCCACCATAGAGCCGCGCAAGAACCTGGATAATTTGCTGGCAGCTTACCGCAGCCTGCCCATGGAGATACGTCAGCGCTGGCCTTTGGTGCTGGCTGGCGGTGCGGGCTGGCAGAGTGATGACATTCATGATGAGATTGCCAAAGGGCAGAGTGAAGGCTGGTTGAAGTACCTGGGCTTTATTGATCAGCATTGGCTGCCGGTTTTATATGCTGGTTGCCGTTTGTTTACTTATCCGTCCTGGTATGAGGGCTTTGGTTTGCCGATAGCCGAGGCCATGGCCAGTGGTGTGCCGGTACTGACATCCAATTGCTCATCCATGCCAGAAGTGGCTGGAGGCGCTGCCATGCTGGTTGAGCCTGGTGATGTGGATAGCATACGGGATGGTTTGCAAAAGGCCTTGCAGGATGAAGACTGGCGGGCCATGGCCGTTGCGCGCGGTTTGCAACGCGCCGCAGAACTGAATTGGGAAGCCTGTGTGCAAAACACGGTCGCTGCTTATCGCATGGTTCAGACCGGATAAGGGCGCGCACAGTGAAAGTTCTGCACTTCTATCGTACTTATTACCCCGACACCTTTGGTGGCGTTGAGCAAGTCATACGCCAGATGGCGGTGGGTACTACACGTCTGGGTGTGGAAAACGAAGTGCTGACACTGACTCGTGATACAGACCGCCCGCTGATAGAGTTTGAAGGGCACAAGGTACACCGGGCGCATTTGAATTTTGAAATTGCGTCTACCGGTTTTTCCTGGTCGGCACTGTCACGCTTTGTTGATCTGGCCAGGCAGGCAGATGTCGTGCATTACCATTTCCCCTGGCCTTTCATGGATATTGCCCATTTTCTTGGGCGTGTCAAAACACCCAGTGTGGTGACTTACCATTCGGATATTGTCAGGCAAAAATATCTGCTCAAGCTGTACGCACCGCTCAAGCATCAGTTTTTACGCGATGTCGACCGCATAGTTGCCACCTCCCCCAATTATCTGGCAACCAGCCCGACCCTGGACTTATACAAGAACAAGACCGAGGTGATTACCTATGGTCTGGACCACAGTATTTATCCGGTGCCGAGCGAGGATTTGCTGGCACATTGGCGTCAGCGGGTAGGTGAGAATTTTTTCCTGTTCGTTGGCATGCTGCGTTATTACAAGGGTTTGCATATCTTGCTGGAAGCGGCGGCGGGCACTGACATTCCCATCGTCATCGTGGGTGACGGCCCGGAAGAAATCGAACTCAAACGTCAGGCGCAACAATTGCAACTGAAGAATGTCCATTTCCTCGGCGCCCTGCCAGAACCGGACAAGGTCGCCCTGCTGACGCTCTGCTATGCACTGGCGTTTCCTTCACACTTGCGCTCTGAGGCATTTGGTATTTCTCTGCTGGAAGGTGCGATGTATGGCAAGCCCATGATTTCCAGTGAAATTGGGACTGGTACGACCTATATCAATGTCGCCGGCCAGACTGGCCTGGTGGTACCCCCCAGTGATCCGGCTGCTTTCCGTCAAGCCATGGAGTATTTACTGGCACATCCGCAGCAGGCTGCCGAGATGGGCAAGAATGCCCGTCAGCGTTATCTGGACTTATTTACAGCCGAAAAAATGGCGGGCAATTATGCCCGCCTATATCAAGAAATCATAGATCAGCGCCAGCCTACATAAAACATGCTGATGCTCTCAGCGCTGTTTAACTTGCGTTCAGTTGATTGATCTGGAACTCACCACGTAACCAATTGCTGCCTATGAATTGCGGGTGGTCGACATTGATGACATCAAAAACCAGCAAATTATCTGACCACTCATAGTTTTCTTCGAGATGAGTCTCAGCCTTGGTCAGGGCAGTGGTTACCGAGTAGGACCCCGGCCCCAGCGTGCAGACAAATGGCAGTACAAATTCCAAAATGTTGCCAACCTGGATATCACGTTGCACCTGGCCCGTGTGCCAGGTATTGGTCCCCCAGATGACGCTACCCTGTTTGTCACGCAACATCAGGCCAAGTACCAGTTCAGGGATATTGCTGCTTGACTGGACTTCGACGACCAGTTTCACTTTTTGGCCTACCTGTGCCGCAGCCAATACCTGATCGCTATCCTGGTCACGCAGACTCAGTTTGGTGACGCTGGCCTGGCCTGTACCTGAACGGGTTTGCAGCCAGCCTTGCTCATTGCGTTGCTGTTCGATTTCCAGTTTTTCATTTTCCTTGCGAGCGATCATGGCATTGTAAAAATCCACGACTTCGTCTGGCGCGCCTTGCTTGAGCACGCTGCCTTTTTCGATCAGGATCACGTGATCGCACAGACTGCGCACTTCACTCATGCCATGAGTGACCAGGATGATCGATGTACCTTGTTCCTTGAACTGGCGTATGCGGTCAAAACTGCGATGCTGGAAATAACTGTCACCAACCGACAGGATTTCATCGACGATCAGCACATCCGGTCGCACTGCCGTAGCCACTGCGAAGGCCAGGCGTGCTTGCATGCCGCTGGAATATACCCGCAAAGGCTGGTCGAAGAAGTCACCAATTTCGGCAAAACTTTCTATGCCGGGCATGAGTTGGTCTAGTTGCTGACCACTGAGTCCCATCAGGCCACCAGCCATGTAGGCATTTTGCCTGCCTGAGAATTCCGGGTTGAACCCCAGCCCCAATTCCAGCATGGCACTGACACGGCCATGTACGGCGATATGGCCTTTGGTGGGTCGTACCGTACCGGTAATCATTTTTAGCAGGGTACTTTTACCTGCGCCATTCTGACCTATGATGGCAACAGCTTGTCCGGCAGGTACTTGAAAACTAATATCCCGGTTGGCCCAGTATTCATAGGCTGGTTTGACTGGCAAGCCAGCCCAGTGCATGAGCCTGGCCAGCAAGCCATTAAACTTGGAATAGCATTTTCCTACGCCTTCTACACTTAATACAATCTGACTCATAGCGCATCCACCAGATCCGCACTGGCACGCCGGAAGATCCAAAAAGAAAATATAAACAAGCCTGCTGACAGCAGGAAGGGAGTCAACAGATCGGCCCAGACTGGCGTGGTACCGTACAGCATGGCATTTTGGTAAATCTTGACCAGTGCGGTCATGGGATTCAAACTCAGCATTGCTGTAAATTGTTTAGGCAGGGCATTGCTTTGATACACCACGGGCGTGAACCAGAACCAGAGTTGCAGGACGATGCCCATGACCTGGCCAACGTCGCGTGAAAACACATTCAATAAACCAAGCACGATACCCAGACCAAAAGCAAACATGACGATGAGCAGCATGCCTATCGGCAGTATCAGCCAGGCCAGCGTGGGCATGTGGCCAAAGAACAAAAAGACCACCGCGATCGCTGCCAGCAAGAGCAAGTGATTCAACAAGGCGCTGCCACCGACGATCAGAGGCAGGCACAGGCGTGGGAAGGCAATCTTTTTCAGGGTATTTGAATAGTCGATAAATACCGTGGTACAGCGTGTGATGATTTCGGAAAACAAACCCCAGGCGGACATGCCTGCCATCAGGTAAATGGCATAGGCGGATTTGCTGTCTGTGTTTGGCATTTTACTGGCCAGCACCTCAGACAAGACGATGGCAAAGATGGTCGCCTGTGCCAGGGGATTCAAAATCATCCACAAGGCACCGAGCTTGCTGCGGGCAAAGCGACCGGAGAACTCGGCCTTGATGGACGACAGGATAAAATGGCGGTAATGCCACAGGGAAATAAGTACAGCTTTCAAATCTTGCTTTCTTTAGTGCGGTATCAGTTTGCGACACGACCATATATATCGTCAAAACGGACGATGTCGTCTTCGCCAAGATAGGCACCAGATTGTACTTCTATTAATTCCAAATCAGTCTGTCCCGGATTTTCCAGCCTGTGCTTGACGCCCAAAGGAATATAGGTGGACTGATTGGCAACCAGCGTCATGACGTCTTCACCACGCGTAACCAGGGCAGTGCCACTGACAACTATCCAGTGTTCGGCCCTGTGATTATGCATTTGCATGGACAGGCGGCCCCCAGGTTTAACGACGATGCGCTTGACTTGGAAATGTTCACCGCTATCAACAGAATCATAATGACCCCAGGGGCGGTAGACTTTGCGGTGGTTATCTGTCTGGGTATAGTTTTCATCCTTGAGACGGGTGACTACACGCTTGATGTTCTGGGTATTGGCTTTATTGGTGACCAGCACTGCATCCGGCGTTTCGACGACGATGACATCTTCCAGCCCCAGGCAGGCGACCAGGCGGCTGTCAGAGATCACCAGGCAATTGCGTGAATCTTCCAGCAGGACATCGCCATGGGTGGTGTTACCGTTAGCATCCTTGTCAGATACTTGCCAGACTGCATCCCAGGCACCGACGTCGGACCAGCCGGCATTGAGGGGGATGACATAGCCAGGAATAGACAAGTCGCTATCCTTGGCCAGCTTTTCCATGACAGCATAATCAATGGAATCTGAAGGGCAGGACAAGAATGCATCCTTGTCTACCCGCACAAAGTCACAGTCTATACTTGCCTTGTCCATGGCTTGCTGGCAGGCGGCATACATGGCTGGGTGGAAATGAGCAATGGCTTTCAGCCAGGTGGTGGCGCGCATCATGAAAATGCCGCTATTCCACAAATGACGTCCACCTTCGAGATATTGCTGCGCCACCTCGAGTACCGGCTTTTCTACAAAGGCTTGTAACTCAAGCACAGCGGTGCCGGGCAATTGTTCACCGGTCTGTATGTAGCCATAGCCAGTTTCCGGCCTGTCGGGGACGATACCAAAAGTCACCATGGCACCATCCATCGCCTGTTGCAGGCCATGTTGTATGGCTTGATGGAAACCCTGCTTGTCATTGATGACATGGTCGGCTGGCATGACCAGCAAGACAGCGTCGCCAGCGCTGGCAACGGCAGACAAGGCTGCCAGTGTCAGGGCAGGTGCAGTATTGCGGCCACTAGGTTCCAGTAACAAGCTGCAATCACTAAACCCTGCGACACGCAGTTGTTCTGCCGTGATGAAGCGGTATTCCTCATTGCAGACCACGATCATCTTCTGGGCAACGCCTATGCTGCCCGAAAAATCCCGTACACGTGTGGCTGTTGCCTGCAACATGGTTTCTTCGCCTATCAGGGCGAGTAATTGTTTTGGGTGTTTTTCACGCGATAGCGGCCACAACCTGGTTCCGGAACCCCCGGAGAGAATGACGGGCTGTAATAACATGTTAACTTTCTTGTTTTCTTTGCCGTTTGGCAGATAATTATAAAATATAAATCTTTTGCAATTTGCAGCCTATGTTGTCCGTTCAGAGTGTGGCGGATGTGTGCTGGCGCTGAATAGGCTAAACTTGCGGCATCCGGGAGCTACTCGATAGTCTGGCAGACAGAACATGAAACTTGCAGCGGAACTGACATTTTGTAGAAATACTGCTGGCAGTAATAAAACCGTCGCAGTTTACATCATCATTTATACTTCCACCCCTTTTTGCGGTTCAAAAACTGATCCTTTGCCGCCAATTATGAATAAATTACCCTGATTATATGGCGATACAGAATAAATCCGAATCTGAAAGCAAGCAGTTAGCTGAAAAGGCCAGTGTCATACAGCATCACAGAAGACATTCCTATCCTGTACACACTATGACAGAACAGACAGAACAAATGGTGGTGGAACAGCCAAGGGCAAGTGAGGCTATCGTCAATTCAGAGCATCAGGAAGCAATCCCACCTCAGGCGGCAGTCTCTGTGCAAACGCCACAGCCAGTAGAGGAAGCGCTTGCTGTGCCATCGGCAAATGGATGGAAACAAAAAATTCGCCGTATACCAGGACTGGGTTATGCATTGGCATGGTGCAATGCCTTATGGCGCCTGCCGCGCACACGCGTGCAAACCGAGCAGGCCCTGGCCCGTTTACAATGGTCTATCGACGGTTTGCAAGGAAAATTAGTTGATTTGCAACAGCAGCTGGAGTTGCAATTACACCAGCAATCTCTTGAGCAATTGCATAGGCATCAGGCTTTGCAACAGCAACAGCATCTGCAAGAACAAAGAATCGCAGCATTGGAAGCACCCAAGCTGGGTATGCGTCTGGATCAGTATGATGCGCTCGATATTGGTGAGCGCCTGATGCAACTGGATCGTTTGCAAATCGCAAGGCAATTGCGTTCGGTCAATTTGATGATGCGTAATAGCCTGCAAGTTGCGAGTGCATCTGGTAGCTCGTCCGCAAGTGCGAACCAGGGGCCGGACAATGGCCTGGTCCAGGCGCCAGCAACACTGGCCGCAACAGTCATACCGCGTCCCGCCAGCAGTTTCGACCAAGATCAATTTTACCTGGAATTTGAAGCCTTGTTCCGTGGTTCGCGTGCAGATATCAAACAGCGCTTGCAGGCGTATCTGCCATATCTGTCACATATCAGCGAGCAAGCCAAAGACGCCCGCAAAATGGTCATTGATGTTGGCTGTGGTCGTGGAGAGTGGCTGGAATTGCTGGATGAGCAAGGTATTCCTGCCATGGGGGTGGATATGAATATCTCCATGGTGAATGCCTGCCTGGATCAAGGTTTTCTGGTGCGTCATGCTGATGCGATCGCTTATCTGCGTGAGCAGCCCGCAGGTAGCGTGGGTGCAGTGACTGGCTTCCAGATCATAGAACATTTACCGTTTGAGCAATTGATAGCGCTGTTTGATGCTGCTCATCATGCCCTGTGCCCAGGTGGCGTGATTATTTTTGAAACACCCAATCCAGAAAATCTCAAGGTTGGTGCCTGCAATTTTTATTTCGACCCTACCCATTTGCATCCCATAGTTCCGCAAGTGGCAGAATTCATGGCAAGGCAGCGCGGCTTTGCACATACCGAGATTTTACGCCTGCACCCTTATCCAGATGACCATTTGCTGCATGGTGATACGGAAGTCGAAGCCTTGCTGAATAAGGAATTATTTGGTCCCCAGGATTATGCAGTCATAGGTCGTAAATAAGATGCAGATACATCAATTCAGCCCCTCTTGCGGCCGGGGTGACGGCGTCAGTAATGGCATGTTCTTTACTCGTAAGCTGTTACGGGAAATGGGTTTTTCATCGGACATTTATTGTGATCTGGTACAAGACGAGGTGCGTGATGAAGTCTTGTCTATCAAGGAACTGCAGCTCTCCAGTGAGGATGTTTTGCTGGTGCATCATAGCCTGGGTTATGAAAACTCGGCCTGGCTGAAAGAGATCAAGGCGCGCAAGGTACTGGTCTATCACAATATTACACCACCACAGTTTTTGCCAGATAATGGCTTGCCCGAATTGAGTTTATTGGGGACCAGGCAATTGGTATCGTGGGCGCAGGATTTCGAGGCGGCGATAGGAGATTCAGAATTGAATAGTTCTGAATTACGTACTGCCAATTACGCCAGGGTGACAACTATCCCTTTGCTGGTGGATGTCAGGCGCTGGCAACAACACAGCTATAACAGCCAGCTCATCGCCAGCTTGCGCGATGCGCAAAATATTTTATTTGTCGGCCGCTTATGCGAGCATAAACATCAATTGCAATTGCTGGAGATGTTTGAGGAATTACGCTATTTATCCAGGCAACCAGTGCGCCTGATACTGGCAGGCGGTGTGACCAGCCTGCCTTATGAGGCAGAAGTACGTGCACGCATCACGGCCATGAAACTGGATGGGCAGGTGCTAATGACAGGCAAGGTTACTGAAGAAGACTTGCTGGCCCTGTACCGTAGTGCCGATGTCTATGTCAGCCTGAGTGAACATGAAGGTTTTGGCATGCCATTGATCGAGGCTATGCTGCATGACGTGCCCGTGATTGCCCGAGCCACGGAAGGTGTCAGCGCTACCATGGGGCAGGCCGGTATTTTGCTGGATGCCAGTGTCAGTCCTGCGACTTGCGCTGCCCATGTGCAGATGGTATTGAGTGAGCCAGCGCTGCGTCGTCGCATCATTGCCAGCCAGCGGCAAAATATTCAGCGCTTCTCACGTGAGCAGATACAGGCAAGCCTGCAAGCATTTCTGCAAGACCTGGGTGTGCAACTACCTCAAGCGCCCGTTTTTGCAACTGAAGCGCAAGCTGCATTGTGGCAGCTGGAAGGGCCTTTCGATTCCAGTTATAGCCTGGCTATCGTCAATCGTGAATTGGTACGAGGCCTGGCGTCACTTGATATACCTGAGCTGCAACTGGGTTTGCGTAGTCGTGAAGGTCACGGGGATTTTCCTGCATCAGCAGAATTTTTGGCTAGCAATCCAGATCTTGCCAGCATGCAAACGACGGCTATGCAAGCTACGCAAATGCCGGACGTGGTTTTGCGTAATTGCTATCCACCGACACTGGATGATATGCCTGCCCGTGTCAGGGTCGTCAATTCTTATGGTTGGGAAGAAACTGGTTTTCCTCAGGATTTTGTCAATGAGTTCAACCGCAAGCTGGATCTGGTTCTGGTGGTGTCGCGCTTTGTTGGCAAGGTCTTGCGCGACAATGGCGTGCGCATACCGATTGCGGCCGTGGGCAATGGTGTTGATCATGTATTGAGAGACGCCGCCATCCCTGTTCCTGCCAGCGTATTGAGTAGCGTGAAGACCTATCGTTTCTTGCATGTCTCTTCCTGCTTCCCACGCAAGGGAGCAGATGCCTTGCTGGCGGCGTATGGTCAGGCATTTCGGGATAGCGATGATGTCAGTCTCGTCATCAAGACCTTTCCTAACCCGCATAATGATGTGGTCGCACAACTCGCTGCGTTGCAGGCAGATGATGCACATTTTCCGCATGTACATATCATCATGGATGATTATACGCAGGCGCAAATGCGTGGTTTGTACGAGATCAGTGATGCTGTAGTGGCACCTAGCCGTGGTGAAGGTTTTAACTTGCCTGTTGCGGAAGCCATGCTGCTCAAATTGCCGGTGATTACCACGGCATGGAGCGGACAAATGGACTTTTGCGATGCCAGCAGGGTGTGGTTGTGTGACTATCATTTTGCCAAATCCGGCTCCCACTTCAGCACCATGCATTCAGCCTGGGTCAATCCTGATATAGCGCATCTGGCCAGCCTGATGAAAGAAGTCCACACCAGTCCGGTAGAGGTGATTGCGGCCAGGACAGCCGCCGCCCATGCCTATATCTCGGCGAACTATGCCTGGTCAGATGTGGCCAGCAGATCGCGTTCAGCAATCGCGGCACTGGAGCAGCAGCCCTTGTTGCGTAAGGAGCCGCGCATAGGCTGGATCAGTACCTGGAATGCGCGTTGTGGTGTGGCTTCGTATTCTGCATTTTTAACGGCCAGTATTCCTGCTGACAGAATCGTTTATCTGAGTAGCCATATCCCTGAAAGAACTGCGCGTGATGGCCATAACGTGATCCGGGCCTGGGATGCGAGTTTGGATGAAGACCTGGAATACGTCCATCTGAACATACAAGAGCAAGAACTGGATGCGATTGTCATTCAATATAATTTTGGTTTCTTTTCATTGAGGGCATTGGCGGATTTGATCTGTCGCATGAAAGAGGCCGGTAAAGCAGTGTATGTCTTCTTTCATTCCACCGCCGATGTGCTGCATGATGATGGCTTGATTTCCCTGACGACGATCACCAGGGAATTGCAATTGGCAGATCGCCTGTTTGTACATGGCATTGATGACATGAACAGGCTCAAGGGATATGGTGTGACCGACAATCTGCTATTTTTCCCGCAGGGATTAATGCCTACCCTGGCGAATGCAGTGAACCGTGTCGATGCCCGTCATCTGCAAGGGAAAACCGTGATTGCCGCTTATGGTTTTCTGTTGCCTCACAAAGGCATACAAGCCTTGATCAAGGCCTTCGGCAAATTGCGTGAACAGGAAGACGGCGAGCAGTATCATTTGCTGCTGGTGACTTCGCTGTATCCGGTTGGTTTGTCGGAAGGCGAATATCATCTGTGTCGTCGTCTCATGTATGAATCCAATCTGGAAGCACATGTGACTTTCCTGTCTGAATATTTGACCGATGAAGTCAGTCAATCCTGGCTGCAACAGGCTGATCTGATTGTCTATCCTTATCAGAAGACACAAGAGTCATCCAGTGCTGCGGTACGCATGGGCTTGGCATCGGGCCGTCCCGTGGCAGTCACTCCACTGTCGATTTTTGATGATGTTAAAGATGCCGTGCATGTCTTGCCTGGAACCGACCCTGATGCGATAGCTGCAGGGATCACTGCGATTTTACAAGATACTCAGGTATTGAAAGAAAAGGCAGTGCAGGCAAAGGCATGGACAGAAACCAGGCAGTGGCCAGCTTTGTCGCAGCGCCTGCTGAACGTTATCGACGGCATCGCCAATGCGCTCGACACTGATACCGGGCGAATATAGATGAGTATGCATGACGAGAGCTGATTTAGTCAGCTTTTGTCAGCTTACCCTCATGTCCACAGCTGAGATCGGTGCGGGACTGCAGGAGCTTGATCAGGCTGGCGGTATGTTCTTTCCTGGCCCAGTCTTGCAGGTGATGGTCGGTATCGAAAAACCAGGTATCCGGGTACATGAAATCTTGGGGTTTTCCCAGATAAGTTATCCCCAGCTTGTTGAGTCGCTGCGGCAAGCTTGCATAAAAAACCTGGTCTTCCGCATCGCTATCGTATTTGGCATGATGCAGTAAAACCGTAGGTACGGCGATCAGGCAGATATGCTGGTCTTTAGCCCAGCGCGCATAGTCTTCCATGAGTTTCCAGCCACCGGTTTCTGTCGCAGCCCTGTGCCCATAATCCCAGGCTTTGGCGGCCTTGACAGAGGCAATATCTCCGGGACTGCGTTCGGCCGGACTGGAATGCGTCTGGTCACCTCTGGCATCCAGGTGATGGGCACCGTAGGTGCCGCTGGTGACCGGTCCATCGGGTAAATGCCGCAGGCCTTGCAGCCAGCGCTCAGGCCCCAGGCCTGCTGCAAACTTCAATTGGCTAAGGCGAGACAGGCTGCGCCAGTAATCAAGATCCCTGGCCATGACATAGTCGATGACTTGCGCATTGGCTTTGCCTTCGTCAAGGTAGAGCGCATATTCCAGGGGCATGAAGATGGTGTCACCGGGATGGGCGACGCGACGCGACACGTCCAGTATATAGGGCAGGCCCAGGCCGGCATTGACCGCCAGATTGATGACGGGTTTGTGCCAGAAATTTTCCAGCATGCCAGAGTCCAGGCCGAACATGGCATTGGAACCGGCAACAATAAGTACACGAGGTGTTTTGACCTCTTGTGCTGCATGTATTTTCAATTGATAAGCATCGTAGACCCAGCGTGAACTGCCGGTCGCGACACCAAGCTGATATTTGATACCTATTATCCACAGTATGCTGAGTGCCAGGAAACTGCCCATCGTGGCGAACAAGAATTTTTTCATATTCTGGCTCGCTTAAAAATTAAAATATAAAAATTCTGTGGCTGGCCTGACCGCCATCCATTTCAAGGCAAACCACAGACCTGCACCGGCGATCAGGCCAAGCATTATCTGTCTGCGCTCACTGAGGGGTGGAATGGCGACATTGGGGAGTGGATCATAAGCCAGCAATTCTGTCGTATTGGGCAAACACCAGACAATGAGCATGCCTATGCCTACCCACAGCCAGCCTGCATCTGCTGAAGTACTCAGCAAGGATTCTGCCACTTGTGCGATGTTTTGCCATGGCAGCGCTGGCAGGTGCGCACCTGACATGGGTTGCAACAGGGCGCTATACATATGCGTTGCACTAGTCATATCCGGCGCTCTGAACAACACCCAGGCCAAAGCAACCAGCAGGAAGGTGAAGGCGATACTGATTATCTTGGGCAGCTTGTGCCAAAGCCTGCGGATCACCGTACTGCCTTGTAAAACATGCTGCCAGAAATGATTGATCAACAGCATGCTGCCATGCAGGGCTCCCCATAAAAAGAAGTTCCACCCAGCGCCATGCCATATGCCGGCGAGTAACATCGTCAACCACAGATTGCGATAGCGTTTGAATTGACCCTGGCGATTTCCACCCAGGGGGATATATAAGTAATCGCGCAAGAAGCTCGATAGTGTCATATGCCAGCGCCGCCAAAAATCGATGATGGACACTGCCTTGTAAGGGGATAAAAAATTGATGGGCAATTTAAAACCAAACATCAGTGCCAGTCCGATTGCCATATCAGAATAAGCAGAAAAATCAAAATACAATTGCAGGGTATAGGCCAGCATGGCTTGCCAGGCTGCTTCGCCCCCTGGTGTTGCCTGTCTCGCTAAGTCAAATACCGGGCTGGCATAGCGTGCCATGCTGTCAGCCAATATGGTCTTTTTAAACAAACCCAGCGCCAGAAATGTCAGGCCAGTGATGACGGCTTCTTTTTGCTTAAAAAGGGGATTGTCATCTGGCCTGGTTTGCGCAATTAAGGGCTTGTGATGGACGATGGGGCCAGCGATCAGTTGCGGGAAAAAGGACACGAAAAACAGGTAGTCGAGCGCAGTATGTCTGCGCACATCACCACGCCTGCAATCCACCAGGTAAGCGATTTTCTGGAAAGTGACAAAGGAGATGGCCAGCGGTAAAACGATAGGGTCTATGGGAGGGGCGGCATGAAATACGGCGAATAGATTGGCCAGCAAGAAGTAAGTGTATTTAAATCCACCCAGCACCAGCAGATTAAAGCCTATGCCTGCTTTTAACCAATGGCTGGCCAGTTTATCTTTATGTTCTTGTTTGGCCTGCAGGATGCGGCCACCGAGCCAGAAATTGATGCTGATGGAACTTAGCAAGACGACCAGGTAACGTATATCCCAGACTGCGTAAAACACTAAGGAAGCCAGGGCCAGCCAGGCCAGGGCCAGTCTTAAACCGAATTTTTTCTGGCATAACCACCATATCGCCAGTGTGACGGGCAGGAAGAGAAACAGGAAGCCAAAAGAATTAAATAGCATGATGAAGTAGTGGGCCCAGTATCAGGCGAGCTGATTCAGGTGGCGCCCAGAGCCAGTTTTTGCAATTCGTCAGGCTTACGGATGATGAGTCGGTGCAAGTCTTTTTCTACTATGCCTTGCTGGGCCAGATGCAAGAGTGCGCGGGTGACGGTTTCCCGGCTGGTATTGATCATCATGGCGATATCCTGATGGGTAGGCAGGTTTTCTATCACTTCCAGATTACCCGGCATGATTTTCTTGAACAAGGCAATGAAGGCATAAATACGTCTGGAAGTATTGCTGATACTGAGCAAGGCGCGGAATTCAGAATCGCGCTGTATTTTTTCTGCCAGGTGACGCAGCATCATATTTGCCATGGCAGGCGAGTGTGCAAACAAATGCAGGGCCGTGGCACTCGGTAAAAAACCTACTAGTACATTGCTCAGGGCGACGACGGAAGCGGAGCGTGGTGTACCATTGATGATGGCGATTTCACCAAAAAAGTCCCCTTCCTTGAGCATGCGCAATCCGATAGCGCGGCCATCTTCTGTCACGTCAACTACTTGCAATTGCCCGGACAGCAAAAACAGCAGGCTGTCACCGATACCACCCTTTTGCAATACCACGTCACGCTTGTTGAAGTGACGTACACGCATATCCGCCTTGACCTTGGCCATGTCTTCGTCACTGAGTCCCATCAACAAGGGGATATTGCGTAAATTGACAGTGATCTGGTTGACTTTGACCTGTACCTTGGTTTGTATCGGTATATTGAGTTGCAATTGCCCAGGCGAAGTCTCTTGTGACTCCGCGCTGGGTGCCTTGTTGTGAATCACTGCGACTTCATTATTTGATACTGTCATTGGTCAATCCAATTTTGAAGACTGGCCTGTGGGCTGGTATGCGCAATAGCGGGTCATTCGTTCTCAATTTTTCCTGTGTCATGCTGGATGATAGATGGAGGCGGCCAGACAAAAATTCAAATCAGAGACGTGGATGTCATTGGTTTGAGTGTCGTTTTTGTTCAGATTCGCCTATTTTACCGGTCTCTTGGCGTTTTCATCCCATATGCTGCATTTCTTGCTACATGACTATGTCTGAAATATCCTCATGTTGTTGGCAATGCAGGAACTGAATCGCAGATTTCCCCTTATTTCACTTAGAAATTTTGCCACTGCCAGTTTAGCTGCACGGTTTTGCCATTGTATTGAAGGAGGGATATATTTTCTCTGTTATTTGTCATGCGGAATTCTAGCTGTATGGCCTGATTGTTGGTGACATACCAGTTAAGCGCTGCTTTTAATGTCTGGATTTCCTGGCGTCTTGCCACTTCGATTAAGTTGGGGGAATAAATTGTCGCACTTCGCCACAATTGCTGGGTACAGCCCAGTTCCAGCTCAGTTTGCTGTAATAATTGGCGTCGCACACTCAGATTGGCATAGTAACCCTCACGATGACCGCCCTGTCTATCGGAGTGAGCCCGGTCCGCCAGATAGGCAATGCCGCCCTGGAGCACGAATTTTTCTGCTTCATAGCTTGCCAGGCCGCGTAATTCCCACGTGTGGCCATCAAAATTGGCCAGGGTTGGGTATTGCACGTTGGTGTAGGCGGCAATCGTGCTGAAACGCCATGGGCTTGACGCGCTTATCGGTGGTGTCAGGCGTAATTGTGCTATTTCCTGTTTTTGGTACAGTTTGCCACCCAGTGTCAGGGCGCTGGCCATCGCTGTGCCCTTGAGCGCGAAATCACGCCATTTCCATGGTTGCTCTACACCAAGGGCAAAGGCCATGGTGTTATACGAGGTCAGGGTATCGTAGCTGCGTGCGCGTAATTGGGTGAAACCTTGTGCCCCATCCTTGCTGATATCTTTGGACAGATTGACGGCAATGGTGGCATAGCGATCAGCTTTTGGTTGGTATTCCGGCAATAGTATGATGTTTTGTTGGCTTGCACCACTCCCCAGCGTAAAGTTGGGATTGCTGGCACCCTGGTTGACATTGGTGTCATAGCCGACTTCCAGAGATACTGAAATATGTTTTTCTGGCGGCTTGATGTAGCATTCCTTGGGTTGTAAAAGATCAAGTTTATGAATCTGATCTTCAGACAAAGGCAGACTTTGTTTCATCTTCATAAACAGGCGATCAGCCTCTGCTTTGTTGCCAAGTTCACATTGCAGCATAGCCAATTCCAACCAGGCACCTGCGTGCTGGGGAATTTTTTCTATTAAATTGGCGAGCATGGCCTTGGCCTCATCATGGCGCTTTTCGCTGATGGCTTTCAAGGCCCCCATGTACAGGTTTTCGCTATCGATTTGCTCTGCAGATGTTTCAGCGCGGACATGCGCAAATGATGCCAGTAACAGCAAGAGAGGCAGAAAGCGCAAATGCTTGCGTCTTATCTTCATGCGCTAACCTCAACTGTGTAAATTGTGGTCGGTTTTTCCTTGCCCTTAAGTAAGCGCTCACCTAATGGTTCGAAGCTGTGCCTGTTGGAGCTTTCCACTGTGCCTTTCCCTATGATGATGTCATAGGGAAAGTGACGGGCAGCATCTTCCAGGCGCGAAGCGGTATTCACACTATCGCCAACGGCAGTGTAGATGCTACGGAAGGAACTGCCAAAGTCTCCGGCAATGGCGATACCGCTTTCTATTCCGATTCTGACTCTAACCTTTTTTCTCCCTTGTTGCTCATATTGGCTACTTAATTTTCTAACATTTCTGACTATTTCTATGGCAGCATCGACTGCCAGATCTGCATGGTTTTCTACTGGAAGAGGGGCACCCCAAAATGCCACCAGGCCGTCGCCGGTATATTTATCCAGTGTCCCTCCCTTTGCCAGTACTGGTGCGGTAAGGCATTCCAGAAATTCCCGCGTCAAACTGGCGGCTTCTTCCATGGGCAGGTTTTCAACCTGGCTGGTATACCCTTCCATATCAGCAATCAAGGTCGTCACATGCAATTGGCGCGGAGCCAGTGGATCTTTCAAATCACTGCGTAATAATTCTTGTACTACAGCTTTGGCGACATATTGTTGCAGGGTTCCCAGGAGCCTGCGTGATTTTTGCTGTGTTGCCTGCCAACCAAATGGGACTGCTACAGCCAGTAAAAAAAAGTTCGATATCAAAGGGCTGACAGGTGAGAACCACATATCGTGGTCGACTATCAGGTAAGCCAAGCCCAGCCAAATTACCGAGCCCCCTCCCAGCATCAGGGTATTCGACAGAGCCGAAAAACGGGGAAACATAAATACGGCCATACCCGCGGTGATCGCAGAAAATAACAAGGCCAGCCAGCGTCCCGGCCATTTTATATAGTGCTGTCCTTCCTGTTCATCGAGCATGGTGCTTAAGGCTTGCGCATGCACCAGAAATCCGCTGGTGGAAAAAAGTAGTGGTGTTGGTACACGATCAGCCAGGCTCAAAGACGACGAACCAATAATGATATATTTGTCTTGCAATGACTCTAGCGGCGCTTCTCCTTGCAATACACTGAGCGCCGGAATGACTTCATACGAGGCCAATGTGCGCTTGTAATCTACCCGTGCAAAACCGTTTTCATCTACATCTGAAAAGCGGCTTGTGCCTGGATAGACTTTATCTGTCTTTTTTCCTGAACAGCATTGCTGCAATACTCGCGACAAGGCATCGTAAACCTTGTTGTCAAAGCGCGTCTGAGCCGGAATCCGGCGTAAAGTTCCATCTGGATCGGGTACAAAGCCAATATTTCCTATATATCTTGCTGCATTCAGGCCAGCATGATTGGCAATAAATCCTGTTGCCTTTGCCATATGGGCGAGATGCTCTTCGCTAAAGCTGCTGACCGGAGTGCCACCGATCAATTGACCATTGCGGGCAGGAGTGAATTTATTTTTATGGAAATCAAAAGCTTGTGCCAATACCACAGGCCCGTGGGCTGCCAGCATCGCCAGCCTTTGATCACCGATGGTGTCTTGTTGCTTTTCAAAATAAATATCCAGGGCAACGCCGCGAACATTGAACTCAACGATCAGTTTCTCTATCAAATCAGCGATACGTTCCCTGGGCCAGGGGGTGGCGCCCAGCACCGAAATGCTATGATCATCAATATCAATCAAGGCGACACGCTCTTCTGGCAAGTCCCTGGCTCTCAACTGGGTATAACGGTCACGCAACCATTCGTCACCTGAGAACAGACGCTGGTTTTCTGGTAACCATTGATTGACTGCGCACAGGCTGACCGCAACTGTGGCAATCAACAGCCAAAGATAGGTTTTTGCCGGAGTACGCAAAAAAATCCCGAGAGCATGCCTCATGATGGCCTAATAGCGTCCGTTGGATTATTCACTGTGCAATGAGGCAAATTGAAAAAACGTATTGATCAAAATAATTTCGGCTGCATCATAAGCTGAAACATAAAAAAATGTTGGATTTTATGCATCTTACCCCAAGTTAAATACCATATATTATGGTGTTGGAGTAGATCTTGCCAATTAATTAACGCAGATGCTTATTTGCTCAGCATGATTCATTAATGGCAGTCATACTTGCGTATTCATCATAATCCTACTGTTATCAATGGCTTAGCAAAAAAATGTTATAGTAACTGGAATTTGTAAATTGTGACCGTCGTCACAATATTTTTTATTTATCAGTGGATAATGCTAACTGTGAAAATGAGTATTTGCTGAGGCGATGTGAGCCTGCGATGTGAAGGATTATGCTGATATTATCAGCAGGCAAGGATGAAATATGAAGATAAGAGCAGATAATATGTCAGAGAGATTTGTCAGATGGATACTGGTATCCATACTGGCCTTTCCCGCATTGGCTTTTGCAGAGGATGCGGCCAAAGTGACTGCAATCTGGGGAAATGTGCAGATCAATGGCAAAGCAGCCGTCATTGATAGCCTTATTTCTGAGAATACCAGTATCAAGACTGGCAGCGATGGTTATATTTATCTTAAAACCATGGACGATGGCTTATTGATCGTGCGCCCTAATAGTGAAGCTCGCATAGTCAGCTACCATGTAGATAAACAAGACCCTTCAAATACGCGCATCAAGCTTGAATTGATATCTGGGGTGGCACGTAGTGTTTCAGGTAGCGCAGTCAAGCTGGCCAGGCAAAATTTCCGCTTTAATACCCCCGTTGCTGCCATTGGTGTACGCGGCACGGATTTTATCGTATCAACTACACAGGATGTGACGCGGGTAGTGGTGCTTGAGGGCGGTGTTGTGGTCAGTGGTTTTGATGGCGCTTGTTCGCCTCAAGGCGGTGGGCCGTGCGAAGGTTTGAGTGCAACGGAGTTGTTTGCTCGTCAACAAGGTTTGTTGCTGCAAATCAACAAAGGACAAAGTAAGCCTCAACTCTTGCAGTCAGCGCCGAGTATTTCACCTGATTCGGTGGTTCCTCCAAGACCCGATGAACCAGGTAATAAGGCAGCAAGCGTCAATAGTTCATCCAATGTACCAGCCGTATCGGATCCCAATCTTGACCCAAACAAGGCCGGTAGTGTGAAACAGAGCTTGGCGTCCAATGGTAATAAACCGTCAACAGGTATTGATGCCGGAGCGGGTGCAGGCACTAGCACTGGCACGAATACTGGGAGTGGTACGGGTACTGGCACAGGCACAGGTAGTGGGGCTTCCGGTGGTCAGGCACCTCTGGTAAATACCATCATCTGGGGACGCTATTACGAATTATTTGGACAAAAGGCGGATTTTGATATTAGCAAGCAAAACGATTCCTCCACGCGTTTTATGAATATCTATTACGGCGTAAACCAGGTAAAAAATACCGAATGGCAGATACCGACTACAGGCAGTATGGGTTTCGCCCTGAACGATAGTCTGGCTTTAATGAAGGATAATGTAAAGAACCTGGAAACGCCGGCAAAACTGGAGAATGGCAAATTGCAGTTGGATTTCGCCAAGGCAACTTTCACTACAGGTTTTGATGTAATCGCAGGCAGTGAAAAATTTGCCTTGCGGGGCGAGGGTTCTGTGACCAGTAATGGTGTCTTGTTTGGTGCGAATCAATATTTGCCCACTGCAAATATGTCAGTGCAAGGGGTGGTTACCGCAGAAAAGGGTGGTACGGCGGCCTATGTATTTCAATCCAAGCTGGATGAGGATGGTAAGCGCATGATATACGGCGTTACTTACTGGAATAAGAAATGATGTAATTTGGGGTAAGTGATAATAGTGATGCGCATGCATAAATTCTGATTGATGCTGTAAGCAATTGTTTATTTCCTTATCAAAGAGGGCTTCTTCGGAAGCCCTTTATTTTTTATGAAACTTTACTTCTTGCAAAGAATGTAGGGTGAATCTCCAGGTAATCAATACTTCTAGTCTCCCTATAGCAGAATTGGGAATATAAATACTTTGATTGACATTTGTGTATCTGTATAAGAACGCTCATTTCACATTGAAGTTAATAAATAATTTAGTAATTTCATGTAACGAAATATTCATTTTGGTTTACTTCGGGGGAAGTCGTATAATTGTAGGTTGGCAAAGTCATATCTAGGCTTTTCATTTGAAAGCTGTTTCTGCAGAACAAATGAAAATTCTTGGAATAGCAAAGCCAAATGTTGTTAAGTATTGCTTTTTTTTGAAAATGTGATTTCGGTCACATCTTCGATTGGGTGCTTCTGCGATTATCTGCTTGCCGTAACGCGAGTAGGTGCCTAAAAAGCAAGCTTCGCACTTTTTAAATCATAAATTAGGAGTTCTCTAAATGGCTAACACAGCTGCTGATATCCAAAAGCTTTACATCGCTTATTTCAACCGTCCAGCAGATCCAAATGGTCTGAATTACTGGGCAGCGCAAAACCTGACAATCGGTCAGATCGCTGATTTGTTCTCCAAGCAACCAGAATACGCTACTGCATTTGCTGGCAAAACAACAGAAGACACCATCAACACCGTGTACAACAACCTGTTTGGCCACAAAGCCGACGTCGCAGGTTTGAACTACTGGGTAGGTCAATTGCTGGGTGGCAAAGTCACCATGGGCCAAGCAGCGATCGCCATCCTGGGCGGCGCCACTGGTGCAGACAAAGTCGCCGTTGACTCCAAAGTCGCAGCAGCAACCTCCTTCACGACAGCAGTAGACACAACAGACGAAATCGTTGCCTACTCCCTGCCAGCCAACACCAACCTGGCTAAAGACTGGTTGAGCAAAGTAGTTGACTCAGCGACCCAAGCTTCCCAAATCGCGACACAAGATGCCACCATCCTGTCCATCGTTCAAGGCGGCGGTCAAAAAGACTTCACACTGACAAGCAATACCGACATCGCTACAGCAGAAAACTTCACAGCAGGCCTGGTCTACACACCACAAGGCAATGCCCGCGTGAACGCCCTGCAAGACGAAGACGTACTGACAGGCTCCAACACCTCCGCTGCAGCCAACAACAAACTGACAGCTACATTGGGTAACTCCAATGACAACGGCGCGCCTATCATCACCCCAACGTTGAAAAACA
>NZ_JBMPOS010000013.1:0-240158 GCF_049340345.1 Undibacterium sp. Di27W | reverse complement strand
ACAGGGCATCCTGGCCGCCCAGCGATTTCATGCTGCCGTTCCAGTACAAATCACCATCCTTGTTGATCGACAGGGTGATGTTTTCTGGTTTGGTTTTGTAAATCTGATTGTGTTCTGCCGGCAGCTTGAGCTTGACCGTATCCGTAATCACCGGGGTGGTGATAAGGAAGATGATCAGCAAGACCAGCATGACGTCTACCAGCGGGGTGGTGTTGATGGTGCTATTGACTTCGTCTTCGCCATCACCATCATTGCCAATTGCCATTGCCATAATGTGTTCTCTTTCAGATTTCACGAAGACCCTTTAGACCACTCAACACAGAGGCACTGAGACACAGAGAAAGGCAGGAGAAAGCCTGTTTGCAATTACTTGCAAGGTCATCCCAGATTTTCTCTGTGTTTTCCTCTGTGTCTCTGTGCCTCGGTGGTTAAGGGTCTTCGGGTTTTAATCAGTTATTGCTAATTACTTCTTGGCAGCTGTTTTACCCATGTTGCCGGACAGGACAACAGAGTGCAGGTCAGCGGAGAAAGCACGTACGTCTTCCATGGCGCTCTTGTTGCGGCGGACCAGGAAGTTGTAACCCAGAACGGCAGGAACAGCCACCGCCAGACCAATCGCGGTCATGATCAGCGCTTCACCCACTGGGCCCGCTACTTTGTCGATCGATGCTTGACCGGACATACCGATCGCTGTCAGCGCATGGTAGATACCCCATACTGTACCGAACAGACCAACGAACGGTGCTGTAGAACCAACAGTGGCCAGGAAAGCCAGGCCGTCTTGCAGGCGGCTTTGTACTTTATCAACAGCGCGCTGGATGGACATGGATACCCAGGTATTCAAGTCGATTTGTTCCAGCAAAGCGCCTTCATGGTGTTCTGTGGCTTTGATGCCAGAGTCAGCGATGAAGCGGAATGGGCTGCCTTCTTTGAGGGAAGCTGCACCAGCTTGTACGGAAGCCGCTTTCCAGAATTTGGAACGGGCATCAGAAGCCTGGCCAGACAGTTTGACCTGGTCGATGATTTTGGTGATGAGGATGTACCAGCTACCCATGGACATGATGACCATGATGATGAGTGTGCCTTTGGCAACGAAGTCACCTGTTTTCCAGAGAGCGTCCAGACCGTATGGGTTTTCTACGACTTCTTTGGCTGCTGCAGGTGCAGCAGGAGCGCCAGCGTCAGCAACTGGCGCTGCTGGTGCGGAGGCGGCTTCAGCAGCAGGAGCTGGGGCAGCAGCGGAGGCAGCAGCAGAAGCAGATTCTTGTGCGGATGCAGGTGCGACGGCAACGGCGGCTGTCAAAGCCAGGAGTGTTGCAGCCAGGAATGCGGAGAAACGGGTTTTCATTGAGGTGCTTCCTTTTAACAAAATAAGGTTGGTATTGCTTACTGCTGTTTTTATGTACGACTTGGTTTGTTTGTTGCCTGGTACTAATCTTGTTACTGCTAAATTTTTTTACTACTGAATTTTCTTGGGTAGAGCAGACAACATTACTTTGTCAGTCTGCTCTTGCCTGAGTCTCTTTATTACTCCAACTTCCAGACGTACTGAACTTTCGCCCAGGTCTGCTGTGGCTTGCCGTCTACGGTACCTGGTTTGTTTTTGCAGGAACCTGACATCAATTGGGAACGAACTGCATTGTCCAGACCACGGAAACCACTGGATTTGTCAATCTTGACATCGGCTACCGAGCCGTCTGCACCGATCAACACGGACAATTGCACGGTACCAGTTTCTTCATTACGCAACGAGGCGCGTGGGTATTCTGGTTTGCAACCACCGACGTTGAAGTCGATCACGCCGGGTACTGTCACAGGGCCAGTGGCCTTGGCTTCGACGGGCGGCGCTGTTGTTGGCGGTGCCTTGGTGAAGACAGGATTGTCTGGCTTGACATTCGACACTGCCGTAATGGTCGGCTGCTGTTGTGCCGGTTGCTGCACCTGGACTTCCGGTGGCGGAATGAACGGTGGTGGCGGTGCCAGCAGTTTTGGTGGCGGTGGTGGTGGCGTGTCTGGTGGTGGCGGAGGAGGCTTCACCTCTTCCACGATCTTGGTTTCCAGTGGCTTGATGACCACTTCCATGGCCTTGCGTGCCAGGCCTGATACCAGCGCCCATACGACAAGTATGTGAAATAATATGACCAGCCCCAAACCGATAAATTTCTTTCCCGGCTCTTGCTGGCGATTTGAAAAATCCATTCCTGCTCCTCCACTACCACTAGGTCTACTGTCTGACGCAAGTCAAAACAACTCAAACAAAAAAGTGATTATAAATGCTGAGCATCAATAAAAAGCCATACCGATACAAAACCACTTATAAATTCATAAGCAGCAGACTCATCAAAATATAAATCGCGCTTTTTCTTAAAACTGACTTATTTAATTTTGCCTGCGGCTTAACTATCCAACTTTACTGATCACATCAGCAACTGACCATTAATAAAATTATTGATCTATTTTCACCATCCCGACCACGATGTTACAAGTGAACAGGCAAGCCAAGATGGTAAAGAAAATTTTTTATACGTCGCAACCTCGTACAAGAAGCACACGTCACGTCAAACAAATCTGCCGCCTGAATCGCCTCTGTAAAAAAAACTGCTTTCACGCGGACAAAAATGTAAATTTTGGCGTCAGAAAATTTTCCGAAGGCGCATAAAACCACTTCAGCACAGAAGCTGTCAAGTGCAATGCCAGCTCATCCATCAAAAAAACAACATTGCGCATTTTGCCAAAAAAACACCCGTAAAGGAAACCTAATTTCTTGTGCTATGCAGCATAAATTATAAGGACGCAGCTTTTTTTACACTTCCTTACACTGATTAATTTGCCATGCCTGCCATTCACCAAAATTAAATTTTTTTTGAGCCTTTTTTTAGCTGGCAAACTATCTAAAGTTGCGTCTAAATATTGCACCGCGATAGTGCATAGCAACATCAAACTCCCCTGAATAATGCGCATTTATTATCAAAATACACTCGAAAAATTCAATTTGAAAAAATTTGTCACACTGCAGCATATCAATATGAAATAAAAATTTCTTTCACTCTCCTATCGACCAGACTCTTGCGTTATGGTTACGGCTTTTTGCAACTTAAGCTGGAAAACCCAGGAAGAAATTAAGAAAGAAATTAATTTGCATGTGCAATATGTAAATTAATCTGATCAATTCTTATCTATTTCAAGAATTTATCCACCTGACTGAGGAATTTTTTCTGATCAGGCCTGATCCATGCTTAAGCAAAGCGAATTTGTATCACCACGATGTTGTATCAGGACAAGAGGTAAGAGAAATGTTGACGCCCCCACAAAAAATTGCTTGCATGTTCAGCTTGTTGCTGACGACATTCTCTTTACATGCTGTACATGCCAGCAATCCGGCAAATCCGGACAAAGTTGTCAGGCAAGCATTTGAAGCGGCTGACGACGGTTTTGACATGGTTAAAACACAGAATTTTTATTCTGGCTGGGTCGGCGAAGCAATTTACGAACCTTTGTTAAGCTACGATTATCTGGCGCGCCCTACCCGCCTCTTGCCGCTGACAGCAGAATCCATGCCTGAAGTAAGCGAACAAGGCAAGGTTTTCACCTTCAAAATCAAGCCAGGCATCTATTTCGCGCCAGACCCTGCCTTTAAAGGTAAAAAACATGAATTGACTGCGCTTGACTATGTCTATACGTTCAAGCGCGTGCTTGATCCAGCAAACCGCTCTCCGCACGCCAGTTTCATAGATGGCAAGATAATTGGCCTGGATGAAATTGCCAATAAAGCCAAGAAAACCGGCAAGTTTGATTATGATGCGCCAGTAGCAGGTCTTAAAGCCATCGATAAGTACACCCTGAGAATAGAGTTAAAGGCCACTGACTACAATTTCTTGTATCTGCTTGCCTATGGTGGCTTTGGCGCGGTCGCCAGAGAAGTCATTGAAACCTATGGCGATCAGACTGGCTTGCATCCGGTAGGTACTGGCCCCTACATGATAGAAAAATACTTGCCACGCAGTAAAATTATCTTGACCGCCAACCCGGAATACCGCGGCTATACCTGGGACTTCGCTTCCACAGGCAGCGCCCGTGACAACGACATTGTCAGGCAAATGAAGGGCAAGAGAATGCCCCAGGTCGGCAGGATCGATATCAGCATCATAGAAGAAGAGCAATCGCGCTGGCTAGCCTTCCAGGATGGACAACTGGATATAGACAAATTGCCGCAAAGTGCCGCCACTGCAGCGCTGGATGGCGTTGAACTCAAGCCTGAGCTGAAAGACCAGGGCATCAAGATGGACAGGGTCACCGATGCTGGCAATACTTTTACGATTTTCAATATGCGCGATCCTGTCATCGGCGGCTATAGCAAGGAAAAAATTGCCCTGCGCCGTGCCATAGGCATGGCCTACAGCTATGAAGACGAAATTGCACAAATGCGCCTGGGACAAGCGATACGCTCAGAAATGATCATCCCTAAAGATATCGTTGGCTATGACCCATCCTACCGCAGCAGCCTGGTGTATGACATCAAACTGGCCAATAAACTGCTAGATCATTTTGGTTACAAGCGTGGCGTGGATGGCTATAGAAATAATCCTGATGGCAGCCCACTGACGATAAAGAAAACCGTGGAACCTGCCGCCATTTATAAAGTGCAGTCTGAAATCTATAAGCGTGGGCTGGACAAGATAGGGCTGCGCATAGACTTCCAGGTCAGCAATTTCGCCGATAATCTGAAAGCCGCATCTGCCTGCAAGCTCACCATGTGGAATGGTGCCTGGAATGCAGACTACCCTGATGGCGAAAATTTCCTGCTACTTCTATATGGCCCAAAATCTGGTGCGGGCAATCATGCCTGCTATGAATCACCTGCCTATGATGCCTTGTACCGCAAAGCAGTATCCATGCCCCTGGGTGAAGCACGCAACAAGGTCTATGCACAAATGAACCGTCAGGTTGAAGCTGATACTCCCTGGATAATGCACACTTCCCGCATCCGCAGCTGGCTGTACCGTCCCTGGATCATAGGCTATAAAAAGCATCCCATCATGCATTCGGATTGGGCATTTATTGATGTGGAAAAGCATTAAGCTGCTCACGCAATGCCAATAGCCTTGTCTGTCTTGTGTCTATCTTGTGTTTATCTTACTTATCACCGTCGAAAAAAATAGCAGGAGAATTTGTCTATGAAGTCCACCATTACGTGTCAGCCTGGCCGTGCAGCTCATCAGCTTGGCAAAACTGCCATGGCACTTTGCCTGGGTCTGGCTGGCCTGGTATCTGTCAGTCTGCCTACGTCAGTACTTGCAGCCACTCCTGAATTTGCAGATCCGGAAAAAGTATTACGCACTATCTTCCCGGTGGCAGAAACCGGTTTTGATCCGGCTGCGACGCGTGATCTGTATTCAAACGCCATCAATGAAGTCGTTTTTGAGCGACTGTTTACTTACGATTATCTGGCCAGTCCTGCGAAAATCATTCCAGAAACGGCAGATGGCATGCCAGAGATTTCTGCTGATGGAAAAACCTACACAATCAAGCTAAAAAAAGGGATTTACTTCACACCGGATGCTGCCTTCAACGGTAAAAAACGTGAGTTGACAGTGGAAGACTACGTTTATTCTTTCAAACGTCTGATGGATCCCAAGATCGCTTCTACGCATTTGTGGCTACTGGAAGACAAGATCATCGGCCTGGATCAACTGGCGGCACAAGCAAAGAAGACTGGCAAATTCGATTATTCCGCAAAGATACCCGGATTTGAAATCGTCGACAAATATACCTTGCGCATCCATCTGACACGTCCTGACTTTAATTTACCCATGATCCTGGCCTACACTGCCATGTCAGCCGTGGCGCGTGAAGTCATAGAAAAATACCAGGATGTACAAGGTGCTGCCATGGCAAACCCGGTAGGCACCGGCCCTTACAAATTGACTGAATGGGTGCGCGGCTCAAAAATGGTGCTCGACGCTAATCCAGACTTCCATAAGATGATCTGGGATTTCCAGGCCAGTGCAGACCCCAATGACCAGAAGATCATCGCCGCTATGAAAGGCAAGCGCATGCCGCAGATAGGGCGTGTGGTGGTGAGCGTGATCCTGGAAGATCAGTCGCGTCTACTGGCCTTCCAAAAAGATGAAATCGACTTGTTCCAGCTGTATGGCGGCTTGGCACCACAAGTCTTGAATGGTCCTGAACTGAAACCGGAGTTTGCCAAGCGTGGTGTGCAGATGTCCCGCATCGTCGACCCTGAGCTGACTATCTATTACTGGAATATGCAGGATCCCGTGTTCGGTGGCTTGAGCAAAGAAAAAATCGCCTTGCGCCGTGCCATGGCCATGTCTCATAACGTCGAAGAAGAAATTCGTATCGTCGACAATGGTCATGCAGTTCCACTGCAATACCCTATTCCACCAGGTGTGGTCGGTCATGATCCCAGTTACAAGAGCAGTGTGCAATATAACCCGGCCGCAGCCAATGCCTTGCTGGATAAATTCGGCTACAAAAAGGGCAAGGATGGTTACCGCACCCTGCCTGACGGCAGCCCGCTGGAAATTGTTCACACTGCACAAACCGAATCACGCGGTCATTTGCAGGCCGAAGTCTGGAAAAAATCTTACGACGGCATAGGCATCAAGATGCGCGCTGAATTCCGCCCGTTTGCTGAAATTCTCAAGGCAGAGAAACAATGTCAGCTCACTCAACGTATTTCTCCATGGCTGGCTGACTATCCTGATGGCGATAATTTCATGCAGTTGTTTTACAGTAAAAACATCCACATGAATAATAACGGCTGCGTCAGCATTCCAGAATATGACCAGTTGTATGAACAATCGCAGAAATTGCCTGCAGGCCCCGAACGTGACTTGCTGTATCACAAAATGGCGCGCGTCATGGAATTGTATTCCGCCCAGCGCGTAGGCTATGCGCGCCACCGCATGATGCTGTCACAGCCGCGCGTCATAGGTCACAAAAAACATCCCATCATGCATATAGAGTGGATGCAGATCGACATCGACAAGAACAAATAGACAAAAAAATGAGCCGCAGACTAACTGAAATTTGAAAACCGAGAGACAAACATGACCGCTTATATACTGCGCCGCTTATGGCAGATGGCACCCACGATGCTGGGTGTCATCCTGCTGGTGTTTTTCCTGTTTAACTGGGTGGGTGGCGACCCTGCCTATATCCTGGCAGGCAAGATGTCGAATGCCGAACAGATTGCCAATATCCGCACTCAGTTGGGCATAGACCAACCCTACTATGTACAGTTGTGGATTTTCATCAAACAGATCGCCACCTTCAATTTTGGCAATAGCTGGAGTACTGGCGAGGCTGTTTCATCCATCATAGGCACTCGTCTTGGCCCTTCGCTGACTGTGCTGATACCACTGACGATTATCGAAACCCTGATTGCCATTGCACTGGCACTGGCAATTGCCTTCAAGCGCGGTTCTTTCACAGACCGTTCTGTGATGATCGCGTGCACGATGGGTATGTCAGTCAGTATTCTGGTCTACATTATTGTTGGCCAATATTTCTTCGCCTACAAGCTGGGTATGTTCCCGGTGCAAGGCTGGGGCAATCACTTTGCTGAAAACCTGTTCAAATACTCCGCCCTGCCCATCCTGATTGCCCTGGCAGTCGGCGTGGCCCCCAACCTGCGTCTGTTCCGCACTTTTGTGCTGGATGAAGTGAACCAGGACTACGTACGCACTGCACGTGCCAAAGGTGTTAGCGAAAGCCGCGTGAAATGGGTGCACGTCTTGCGTAATGCATCGATACCTATCATTACCCACGTCATGTCCAACCTGCCTGCGCTGCTGATTGGCGCCTTCCTGATTGAACGCTTCTTCTCCATCCCTGGCATAGGCCGTGAAGTGATACTGGCAGTGGAACGCAGTGACTTTCCAGTGATCAAAGCGATCACCGTGTATGTCGCTGCAGCCACCATGTTTTTTAATTTGTTGACCGATCTGCTGTACCAGGCGGTTGATCCACGCGTACAGTTGAAATAAGGATCATTCATGAGCACGACTATCACAAATCCAACTGTACAAACTGTGTCACCCGGACTATGGGCACTAGCCTGGCGCCGTTTGCGCGCAGACAAAGTCGCTATGATTGCCTTGGCAATCGTAGCCGCGTTTTTATTGACGCTGATACTGTCTGCGACTGGCATCATCGCCTCTGACTGGGAACAAGAGAGCGGTGTCAGTTATGCACCACCGAGCTTTGTTGGTGCAGATACCGGCACTGTCGCCAAGGTGGAGGTCGAAGCACCCCCACCAGAGAATCCACTCGATCCTTTGGCCGACATCATTCGCGAATTGCGCAAGCAACCAGACGCTGATCAAGCGGTCATCGTCAATGATTACGGCATTCCTGACCCGCTGGCAAAGGAAATGGCCGAAATCCGCGTAGAGCTGGCCAAGTCTGGCAAAGCGCAAGTAGCTGAGCGTCTGACTACCCTGCCCTTTGGCGCAGACAAATGGGGGCACGACATCATCAAAAAGACCATCAAGGGTGCTGAGACTTCCATCGTCGTTGGTTTGGTAGCGGCCTTTCTGGCAACCCTGCTGGGCACCATGTTTGGTGCGCTGGCTGGTTACTTTGGCGGTAAAGTCGATGATTTCTTTAACTGGTTCTATAGCATCTTCACTTCTATCCCCTACCTGCTATTGATACTTTCGGTGGCGGCTGTATTGCAGCAAAAAGGTGTGACTACCATCATCCTGATTCTGGCTTTCACTGGCTGGACAGGGCCTTTCCGCCTGATCCGGGCTGAATACATGAAGCACAAGGCGCGTGAATATGTATGGGCGGCAGATGCTATCGGTGCTTCACACTGGCGCAAGATGTTCGTGCATATCTTCCCGAATGTCAGCCATGTGGCACTGGTACAGGTATCGATACTTGTTGTTGGTTTTATCAAGTCTGAAGTTATCCTGAGCTTCCTGGGCTTTGGCGTGCCGGTTGGTGTGGTGTCCTGGGGCAGTATGCTTAATGAAGCGCAGAATGAATTGATTTTGGGTAAATGGTGGCAACTGGTTGCCGCAACCGCAGCGATGGCCGTGCTGGTAACAGCCTTCTCATTGTTCACCGATGCCTTGCGCGATGCGCTTGACCCCAAGTTGAAATAAGGACAGATCATGAGTCAAGAAAACCCAAATCAAGCTTTGCTGAAAGTAGAAAACCTGCGCGTGTCTTTCCGTGTCAATAAAAAAGATAGTGTGGAAACGGTCAAAGGTATTTCCTTTGAAATCCCGCGCAATTCCACCGTTGCCCTGGTCGGGGAATCAGGCAGTGGCAAGTCAGTCAGCTCACTCGCCGTCATGGGATTGCTGCCACCAGATACCTCCAGCATCGCTGCTGACAGCAAGATCATTTTTGAAGGCCGCAGCCTGCTGGAACTCAGCATTGCTGAAAGGCGTGATCTGTGCGGCAAGGAAATCTCCATGATTTTCCAGGAGCCGATGACCTCACTGAACCCGGTGTTTACTGTCGGTTTTCAGATCGCAGAAGTCTTGCGCCTGCATATGGGCATGGATGCCAAACAAGCTCGCAAGCGAGCAATAGAATTGCTGGAAGAAGTTGGCATTCCCGATCCCAAGAACAAGATAGACGCCTACCCCAGCCAGATGTCTGGCGGCCAGCAGCAAAGGGTGATGATCGCTATGGCGATTGCCTGCGAACCCAAATTGCTGATTGCTGATGAACCGACTACAGCCCTCGATGTCACGATACAAAAGCAGATCATCGACCTTATCGACGCCCTGCGCATCAAGCACAAGATGTCAGTGCTTTTCATCACCCACGACCTGGCCCTGGTTGGTGAAATTGCCGACCACGTCATCGTCATGCGCAATGGCGAAATCCGCGAAGCGGGCACGGTAGAACAAATCTTTGAAAGCCCGAAAGATACCTATACCCAGGCGCTCTTGCACTGCCGCCCCACTCTCGACACCCGCCCGTGGCGCTTGCCGGTCATTGCTGATTTTATGAACAATAATGGCGCACTGCTTGATCAAAAACAACGCCCGCGTGGCCTTAAAGGTGATGAAGAGATCGTGCTCGAAGTCAAGGACCTGGGCAAGAGTTTCTATTCCCGCGAAGGTTTCTTTGGCAAAAAAGAATTCAAGGCAGTCGAAGGTGTATCTTTCAAACTCGCGCGTGGCAAGACCCTGGGCGTGGTGGGCGAATCTGGCTCAGGCAAAACTACGGTGGGCCTGACACTGATGCGCCTGCACCAGGCGACTTCTGGCCAGGCACTGTTTGAAGGCAAGGATATCCTCGCCATGTCGAACAAGGAATTCCATCATTACAAGCGCCGCATACAAATCATTTTCCAAAACCCGTATGCATCGTTGAATCCACGCTTCACTGTCGGGCAGATTTTGATGGAACCCATGCACATCCACAATATTGGTGCCAACGATAGCGAGCGCTCTGCCATGGCTTATCAGTTGCTGGAAAAAGTTGGCTTGCCCACCGTAGCCTTCCACCGTTACCCGCATGAATTTTCTGGTGGTCAGCGTCAGCGTATCGCGATTGCACGCTGCCTGACGATGAAGCCGGAAGTACTGGTCTGTGATGAATCAGTATCAGCACTGGACGTATCGGTGCAGGCGCAGGTATTGAATCTGCTGCAGGATTTGCAGGAAGAATTTGGCCTGTCCTACATCTTCATCTCGCATGACCTGGCCGTCGTCAAATACATTGCCGACCAGGTCATGGTAATGAACAAAGGTAAAGTCGTTGAACTGGCGAATTCAGATGATCTGTATCTGAACCCGACTCAGGCATATACCAAGACTTTGCTGAACGCCATACCTAAAGGTTTGCAGCACTAAGGCACTAAGTAAGCTTGTAAGACGAACCGGCGCAATGCCGGTTCGATTCTGGCCTCGGGAATACAGCAAACAATATTCATCTTAAAACTATTGCTCACCTGCATATCTGGCAAGCTATGCAGGGCCAGCATCGCTACGTTTGAGTTATCTCTTTGACCAAAGCGTCAAACACTGGCAAGATGACCATCCCTCAGCTTTGATGCCCGAAGCTGCGTACCTTCTTACCTGCAATAGGGAGTCCATATTGGATGCCTTGAAAAACCTGTTTCTCGAATTAATGCCTGCCGTTGATTTTTGTTCGCTGCGCGTGGTGGATGAACGCAGTGAAGAAATGCTGGTCAGGCAAGATGTGTTGCAACCGCTGCAGAGCCAGCGCAGTTTTGGCGCCATGCTGACCGTGATAGACAAGGGTGGCTACGGTTATGCCGCCACCAGTGACCTGTCGCGCGCAGGCTTGCAGGCGGCACTGCAGCAAGCACGGCAGTGGGCACAGCTTAGTGCAGGTAAAAGCGTAACCAATTTCAGCAGCTTGCCGCAATCATCCGTGGTTGGCAGCTATAGCAGCCCTGCCAGCCCGGCTACTACCAGGCTGAGCAGAAAAGACTTGATCAATTTGCTGATGCAGGAATCCACCGCTTGCCAGATCAACCAGCATATCGTCGACTGGAGCGCTTCAATAGGCCAGACCAGGACAGAACAATTATTTGTCAGTAGTGCCGGTGCCGATATACGCCAGCAATTTGATTACCTGATCCCCAATCTCAGCGTCACTGCCAACCAGGGTAGCGAAACCCAGACACGCAGCCTCGGTGGTCAATACAATGGCTTTTGCCGCCAGGGCGGCATGGAGGTTTTGCAACAAGCCGGTTTTTATGGCTCGGGCCAGCGTGTCGCCAGCGAAGCACTGGCTTTATTGCATGCGCCGAATTGCCCGAGCGGCCGTATGGACTTGCTCTTGATGCCTGAGCAAATGATGTTGCAAATCCATGAGTCGATAGGACACCCGCTGGAGCTGGACCGCATCCTCGGTGACGAGCGCAATTTTGCCGGCACCAGCTTCGTCACGCCGGATATGTTTGGTCATTTTCGCTATGGCTCTGATCTGTTGAATGTCACTTATGACCCGGACAGACAAGAACAATTTGCCAGTTTTGGCTGGGATGATGATGGCACACCAGCCGAAAAAACCTGGATCATCAAGAATGGCATACTGGAAAAACCGCTGGGCAGTGCCTTGTCACAAGCACGGGCAGGCATGGCTGGCGTTGCCAATTCGCGCGCCTGTGACTGGAACCGTCCACCGATAGACCGTATGGCCAACCTGAATATAGAAGCCGGTGACAGTAGCCTGGCGGAGATGATTGCCAGTGTTGAACACGGCGTGCTCATGGATACCAATGTCTCCTGGTCAATTGATGATTCACGCAACAAGTTCCAGTTCGGCTGCGAATATGGCCGCATGATAAGGGATGGCCAATTGCAGGAACTGGTCAAGAATGCCAATTATCGCGGCATCTCGGAAAGCTTCTGGCGCTCATTGAAAATGGTGGGCGATGCCAGCACCATGGCCGTCATGGGCACACCGTTTTGCGGCAAGGGCGAGCCCTCGCAAGTGATACGGGTCGGCCATGCCTCTCCAGCCTGTTTGTTTGAGCAAGTGGAAGTATTTGGAGGGGAAGCCTGATGTACGATTATTTCCTGGCACTGGCCAATTACGTCAACACTATATTGGCAGGCAATGAAAGTAGTGGCAATGAAAGCAGTACTTGCTGGTTTTCTGCCGAGACTAGCGACTTTGTGCGTTTTAATCATAGCGCCATACGTCAGCCTGGCCATGTATTGCAAATCAGCCTGAGCCTGCAATTAATCTGCGGACAAAGACATGCCAGCATGCGCTTCAATCTTAGCGGTAACCTGGAGCAAGACCAAGCTGTCATCGACGCCAGCCTGCTTGATTTGCGCAGCCTGTTGCCCGACCTGCCAGACGACCCGCATTTGCTGCTTGCCACCGAGCTAACAAACACCAAGCAAATTCTGCCTTCTGCCCTGCCGCCAGTGACTGAGATGCTGGAACAGATCCTCACCGCAACCCAAGGGGTGGACATGGTAGGCTTGCTCAGCACCGGTACACAGTATCGCGGCTTTGCCAATTCCCTGGGCCAGCGCAACTGGTATGAGAGCAGTAATGTCAATTTTGACTGGAGCCTGTTTCATACGGCGGACAAGGCGGTTAAATCCAATTATGCAGGCACTAGCTGGGACGTTGCGCAAGTCCGGCACAAGATGGCGGATGCCCGTCAAAAGCTGCTCTTGCTGGCACGTACGCCAGTGACTGTGCCACCCGGTAATTATCGCGTCTACCTGAGCCCGACTGCTCTCAATGAATTAATCATGATGCTGAACTGGGGAGGGCTATCAGAAAAAGCCTTGCGCACGCGCCATAGCTGCCTGCGCCGCCTGCAGGCGGGAGAGCTGCGCCTTCACCCCATGCTTGATATTGCAGAAGACAGCCGTATTGGGCTGGCTCCAGCCTTCCAGGAGCAGGGCTTCGTCAAGCCCGACATCATTCCCCTGATCAGCGCGGGCAAACTCAGTGGCAGTATGATTTCACCAAGGAGCGCCAAAGAATTCGGCTTGAGCGCAAATGGTGCCGGGGCCGATGAAAACGCTGTATGCATGGTCATGCGCGCCGGCACACTGGCCACTAATGAGGTGCTAAGCAAACTCGGCACCGGTATCTATATCGCCAATCTCTGGTATTTGAATTTTTCTGACCGTGCCAGTTGCCGCATCACCGGCATGACCCGCTTTGCCACCTTCTGGGTAGAAGACGGGGAAATCAAGGCACCGCTCAATGTCATGCGCTTTGATGACTCCTTATTCAGGATACTTGGTGAGAATTTATTGGAACTAACACAAGAAACTGAGGTCATCATGGACGACCGCTCTTATGGTGAACGCCATACCGGCGGCGCAGTCGTGCCAGGTGCCTTGCTCAAAGAAATGCACTTCGCACTTTAATCGTGAATACAGGCAAGTCTTCTATCAGGCCAGACACTGATAGCACATGAACTGCCTCAGCATTTTTTTGAAAGTAGAAGCATGAATTTTCAAAGCAAGTGGTTTTCTTTTGTACGCAAGGCCCGTTCAGTGAGTGCACTGAACTGAATCCTGAATTTATTCTTGAGGATAGTGATTTGAATGCCTGGGGCTATGAATTATTGCACCAGAATAAACTCAAGGCTGCATTAGCGATTTTCAGGCTGAACACCCATTTATCAACGAACAGCTTCAATGCCTTTGACAGCCTCGGTGAAGCGTATGAGGCCGCTGGCAACAAAGATCTGGCCATCGTCAATTACCGTCAGTCCCTGAAATTAAACCCGGATAACAAGCATGCAGAGCAACAATTGAAGGAATTGGAGACCTCCAAATCTGCAAAATAAGTAGCTGTATTGATAGTCATTCAGTCAAAAACCGGGCAATTGCAGTAGCAATATTGCCCGGAATTGCCAAATTAGGTTCATTATTGCCATCGCAGCAAACTTAATATTTGCCCGTTTTGGTCTTAGCCACTACAATTCCGACCTATTGTGAGCTTGGGCACAAGTTGCCCAGCCTCACTTTGTGCAGTATCAAAAAATTTTAAAACGTATCAAGGGCAGGTTTAGCCTGGCATTGTGCCGACCAGCCATTAACTTGATGCGGCCCTACCTGGAGTCAACATGGCATTTCTGCAAGGCAAAAAAATTCTGATCACCGGTTTGTTGTCTAACCGTTCGATTGCTTATGGCATCGCCCAGGCATGCAAACGCGAAGGTGCCGAACTGGCCTTTACCTATGTCGGAGAGCGTTTTAAAGACAGAATCACTGATTTTGCTGCTGAATTTGACAGCAAACTGATCTTTGACTGTGACGTCGCCAGCGATGAACAAATTGAAGCAGTATTTGCTGACCTGGGCAAATCCTGGGACAAACTCGATGGTCTGGTGCACGCGATTGGCTTTGCACCGCGTGAAGCAATCGCCGGTGAATTCCTTGATGGTTTTTCCCGCGAAGCTTTCCGCATTGCACATGATATTTCTGCTTACAGTTTCCCGGCAATGGCAAAAGCTGCGCTGCCGCTATTGCGTGAAGACTCAGCCCTGCTGACCCTGTCCTACCTCGGAGCTATCCGCGCCATCCCGCATTACAACACCATGGGTATGGCCAAAGCCTCACTGGAAGCATCGGTACGTTACCTGGCAGAACATTTGGGTAAAAAAGGTATACGCGTCAACGGCATTTCTGCTGGCCCTATCAAAACCCTGGCTGCCAGCGGCATCAAGGACTTTGGTAAATTGCTGGGCTTTGTTGCCGAACACGCACCTCTGCGCCGCAATGTGACGATCGAAGACGTGGGCAATACTGCGGCTTTCCTGCTGTCACCACTGGCAAACGGCATTACTGGTGAAATCACTTATGTCGATGGCGGCTTCTCGCATGTCATGGGCTTGAACGCTGATTCTTACGATAAATAATCAGTCTGCACCAGCCTGAACATTGCATTACGGGACAGCATTTTCATCCCGTAATGCAATGCTGCTGTGAAATAAATAAATCTATCCTCATGTTCAACGTCTTGAACGACATATCCCGGCTTGCCAAACAACTGCTACTGATCATTGTCTGCTTGTGTCTGATTCTGACTGGTCCTGCCATGGCGGCTTCCTGCAATGACACCTGGCCAGGCTGGGAGCATTTCAAGAAAACTTTCATCGCAGACGATGGCCGTGTGATCGATCACAGCGGCGCACGCAAGCCAACGACCTCGGAAGGTCAGGCATATGCCCTGTTCTTTGCATTGAGTGCCAACGACAAAGCCGCCTTTCAACGCATTCTGACCTGGACAGAGAATAACCTGGCAGCCGGTGACCTGACGGCGCGCCTACCAGCCTGGCAATGGGGGCAGCGTGAAGATAATAGCTGGGGCGTCATCGACAAAAACCCGGCTTCTGATGCCGACCTGTGGATAGCCTATAGCCTGGGAGTCGCTGGAGAAGCCTGGAAAGACAAGCGCTATACTGCCCTGTCGAGCTTGCTGGCGCAAAGAATACTGAATGAAGAAACCGCAGATCTACCTGGTTTGGGCCTGAGTTTATTGCCAGCGCCGACCGGCTTTAACCTGCCCAACAATCAATGGAAACTCAACGCCAGCTACCTGCCTCTGCCCTTGCTGCGCTGGTTTGAACAAAAAGAAAGCGATGAACGCTGGAAGCGCATGATAGCCCCGGCTATGCGTCTCATCGCTGGTAGTGCCCCCAGAGGCTATGCTGCCGACTGGATTATTTACGATGTCCAAAAAGGCTTTTTACCGGATAGTCAGGGCGTAGAAAAAGGCCAGGGTGGCTATAACGCCATCCGGGTTTATCTGTGGGCAGGCATGATGGCCAGCCAGGATGCTGAAAGAACGAATTTGCTTAAACTGCTGCGCCCCATGGCGCAACTGGTTGACAGCAAGGGCTACCCACCAGAGTTTATCGACATCCTGAGCGGCGAGATCAATGGGCCAGGCTCCAGCGGCTTCTCTGCGGCCCTGCTGCCCCTGCTGGAGGTCAATGGCGTACAAAAGACACTGGTGCAGCAGCAATTGCGCTTGCAGGCACAAGCCATCAAACCGGATGCTTATTACGATCAGGTTTTGTCCTTGTTTGCCCTGGGCTGGCAAGAAAAACGTTTTCGCTTTGACATGCATGGAAACGCCGACTTTTACTGGCAGCATTTTTGCTGGAAACTATTTTGAGCCAGAAGCAAGATATTCTTTGGAAACTGGCTGCTTTTTCCTGAAAAATCCTGTATAGTTTCGTTTTTTGCGCTGCAATATAAAAATTACAGCCAAAACCAAGTAGCATCGCAAGCCTGTGCACATCCTCAGGATGGTGCATGTAAAAGCCCTCCCGCCTCGCATGTCTGGTAGTAATCCATAGACATCATCCCGGCGCAAAGCTTTTGTGCCGAAATTTCATTGTCGTCCCTTGTTGGATTTTCTGTGTTCATTTCGTTTGGTTGGCGCTGCATTGTTGCGCGCGTTCGTTAGCAACGCGCTAATTTATACTGGGACAGAAGCAAACGTTCCGGCAAAACATGCTGCAAACCGGCCTTATCGCCGGTGAGCTTGGCATTGCTGCCGCATTTTGCAAACGTCCCAATCACGAAAGAAATTCATGAGTTTTGAAGCACTAGGTCTACACGTCAACATCATCCGCGCTCTGACTGACTCTGGCTATACCAAGCCAACTTCAGTACAAGAACAGGCAATCCCTGCCGCGATTGAAGGTCGTGACCTGATGGTCTCATCCCAGACCGGCTCCGGCAAAACTGCCGCTTTCATGCTGCCTGCTTTGCACAAACTGGTTACTGCTGAAGTTGTCAGCTACGACGCTGCCAGCAGCAAAACCCCTAATCAAGAACGTCAGGCTGCCCGTTCACGTGGCGACAAACCACGTTTCGTTGCTGCAAAACCAAAAATGCTGGTGTTGACTCCAACCCGCGAACTGGCTTTGCAAGTTACTACTGCAACTGACAAATACAGCGCTTATTCACGCCGTATCAAGGCTGTGTCCATCCTGGGTGGGATGCCTTATCCTAAACAGATGCAATTGTTGTCCCGCAATCCAGAAATCCTGGTGGCAACACCTGGCCGCCTGATTGACCATATGGAATCTGGCAAGATCGACTTCTCTGAACTGCAAATGCTGGTTCTGGACGAAGCTGACCGCATGCTGGACATGGGTTTCATCGACGATATCGAAAAAATTGTTGCAGCCACACCTCCTACACGTCAAACCATGCTGTTCTCTGCAACACTGGACGGCGTAGTCGGTAACATGGCTAAACGCATCACGACTGAGCCTCTGGTCATCCAGATCGCCGGTTCTGCCAGCAAGCATGAAAACATCCAGCAGCGCGTACACTTTGTGGATGACCTGTCCCACAAAAACCGCATGCTTGATCACCTGCTGCGCGACACTACTGTTGACCAGGCTGTTGTATTTACAGCCACAAAACGTGATGCAGACACCATCGCTGACCGCCTGAACATCGCTGGTTTTGCTGCTGCTGCCCTGCATGGCGACATGCATCAAGGTGCACGTAACCGCACTCTGGACGCATTGCGCCGTGGCCAGGTACGTGTACTGGTAGCGACTGACGTTGCTGCCCGTGGTATCGACGTTCCTGCAATTACGCACGTATTCAACTACGATTTGCCTAAATTCCCGGAAGATTATGTCCATCGCATTGGCCGTACTGGCCGTGCTGGTCGCAAAGGTCTGGCGATTTCCCTGGTAAACCATGCTGAAGGCATGCACGTCAAACGTATCGAACGCTTCACCAAGCAATTGATCCCTGTCGATGTCATCGAAGGTTTTGAACCTAAGAAATCTGCAGCACCAGCCCGCTCTGCAGCCCGCAAGCCTAACGGCTGGAAACCAGGCGATGCCCGTAAAACCGGCGCTGGCGCAGGTGGTGGCGGCGGTTACGGCAATAACAAGCCAGGTCAACGCAGCTTCAGCAAACCAGCTGGCGCATCGACTGGCACTAGCGCTGGCCCACGCAAAGAAGGCGGCGGCTACAAAGGCAATCGTTCGAATGACAGCGGCGCACGTCGTACATTTGGCGACTACTGATTTGCCAATAGCTTTCCTCAGTAGAGCAAGCAACATAGACATTGCTGCATAAGCAATATCATGAAAAAGCGATCACTTTGGTGGTCGCTTTTTTTATACTCACCGGTCCGTCGTATAATCCTCAGCTTCTGACCAACACAAAAGTATAAGCCTCATGAGTAAAGAAACTGACGCTCCAGTCCGACTTACCTCTTTCTCGCATGGTGGCGGCTGTGGCTGCAAGATTGCGCCTGGCGTACTTGCTGAAATATTAAAGAAATCCTCCGGCTTTCCTGTCCCACCTGCCCTCATGGTCGGTATAGAAACAGCAGACGATGCCGCAGTCTACAAACTCAATGACGAGCAGGCGCTGATCGCCACGACGGATTTTTTCATGCCCATCGTCGACGACCCTTTTGATTTTGGTCGTATTGCTGCCACCAATGCCATTTCAGATATCTACGCCATGGGTGGCACCCCCATCATGGCGCTGGCCCTGGTCGGCATGCCCATCAATCAGTTGCCGCTGGATGTCATAGGCAAGATACTTCAGGGCGGTGAAAGCATTTGCGCCGAAGCAGGTATACCGATCGCCGGTGGCCACACCATCGATTCTATCGAGCCCATCTATGGCCTGGTTGTCATGGGCTTGATCCACCCATCCAAAGTCAAACGCAATGCTGATGCCAAAGCGGGCGACAAGCTGATACTCAGTAAACCGCTGGGTGTAGGCATCTTGTCCGCCGCACTCAAAAAGCAAGTGCTGGACGAAGCCGGCTATGCCACCATGATTTCCAGCACCACCAAACTGAACAAACCCGGGCAGACACTTTCTGCCCTTGAAGGCGTACATGCCATGACCGATGTCACAGGCTTTGGCCTGCTCGGTCACTTGCTGGAAGTCTGCCGCGGCTCCAGGCTGGCAGCACGCCTGGATATGTCGGCGGTGCCCTTGCTGGCGCATGTAGAACAACTGGCAACAGATGGTTATATCACTGGCGCCTCTGCCCGTAACTGGGATGCCTATGGTCAATCAGTCAAGCTCGACGCGCAGATCAGCCCTGCCCAGCAAGCCTTGTTGACGGACCCGCAAACATCCGGCGGCCTGCTGGTCGCTTGCGATCCGGCAGCAGTAGACGATGTTTTAGCGATTTTCCGCCAAGGCGGCTTCTTGGAAGCTGCTGTGATTGGTGATATTGTTACAGGTGAGCCTTTAATTACTGTCCTGCCCTGATTTTTTGATTTTGCCCCCACTTTTGCAAATACCATGAACCAATTAGAACAACTCAAGCAATACACTACTGTGGTCGCTGACACTGGCGATTTCCAGGCTATCCAGGCTTACGCCCCGCGCGATGCGACGACTAATCCATCCCTGATCCTGAAAGCAGTGCAAAAGCCGGAATACCTGCCCTTGCTGGAAAAAGCCGTCAAAGACACAGCGGGCAAGTCCATCGATGAAACCATCGATCACCTGTTGATTGCTTTTGGCCTGGAAATTCTAAAAGTCATCCCTGGCCGTGTTTCTACAGAAACCGATGCCCGCCTGTCTTTCGACACAGCTGGCACTATTGCCAAAGGTCGTCAATTGATCGCCATGTATGAAGCCGCAGGCATACCGCGTGAGCGCATCCTGATCAAAATAGCCTCAACCTGGGAAGGCATACGCGCTGCAGAAGTACTGGAAAAAGAAGGCATACGCTGCAATATGACCCTGCTTTTTTGCCTGGCACAAGCAATTGCCTGTGCTGAAGCAGGCGCGCAACTGATTTCGCCTTTTGTAGGCCGCATCTATGACTGGTATAAAAACAAGACAGGTCAGGAAATTTTTGGTGCAGATGATCCGGGTGTTTTGTCCGTAAAAAAAATCTACACTTACTACCGCAAGTTTGGCTACAACACAGAAGTCATGGGTGCCAGCTTCCGCAATACTTCACAAATCCTGGAACTGGCAGGTTGCGACCTGCTGACCATCAGCCCTGATCTTTTGCAAAAACTCAGTGATAGCAATAGCAATGTCACGCAAAAACTGAGCAAGGAGCTGGCCGCTTCGTCTGATCTGGAAAAAGTCAGCATGGATGAAAAGACTTTCCGCCTTGATCTCAATGAAGATGCAATGGCGACAGAAAAACTGTCAGAAGGCATACGAGCCTTCTGTGCCGATACTGTCAAACTGGAAAAGATGATTGCCGCAATGCGTTGAATCAACACCATCTGACAGGTTATGATGAGGGGGCAGAATTTTCTGCCCCTTTTTTATTTTGAATGACCTGGATATGAAAAAGCAGTTAGACATAGCAAACTGGAACCGACGCGAACATTACGCCTTCTTTTCCCAAATGGATGAACCCTTCCATGGCCTGAACCTGAATGTGGATTGCACCTGGGCTTACCAGCATTGCAAAGAAGAACAGCATTCCTTCTTCCTGTTTTATCTGCATCAGATATTAAGTGCCATGATGCGCACCGATGCCATGCGCTACCGCATAGAAGATGGCAAAGTGTTTGATTATGAAGTGATACACGCAAATGCGACCGTGCAACGTGCCGACCATACCTTTGGCTTTTGCCCTATTTATTATGAAAAAGATTTTGCCGCTTTCGCTGCCGGGGCAAACATCGCCATGGATAAAATCAAGAACAGCAGCGGCCTTTGCTTTAACGATGAATGCGCACGTGAAGATGTCATACACTTCTCTGCCATACCCTGGATCAGCTTCACCGGACTAACCCATGCACGGCAGTATGATCGCAAGGACAGCGTGCCCAAGATATCCGTTGGCAAATTTTTCAAACAAGATCAGCGCCTGATGCTACCTGTCGCGATTTTTGTCCATCATGGGCTGGTTGATGCCTATCATGTGCACCAATTTGCTGAAAGCCTGGAAGCTGCCCTATCTGGACTATCTGACAAACTCAAATAAACATGATGGCATTGATGAAAAAATTCCTGCTCTTATTAAGCCTCGCCATCTTGTCAAATGCAAGCGCCGCTACGGAAACCGACCCACTCTGGAACAAAGTCCTGGCGCAATACAAGGCAAGCAATCTATGGGCTCCCAAAGAGATAAGAACCCAACTTGATGCAGAACGCAAAGACCAGGGCAACAAGACTAGCTATATCAAATCCAGCTTAAGTGGCTGGGAAAAGCAGGAAGCCAAATATGCAAGCATCAACACGGACAGCAACTGGCAAACCTTGCCCGAGCAAAAAAAATCTGCGGATGCGATCAGCAAAATGCTTACCGGGCTGGATGAACTCAAGTCCAGCCTCTTTGAAGAAGACGTCAAGATCAAGCGCCTTGAGAACGAGGTCCTCGACGGGAAAAACCTTGGTGTCTTTCTGCTTAAGGATGACGGCGCTGGCAAGCAAATCAGTATCAAGATATGGGTCAATCCTGAAACAGCTTGCATGGTTAAAATGAACACTTCCATGCATGTCACTCTTTATGCCGACGCTGAATTCAGTACGCGTTATACTGAACCTGCTAAAGAGGGCTTATGTTTCAGGGAGCAGATGCAAGGCAATATTGATATCCAGATTCCCTTTAAGAAAGGGAAGATGCAAATAAAACAAAGCAATAATGACTGGATTCCCAAGCCAGCAAATTAGAAAGTAAAACCCACATCCTTCCCAAGGACACATCATGCGCAAACTTAATCCTGCCATCTTTTTAATGAGCTGCGCGCTGGCTATGGGCACTGCTTGCGCTGATGACTTCAGCGATGGCGTCAGTTATTACGAACAAGGCGACTTTGATTCTGCACTTGAATCCTTCAAGGCAGCAGCAGCCAAGGGCAATGCCGATGCGCAGTTCAATCTGGGCTTGATGTTTTTAAATGGAGAAGGTGTGCCACAAGACTATAAGCAGGCACTCCGCTGGTTTGAGCAATCTGCCAGCAAAGACAATGTCAGAGCGCAAGTGAATATAGGGCGTATGTATGCAAAAGGCAAAGGCATGCTCTCGAATCATGGCGTCGCTGCTACATGGTTCAAAAAAGCTGCCGACCAGGGTTATGCTGATGCGCAATACAGCCTTGGCATTTTATATGTCACAGGCACAGGCGTGGGGCGCGATTATAACAAGGCCAGGACTTTATTCCAGCAAGCTGCGAATCAAAGCAATGCCAGCGCCCAGTATCAACTAGGCCTGCTTTATCTAAAAGGTCGCGGCGTCACAGAGAACCTGGTTGAAGCTTATAAATGGCTGAGCCTGGCGGGCGATTATGAAGACAGCGCAGTATTCAGGAAATATGTCGCCGCCAAAATGAGCAAGGAAGAAGTCGCAGAGGCCCAGTCATTGGCGCAGGATTGGAAGCCTGAGAAGGCAGCGGAATAGCAGCACAGCAGACTTCAGCCCTTATATGATGGTGATATGCCCATCATGTAATAGATAATTGCCAGGCCCGGAATCTTCCTTGATCTGCCATTTCTGCTTACCTATTTGCATCTCTACGCCTTCATGGATTTTTTTAATGATCTTGACACTGGCCTTGTCAACCAGTTCTTGTTCTGCTTCCAGTTCATCCAGCTCTTTTTCCAGGGCATCAAGTTCCGCCGGTAAATGCAGACGCTTGGCTTCGACTTTTTCACGAACACCCCCTGCAGCCTTGCCCGGATGAGTGGCAAAAAATACCTGCGTCTTGATCAATTGATCCAGCTCTGTTGCCTTGCGCTCTGTCTGGTATTGCCTGTCATTGGCCACGCTGGCAAGTTCATGACTAGCTATACTTTGGTAGATACTGAAATGCGTGCAAAAACCCTGTATAAATGCAAATTAGACAGCAATGCCATTTAAAAGCACAGTTTAACGACACTTTTTAACGACTGAAAAATTGGCGAAAAAATGAGCCCACCAAATATACAATGCAAAATAATCAAGTCACTTACTTAGCAGATCTCGATGTCCATGGCGATATCGCACCACCCTGGGAAAAATTTCCAGACTATGATCGCTACACCATAGGCTGGCGCATGGGTGCTGGAGAAACCTGGCTAAAAAAATGGAAGAGCTTTATACGACAAATGCCCGATGAATTCGAGCTGCGGCTGGCGTACCTGAAACGCCACCCGGCAGCGCCTTACAGTTGGGCTGACTTTGTTCAGGATACCTTGCATCCTATGTACAAAGCAGAACATGCGGAAGATGATAGGGATCAGGCATATCTCAAAGGACTTCAGGAGCTGGGCCTGATCGCCTCAGACATTGCCTATCCTACCTGGCTGGCGCAGCAGGACCGCGTAGCCTGGCCGTGGGAGCTTAACGAAACCCCGGAAGAAGTGGCGCGCAATTGGACGCGTTATCTGTGGTTTTGGTCACGTCAGCTTGCCGAACTCAGGCAAGACCCGGACTGGCAACTGCCAGAGGTGCCAACAGTATGGGCTGCCTGCACATCTGCCTTGCAGGATGCGCGTATTATCGCCCCCGACCTTAAGCAAGGGCTGCTGACATTGGCGCAAATGCTGGCCGCAAACCAGTTGACACCTCCCTGGCAACTTGGTCTGAGCTTAAGTGATTTTGCCGATACTTTCGATGACGACATGGGTTATGTCGATGCATTCCGGCTTTGGGGTATGTCAGCATTTGATGACGCCGAATATGTGAAAAAACTCTTGGACAGTACCCATGCTCCCGAAGAATGGCGATCATGGGCGACAGAACATTTTCATGTCGGCCTGGAATAAGCGATGTTGAGGCCTGTTTTTAATTTGCCGATGGAAAATGCTCTACATGCACCTCACCAGCATGCCCAAAATAACTGACATGGCGACCTGCTATCCAGACAATATAGCCTACACAGCCAGCAGCCATGGATAGCTGGATAAATTCTGGATAGCGCACTGCATCGCGTTGCGCTCCCCGGATTGCAGCGAGTAAAGCAATTGCATCGAATGCAGCAGGAATGGGGTACTCTTTTCTCCCAAAATCAACTGCATGAACACTGCCATCCTGCAAGTAATACGTTGTGCGTCCCGAGCGGTAATCGGCAAAATAAGACTCCACGCCTGCACCGATGAGCTTGCCGACAACTTCGCCAAAAGTCATCTGGCCTGCATAAGAGTTCCTGGCTACTGCATCTATTAACTGTATTGCTTCATTCATCACCTGCTCCTTTTCATTTCAAGATTATTCAACGGGTATTTTTCTCATACCATGCAAGTCTATGATTTTCTGCATGCCTGACATCAAGTCCATGCGCTGCTGTGGCGACATATGACCAAAAAATAGTTCATCATTTTCATCAGCCAGAGCTGCCAGTTCAGGCACCAGATTTTTGCCCTTTCTGGTCAGCGAAATGTGCTGGGCGCGCCTGTCGATAAGGGAGGTTTCACGCTTGAGCAATTCCTTCTTTTCCAGACTACCAAGAATTTTTGAGATAGCCCCCTTGGTCATGCCCAGTTCCTGCATCAAATCCGCTGGCGTCGATTCTGTTTTGCTGTACAGCGTGCGTAAAGCGACCCATTCTGAAATACTGACCCCTGCCCCTTCCACACTTTTTTCAAAGCGCCCGGACACATAGTTAGACACATAGCGCAGCCAAAATCCAAGGTGAGAATCCAGGGTGCTGACAGATTTTCCGCCCGATGAGCTTTTTGATTTTTCTACATCCCGCATGATCATATTTTCATAAAAATGTGATGCAGGTATTTTAGTTTCCAAGGAAACTAATTGCAAGAATTTTTCCTAAGACAGGCGCAAACGAGGCTTGTAAGGTTTATAAGCTTTGTCATCCTTGTAGATTAAAACTAGGCTTCATGTATTTCATCAGCCAAGGTAATAAGCATATTCAATAATACAAATGAGAATCATTTGTATTCAACGTTTATTTACATTAACATGTTGCCCTTAAACCACAGGGGGAAGCATGCGTTTCAAAAGGAAGTTAATCGCCGCCATCTTGGCCAATCTGGCAGTAGGGCCAACTGTCTATGCTGGACCACAAGAAGCAGTTGATGGGCAACAAGTAGTGGTCACAGCGACCTTGCGCAATCACAGTATTGCATCTGCACCAGCGTTCACTACCGTAGTTACTGCGGAAGACATTGTCAAATCACCAGTCAATAGCCTGGCCGATTTATTGCGTGATACCGTAGGCGTGAATAATCAGACCGATGGTACAGGCCGGGATGAAATCCAGATACGCGGTCTGGCTGGCAAATATACCTTGATACTGGTCAATGGCAAGCGCATTTCCTCTGGCGGCGCTTTGTGGCGCGGTAGCGATTTCGACTTCAGCTCCATCCCTTTGAACAGTATCAAGCGAGTAGAGATCGTGCGCGGCCCCATGGCAGCACTGTATGGCTCAGATGCGATTGGCGGTGTCATCAATATCATCACCAAGACCCCCGGCAAAGAGTGGACCGGCACATTCAACACAGAATATCGCAAGGTTGCCACCGGTGACCAGGGTGACCAATACCGTATAGGTGCCGCTACCAGTGGCGTTATCAATGATCAGCTTAGCCTGGCCATCTCTGGCGAAGTGTATGACAGGCAACCATGGTTCAGCACATCTGCATTTGACCCCACCCGCCCTGCCCGTCTGGAGAAAAAACAATCGCAAAACCTGGTAACGACAACGACCTGGAAACTATCTGATGCGCAGTCTCTGGACTTCGACTTTGGCTACAACAAGGATAAGCGCCCCTACGCACTGTACTATTACGCCTACTATCCTGAATATAAATTCGAGGCCAAGGATTATCGTGAGCAAGAAATAAATCGCTATACCTATGGCGTCACCCACAAAGCATCCTGGGACTGGTGTACAACGACAGCCTTCCTGAGCCAGGAAGATACGGCTATCGATGATTTCAATAGTCGCTACAACAAGCCGCAGCAGCGCTTGCTAAAGGAAAATAACACATACGCAAAAGTGTATGCGAATACAGAATTAGGCATTAATAGCCTGACTGCCGGTATAGACTTGCGTCGCCAGGTCATCAAAGATCCACTCACTTATCTGAAAACCGGGAAAGTCTCTACGCGCAGTTCTGCCATATTTCTGGAAGATGAAATCAGTCTGAGCAAGGACTTGCATCTGACATTGGCAGGCCGCGTGGATGATAGCAATACCTTTGGTAATCATTTTTCACCCAAGACTTATCTGTCTTACCAAGTCAACAATGTTGTTACTGTCAAAGGTGGCATCAGCAAGGCATTCAAGGCACCGGACGCTTATCAATTGAGCCCGGAGTACAGTGTCATCAGTTGTGCTGGTGCCTGTTACTTATCTGGCAACCCCAACTTAAAACCGGAAACCAGCACTAACTTTGAAGCCGGTTTTGAAGCACATCAAAAAGGCTGGAATATGAGCGCCGTGGTGTTTAAGAACGACGTGGATTCCATGATCGTTTCCAATTACGATAGCGTCAAAAACACGCGCAACTGGATCAACGTCGCCAAAGCCAGGACCAGTGGTATTGAATTGCAAGGCGATATGGAAATCAATCCAGCCTTCTCCATCAATGCAAATTACACGCACCTGAAGGCTGACTATATCGATGAGCGTGGCAAGGAAACCAAACTAGATAACCGCCCCGCCGATGTCGCCTTACTGGGTGTCAATTGGAAGGCGACATCACTGCTGCAAACTGGCTTGACTGCGCATTATATAGGCCGCCAGTTTTATTCAAATGCTGAGCTGCCATCCTATACCCGCCTGGACTGGAATCTGTCAGCCCGCGTACGAGATAATCTAACCTTACGCGTCGGTGTCAAGAATCTCAGCAATGTGAGCCTGGAACAAAAGAGCAAAGACTTTGCCTACTTTGAACTGGGGCGTAATTACTACGTCAGCGCCACCCTGGCTTTCTGATTGAGATAAAGAAAAACTGCCGCTTGTTCCCGGCAGTTTTTTTCTAAAGAGTTTCATGTTTTTTATAGCAGGAATAGTTTCATGTCTATTTTGTTTTTACTTTTGACTGTGCTTGGCTCTACGCTGCTGTATCTGAGTCACAGGCATCAGGGCTGGCTAGCGCAAGCCTTGCCCGTGAAGCCTTGGCGGACCATAGCCAGTCTCATGATCATGATGGCCCTGGCTTGTGGCTGGCAGGTATATAGCCCAACGACCACCATTTTTGCCTGGCTGGTAATCAGCATGCTGGTTTTGAGTCTTTTACCCTTCCTTTCCTTACTCAAGAAGAAAAAGACACATGGAAAATAAAACCAGGGCAGCAAAAACCTTGCAGGCTGACTGGTGGACCAAGACTTTGTCAGGCCTGGTGCTGGGTTTTACCCTGGCGCTGGCGCTATCTGGTTTGTTTGCCTGGCTGGGCCCAGGCGGGATTGCCGCACCACAAAAAGTGCAATTCGTCATGTGGCTCATCGCCCCGATATGGATGCTGATACTCAGTCTGATCTATCTGGTGCGTAGCGGCGTGCGTGCATTAACAGGATTGCTGCTCGCCAATGTACTGGCTTATGTCCTGTTGTTTCTTGTTAAAACTTAGTTGGGCGATGAATGAAAATCAGAAGTGACATCCTGCGCATCTATCAATCCTTGCATACCTGGGTAGGAATAAGCGCAGGCCTCTTGCTGTTCATCGGTTTTTTTGCCGGTGCCCTGACCATGTTCAAACGGCCACTGGACCATTGGGTCAGCCCACCTGCACCAGTAGCAATCATGGTCAGTGAACAAAAAATCGACAGCCTGGCACAACAGGCGCTGGCACAGCACCCTGCTGCACGCAAGGGTTTCATCATGCATCTGGGCGAGCATGAAAACACAGCCGCAACCATGAGCTGGACCGCAGGCAAACCCGGCCGTGAGCTGGATTTCTCAGGCAAACAATGGACCGCCAACCTGGACCAAGAGGGTAAGCTGCAAGCTAAAGAAGAGCTGCCATCCATCCTGGCGCAAATGATAGACATGTTGCACAGGACGGGGGGAATACCTGGAGAAATAGGCGACGAATACCTGGGCGGCTATCTGATGGGCGTGGCAGGTATTTTGTACTTCCTGGCCCTGGTATCCGGTGTGATTTTATTACTGCCGACCATGGTGAAAGATTTCTTTGCGCTGCGTCCTGGCAAAAACCGCAAACGCTTCTGGCTGGATGCCCACAATATCATAGGCATAGCCAGCCTGCCCTACCATATCGTCATCAGTCTCACCGTCATCGTCTTTGCCTTTCATGATCAGTTCTACGACAGCCTGGCAGAAGTGGTCTATAAAAACCAGGCCATGTTTGGCACACCACCGCCTGCTGCTGCCAAACCCTATGCAGCCAAAGACATGCTACCGCTAACTGCTATCATCAGCAAGGTCAAGGCCGAAGCAGGTGATTCAAGAATTTCAGAGATACAGTTCTTTGGCCTGGAAAGCCCACGCCCCATGGCCAGAGTGGCTCTGGTCAATCCACGTTATCTGGTACAAGGGCCAGAAGCGGGCTATCTCGTCGTCCATCCTTATACAGGCTCAGTCATCAATGCCAGCATGTTGCCGGGCAAGGAAAGTACCTGGAGCGCCATCGTCGGCCCCTTCTTTTCTCTCCACTTCGGCAGTTATGGCGGCGACATGATGCGCTGGGTGTATTTTGCTTTTGGCCTCAGTGGTGCATTCCTGTTTTATTCGGGTAATTTGTTGTGGCTGGAAAAGCGTCGTAAAGTACAACGGCCAAATCAGGTACTTCCTATGCAAACTCTGTCTACCAGGCTGATGGCTGCCGGCACGGTCGGTGTATGCCTGGGCACTGTGTCCGGCGTATGCTTCACCCTGGTGGCTGGCAAATTATTTGCTGCCACGGCTGAGAATATCAATTTCGTCTATTTATTTGTCTACTACAGCGTTTTCCTCGGTGCACTGGCATGGGCATATCTGCGCGGAGCTGCCCGCTCTTCAGTTGACTTGCTATGGCTGTGCGTGATTGCTGCGCTGTCTATTCCTTGTAGTTCTGCATTCATGGCTTTGCGATCTGCATCCAATGGCAGCCTGACTGGCCTGGGTGTGGAACTTGTTGCCATTGCAATGGCGCTGGCATTTATCTATGCAGCATGCAAAACTGGCAAGCGTATCAGGGACGAAGCAAAGGATAGTGTCTGGTCTTTGCAGGCAAGCACATGACATTTACCCAAAATTTAACTTGACCCTGGAGTAGACACCAGGGTTCAAGATAGTCTCTCCTAATTCCGGAGAGAAATATGCGACTGAAAACCTATCTGCGCATCGTGCGCGCCAGTGCCTGGTATGACTTGATCGTTACTATAGGCTTTGCTACACCGTGGAGTTTTGCACTGGTTCACCAAAGTCTGTCACAACTCAATAGTAGCCTGGGTATCGCAGGCGAATTCCCGGCATTTGCCGCTGCCCACGTACTGATGGCAAACTTGCTGGGGTCTATTGTCACCATCTGGGCCATTTTGCGCTTGCGTGACACGCGCATGGAATATGGCCGCTATGATGCTGCCGGACGCATCCTTTTCAGTATGTGGCAGCTGTATGCTGTCGCTCATGGAGCCAGCCAGATCATACTGGCCTTCACCGTGTTTGAAATCGCTTTTGGGATTGCGCAATTACTGCCGATTGAGAAATCGGCAATGGCAAATTAAAGACGCTGCAAGGCATCCAGCAGCGGCACGCAGGCATCTGCCACCCGGTTCAGGCTAAGTTCGCGCAAAGCTGCCAGATCAACCTTATGCTCGCTTTCCAGCCCTGCCCAGGCCAGCAAGGCAGCGCAGGCGTCGGGTTGGTCGAACAAGCCGTGCAGGTAGGTGCCGAGTATCAGGTCGTCTGGTGAACGTGCGCCTTCGTCTTCGCCATTGATGGTGAATACTGGTTGTGTATCATTGCTGGCATAGGTGATACCCATATGGATCTCGTAGCCGCTGACTTGTGCCGTGCTGGCGTTGAATGCGCAAACACCTGTCACTTGTTGCAAACGTTTTTCTTGTGTCAGTTCGGTAGTGATGTCGAGCAGGCCCAAGCCATCAGAATCACCGGCCTGCCCTTCCACACCGTGCGGGTCGCTGATGATCTGGCCCAGCATTTGATAACCACCGCATATGCCTATGACTTTGCCACCATAACGCAAATGCTTTTCCAGCACTGGCTGCCAGCCCTGTGTCTGCAGGAACGCCAGGTCGGCACGGGTGTTTTTGCTGCCTGGCAGGATGATCAGGTCGGCAGGCGGTATTGTCCTGTCCGGGCCTATGAATTGCAGATCGACATCAGGGTGGGCACGCAGTGCATCGAAGTCTGTATGGTTAGATATGCGCGGTATCGCAGGCACGATGATGCGGAATTTACCCGCATTGCCCTGGCTGGACTGTATCGCATCTTCAGCATCGAGTTGCAGGCCATGCAGGTAAGGCAGTACTGCCAATACAGGTTTGCCAGTCTTTTTCTCCAGCCATTCAAGTCCAGGTTCCAGCAGACGGATATCACCGCGAAAACGGTTGATGACAAAGCCTATGATGCGTTTTTGCTCTGACTCAGACAGGCAATCCAGAGTGCCGACGAAATGGGCAAACACACCACCACGGTCTATATCAGCGACCAGGATGACAGGACAATCCACCGCTTCAGCAAAGCCCATATTGGCAATATCGCGGTCACGCAAATTCACTTCGGCGGGACTACCTGCGCCTTCAACGATAATCGCCTCATATTGCTGTTGCAGGCGTTCATAGGATTCCAGCACAGCTCCCATGGCAATAGTTTTGTATTGGTGGTAATCACGCGCATCCATGTCTGCCCTGACCTTGCCATGGATGATGACTTGCGCACCAGTGTCCGAAGAAGGCTTCAGCAAAACCGGGTTCATGTCAGTGTGCGCAGGCAAGCCAGCAGCCATGGCCTGCAGGGCCTGGGCGCGGCCTATCTCGCCACCGTCTATGGTCACGGCGCTATTGAGTGCCATGTTTTGCGGCTTCATCGGCGCGACGCGCACACCCTGGCGATACAATAAACGGCATAGTGCTGCAACAACCGTGCTTTTGCCAGCATCAGAAGTCGTGCCTTGCACCATTAACGTGGATATTTTCATGGAATAAATTCTTGTTCAAGAGTTTTGTGCGGACTGCCATTCAGCGATCAGTATATGCAATTGCACCAGCCCATGCTGTATCGCTGAAGGACCTGGCGAAAGTACGTCTGCCGATTTTATCTCCAATACCCTGCCATTTCTTACTGCAGGAATATGACCCCAGCCTTCGCGAGCAACCACGCTGTCAGGCCGGAACTTCTTGCCGCACCAGGAACCGATGATGATATCTGGTGCACGCCGTATGATTTCTGCCGGGTCGGCAATAATGCGTTCTTTGGCACTATGATGCTGCGCCAGGTCAGCAAAAGCATCTTCACCACCAGCGATATGGATCAGTTCTGATACCCAGCCTATGCAGGACATCAGCGGCTCATTCCATTCTTCGAAATAAATTTTTGGCCTGCGTGTCCAGCCTGCACTTTGCTGTTTGACAGTTGCAATTTGCAATTCCAGTTCTGCAATCAGCACCGCCCCCTGCTCCTGCTTGCCGACCAGGTTTGCCACTACCCTGATCATATGCAAAATACCGGCCACATCATGCTGGTTGAAGGCATGTACCTCTATGCCTGCGCTGATCAGTTCACGCGAAAGTTCTGACTGCATATTTGAATAGGCAATCACCAGGTCGGGCTTCACAGCCAGAATGCGGTCTATCTGCGCAGAAGAAAAACCACTGACCTTGGGCTTTTCATCACGAGCACGGGCTGGTCTCGTGGTATAACCTGAGATGCCAACCACATAGTCTTCTGCTCCCAGGGCATACAAGACCTCTACCGCTTCAGTAGACAGGCAGGCAATGCGTTGATACAGGCTCTCTGTCGTCATTTTTTTCCTTGTGCTGGTGTTAAGGCTTTATCACGCTTTTGCCTGGCTTGCTCCAGTGCCTGACATATCAGCTTGGCACCTTCAATAATGCGCGGGCCTGAGCGGTTGACCAGGTCACCTTCTATTGAGATCAAATTATTGTTTTTTGTCGCCAGCAAGCTAGGGAAAGTCTTCCATTGTTCAACACCACTGACGGCCTGGGTCTTACTATCGCCAGTGATGATGACTTCAGGATTTTCCTGCAAGACTGCTTCTGTGCCGACCACGGGTGCCGTGGTGGCTAATTTGCCGAAAATATTTTCACCACCGCAGGTGCGTATCGCATCGCTGACGATGTGGCTGTCATTCAAAGTGTAAAGTGGCTTACCCCATACCTGATAGAAAACCTTGACCTTGCTTTTATTCTGGTACTGACTATTCAGTTGCTGTACTTGTTGCCTGAATTCTGCTGCCGCTACCTGCGCCTGTTTCTCTGTACCAAACAGACTGCCAAATTTGAGCAAAGTTTCTGCCACATTGTCGAGCTTGTGCGGCTCGCTGAAAAAATAAGGAATGCCAGAATTATGCAACATTTCCAACTGACGTTCATAAGCACCATGCATCCAGACTATGAGCAAATCCGGCTTCATCGCCAGTATGCGTTCAATATCCAATTGGCGGTTATCACCAACATGCGGAATATTTTTTGCCGCCGCCGGATAATCACTATACTTGACAGTACCTATGATCCTGTCACCTGCGCCTGCAACATAAATCATCTCCGTCACATGCGGCGACAAACTGATAATCCGCTGCGCAGGCTTCGCCAAGGTGACCTGATTGCCCAAATCGTCAGTCACCGTAATAGAGGCTTGCACATGAGTACTCAATGCAGAAAACCCAACAGCCATCATTAAGTTTAATAACCTGGACATAAATTTCCCATATTCAAATATAAACGAAATACATCTCTGAATTCTCTCTGTGCTTACTCTGTGTCTCGGTGTCTCTGTGGTGAGTGGTTTTGAATTTTCGCCCATTCGCCCAGGCCAGCCTCCAAACGCAACCATCCCGCCTCACTCCCCGGCAAACCAAAACGCAAGCCATGCGGCCTGTGTGGCCCCTGCGCAAACCAGCGCAGCCAGATGCCACGCTCTGCCATGAATTGCCACAACTGTTCCGATTGATTATTCAAGTCTTCATGACTGCACCACTGGAACAAATCAGTGCCTGATGAATGCATATCATGCGCATTCAAAAGCTGGCGCAGGCGTTCGCCTTCTTGCTGCAAAAGTTGCGCTGTCTGCACCTGCCACTGCCGGTCAGTCAAGGCAGCGATGGCGATTTGCTGGGCTGGCCCGCTGACACTCCAGGGGCCAAGATAATTTGCCAATTGCAGTAACAGATTTTTTTCAGCAGCGACGAAGCCCAGGCGTATGCCTGCCAAGCCAAAGAATTTACCTACCGATCGTAAGACGATCAGGCCAGGCTGGTCTGCAAGGGACGCTACGTTGATATCGGGCACGGTATCAGCGAAGGCTTCATCAACCACCAGCCAACCACCGCGTTCAGCCAATTGCGCAGCCCAATGCAAAAGCTGGTCTGGTGGAATGAATTCACCAGTAGGATTATTGGGATTGCACAGCACCACGACATCTGCGTGTTCGACGGCTGCATCCAGTTCTGCATATATGCACTCTGTTACCGCATGACCAGCTTGCCGCCATTGGTAAGCATGTTCTGCATAGCTAGGGGCAGACACGACGACCTTTGCTACCGGGCGCAAGCGCGGCAAGGCCTGTATGACCGCTTGTGATCCCGCCACTGCCAGCATCTGTGGTGCGCGATAATAAGCCTGAGCCGCTTGCACCAGTGCATCGGAATATTCAGGCAAGCGATGCCAGGCATTCGCTGCCAGTTGCGGTGCCGGATAAAAGTGAGGATTGACGCCTGTCGATAAGTCTAGCCAGTCTTCCAGTGGACGGCCAAAATGCCTCACTGCATCACGCAGGTTGCCACCGTGTTCAAGCATGGATGACTCCACTCAAAAATAAGACTGCCAGCAAAGCTATACCACACCACAAGGCTGCACCAGTTTCTACCAGACGCAGAGCACGAAAAATATCTAGCGCCTTTGCTGAATCGCCTTCACCCAGCGGTGGGCGGACCTCTGCCACACCGTCGTAACTGGCTGCACCACCCAGCGCCAGACCAAGCGCCCCAGCACCAGCGGCCATCACCGGGCCCGCATTCGGACTGGGCCAGTCAGGTGCCTGACGCTGCCAGCATTGCCATGCCAGACGGGTCTTGCCCAAAGTCGCATAGGTGCATGCAGTCAGTCGTGCAGGTATCCAGTTCATGACATCATCCATGCGTGCGGCCACGCAACCAAAACGCAGGAAGCGCACGGAGCGATAACCCCACATGGCATCGAGAGTATTCACAAGGCGGTACAAGACTGCACCAGGGCCACCGAGCAAGATGAACCAGAACAAGGTGGCAAAGACAGCATCGCAGCCATTTTCCAATACAGATTCGACACTGGCCTTGGCGAGGTAAGCCTCGTCTGCATCCTCTGTATCGCGACTGACGATATACGAAGTGCGTTTTCTGGCTTCTGGCAAATCACCGTCCTGCAAGGCAGTAGCGATGGCGGCATTATGTTCGTGCAGGCTGCGCAAACCCAGGCAAAAATACAGCAATATGATGTGCAATATAGCGGTCAGCCACAGACTGACATGTTGTGCAAACAAAATCGCGATTACACTTAATGCAATGAGTGGCAAAACCGCCTGGCACCATGCCAGAGCACCGGTCCAGCGGCTAGCTGTTGGCGTGTTCAGACGGCGTTCTATGGCATTGGCCAGATTACCAAAACCCACCAGCGGATGAAATTTGCGCACCTCACCCAGCGCAAGGTCTAGCAAAATGCCCAGCAGCAGGCACAACACCATGAACAGGCCATCTTGCATCAGCATGGCTGGCCTTTTAAATACAGCGGCAAACCGGCAGCGACCCAGACCACATTGTCTGCGATGGCCGCTACGGCCTGGTTCAAACGCCCCGCTTCATCGACAAACCAGCGCGACACTGCTCCCATAGGGACTATGCCCATGCCGACTTCATTCGACACCAGGATAATCTGCCCGGGTGCCTGCAACAGTGCATCCAGCAAGGCCTGGCGTTGCACGGCAAATTGTGCTGGTGGCTTGATGTGACCTATCTCAGGGAAATCTGTCGTTTCTGAAAACAAGAGATTCGACAACCAGACCGTCAGGCAATCGACGAGGATGATATTGTCTGCGCGGCTATGCGCCATGATGGTCGCGCCCAGTTCCAGGCTTTGTTCCAGTGTGCCCCAATGTGTGGGGCGGCGTGCGCGGTGATGGGTAATGCGCTCCTGCATTTCAGCATCACCTGCCTTGGCAGTTGCCAGGTAAAACACTTCTTGTTGACCATCACTGAGTCTGCCCGCCAGTTGCTCGGCAAAGGCACTCTTGCCCGAACGCGCACCACCAAAAATCAGGCTGGTACGGAGCGCGGGTTTCATATTACGTCTCTCAAGAACAACGCAGCCGTTGCCGCTGGATTGGATGCAAAGTAGGCATGAAAATAAGAAGCACGTACATTGCCGACACGGTAAATAGCTTCACCCTGCTGCTGGGTAGAGTGCTTGATGGTATGGCTGCTGGCAGTCAATGCCGTTTCAAAGCGTGAATAATGAAAAGTATGCCCGCGCAATTCACCTTGCGATGTAGTCCAGGCTTGTGCGCCCAGCGCTGCCAGTCTTTCTTGCATGATGACCTTACCTGGCAAAATACCTGCCATGGACCAGCTTTGCCCCTGTTTGTCTACCAGACCTTCAGTGATCGCCATCATGCCGCCGCACTCAGCCAATACAGGCATGCCTTGCGTATGGGCAGCGTGCAGCGACGTCAGCCAGTTGCTGGCCTGCGTCAGCGTCTTTGCATGCAATTCTGGATAACCACCGGGCAGGTACAGAGCATCCGCTTGCGGCGGTATCGCTTCATCTGCCAAAGGTGAAAAGAAAATTAGCTCTGCGCCCAGCCCGATCAGGCATTCAATATTGGCTGGATAGATAAAGGCAAATGCGGCATCACGCGCGATGGCGATGGTCTTGCCAGCCAGGTTGGCGGCTGATTGAGATAGATGCTGTGATGCATGTTCGCGTAATTCAAAACTGGTATCCGGCAAGGCACCCCAGGCTTGCATGTCCAGTTCCAGGCTGTCGGCCATGGCATCAAGTATGGCTTCGATGTGATCCACTTCTTGTGGCAGCACCAAACCCAGGTGGCGCTCAGGCAAGGCTTGTTCCTGACGGTGCAGGCTGCCGAGCATGGGTATATCACGCATGGCAGCAGCCACCATTTTGGCATGGCCTTCTGAGGCGATGCGGTTGGCGATAACGCCAGCCAGGTGCACAGGACCAAAATCACGCAAACCCATGGCCAGTGCCCCGACAGTTTGTGCCATGGCAGAAGCATCGAGTACCGCCACGACGGGCACGCCAAAGGCACGCGCCAGATCAGCCGATGAGGGGTTGCCGTCATACAAGCCCATGACGCCTTCGATGAGAATAACATCGGTATCCAGCGCTGCGCGTGCCAGCATGCCTTCGGAATCAGCCTGCCCTACCATCCACAAATCCAGTGAATGTACCGGAGAGCCGCAGGCACGCTCCAGCATCATGGGGTCGATAAAGTCTGGACCGGTTTTAAATACACGTACCGTCTTTCCAAGCTTCACCAGCTTGCGCGCCAGTGCTGCAGTCGTCGTGGTTTTACCCTGACCTGATGCAATGGCCGATATCAGTACGACCTTGGCGCTGGGCCTTACCATTCCACGCCCGCCTGCGCCACGATGCCTTCTTTGAAAGCATGTTTGATAACATTCATTTCTGTGACGGTATCAGCAATCGCGATAATCTCTGGCAAGGCACCGCGGCCGGTGACGGCAACGTGCTGCATTTCTGGCCTGCCATCGAGATCATCAATGACCATCTGCAAATCCAGGTAATGGTATTTGAGGGCGATATTAAGTTCATCCAGCACGACCAGGCCTATGGTCGGATCAGTCAAAAAGCGTTTTGCCTGTTCCCACGCGGCGGCGGCTTTTTCCATATCGCGTTCGCGGTTCTGGGTGACCCAGGTATAGCCTTCGCCCATGGCATGGAATTCAACTTCATCAGGAAAGCGGCGCAAGAAAATTTCTTCGCCAGTGGACATTGCGCCCTTGATGAACTGCACCACACCTACCTTCATGCCATGTCCCATGGCACGCATGACCATGCCAAATGCGCTGGAGCTTTTACCCTTGCCATTGCCGGTATGTACCAGCAAGACGCCGGTCTTGCGTTGCGCCTTTTCTATCTTTTCATCCATCATCACCTTTTTGCGTTGCATGCGACGTTCATGACGGGTGTTGATGTTGTCAGTCGGGGTGTCTGGCTTGGGCGATGTTTCAGTCATAGTAATCTTCAGTTTTGCGGGAGAAATAAGCTGTGCTCACCGTGGGTGATGCGTTCTATGGGATGTCCAAGACAAGTACTCAGCGATGACACCTTGAAGATATCTTCAGCAGGCCCGGCCAGCCAGCTACCATCACCCATGAGCAACAGGGCATGTGTGGCAATACGATAGGCCATGTTCAAATCATGGCTTACCATGATGACTGCCTTGCCTTGCTCACGACACAGGCGGGCAAAGAGTTGCATGACGCTGACCTGATGCCCCAGGTCTAAAGCATTGGCTGGTTCATCAAGCAGCATCCATCTGGCATCCTGGGCCAGCAAGGCGGCGATGGCGACACGCTGTCTTTCGCCGCCAGACAGGCTGCGTACATCACGCTCGGCCAGGTCAGCGACATCCAGCTCAGCCAGCGCCGCCATGGCAAAGTCCATGTCTTCACTGTTTTCCCAATAATGCGCATCCTGGTAAGGATGGCGCGCGCTCAGAACAGTGTCGAGTGCAGAATAACCAAAAGCATCAGCCCGGGCTTGCGGTAAAAAAGAACGCTGGCGTGCCAGTTGCGTCAATGACCAATCCTGCAGGCGCTTGTCCTGCAAATAAATCTGACCACTTTCTACAGTGCGCATGCCTGCCAAGGTACGCAGCAAGGTGCTTTTACCCGCGCCATTGCGGCCTATGATGCACCAGCATTCACCAGGCTGCACTTGCCAATTCAAATCACGTACCAGGACACGCTTGCCTACCGATAAATTCAGGGCGCGGATATCCATTAACGCCTCCGCCGCAGTTGATGCAGTTGCAGCAGGAATACCGGCACGCCCACCATGGCAGTGATCACCCCTACCGGCAATTGCTGGGGAGCGACGACAGTACGCGCCACGGTATCAGCCAGTACTAAAAAACAGCCTCCTGCCAGGCTGGCGGCAGGTATCAGCAAGCGGTGATCCGGCCCCCAGGCAAAACGGCAGGCATGGGGCATGATAAGGCCAACAAAACCAATGCTACCGGCATTGCTGACGGCACTGGCAGTCAACAAGGCGGCGCTCAAAAACAGTAATTGTCGCAGGCGGCCTATATTGACACCGAGAGTACTGGCATTGTCTGCATGCATGGCAGCGACATTGATGGACCTGGCATTGCGCATGGCAAACACAGCGATGATCGCCAATATGACCCAGGGCAAATAGCGCGATTGCGAATTCGATAAATCCCCTATCATCCAGAACACCATGCCGCGCAAACGGCTATCAGGTGCGATGGACAGCATCAAGGTGATCACGGCACCACAGCCAGTGGCGACGATGACGCCCGTCAGCAAGAGAATAGGCGCACTGCCATCGGTGCTGCCAGCGCCACGCAAATCATGATAAGCCAGACCAAACAGCAATAAAGCGACACTGATGGCACCAGCGAAAGCGGCAAGATCGACCAGCCAGGACAAGCCAAAAAACAATATGGTCGCCAGCGCGCCGACTGAAGCACCACCAGAGATGCCCAGCACATAGGGGTCCGCCAGGGGATTGCGCAACAAGGCTTGCATCATGACGCCAGATAACGCCAGGGTAGCACCGGTGACAAAACCAGTCAGGGCACGGCCCAGGCGCAAGTCCAGCAGGCTGCCCGGCAAGGTGGTAGGCTGGCCATACAGCAATTCCAGCAAGGCTTGCCATAACTCGGCAAAGCTCAGCGAGACCGAACCGCAAACACAGGCGATCAGCACGCTGCCTATGGCAGCAGCCAGTAAAATCGGGAGGACCAGCCCGGCACGTTGAGCTGCCGCAGACTTGTTGACCGGGAGTCGCTGTCGTGCAGAAAAAAGAGACGTCATCATCGGTCAGGCCCAGAGGGAAAAGTGCTAATTGATATGCAGCACCACGTCAAAGACATGGCCTGCATATCGTAAAAACAGGCAGTATCAAGGGCCATATTAAAATATGCCCCTTGACTGACGTACAAATTATTTAAAACCGTAATTCACACCAACAAATACATTGGAACCGGCTGTTGCATAATTTTTTGCCAGTTCATAGTCTTTGTTCAGGGCATTGTTCCAGCGTGCCAGTACCGTCGTGTTTTTTGCTACTTCATAAGTTGCATACAGATTCAGCAAGTTATAAGAACCCAGCACTCTGGCACTAGTATTTGCTGCATCATCAAAACGATCACCAGAATAGATGGTTTCTACGCCAATTTTTGCATCTTTTTGCAGAGCATATTCCACTGCCAGAGTACCGTGTTGCTTGGAGCGACGTGCCAGGCGTTTACCGGTCGTGTCGTCCTTAGGATCCTGAATATCAATGGAACCACGCAAAGTCAGGTCAGCAAAACGGGTGGTGCCGCCTATAGTCAGGCCAGACAAAGTCGCCTTATTGACGTTATAGGCACAACCATAAGGATAACCAGTTGGACAGACATCTTTACCCGCCGTAACCAGCAAATCAGTTGCCTTGTTTTGATAGTACACTGCGCTCAACTGTGTATCACCCTGCTCATAATACAGGCCAATTTCAGCATTCTTTGCTTTTTCCGGTCTGTTGGTGGCAACGCCATAACCCTGGTAATACAATTCATTGTAAGTTGGCGCACGGAAGCTGGTGCCGTAACTGGCATTGACACGCAAAGCTTCGTTTAAACGGTAACCATAGGCGACGCTGCCTGTCGTATTGGAGCCATATTGTGAGCTGCGGTCATTGCGTATGCTGGCGCTGGCCAGGTGGGCATCTTGTTTGAATACATAAGATGCAGCAAAGGAATTCGTTGTACGTTTCCTGCCATTGATGCCTGCTGCGGGAATACCGCCAGAAACAGACTCAACTTTTTCTTCACGTGTTTCTGCAATCAATTGCAATACGTCTTTACCGATACGAATATCATTTTGTAAGCTCAGGCTATCCTGACGTGTATCAATCTGGCTCTTGCCATAGGATGCATCGGTATACCCTTTATCTGCAGCCTGAGCATATTGCAGGGATGCAGACCAGTTGTCGGTGAACTTGCCGCGACCAAAAACGGCGATGGTTTCCAGTGTCGAGACACTACGGTCATCTTGCGCTGTACCGGCATCAAACTGCGCATCATTACGGCTATGCAAAATGCTGGCGCCCAGTTCATAACCCTTGCTGATTTCCCATACCAGACGGCCATTGAAGCTATCCATCTTGTAACCATCTTTATCCGGGTTATAAGTATACATGCCTGCCCCAGGCTTGCTGGCGGAAAAGCCATCGCTCTCTTCGTGCGCCGCACTCAAGCTAAGGCTGAGATTGCTGCCAACAGAACCTGTGATACCTGCCTGCAGTTTGCGTGTGCCATAACTGCCCAAACCTGCTGATACGGTAGGTGAAATTTCACCCGTACCTTTTTTAGTGAATATCTGTATCACACCGCCCATGGCATCAGCACCATACAGGCTGGACAGAGGACCGTACACGACTTCAATACGGTCTATCTGTGACAATGGTATGGCAGACCAGGTTGCGCCACCAGTAGTAGAGGAACCTATGCGCACGCCATCAATCAGCACCACGTTTTGTGCATTACTACCACCACGCATGAAGACGGAAGCTGTTGTACCAGGGCCACCATTGCGGGTAATTTCTATACCACGTTGTTGCTGCAAGAGATCGACAATGGAAGCCGCGCCGGATTTGGCGATGTCTTCTGCAGTGATAACGACATTGTCAGCCAATACGTCTTTGGCAGCTTGTGTCTGACGGCCAGCGGTAATGACCACGTTGGAGGCTGTACTGACGGAAGTAGCTTGCGCAAATACGGTAGCGGAAGGGAATGCAGCGGCTAGAGCCAGACTGAGGGCGAGTGGTTTGAATACAGTTGTCATGATATTTCAGAAAAAAAATGGAGCAAGCAGCCGACGTCCCCGCAGGCCACTTTTAACAAAGCAATAAGAACTGACAAGATTCAACACCATGTGCAACGACAAACAGTGCGTTTCTGTTTCAGGAGTTCCCCGTCCGTATTACTTCACGTATTCTGGCCGGTATCCGGGCTGACAAGCATCACCATCTGACCTTCCCATGCACATTGCACAGTGGTATTGGAAAATGGCTGGCTGCGGGCTAGAACTACTGGTATGTGTTCAATTCGCAGCAACTTGTACACCGTTGCGGGGGCAGCACACTTGGGCAAGCGCTTAGTGTTTCCCGTTTAACCGCAGATATGAGCATATCCGCGAGCACCAAAACCCCGCCATTCTATAGACAGATGAGGGTAGCCGCAAGTTAAGCTGAGTTTCAAAGCGAATGCAGCCTTGATTTAACTTGTTGAAAACAAAGCTATTTCCCTATAAACAAGTGCTGTTTTCAGGCCAAATGAGCCGTCTTGGAGATCCAGGCAGAGACCAGTTGCGCATGCAACTCAGACATTTCCGACAATTGCACACCAACATGATAAACCTCACCACTGAGGATGGCATGCCTGACCGTGCCCTTGCAACTGACCTTATGAATGTCCGCCTCCTGGTAGATGCCGGGAATTTCTATCATCATGGGATAAGTGCGCTGGGGTAGCAGATTTTCAGGCACATGCACGAGTACACCCTCTGCTGACAGATTGACCACCCTGGCTAACAGCAGCCTGCCATCAGGCAACTTGACACCTGCGCGCCAGGTGACAGTAATACGGGGTGATCTCCTGAGTTCTATCATGCGATGGCCATGCTTTCATGGCTTTCGTGTAAGTCTTGCGTAAATACTATCTGCATTATGGATGGAATACCAGTATTTCCTTATACGCACCAAAGGCAAAGCTGAGATTTTGTGCGCAAACCACCTGCGCCACCTCCTGCGCATTCATGCCATCCTGCCAGGCGCTTAGCGTGCGCATGACGCCAGCATGAGTCACGACTATCGCTTCTGGCAAATCCAGCTGGCGCAATTCTGTCAGCCAGAGGATGACGCGTTGCGCAACATCCACTGCTGATTCAATACCACCCGGTCTGTAAGTGGCTGGGGCTGCAGCCCAGGCATCAATCTCATTGCGCGGGATATGCTCCCAAGCCTGCATTTCCCAATTGCCAAAATTGATTTCCATGAGGCCGGGATGAAATCTTGGTGTGGCATGCAGCAGCTTTGCCAGACTGGCACAGCGCTGCAAGGGACTGGAAAATACTGGCAAGCCAGCAGGCAATTGGGTAGCAAGCTGATTCGCCAGTGCGATACAAGCCGCGTCTGATACAGCTACATCAGCCTGACCATAGCACAGGCCAGCAGGTATCAAGGGCTGGGTATGCCTGATGACATGCAGGCGCATTCAAGGCACCTGAAAAGCCAGCAAACCCAGGTAGATGGCAAGCTCAGCCACTTGCTGGGTAGCACCCAGGCAATCCCCGGTAAAGCCAGCTATCCTGCGCTGAAACATATGCGCCATACGCCAGGTCAGCAAGAACAGTAAAGCCATTGCCAGCAGCAATGTCTTGAGAGGCACTGGAAAGTAATACAGTAGCAAAGCAGCGGGTAGCAACACCGTCAGGCTTGCGATCAGGAACTCAGCCGCATGCATTTCTTGCGCCAGTGGCTTGGCCTTGCCCTCATGGCGGGCATACCGCATACGCCAGATCAGGCTACATGAGGCCAGGCGAGACAAGGGATGCGCCAATAACAAGGCTGGCAACACCAGCCTTGCAGGCAAGCTGATGAGCAAGGTCAACTTGCATGCCAGCACCAGAAAAATCCCTATGGCACCATAGGCACCCACCCGTGAATCCTTCATGATTTCCAGCACGCGTTCTGGCGTCATGCCACCACCAAAGCCATCGCAGACATCGGCAAAACCATCTTCATGAAAAGCGCCCGTCAGCAAGATACCAGCGATAGTAGACAGCAGCACCGCCACCGCATGCGGCCACAGTTGTGCCGCAGCGACATAGACGGCAGCGCAGACCGCGCCGACTATCCAGCCAGTTGCCGGGAAATAGCGGGAGGACTGACGCAGCCAGTCGGGCTCAAACCCCACCCAGGCAGGTATGGGGATACGGGTAAAAAACTGCAGGGCAATCAAGAATAGGCGTAGTTGATGCAAACCAGCTCCCGCAATGTAGGAATTATTTCAAGCGCTGCTTTTTTCGCTGACCTGAGCGGATGCAAAAGTCGCCATCTGGTTCAGGAAATTCACCGCGGCCTGCAGCATAGGGTAGACCAGAGCTGCACCTGTACCCTCACCCAGGCGCAAATCCAGTTGCAATACTGGCTTGACCTGCAGGGCCTGCAGCATGCGGGCATGGCCACTTTCATCCGACAGATGGGAAAACACACAATAATCGATAATCGCTGGCTGCATTCTGGCCGCCACCAGCAAGGCACTGCTGACGATGAAGCCATCGATCAGCAAGACCATGCGGCGTTCTGCCGCTGCCAGCATGGCACCCACCATGGTGGCAATTTCAAATCCACCAAAGGTCGCCAGTACTGCTGCTGCATCATGCACGCTATCATGCAATACTGTGGCAGCCTCTATCACCGCTTGTTTATGACGTATGCCATCGGAGGATAGACCTGTGCCCGCTCCCACACAATCAGCCACTGGGATGCCAGTCAGTTTATGCATGAGTGCGGCGGCGGCAGTGGTGTTGCCTATGCCCATTTCACCAAAACCCAGCACATTGCCAGACAAGCCTGCTACCAGTTCCCTGCCATTTTGCATGGCAGCTTGGCATTGCTCAGCAGTCATTGCTGGTCCTTTGGCAAAATTGCGCGTACCAGCGGCAATTTTCCTGTTCAGCAGTTTTTCACGGCTACCAAAATCATGATTGACGCCTGAGTCCACGACATGCAGAGCGATGCCGTTCTGGCGTGCAAAGACATTGATTGCCGCACCGTCTGCCAAAAAATTCTCTACCATCTGCCATGTCACATCCTGGGGGAAGGCAGAAATACCTTCAGCAACCACGCCATGATCACCAGCAAACACCATGATGGCCGGTTCACGCAATGCAGGTTGCGTAGTTTGCTGTATCAAGCCTATTTGCGCCGCCAAATGCTCAAGACGACCCAGGCTACCCAAGGGCTTGGTCTTGTTATTGATGGCAGCAGTAAGTTCAGCTTCCAGCTCAGGGTTGGCCGTTGCAATGATAGACATATTCATGGGCCAGGTCATCAATAGTAAAAACGGTCCAGCAAGATCACAGTCCAGGTTGCCAGGGCGATCAAGACCGTCAGCAAGACAGCAGCACTACCAAAGTCTTTGGCATTCTTGGACAAGGTGTGGCGCTCGAGTGAAACGCGGTCTACCACTGCTTCAATTGCAGAGTTAATCAACTCTACGATCAATATCAGTATCAATACGGCAATCATCATCAATTTGGCAAAAGCCGATACTGGCAAGAACAGGGCGACGATAGAACCCGTTACGACCAGTACCAGTTCCTGGCGGAAAGCATGCTCATTTTTCCAGGCAGAACACAGACCATCTATGGAGTATAGGATGGCCGAAAATATGCGGCGCAGTCCACTCTTGCTTTTGAATTCACTGACAGCTTGTTCTTTTTCAGACATTTTTATTCCTTAAGCTTGTTACCCGACCTATTACATAAACTGTTAACTCAGCTGTTGAATAAGCGGCATTGCAGATGAAGGCCAGACCAACTTAGCTTCACTCAGGTGGCGAATTTTACAGGACTGGACGTTGCAAACAAGGGAATTTACCGGCTGCAAATTAAATTAATGCAAGCACGTTTGTGAGCTATCAGGCTTAGTGCTGCATTTTGGCGACGAAGCAGTGACGATCATTTCACATTGTGGTATAACTTATATATTGCAGCGCACCAACCACCATATGAAAAACGATACATCCCCTTCAGATAAAACTTCCATCCAGGTAATTGAACGTATGGTGTCCTTGCTGGACGCCCTATCGCGCTACCAGGACCCGGTCAGTCTGAAGGAATTGGCCATAGTCACAGGCTTGCACCCCTCCACCGCGCACCGCATCCTCAATGACATGGTGGTCACTCGTTTTGTAGACCGTGCCGACACAGGCTCTTACCGCCTGGGCATGCGCTTGCTGGAATTGGGCAATATCGTCAAAAGCCGCTTGAATGTGCGTGAAGCGGCGCTGGAATTCATGCGTTCACTGCATCGTCAAACCAATCAGACCATTAATCTGTCGGTGCGCCAGGGTGATGAAATTGTATATATAGACCGGGCTTTCTCAGAACGCTCTGGCATGCAAGTGGTGCGTGCCATAGGTGGGCGCGCCCCGCTACATCTGACGTCCACCGGGAAATTATTCCTGTCCCTGGATGAACCCAAGGCAATACGCGCCTATGCAACCCGCACAGGTTTGGCTGGACACAATAAAAACTCGATTACCGATCTGGCCAAGCTGGAAAAAGAATTGGCCGCCGTGCGGGAAAATGGCTATGCCAGGGATAATGAAGAGCTGGAGCTAGGGGTACGTTGCATGGCCGCTGGCATTCATGACGATAGCGGCAAAATGATTGCTGGCTTGTCGATTTCTGCACCGGCTGATCGCCTGCAAGAAGAATGGCTGAGCAATCTGACCGAGACAGCCAGGCAAATTTCATTGACCCTGGGTTATGTAGAGAACAGATGAATCAGGCTTACTAATAAGTATCCAAGAATCCAGGCTTTAAGGGACAGGGGCCTGGATTCTTGTTTTGTGTTAAGCGGTATACTCAATGAAGTCAAAGCCATTCTGGATGACGCCGATCACTTTCAGTTTATTCTCCTGGCTTTCGGTAAAACTGGCCAGCGTTCCTGCAAAACTGATTCTATTGGCGCTCAATTCACCTTTCCAGTAATCATAACCAGCCTGGTCAGGGGTGCGCCCTAAAACATTTTTGTATAAGGTCGTCAGGAAAGTATCGACCGAAGGACTGGCACCATACAGCGTCAGAAATTCTTTTGATTGCATGAAACCTGCTGCCACCGTCGTCAAGCTCGACCCCTTATCCATGTCCTTGATCCAGTAACCCAGACCAGCCAGATCAGGCGTGCGACCAAAAGCAGCCTGGTAAATGCGATACGCCTGACCAGCCACACCATCAATGTCCAGCGCTACCGACAGGTCTGAAAATTTCAGGCGCTCCATATTACTGAGGGTATCCATTCCTTGTGCATTTGGCTTGGAAACATTGAAACCACCGTTGCTTCCCGTGACCGTAAAAGCCGCTCTCAAGCCCGCGTACACTTCTGTATCAAGCCCTGCCCCACCATTAATCACATCATCCCCGCCACTGGCGAAAATGAGATTATTGGCTGCATTACCAGTCAATTTGTCATTGAAAGCGCTACCAATGACATTTTCTATCGTCGCATCAAACGCTATGGACAAATTATTGATGGCGGCGTCACCATTGGCGATCCGCCCTACAGAGCTCAAGGCGCCTGGCGTCAGATTGATAGTCGCAGCTACCGTTGCCTTGGAGACGTCTATGGTATCAATCCCACCGGTATCGTTGATGATCTTGAGTGTACGGCCATCTACATCGCCATAGGCATAGGTATCATTGCCTGCGTGATAGGCCTTGCTGCCGTACAGATACTTTAAAGCCAGCATGTCATAGGTTGCAAAAAACTCGCCCTGCTGGTTTTGCGCAATCGCGTTATACGACATGATGGAAATCCAGCTGCTATCTTCCGAAGTCGCCAGATAGTTGCCCGCTTCGGTGCTGGGGGGCTCACCCGCATTGTAATTACCTGGATGATTGAGCCCCAGCGCATGGCCGATCTCATGTATTAATATTTTGTAGGCTTCACTGCCTCTTTCATAACTGACATTCATGTAGCTCGTCGACATGAACAGATCACCGCTACCAGCGGAAAATGCCGTGCCATCTGCTGTCGGCACAGGAAGTTTTGCATAACCAGCGCTTTTTTCCTGGATATTATTTGCCAGGCGTATGCCTGATTGAATATCAGTGTCAGCCACCTCCTTGAAGGTCACGTTCAGGACTTGGGAGATTTCTGTAAAGATCGCCCTGGCCGCCGCCATCTGTTCCGCAGTAAAAGCTTTGAAGCCATTTTTATCTGAATCAGAAGCCGAAGAAGTCGGCGACTTAATAAAGCTATAGCTGATTTCTACCGGTGAGCCCAAAGCTTTACCCGCATTCCAGCGGTAATTGATGTCGTCAATCAAGACATCTATTCTGTAGTCACCAGAAAAGGGTTTGGCAATAATGGTTTTATCCGGCATGATCCAGCTCCTTCATATAAAAATATTGTTCGGGAAATACTGGGAAAATTGACGTGAAACAACTACATAAAGCTGTAAAAAAGCTGCAAAAAGCGTCAGAGTGGGATGAGTAATACTACTCCACGACATAGGCAGATTTGTCGTGAATTCGCTACAGCACACATAATTAATCGTTAAAGTGTGTTACCTGACAAGCACAGCCCTTCTCGCAGTGACGCACGCCAATTTGATCAGTGACATGAACCGTTTTTCATCTGCAACTATTTTGGTTTAACAGGAATCGCAAGAGGTATAAAGTCCAGCTTTGCAACACGCTCATCTTTCGCCAGGGCCGCATATTCAGCCGTGATATCTGCCGCATCAAGCGCAATTTCTCCATACAGGGGATTCACAAACAAACGTCTGGCCTTGCTGCGCTCACGGATAAAAGCCTCATAATCCATCCCATCCTTAAGCACGAAACGCAAAGCGGATTGGCGGTAAGCCAGCTGACCACTGACTTCGTCGCGCATGACCAGCACAGTCTGTTTGCCGTTGATGCCGTCCGCTTCTCTGCTGCCAAGTATGGCCCAGTTTCTATCATCAATTTTCATGGCATGGTATTCGGGTAGGCGACGATCCAGTCGAATTTCATTTTGTGCTCGCAGTGCCATCTGTGCCTCTTTGGATTGAACCTGAGTCACGGTTTGCGCGCTCTGCGCAGATATACTTGCTGACTGCTCCTGGGCCCTTAGCACAGGCGCAGGTACTGATGGCTGCGACGATGCATGCTGAGATACCGCTGCGTCATCCGATGTCACTGCCGCTACAGATGAGAAGTAATACCACCCGCTCACAACAACAATTACCAACACGCTTGAGATTATCAAATATTTCTTCATTACCTTGCACTTTTAAAATCAATTTGCGGGAATACACCAGGAAATAGCCACTATGCCAGATTGAAGGCGAGACATACTCGCCTTCAATCTGGCTATCTGCAGTTATTTCCTGCAGTTATTTTCTTTTGATGCTATAAATTGTTAGATACAGAGGTTTTAGATACTGAATGAAGTTATCACAGTCTTCACATCCAATGCCTTGCCTGTACCACCAGAAGCACCACTAAAGTCAACGACATAGACTTTATATTTACCAGCCAAAGGTTCGCCATAAAAGGCGTTTGAATGGAAACGGAATTTCTGTTGCGCACCCTTCAGCATTTTGAAGTTTTTTCCACCCACATACCAGGAAGTAAATGCTGGCATGACGATGGATTTGGTGCCGGTTGTCGTATTCTCCAGGATGAATTGCAAATACCCTGGATTGATATCCGTGCCGGAATTATTTGTCAGGGTCAAGTCAAGACGGAGGGGACCATTGACTTCACTGGCGTTTGAAAACGTCACCATCGAAGAATTGATGCCCACTGTAGGGCTGACTCTTACTGATGTTGACGGCTCTCCTGTAGCTGACAAAATACCGCTACGTCTGCCCGCAGGCGCAGTGTACTTGGTAGCCAGCTTGACTGCTGCATCTGCATCGACAAGACCGAAGCCATAACGGTTTTGGTAATTGAAACCAGCTGAATTAACGATCCATGGATCTTCAATATTCCAGGGGCCATTCCCCATGCTGGGTGTGAAGTTGACCGCATTGGCACCTGTGGCAATGGTCGCATCAACCTTGCGTGCAGTTTTAGCTAAAATGTAGCCCACATCTTGCCAGCTCAACTTGGGATTGGCCTCCAGTATCAATGCCGTCACGCCAGAGACACTAGGTGTAGCAGAAGAAGTACCGTTCATGCGCCCGGTGTAGTTACAATTCGCATCCTTGGATGAGGCACCAAACAAATCGGCAATCAGTTTGTCTGCAATTTCGCCAAATTGCGCTATCAGATCGGATTTATTGCTGATGTTATTGCTACCAGTTGCGCAGCCAGAATTATCAGTACTGATGATGGCTGCTTCATGGGTCCCAAACTCACCACCAAAACCAGTAACCCAGTTGGAAGCACCAGAGTTGGAATAAGACGAAGCCTTACCGGTATTATGTATCGACGCCACTTGATAGAAATAAGGCTTGCCGCGTGATTCATGATTAGGGTTACCACAAGACATACCCTTGACGTTGGATAATTCACCACCCAATGCATTGGCGTCAGATAATAATGTCGAATGACAATTGACCATCATGCTCGTGCCATCTGGCAGCTGACCTGTCATGCCGCTAAATTCATTTCCGGTTGCCTGGAAATAGATAGCCCCCAAGCCCGAACGCAGATTACCAGTGCCCCATTTAGATGCCAGTTCAAGAGGAGAGAAATCATCAATAGCGGCAGGTGCTGCAAAGTCGGCACCGGCACTATAGTTAAAGATAGAAGTTGTATCGGCTCTGTTACCAAAAGAAGTCACTACGCCCTGCACACTATCAGCTAAATTCCTGGCACCGAAAGAAAGATAAGTCATATCACTGGGACTAGTGCCAGCAACAGGTGTCACACCTACGGTTGGGTAAGCTACCAGAGAGGCAAATGGTGCCGTGCCACGTGAGCCACGACCATTCCAGCCTACCGCGGCAGCAACACCGGCTACACCAGTTCCATGATCAACGTTGGATTGCACAACTGGAGGACTAGGATCATCCGTATTGTTGGTAAAGTTCCAGGACTTGCCGGGCAAGACATTGGCAGCCAGATCTTCATGTCCAATTTCCAGTCCACTGTCCACGATGGCGATCGTTACCCCTTTGCCAGTGCAGCCTTTGCCGTCTTTATGCACATTTTCAACATTGGCGTCTATGCCTGCGAGGCCATTATTGCTGACGGCAGACACGACCTGGGTAGGACCTGTGTTTTTTAAATGCCAGGCATTTTCATAAAAGGAATCGTTTCCAGAAATGGGGTTATTAATTCCTCCGTCATAGCAAGTAGTCGCCGCCGTAGTCGTGACCGGTGCAACCGCGACAGCATTTTTAGGAGCCGCCTGATTCGCCCCTTGTCCTGAAGCCGTTGAGTTCCCCCCGCTACCACCACATGCGCCCAACACTGCCAGCATCATAATGGACAAAGGCAATTTACACGCCTGTATGACAGCATGGCCCTTACCAAGCTGCGCCTTGGCGATAACTGCTACTGGTTCGATTATATATTTTTGCATGAATCCCTACTCATTCGGTTATGTAAAAGACTACATTATATGGCAATGTTATCTATAAATCAATTGTTCTTTCAATAATTGAAACGATAATGCAAATGGGAATGAGTGGTAAGTCCAATCTGGCAAACAATGGCAGGGCAAGCTACCAACACACGATTTAGCAGATTTCACAAAATTGGCTGCAAGAATTTGATGCAAAGAGCCTGCAAGTCTGGTTTTAAAAATGCCTGGATTTATTTAAGATGGAATACCTTAAATCTGATTGCAGCAACATTCTGTACCAGCAATTCAGCCGAGCTGCTGCCATAGCGTGTCCGCTGCCCCTGGTGACCATAAAACTCGACATGGCCAAATGCTCGCGGCGAAAGCCGTTCCTGCGACATGAAGAGAACTCTTATCAAGTTTCTGTGCTGATGCACTTCCTGTGTAGCCACCAACACTTAATCAAGGTTCTAAAAAAACAGGCCATTGCATTGCAATGGCCTGTTTTTGGGGAGCCTTACAAATCATTTGTAGGCACCGGCACCAACAAAGTAATCATCAATCTTTTCAAAATAACTGGATTTTGTTTCCAGTGCCTTGGTCACAGGATTTGGCCATTGATAATCGATCCAGCCTTCATTCTTGGTTTTCAAGACAGTAATCATATCTTTGATGATAGGTTTGCCTTCCACCTTCAAGTCCATCAAATTCTTACCTATCATTTTAGGGTTGGCGCCATGGGACAGGCTGAGACCATTCATATCGTAGACAAACAAGTAAAGATCACGATCATGAAAGTCCTTGTTCGCAGTATCATTGAAATCGGCAAAGGCTTTTTCCTTGCCATTTTTCTTAATATACGCGATTCCTTTTTTCACCATGGCTTGCGCTTGGGCAGTCGTACCGCGTTCTTCCCTTGCTATCGCCGACGAAGACATAAAGAAACCTATTGCAGCGAACAAAAACAATTTACTGATTAATTTCATGACCCATCTCCTTGTTATATCCAGTTAGTGTGCCTGGACCTGGTTGGCATTGCTTTACAGCATCAATCATTCATTAATTAATTTCCATCGTCCAGTGATAATCACTGTGCAGCGCAATAATTCAATTATTGTGTGGTGAAATCTCTTACCAGCATAGCGCATGTCGCTTATTTGTAGTTGAGCAAATTCACCACCCCTTCCACATCATCCAGTTTGCGCACCAGTTTCTCCAGTTCTTTCGCCTGCCCTGGCGTTTGCACGCAACCTTTCAACCAGACAAAGCGCCGCTGCCCTTCTAGCCAGATGCTGGTGTCGGCAAAACGCCCATCCGCCTCAATTGCACGTTTTACCCTGGGAATAATTTCCTGGTCATACAGATAGGAATTTGGCAGTCGACATTGCCCGGACTGATAACAACTAGTGCCACGTTCTATTCTCGAATGCGCTTCAGCCCTGGCTTGTGCCCCATTGAGCATGGGGCCGGCAGGGACAGGGCAATCTTTGATAGCTGCGGTGACGTTGAGAAAAGGGTCATTGAAATAATTGCTTCTTATCTCTTCGGTTTGCCCAGCTCCTGAGAACAGAATACCGAATAGAAAGAGCACAAAAGCAAAGTAACTTTGATTTGCGGCGAGGGGCATGCACACTCCGGCTGGTGGCTACATCATGAAAGCTGCTAAATCACAGTTTGCATATTAAACAATTTTCCAGAATGGTGCTTGCCCATAAAAAAACCAGTGCTGTAATTAGCACTGTCTCTTGATTTACTTGGGTGTGTTTATCTGTCTATTTTTAAATTTTCGCCCCAAAGCGATCAAATCGTGGCGAATAGTACTGGTCGCCATTGAGCGAATACATCAGGCGTTTTACCTGGCCGGTAATCAACTCACGCTTGACCAGGCCTATGTAGCGGGAATCGTGGCTATTGTCGCGATTATCCCCCAGCATCATATATTCACCCTCTGGAACCTTGACGGGAGCGAAAGAGCGCAGAGCTTCGCGCTCGGGCATGACGATCATTTCATGATGCATGCTGCCCAGCTGTTCTTTGTAAACCAATTGCTGGCCTTTGTATTCGCGTTTTGGCGTCAGATGATCGTCACTGCGCGGCTCCAGCGCTTCATAGCTGGCGGCAACCCCATTAATAAACAGCTTTTCTTCACGCATCTCCACTACATCACCCGGCACAGCAACCAGGCGCTTGATCAGGCGTACACCATCAACGGGGGAAGTGAAGGTGACAACGTCACCACGTTGCGGGTCAGACATATGCTTGAGAATGACATCAGTGAATGGCAGTTTGACATCATAGGCCAGACGGTCACAAATCACGCGATCACCTTCCAGCAGGGTCGGGTACATGGAACTGGTGGGCACGATGTAGTAATCAGCCAGCGCGCTACGCACAAAGACCATGCCTAGCATGAGTACGATGAAACCTTTATTGTCAGCCAACAGTTTCTTGAGCTTCACAGCAATCTCCCAAAACAAAAATATCTTTCAATGAACCAAGCTTATCCTCAATAGACAAAAAAATACCCCGAAAGTTCGGGGTATTTTTAAGCATGCTGCAAAAACTATCTGAACAACAGATTAGGCAGATTATTTTGCATGCATCAGTGCAACAGTAGTGTCCAGCATACGGTTGGAGAATCCCCATTCGTTGTCATACCAGCTCGATACTTTAACCAGACGGCCAGATACTTTTGTCAGTGTTTCGTCATAAGTACTGGAAGCTGGATTGTGGTTGAAATCCACAGAAACCAGCGGTGCAGTGTTGTAATCCAGGATACCTTTCAGGGCACCTTCGGAGGCATCTTTCAATACCTGGTTGATTTCTGCCACTGTCGTGTCACGGGCAGCAACAAAAGTCAGATCAACGACGGATACATTGATGGTTGGCACGCGCATGGCATAACCATCCAGTTTGCCATTCAGCTCTGGCAAGACCAGGCCAACGGCAGCTGCTGCGCCCGTTTTGGTCGGGATCATGCTCATGGTCGCTGAACGGGCGCGACGCAAGTCTTCATGCATGACGTCAGTCAATACCTGGTCATTGGTGTAAGCATGGATAGTCGTCATCAAACCGTTGACGATACCGATAGCATCATTCAAAGGCTTGGCCAGAGGTGCCAAACAGTTGGTCGTGCAGGATGCATTGGAAATCACTGTGTCAGTGGCTTTCAATACATTGTGATTAACGCCGTAGACGATAGTTGCGTCAACGTCTTTGCCACCCGGGGCAGAGATAATGACTTTTTTCGCGCCGCCAGCCAGATGGGCAGACGCTTTTTCTTTGGTCGTGAAAAAGCCTGTGCATTCCAGCACGACATCAACATTCAATTCACCCCAAGGAATATTGGCTGGATTGCGTTCTGCAAATACCTTGATCTCGTCGCCATTGACAATCATGGTGTCGCCTTCGACCGTGACTGTGCCCGGGAACTTGCCGTGGGCAGTGTCGTAACGGGTCAGGTGGGCATTGGATTCTGCATTGCCGAGGTCATTGATCGCAACGATCTGGATCTCGTTCTTGAACTTGCCACCTTCGTAGTGAGCGCGAAGGATGTTGCGGCCGATACGGCCATAGCCGTTGATTGCGACGCGAATCGTCATGGTTTTATCTCCAAAGGACTAAACAACAATAAATACAAATAAAAATCGGAGCACTTACAGCTTAAGACCTCTCAACACAGAGGCACAGAGACACAGAGGAAAAACATGAGGAAACTAAAGATATCCGAATGGCAATTTCAAAAGATGCTGCCGTTCTCTTGCCTTTCTCTGTGTCTCCGTGTCTCCGTGGTGAGCTTTTCGGTCTTCAAAAATACAATCAGTGCAGTGAAGAAGGAGTACGCATGGCATTCACCGATGCCATCAGCACCGACAAATCACTCCAGCCGTAACCCACTTCCATCAAATCCATGCCATCCCAGCTGAATGCCTGCTCTATCAACAGTGCACCGCCCAGCTCTTCATAAAAATTGCGGGCGATATCATTGCCGGAGATGACCCATACCAGCAAACTCTCTGCACCTTGCGCCTGCAGGGTACGAGCTACTTTTTGCAGCATGCGACGGCCTATGCCAGACCGCTGCCAGGCTGGTCGCAGATAAATGGCGGTCAGTTCAGCCTGCATACCCAGCTTAGGCTCAGGCAATATCATACCGGATGCAAAACCGATGATATGGCCTTCGCTTTCCGCCACATACACGCAGATGCGGTCTTCTGCCTGCGACATGGCTTGCAGTATCTGACGCCATTGCAGCATGCTGTCTTCTACGCGCATTTCATCCAGATAATTATCCGGGATCATGCCACGGTAAGTAGCTTGCCAGCTTTCCACGCGCACGGCAGCAATTGCCTCTGCATCGTCTACGGTAGCACGACGCAGGCTGACCTCTTTGATGCTGCTCACAGTAATGTCTGTCAATTCCGTCTTCCAGCTTAAACTAAAGTCGCTTTTACTTTGGCAACGACGTTGTCAACAGTGAAGCCAAAGTATTTGAACAAGACGCCTGCCGGTGCTGACTCACCGAAAGTATCGATACCAACTACTGCGCCTTCCAAACCTACATATTTATACCAGAAGTCGGTGACACCGGCTTCGATGGCGATACGTGGCAAGCCCTTGCCCAATACTGCTGCTTTATAGGCGGCATCCTGACGGTCAAATACATCGGTCGATGGCATGGACACCACGCGTACAGCAATGCCTTGTTGCGCCAGTTCAGCCGCGGATTTAACAGCCAGTTCAATTTCAGAGCCGGTTGCGATCAATACAGCTTTTGCGTCAGCCACGTCTTGCAAGACATAGCCACCGCGCTGGATATCAGCGATTTGCTGGGCGCTACGTTCTTGGTAAGGCAGGTTTTGACGAGAGAAAATCAGGGTCGATGGGCCATCATTGCGTTTGACTGCATGCGCCCAGGCAGCAGCAGATTCCACTGTGTCGCATGGGCGCCAGTTATCCAGGTTAGGGATCAGGCGCATGCTGGAGACGTGCTCAACGGATTGATGGGTAGGACCATCTTCACCCAGGCCGATAGAGTCATGGGTGAATACAAACAGGGTACGGATTTTCATCAGCGCTGCCATACGGATGGCATTGCGGCTGTAATCAGAGAAAGTCAGGAAGGTTGCGCCAAACGGGATATAGCCGCCGTGCAAGGCGATACCATTCATCATCGCGCTCATACCGAATTCGCGCACGCCATAATTGATATGGTTACCTGCCTGGTTGCCACGGACAGCGATGCTTTCTTTCCAGTTGGTCAGGTTGGAACCTGTCAAATCGGCAGAGCCGCCGAGGAATTCTGGCAAGGATGGGGCAAATGCCTGGATCGCGTTCTGGCTAGCCTTGCGGGTAGCGATGTTTTCTTTTTTCTCTACGCAGGATGCAATCGCATTCGCTACCACTTCATCAAAGTTGGCAGGCAAATCACCATTCATGCGGCGCGTCAGCTCAGCCGCTTTTTGCGGGAACTGGGCTGTGTAGGCTGCAAATTGTGTATTCCATTCAGCTTCGGCTTTGGCGCCATCAGCTTTGGCATCCCAGGCGTCATACACGTCTGCCGGTACTTCAAATGGTGGATATTCCCAGCCGATATGGGCGCGTACTGCAGCAATTTCCTTATCACCCAGGGCGGCACCGTGCACATTGTGCGTGCCTTCCATATTTGGTGAGCCCTTGCCGATCACGGTTTTGCAACAGATCAAGGTAGGCTTGTCAGATGTTTTGGCAGCAGCAATCGCGTTAGCCACGGCTTCTGCATTGTGGCCATCAATTGCCGGGATGACATTCCAGCCATAGGCTTCAAAGCGTTTTGGGGTATTGTCTGTGAACCAGCCTTCAACATGACCGTCGATGGAAATGCCATTGTCATCCCAGAAAGCGATCAGTTTATTCAATTGCAGTGTGCCAGCCAGTGAACAGGCTTCATGCGAAATACCTTCCATCAGGCAGCCATCGCCCATGAAGGCGTAGGTGTAATGGTCAACCACTTTCAGGTCACCCTGATTGAATTCAGCTGCCAGCAGTTTTTCAGCCAGTGCCATACCGACTGCGTTGGTAATGCCCTGACCCAGTGGGCCAGTAGTCGTTTCCACACCTGGCGTAATATGCACTTCAGGGTGGCCGGCAGTTTTGGAATGCAGTTGACGGAAATTCTTGATCTCTTCGATAGGCAGGTCATAGCCTGTCAAATGCAGCAAAGAGTAATGCAACATCGAACCATGTCCATTCGACAACACAAAGCGATCGCGATTGATCCATTTAGGATTGGCCGGATTGTGGCGATAAAAGCCTTTCCACAAAGCAACAGCAATATCCGCCATGCCCATAGGCGCGCCTGGGTGGCCAGAATTGGCTTTTTGTACGGCATCCATGGACAAGGCACGAATTGCATTGGCCATTTTGGTGAGTGTTGCTGGCTGAAGAGATGAAATCATGGTGTCAGAAGGTAGTCTTGAGAAAACTGGTCAGTGTTGCGAGCTGGGGACATGAAACTCTCCCCGCGAAAACCCGATATTTTACCAGAGCATGAGGTCCATACTACAATTGCGACTCTTTAGAAGTATAAACAGGCAACAAATTAGACTAATTTCTGTCTTCAACACTTTGCTTTACCAGTAAAAACGCACACATGCCATCAAAAAATCACCGCTTCACCCTGGAAGATTTAGCTGAACAATTCCCCCGCGAAACCTTTATACGCGGCATAAGCTATGCAAATGACAATAAAGTCAAAGGATGGAGTTTTGAAAATGATTTTATTGAGTCTGAAGTACAAGGCAGCGGACGCAATATTTATACTCAGGAAATTGAACTTGTCTTTGATGACCAGGGAAGTCTGGAGGAGGTTCTCGGTGGCTGCAGTTGTCCAGTGGAATACAACTGCAAGCACACGGTTGCCGTTTTGCTTAATATTTTAGATCATCAGCAAAAAAACTCCCCCTCGGGCAAGCCTGCAAACGCGGCCTCTCTCAGCTTCGCCGAGCAAAAATGGTTGCATGAACTGGAATTTGCACAAAATGCCAGGCATGCCGATAGCTATACTGCCCCTGGCAAACAGGAAAAGCCTGATGAAGGTTTTTTGATCTTTACCCTCTCGACGCTGGCAAATGGCAAGGAAGTTCGCCTGATACCAGGCAAGGCCAAACTCAATGCCAAGGGCGAACTGAAATACACCAAATTATCCCAGGCCGTGCGCGACGTGATGCGCACCAGTCATTTCATCCAGGGCGATGACTACGATTTGCTGGCCTTGTTCAATATGAGCACGATGAATTCCTATTATTACTCTTACTACAATCCTAGAGAAAAAATGGGTGCCGTCTTGCTTGAACGCATAGCAAAAGCAGGAAAACTATACTGGCTGAGCACGGAGAATAAGCAAAGTTCCATAAAAAAACTGGAATTTCATGAGCATCAGCATGCCAATCTGGTTTGGCAGGAAGATCAGGACTTTATGCGTCTGCGCTGGCAATTGTCGTCTGAAAACGCCAGCCTGCCTCAAGAATATTATTTACTGCCTACCGATCCGCCCTGGATAGTGACGCCTCAGAGCTGCGGCAAATTGCATGCAGCCACGACTGCTGACCTGGATTTACCTGCCCTGATCAGGCTGGTAGAAGAAGCACCGGCAATTGCGCTGGAGCGTCAAAAAACCCGCATTGCCATGGCACATAAGCTGCTGGAGCTAGGCCTGCAAAACACCATACCCATGCCCGCTGAATTGCAGAAAATCCAGCGCGACGACATCAAGTTGCGCCCCTCGCTGCTCATGGGCAGCCATGAGCGCAATCCATGGGAAACCGTAGACTTTGCCCTGCTGCAGTACTCCTACGATGACGCCCTTATCCCCTTCGACATGCCAGGCGACAGCATCATGCGCCGCAATGGTGACATTGTGGAAAGCATTACCCGCGACAAACGGGCAGAACAGGCCGCTATGCAAACCCTGCTTGACCTGGGATTTTCCCTGGAAGATATCAGTGAGCATAACCTGGGCGATGTACTTGTGCTGGGAGACCAGAACGCCTGGCTGAAATTCACTACCCAGCAATTACCCCTGCTTGATGCGCAAGGCTGGGATTTGCGCCTGATGGATAATTATCGCTACGACCTGGAGGTGGTAGAAGACTGGTATGCCGAAGTTGCAGAAGAAAACCAGCAATCTACCTGGTTTGATCTGGAACTGGGCATCGTCGTCAACCAGACCAAAATTTCCCTGCTGCCCTTGCTGGTTGGCCTGATACGCCAGGCCCCGCAAGATTTTAGTGTGCACCAATTGAACCAGCGTGCTGATGATGAACAAGTCTTGCTGAACCTGTCCGACAACAGCCGGGTCGCCCTGCCCTATGCGCGTATCAAGCCTATTTTGCTGGTCCTGGGTGAATTGTATTTCAATGAACACCAGGGTGATGCGATACGACTCCCCATGCTGGATGCAGCGCGCCTGGCAGAATTAGCAGCCACCACGCAGCTACGCTGGATAGGCGGCGAACGCCAGCAAGTCTTTGGCCAGCGCCTGGCAGAGTTTGGCGGTATCAATAGCATCAGCCCGCCAGTTGGCTTGCAAGCCAGTCTGCGCGATTATCAAAAAGAAGGTGTCGCATGGATGCAGTTTTTGCGTGAATACCAGTTGGCCGGCATCCTGGCAGACGACATGGGTCTGGGCAAAACCATACAAACCCTGACCCATATCCTGATAGAAAAAGAAGCAGGCAGACTGACCCAGCCCGCACTGGTAGTGGCCCCCACCAGCCTGATGGATAACTGGGCCAGCGAAGCTCAACGTTTCACGCCCGGCTTGCGGGTGCTGGTCTTGCAGGGCAAGGACCGCAACAAGCTATTTGAAAAAATCCCTGAAGTTGACTTGGTGTTGACTACCTATCCTTTATTGCCGCGTGATGAAGACAGCTTGCGACAACATCGCTATCATTTATTGATACTCGATGAAGCCCAGTACATCAAGAATGCCCAGGCCAAGGCCAGCCAGACTGCCAGCCTGCTGCAAGCCAATCATCGCCTGTGCCTGACTGGTACACCTTTACAAAATCACCTGGGTGAATTGTGGTCGCAATTTAATTTCCTCATGCCTGGTTTATTGGGAGATCTCAAAAGCTTTACCAGGGATTTCCGCACTCCTATAGAAAAGCTGGGCGATACCCAACGCCACGCCTTGTTGACCCGCCGTATCAAACCTTTCTTGCTAAGGCGTACCAAGGACAAGGTCGCCACTGAATTACCTGCCAAAACCGAGATAGTCCGGCATATAGAACTCAGTGGAGCACAGCGCGACCTGTATGAAACCGTGCGTGTCGCCATGGATAAAAAAGTACGCGATGAAATCGCAAAAAAAGGAGTGGCGCGCAGCCAGATTATTATTCTGGATGCCTTGCTCAAACTGCGCCAGGTCTGTTGCGATCCACGATTAGTCAAAATTACCGGCACTACTACGGGCAAGGGCAAAGCCCCTGCCTCGGCCAAGCTCACTGAACTTATAGAGATGGTAGAAGAATTGCTGTCTGAGGGCCGCAAGATACTGGTCTTTTCACAATTCACCAGCATGCTGGACCTGATTGCCGAAGCCCTGCAAGAAAAAAAGCTCACTTATGCCATGTTGACGGGAGATACCGAACATCGCGGAGAAGTGGTAAGGCGCTTCCAGGAAGGCGATGTTCCTTTATTCCTTATCAGCCTGAAGGCGGGTGGCGTAGGCCTGAACCTGACTGCAGCCGATACCGTCATCCACTATGACCCCTGGTGGAACCCGGCAGCAGAAAACCAGGCAACCGACCGTGCCTGGCGCATAGGGCAGGACAAACCAGTATTCGTCTACCGCCTGATTGCCAAGGGCACGCTGGAAGAAAAGATACAGGAAATGCAGATCAAAAAATCTGACCTGGCACGCGCCATACTCGATCAGGGTGAAATCGCCAGCGCGCAACTGACTGCAGAAGATTTGCAGGGTATTTTCGAACCTTTGAGTTAAAGAAAGTTTTATGGAAGGCTTACACCTGACCGCCGACTGCTTCAATTGTGAAGCAGCGCCAGAATATTTCGTCAGCCCGGAAAGCCTGCGTCTCTGCCTGAGTAAGATCACCGTCGCTGCTGGCCTGACTATCGTTGGGGAAAAATTTCACCCCTTCAGCCATGAAGATGGCAGCCCGGCTGGTGTAACCGGTGCATTGCTGCTGGCAGAATCCCATGTCGCCATCCATACCTGGCCAGAACGTCATGCAGTGACGCTGGATGTGTATGTTTGCAATTTCAATCATGACAATGGTAGCAAAGCCAGGCAGATAGTCGACGCGCTGATTGCGGTATTCAAACCAGGCACTGTCTCGCGCCAGGAATTGCGCAGAGGCGAGCATGGCCCGGCCATGGCCTTTGAAGCCCTGACGGAAGACAGTTTTATGGCCACCCGCATCAATCAGGTGTTGGCACGCCGCAGCAGCCCCATGCAGGACATAGAGATCGCCGATACCACCGATTTTGGCAAGCTCATGCGCATAGACGGTGCCATGATGACTTCAGAAAAAGATGAATTTTTTTATCATGAATGCCTGGTACACCCTGCGGCCATGAGCCATCCAGAACCACGCACCGCCCTCATCATAGGCGGTGGTGATGGTGGCTCTTGCGAAGAATTACTCAAGCACCCCAGCATCAGCAGCATCACCCTGTGTGAAATTGATGTAGAAGTTGTCAAGATGGCGCGTCAGCACCTGGGCAGCATTCATCGCGGTGCGCTGAATGATCCAAAAATACAACACCGCTACGAAGATGGTTTTGCCTATGTTCATCACAGTACAGAACAATTCGACCTGATACTGCTGGACCTGACCGATCCAGTCAGCTCAAACGGCAGTTCACTGGCAGCCACCTGCATGACAGAAGAATTCTTCCGGGCATGCGCACAAAGACTGACTGCGCAAGGCATGCTGGTATTGCATCTGGGCAGCCCCTACTATCACCCGCAACGTTTTGCTGAGACTTTGAAAAAACTCAGCATGGTGTTTCCACAATTGCATCCCTATACGGTCTTCATTCCCCTGTATGGTGCATTGTGGGGCATGGCAATTGCCAGCAAGTGCAGCAATCCATCAACCATAGCACCGTCAACGGTAAATCTTCAGATTAAACACCGTGGTTTGCCATTGCTAAAGTATTACAATGGCGAGGTGCATCAGGCATTATTTGCTTTACCCAATTATGTCAAAGACCTGATGCCCTAATCTCTACATAGGGAAACAGGAGAAATCGTGAGTGCCGGAAAAACCAAACAATATGGCAAACGCAGAGTCAGCCGCACCCTGCCGCTCATGCTGGTGACCAGCGCCGCCCTGACTGCATGCAGCGTCAGCAGCGATACCGCTGATGGCACTGGTAGCAGTGGTAGCCAGGAGCTGACCACCATACGCGATCAATATAAAAGCCTCGAAGACTGCCGCAAGGACTGGGGTGATGGCACTGCTTGTGAAACCGTGGCCTCCAGCACTGACTTGAATGCCGCCAGCATGCCCGCCACCTCTACAGGCAGCAGCTACACAGGCACAAATGGCAGCAATGGCAGTAACTACACTGGCTACTCCCACAGCTTTTTCGGCCCTTATTATTCCCCTGGTTATCGGGACACCGTGCAAAGAAATTTTGGCGTGAGCAACACCGCTAGTGATCATGCCATCAGTCGCAGCACCACCACCAGCAGTCGCAGCGGTATCAGCCGCGGTGGTTTTGGCGGCACGGCGCGTGGTAGCAGTGGGGGCGGTTAATGATACGCAACTCTTTAACACCACGCCAAGGCTGGCAACAGCAGTTTGAATCCCTGGGATTTACTTACCATTCCATCGATGGTCTGTACTGGGATGAACGCTATGCCTATCGTTTTACTGCCGAGCAAGTCGACACCCTCGAGCAAGCCAGCCTGGACTTGCACCAGATGTCGCTGCAGGCGGTGGACCATGTGGTCAAGCAAGGTATGCAGGAAAAATTTGCCATACCTCAGGCTTTCTGGTCACAGGTCGAAGACAGCTGGCGCGCTAAAGAATTCTCCCTGTACGGTCGTTTCGACCTGAGCTGGGACGGCACAGGTGCGCCCAAGATGCTGGAATACAATGCCGACACGCCTACCGGCCTGGTCGAATCCAGTGTCGCCCAATGGTATTGGTTGCAGGATGTATTTCCCGACGCGGACCAGTTCAATTCCCTGCATGAAAAACTCATAGCGCAATGGAAAAAATTTCCTGGCAAGGGTCTGTTGCATTTCGCCTGCGCAGGCGGCAATGAAGAAGATGAAGGCAATCTCTCGTATTTGCGTGACACTGCCATACAGGCAGGCTTTGCCACCAAACAATGCGCCATAGAATCCCTGGGCTGGGATGAAGATGAAGGTATATTCGTCGATGACGCAGACAGCAGGATAGATAATCTGTTCAAGCTCTACCCCTGGGAATGGCTGTGCCGCGAAGATTTTTCCAATCATTTGCTCAAGCGCCCTATGCGCATCATAGAACCTGCCTGGAAGATGATCTTGTCGAACAAGGCCATATTACCGATCTTGTGGGAGCTGTTCCCGAATCACCCCAATCTCTTGCCTGCTTATTTTGACGCCTGGCGCATCAGTGGCAACCATGTAAAAAAACCGCTGTATTCACGCGAGGGGGAAAACATTTCCATCTACGCCAATGGTGAAGTCATGCATACTGGAGGTGACTATGGTGAAGAAGGCTATATCTACCAGGCATATGCGCCGCAGCCCAAATTTGATGATGGCATCACACCTGCTTATACCTCTATCGGTGCCTGGATAGTGGGCGACGAACCTGCAGGCATAGGCATACGCGAAGATGAAACCCTGATCACTAAAAACACCAGCCGTTTCATTCCTCATTATTTTGTCGAATAGGATGCCCCATGAGTGAACAATTAATGACACACGGGTTAGTTGCCTTCTTCAGCCATATTGGTGCTGCCCTGGTCTTGCTGGCGATATTTATAGTCATCTATATCTTCATCACACCTTATCGTGAAATCGCCTTGATACGCGCAGGCAATATGGCGGCCGCTGCCAGCCTGTCTGGTGCAGTGCTGGGTTATTGCACGGCGCTGGCCTCAGCCATTGCCAATAGCATCAGCCTGGTTGATATGTGCTTTTGGGGAGGGATCGCTCTGGCCATACAATTGCTGGCCTTTGGCATCGCCCGTTTGCTGATACCTGGCATCGTCTCGGACATACCAGAAAATAAAATTTCCTCTGGCATCTTCCTTGGTGCTTTGAGCCTGGGTTTAGGTATGCTGAACGCTGCCTGCATGACCTACTGAACAATGAAGTAAAGTTACCGAATATAGAGAATTTGTATGCCACGTTTTTACTGCCCTCTCCCTTTAAGCATAGGGGCCACCATAGCGCTTCCAGATGAAGTCGCGCACCATGTTTTTGTGTTGCGCCAGAATGTAGGCGATAACATTCATATTTTTAATGGCGAAGGTGGCAGTTACGTTGCCACCCTGACTCAGGTCGCCAAGAAAAATGTGACTGCAGAAGTCAAAGTTTTTTTACCAGAAGAGTGTGAACTGCCTTATTCACTGAATCTGGTCCAGGCCTTGCCTGAAGCCTCAAAGATGGACTGGATCATAGAAAAAGCCATGGAGCTCGGTGTCAGCGCCATCCAGCCCTTGGCGGCACAACGCTGTGTCGTCAAACTATCAGCAGAACGTGCCGAGAAAAAACAGGCGCACTGGCAAGGCATCATCGTCGCCGCCGCCGAACAGTGCGGTCGCAATCGCCTCGCCCACCTGGCACCACTGATGAATTTTAACCAGTGGCTGGGACAGCAAGACATGCATCAAAGAATATTGCTGACACCACGCGCAGAACAATCACTGGCTGACTGGTCACGCCACCATCCGGCACAAGCTGTCAGCCTCATGGTCGGTCCTGAAGGTGGTTATTCCGACGAAGAAGAAAACCTGGCCATCAAACATGGCGTACTGGCATTAGGGATGGGCCCGCGCATCTTGCGTACCGAGACTGCTGGCCTGGCTGCCATCGCCATACTCAATGCCGCCTGGGGTGGCATGTAAGCATATGTGTATGCTGTCCTGCCACCAGGCAAGATTTCACTGGCCGTAAAACATTGTCAAATTTCATAGAGAATTCACAATTCCTGTCGATACCCGGATTTACACTTGCGGTAGTTTATCAATTCAAAAAGGAAGATCATGGGCTTACTCGATAGCGCTTTAAGCATGCTGAGTAGTACGAATCAAAATGATGGCGGCAAGGCCGCGTTGATGCAGGCTGTAGTTGGCATGCTGGGAGATAAACAGCCAGGTGGCGTGGGCGGTTTGCAATCACTGATCAGTGCCTTTCATCAGGCTGGCCTGGCTGACATCGTACAATCCTGGGTAAGCTCAGGACAAAATATGCCCGTCTCTGCGACACAAATCCAGCAAGTCCTGGGCGGTGGACAGCTACAGCAACTGGCGGATGCAGCCGGTATTTCCCATGAAGGTGCGGCCAGCCATCTGGCTGATTTTTTGCCCGGCATCATCGACCACCTGACACCTCACGGACAAGTACCAGAAGCTGGCAACATCAACCCGTCAGCGGTACTGCAACAGTTTTCTTCTTTGTTTGGGAAGTAATCATCTGCTGCGTGCCATAAGCAAAAACGGCGACGAAGCTTAAGAGTTTCGTCGCCGTTTTTCAAATAATCCGAGTTTGTACGCACTACTTTTCCGAAGCTATCTTTTGCATTTCCAATATCGCATCCCGATAGCCTAATTCTGCTGCTTCCTTTATCAAGCTAAGTGCTTGCTCCGTATCCTGGTCTACACCCCCAACCACTTTACTGCATCCAACCCTAATTATATTTCGCGGTACATTTCGCATTATTATTGCACCTGCCTGCTGCGATCGCATACAAAACAACCGCACATTCACAGTCCTTCGCCATACTATCCAGACTGATACTACATTACAAGACTGTTTTATATTGCTGTAGCATTCTCATATCCTCCATCACCTGAACTGAAACTCACATGGATTTAGTGAAAATACCCGATTTTCCTACAAAGAAATACCAAGACTTTCCAAGATCAAGCTTATAAACCCTGTAACTGAAATATTCGTTTATTTCATAGGCAGAATCATTAACGCTGTCTTCTTCATATGTTTTACTCACTTTTATCTGAGTATCCCGTAAATCTACCGTTGACCCATATTTACAACTATCAGCATGCGTCCAGCCTATATTGTCTTTGTCGGTTTTCAGAATTCTGCGGACTCGATGAACCTCTTGCGAGTGACTAAATTTAAATCTGGAATGAAGACAATCAATGTTTTCACCTGCCAATTTATCTACCGTGTACCAATCACTATGCCTTGAAAATAGCTGATTCCCAGTAAGCACTAAATTATCAAACGGCAATTCCCCATCATGGTACTCAAGTAGCCAAACCTCACTGGCCTCATGTACAGTAATGTTCAAGACTGGGATATATTCAGGGCTATGCCAATATCCAAAAGTTGATAGCAACTTATCGCCAACCCGAATTTTCTCAATTGCCACTAATCCACTGTCTGTATGCACCAGCGTACCAGCAACAAAACCACTGCCATATCGATTTACATCTTCAAGCTTCTTTTCTGTCTGCAAAAATCTGGGATCAGGCTCACTTTGCGGGTTCTTGCGTCGACCACCACAAACAACACACCCATTTTTATGCAAATAAACTTGGTCTTCTGGGCACTTTAGAAATTCTTTGGGTTCCTGATTATCGTTGTATGCCCAAATTATTTCTTGATCCAAATTGGCATGTTCAGGTAAAAAAGCCTGAATAAGCAAACCAAACCTGCTAAACGCGATCTTCAAGTCATTGTAGTATCTTCCATTGCTTGTATTTTTTGTGGTCACATCATTGATAGCTGCCGCTATCACCGACAATAGAAAGGTTTTATCTTCTTCTATATTTGCCATCCTCCAGGGCAAGGCACTGATATCAAAATCAATATGCCTCCCCCAAACTTTCATATCGTGTGAAGCAAACCAAACTGCAAACATGCACTCTTGATCAGTTTGCGCCAGCTTTGAGGCCAGCCTTGATAAAAAAATGATAAACTCATTCGGCTCATACCAATGCTCCCAATACGCTGGCAACAAGTCTGGTCTTGCCCTGTAGCGATAAACCGTACTCAATCTGGCCTTCCTTTATTCGAACTTGCGAATAACTAAAATGAACCTTGCATGTTTTAAGAAAAATGACAATCGGTGTACATTAACTTGTACTCACTGTCTATTTTTTTATAGCCGCATGTAAAATTTTTCAATTCGTTATTATTCATATTCTAAAAAATGGTTCGCGCAAAAACTTACTTGACCCCTGAAGAGCAGTGGGAAAAAACTGTTTTATATGTCAAAAAAAACAAACTCAACAAAGCCTCAGACTGGCAACACTGGTTAAGATCATACGAATACCTCAACAGGAATTATCGGCGACTTAATGATAAAATGCTCAAAGAGTTGTGGATGAATTCGCAATTGGACAGCAACTTGACAATTAACGAGACATGCGGCCAACTCGCGATAGTGGTGCGTCCACACCGTTTTTTTCTTGTTGGCGACATTTTGTTTGCAGATGGCGGCATTGGAGGGCAAAATGATCGTATAGTGGCTGTATCTGGCGTATCCTCCAAGGGTATAAAGTTAAATCGCTTTTACACCAGATTCAGCGATCTTTACCCAAAAGGTATTGTGGAATACCGACATGTGCCCGGTGATCTCATTGGCTGCCAGTGGGATGACCAGTCCCTTTGTCGATTCGTCGATACTTTACGCGTACGGTAGGGCGTAGCCGGGTAGACGCGGGTATCCCGGCATTTTTTTCATTCATTAAGTAGCTATAGATTTGAACCGTTCATGTAACTTTTAAGGTACGAGATAAATCTCTACCCTCTCCTTGCCCCGGCCTATATTATTGCGTTTCAATCTGATCTGTCCTAGTTCACCCGTGCGCCTGACATGGGTACCGCCACAGGGCACGCACGAAAATCCTGCAATTTCCCAATAACGTCTTTCTGTGGATTCATCTTCAAAAGCGCAGTTGATGTCGAGATTGGCAGCTATGATAGCTTGTACTTGTTCCGCATAAGCGGGTAGCAAAGGAGCTATGCTCTCACCCCAGACAAAGTCTATGCGCGCCTTATCTTGCGCGATATGGGCACCGGTCTTGCCTATGCCTGGAAGTGATTTATAAAATAATTCCAGTACCAGTTCGGCGGCAAAGTGCAAACGCATGAGACGGTAGCGTCTTTCCCAATCTATACAGACCTGCACATCCTGCCCCGGGTGCAAGCCATGCCCCTCCGGCAAGGTATAAAGTAGCTCATACCCGTCTTTACGTGCAGCCAGAACAGTATGGCCAGCGATACTGCCGGTGTCGCTTTCCTGGCCACCAGAAAACGCAAAGAAAATCGTTGATGCGAGACAGATATCATTGCCTTCAATCTTGCTTACTTGCGCCAGCAGATGGGTCTGATAGGGATCTTCCCAAAAAATTTTCTTCGTCAATTTCAATCCTCAAGATACCAGGCAGGCAAAACCTCTCGACATATTTTCCAGTTATCAGGAATGTCTTCGTTACCAACAAACGATGCGACAACACCGCCAACTATCGCGCATAAGGTATCGCGATCACCACCAGCACTTACCGTCAGCCACATCGCCTTTTCAAAATCTTCCAGCGCCTGGGCGCAGCACCAAAGGGCCAGAGGCACGGTATCTTGTGCCGACATATGATGACCATTACCTAAAACAGAGACTGGAAAATCCATAGACCCTGCCCTGGCCATGGACTGGGCACGAACCAGTTTCGAACGCACCTCAGTTTGCGGTAAACAGTCAATAATTTTGCCCAAAAATTCTGCATGCGTGGGTCTTATCCCGGCATTTCTGTAAAGGCAAGCCTGGGCTGCACCCAGTGCAACTGCAACCGCTCCTGCTATTCCTTCAGGATGAGCATGTGTTACTTCGGCAGACAAGCTGGCCTGTTTCATCAGCAATGTCAGGTCATTTGCAAAGTAAGCCCCAAGCGGTGCAGCGCGCATGGCTGCGCCATTGCCATAAGACCCCTGGCCTTCAAACGCACTGGCAACCACATCTTGCCAGGCTTCTCCGTCGTTGATACGAGCCAGGACCCTGTGCATGGATGGTCCATAGGCACGGTCATAGCTGTAGTGCTTCGCAAAGCTTTTTGCGAGTATGTCTTGATCAATTTCACCGTGGCTACGCAATACACGCACGATAGACAATGTCATCTCTGTGTCATCGGTAAAGTACCAGGGAGCGTCAGGCAATTGCTGCCCCTGGGCAAGCAGTAACTGATTTTCCGTTTGAAAAAAACACTGGCCAAAAGCGTCGCCTATGGACAAGCCTTCCAGTGATGTCAGTGCGCGTTCTAATGATTTCATTATTCAAATACTTTTTATTTGGTGCGAGAAGAATAAAAATGACTAGTCTCTACAATTTCCTAGAAGCTTACGAAGTTCTTCCACAAATTGCTCAAGTTCTCGCTTGCCTTGCATGTCTCCTTTCAAGTGGCTCAGGCGCAATTTGACAAAATTATTATTCAATCCTGTCAAATAAGTGTAAGACGATAAAACCTTGTCTCCCATATCCAATTCATAAGCGCGCCACATGAATTGTGGGCCGCAGCCTTTAAAATTTGAAATAGTGCTCCCTCCAGTCAGATTAACTGCCTTGACTTGCCCCATTGCTGCAAGCTGCTTGACTTCATTAATGACCTGGATAAAGTGCTGATGAATGAGGGGTGAACCGACACCAGTCGGGATTTGGCTGAGTCCAGAGTTATAAATATAAATTGACCCAACAACTGGACCAATGCCCTGATAGCGGATATTCACTCCCAGTTCTTTCTTGGGAAACTCTTTCTTTTCGCTGAAAGTCAGTGTCGCCACTTTATCGGGAAATGTGACATTAATTGAATTTTCATGGACACTTGCCATAGCATTGCCAGCAATGCAAAAAAGGGCGAAAGAGAATAAATAGCGGTGCATGATCTGACTTCCTTAATAAAAACATCTTGCTTGAAATGTTGATTGAATTGATTTTTTACTAGTTTAACTGTCCTGATTATGCATCTGCACGATCGCAAGCATCCTTGATGCTATATCCCGCATCTTTCAAAATCGGCAGGCCATCTTCTATACTGAGCGTCTGGCGCGAGGCTTTCCAGCCCTGCTCCAGTCCAGCGAGTATCAGCAAACGCGCAAAGCTGGGGAGATGTAAATTGACTTCACCAATTCCAGATATCAGCCAGTTACCCATCACGGTCGCGCTGGTGTGAAAATGGATATGCAGAGCCGACGTCTTATGTGTTTCGAGAAAGGCAGTGAATTTCACATGCACAGGATAGTCAATCATCGTTACGGTACGTGGTAGATGTGTCGCCTTTACAGTCCAGAGAAAACTGTCCCCCCCTATTTTCAATCGTCTTAATTTGGATTTTGCCATACGCCAGCTTTTAACGGCTCATGACGCAACAGGGCAACTGAGCCGGATTGACTCATGACTCATTAAAAATTTCCAATAATGTTCATAGTCAGGCAAATCAGTCACTGTCACCCCAAGGTCCACGGCCTTGCGATAGATGATGGCGACGAAAATATCGGCCTGAGTGAATTGTGTACCAACGGCAAACTGACTGCCCAGCCATAAACGTGACTGCAGCTTTTGCAGATTCATCAACAGCCACTTTGCTCTTAGCGGACGCATCTGCTCCCTGCTCCAGTCGGGATGGAAAAATCGCACCGTGCTACCGTTTTGCTGTGGATGTATGGATGAGTTAACTGCCTCGCAAATTTCACGCACCTGTGCTCGGGCAAAGGCTGCCTGGTATTGCAAAGCTGGACTGGGAGCGATCTCTTCTATAAATTCTGCCATGGCCATGGATTCACTTAAAGCGATTCCATCCACCTCCATCACTGGCACGCGGGCAAAGGGATTCAGCAATCTGACTTGCTCGCCAACATCACCCAAGCCGACATCAATGCGCTCGTAATCGATTTGTTTGTAATCAAGTATCCATAACAAGCGTTCGCAGCAGTTGGCGTCTGGCGCATGATAAAACCTGATCTTCATAATTGACCTCAGCGTTCATTGGATGGCATATCTTACCGCGATTTGCTAAAGCAGATTATCGTGCCCCCCTTAGCCCAGATTGAAAACAATTTTGCATCATATGCATAAAAAAACCCGCCAGGCCTGGCGGGTTTCTTTTTTCGACTTGAACAATCTGTTCAGAAGTATTTACTGGGCGATGAGCGATATATCATCCAGCAGGAAAGAAGTCGCCGTCACACTACCTTCCACCCCGACAAAATACACACGTATGGTCTGGCCTTTATAGCTGCTCAGATCAAAGGTCTTGTTGACATAGGTGCTGCCCTTATTCAGGTTGGAATAAGTCGCCAATGTCGCCAATACCGTGCCGCTGCTGTTTTGTATTTGCAGTTTCAGGGTATCGTAAGCCTGCGTTGTCGTGGTTTCATCCGAGCTGACCTTCAACCAGAAACTCAGGCTGGCTGAGCTTGCCGCAGCGGGGATAGTCACTTGCTGATATAAGGTATCAGTGTGAGCACTGCCATAACCATTGAGCCAGGCTTTGTAGCTGCCCGTGCGCGAGACTTCTGACCCACTATTGCTGATCACACCGGAACTGGCAGTCCATGAACTGGCACCACTCTCGAACCCACCATTAGTGATCAACTGCGTAGACACACTATTGTTGACAGTAAAACTCACTGCCGATGAAGTACCCACATTATTGGCGGCATCATAGGCTTTGGCAACCAGGCTGTGGCTGGCATTTGACAGCGAAGTCGAATTTAAAGTCGTTGAATACGGTGAAGTCGTACTGCTTGCCTTCAATGTTCCATCAACATAAAACTCTACCTTGGTCACGCCTACATTATCTGTCGCTGTAGCTGACAGAGTAATGTTGCCGCTGCTGCCGCTTTCACTGGCCGAGACCGTAGGTGGCGTCGTATCACTGACAGGATTATTGATGGTGAAGCTGACCGCCGATGAAGTACCTACATTATTGGCAGCATCATAGGCTTTGGCGACCAGGCTATGACTGGCATTGCTTAAGCTTGTCGAATTCAAGGCTACGCTATAGGGGGTGCTGGTGGCTGTGCCTTTGAGTGCACCGTCAACATAAAACTCCACTCTGCTGACACCAACATTATCCGTTGCATTGGCGGACAGGGTGATAGTGCCACTGCTGCCAGATTCGCCTGCGCTGACTGTCGGCGGCGTGGTATCGGCGCTATTTGACTGCGTTACCCAAATAGGCGCAGACCACAGGATATTGCCATCATCCTGGGTGATTTTTGCATAATAGAAATGCTCACCCACTGTAGGTGTAATAGTCGTGGTCGCCGTGCTGGACATTTGCGTGACCGTGCCATTACGGCCAGGTACACCCTCGTAAATCGCGACTGTCGAGGCAGTGCGGCCACTGGTGCTGGCAAAATTGCTGACCAGAGTCAGTGCGCCGCTGTTGGTGAAACGTTCACCCATGATATGACCATTGGCGGTCAAGACGATTTGCGAAGTCTTGTCCATCGTGGCAAAGATGCGGCGGGCCTTCATCGCTTCGATAAAGTTTGCCGTATTCAGAGCGGCACCGTTGGCCAACAAAACACCTGTGCGATTGGTATAAGAAGCGCCCCAGTTGGCACAGTGATTATCCTGGTCTGTCGTAAAGGCAACGTGGTAGCCAGCTTCCAGTGCTTTGTTGCAAGCACCTTCATAGCTGCTGCGGCTGGTTTCTGTCTCTGTGGTATTGGTCGAGAAGGCTGAGCTATTCAAGACTTCGCAAGCGACCATGGCCTGGTCACCATCAGCGGTATATCCCAGGGCAGTACCATTGACGATGAATTGACCGCTACTGGATGGATGATTGAACTGGCCTATCCAGCCACGCTGGCGCATCAAGGTGTACAGGCCAGCGTAATCGTTTTTAGCAGTCAGCGTATCAGCGATCAACTGGTTGCTGCTATTGTATTCCCAACCCAGTAACTCACTGGAATTGAAAATATTCATGTGGCCACCGTTATTGATGACACCCCATTCCAGACCATAAATTGCCAGAAAACCAGCATGGCCGGAATTAAAACTGGTGGCAGCTGTCAAGCCAGATTGAAACAGGTTTTTGGCAGTAACAGGATTGGCTGAGGCATTAGTGCTATCAGAACCATCATACATATGATTGTGTTCAGACGTCATCAGGAAATCCAGGCCCTTGTTCAAGGCATACTGATAAGCATCGGTAGGACCATACGCAGCAGATTGCGGGTTTTGTGCACCAGTACATGAAGTCAGCTCACCACCGCCATCACTATGATTGGTTTGGCTATGCAGGTTGCCGTAATAGATGGTGTAAGGCAGTGAACCTGTGGCAGGTGCCGGTGGTGGTGCCATGCCAGCCACGGCTGGACGTGTCGCCTTAGCTGATGCAGCAGCCAACTTGCTGGCCTTGGTTGCCAGGCCTGCGAAGCCAGGCATTTTAGGTGCGGCCACATTACCTACTTGCAGTGGCCAGCTTTGCGTGATGATTTCGCTGTCATGTTTGGCCAGGGCGCGCTCTACCGTTGTAGCAACATCGCTGGCAGGAGCAGCCTGTATAAGGGCTGTGTCAGTCGCCTTGGCAGTCAGCCTGGCTTGATAGATGCCATCCTTCAACGCGGCACCAGTGGGACCGCGGCCACTCCAGAACATTTGTGCAGTCACGGTTTTTTTGAATAATTTTTCCGTGCCATACCAGCGATCAACTACGCGGCCATCTGCACCTAATAATTCCAGACGCCAGGTAACTGTCTGCTCTTTGCTGACATAAGGATATTCGAACTCCATCGTAAAATAACGGGACTCGGCACCCGCCTTGGCATCAGAGCGATATGGTACGTGCAGGCTGGCATCAAATTCATGATGATCCGGGATCGATGCCTGGGCAGAAGGCATGATGGCAAAACTGACTGTAAAAATAAGGCCCATCTGTAAGGCCAGCGTTTTTAGTTTGCTGGCTTTATGTAGATCTTGCATGAAAAATTTCCCCTGAATGATTATGGATATGTGTGGCTGTCCCACATACATCTTCATTCAGTTGAAATCTTCAAAACAGAGAAAAAACCAATTTACGCCAGTGCATGTGATCGCAGCACTGTGTTCTCTCGCTTCTTTTATTCCAGCCTTGTTCAGATATCTGTAAGTAGCCATTCTTGTACATCTCTACCTATTCTTCTTACCACCATGCTGTTTGCAGCTTCCTAGAAACGAGATTTAACGACAGTTGAATTAAGCAATCGTTTGCGCAAACGATTACTAGATTAACATTCGCTTATGTCAGTTTTGTTACCCGGGTTTGACTTTTTTTAACATATTTGTGAAAAAACCACTCTTGCTTATCTGTTTTGTGCATTTCCATGAGTTTTGCACCAAAATTGCTGCAAGTGCACCAAAACAGACGAGGAAATATTTTTCCGCAGGGAAATTTAAATTACTTTGATGAAATATTTATCCGAAAAAGGACAGGAATAAATGTCTGGAGAACAGGATTTGCTGTTTCAGGCTCGCAATGCGGCCTGATATTTCTTCAGCCAGCCGATTTGCTCTTCGGTATCAGGAACAATGACACCACGGGCCTTGCTGATCATGGCTAGCGCAGCCTCAGCATCAAGCCCATGTCGTATCAATACTGCCGCGGCAAGCAATCCAGTCCGCCCTATCCCGGCACGGCAATGGATCACCGTATTACTCCCGTTTACAACATCATCATGCAATTGCGTCACCAGTTTCTGCGTGGCAGAAAAGGAAGACGGCAAACCTCTGTCCTTGATGGGGAAATGCACAAATTCGACCTGATTTTGTGCACATAAGTCAGGCGCAGTTTGCAAACCCAAATCACGAATTTCATGCGTCTCAAGCAGAGACACCAGCCTGTTAATACCAAACTGGGCTATTCCGCGAAATTCATCTGCTATCCATTCGCCCGCGACAGGCTTGGCCATGACGGCCAGGAAACCCAGGCCTAACTGATTAACTTTGTAAATGTCGGGGCGCATGGATGAAGCTTTCTGAGATCGATAAGATGCGCCTACTTTAGCGCATCTTTTAACATCAACTTCTTGATCATCCCCACTGGCGCGCTGCCGTAGCTCAGGAATTGCTCATGAAATTGTTTGAGTTTGAACTTGTCACCCTGCTGTTTTTTGAGCTGTTCGCGAAATTCCAGTATTTCACTATAACCGCTGAAATAGCTGGTCAATTGCACCGAGGTATATTGCACACGCAGCCATTTACCGTCAGATTCTGCCTTGGTCTGGAAAGCCTGGTTCGTCAAAAAGTCCTTGGCTTCCACCTCTGTCATGCCCAGCACATGTACCTGATAATCGAGGATGGTATTGCAGACGGCACGCAAATTCCATTTGTAATACATGAGCCACATCTCTGGCGTGTTGCCACCATAGCCAGACTCCAGCATCATGCGTTCGCTATACACAGCCCAGCCTTCCACCATGGCACCATTGCCAAACAGGGTCTTGATCACTGAGGGCGATTTATTGGCATGCTGCAGTTGAGTGTAATGACCTGGGATGGCTTCATGGATATTCAATATCTGCAAGACCCAGTGATTGTATTCACGCAGGGTGCTTTCAATTTGCTCGGCTGGCTGGCCATCGAAAGGAGTGACATTGTAATAGGTTTTGTCATTCGGCCTGAAGATGCCTGGCGCTTCTATCGAAGCAACTGTCACGCCGCGCTGGTACTCTGGCGTTTCACGTACGACCAGGGGCTTCTTGAGATCCAGGCTGACCAGGTCGTGTTCACGTATCCATTTTTCCAGCTGCGGCAATTGCTGGCGGATTTCCGGGTACAAGTCCTTCGCTGCCACATGTTTTTCTGACAGTTTATCGATGACCATGGCGATTTTCTTGACGCGATCTGCAGGCCTGGCTTGCGCACCCATGGTTTTATCCCAGAGCTGGTCGGCCAGTTTTTCCATATTATTGTGCGCTTCTTCCTTGGCTGTCAGGGCGCGCTGATAAGTCTGCTCTGCAGTCAGCGAGGACTGGATATCTGCCGTGAATTTGCCCTCATATAAGTCCTTGCCTATGCGGAATGAACGCGCAGTTGCAGGGTCAAATTTCTTTTCCAGGTTTTCCAGGAACTGTACATAGTCACCGACCGCAGTACGGGCGTTTTTCAAACCTTCGTCCAGGGCTGTCTTGTCTTTTGCTGTCAGTTTTTCCTGGCTGGCAGTTTTTTCCAGCTCTGCCAATACAGAAATGGCACCGGCACTTTGCTTGATCGCCAGGCGGGTATGCTCGGGCGTGGGATTCTTTATGCTAGCTTTGGCCGCAGCATAATAGGCTGGCACGGCTTGCAAACGCTGGATGGCGACCAATACCCGTTTGCCTTTTGGCGCAAAATCAGTATTGAGGATGGCATCAAAACTACCAGCGATGTTGTGTTGCGACGGGTTCCATTCAAATTCACGGAACTGTGTCAGATACCAACGAGTGCCATTCAGGTAATTGCGTATCAGTGCCAGGTCGGTCTGTTCTTTCGCCGACAATTTTTCTGCATCCAGCTTGCCTGTCTGTGCCAGCCAGTTGTCAACAAATGCGATATAAGCATCACGGCTTGCCTGATCTGGCAAAACCAGCTTATTGGCATCCTCGTACCGACCTGCCGACATCGCCGTATCCGGGTCTTGCTGCCACAGTGCCTTCAGGAAAGCTGTCTTGACCAGGGCAAAGCTCTGGTCTGCTTGTTTGCTGATTGTCACTGGAGCAGCAAGGCTGACAGGCCCGGCAAGAACAAAAGAAGAAAGTAAGCTGGCAATCAATACTGGGCGGAAAAGTTGGGGCATGACGAATCTCGCAGGCTTAATATATTAAGACGCAAGAGGTTAACATAAGTTGGTGATGACTACATGTATTTTTGTTTAATGAGCAGCAAAGAAAGCTTATAAAAAATATCAGATCGGCCAGCTCGCAAGCTTAAACCTCATGCGCCAGCTTTTATTTGTTACACTCCAGCCTTGGCAAGGCGCGACAGCCCTGCCCCGACTACCCGCAAAGAAAACATGAACAAGCCTTTCCCGGAATTGCACTGGACAGAAAACGATGAAGCGCGCTCATGCCGCTGGCATTCCGAAAGTGGTGCACCGGCACCGAAGCGCGTGCAAATTGCCGATGACCGCATGAATGTGGAAATCGCCTACAAGCTGGCTTGCGAAGGTACGGCCTTGCTATGGCGCGGCGACTATCACAATGCCAAGCAGCTATTACAGGCGCTGGCACGTCGCATCGATAAAAAACCGGCCAAGGCCAGTAAAAAGGCCAAAGTACCTGAATCTGCCAAAGAAGCATTCAATCTGCACCGCCAGGCGCAATCGCAAAGAGCGCGCGTGCTGGCCATGGTCTTGATCCCCTTTGAAGCCGACTACCGTATCACCTTGCGCCGTGCACCGGATGTCACACTAGCATGCAAGGAAGTCTATGGTGAGCCCAGCACTGCCTTTGTAGCCTCTCTGCGTGAATTGCTAGGCCTGATAGGCGCGCATGAATGGCGCAAGAATGGTGTGGAAATCGCCGCGCTGGGTGCAAAAATCCATCCTTACTATGGGGTGTTCTCACCAGTACGTGGTGAATATATAGACTTGCTGGCGAAAGCCCCGCTGCCATCGACGACACTGGCTTTTGATATCGGTGTGGGTACTGGCGTACTGTCTGCCTTGCTGGCCAAACGTGGCGTCAAGAAGATCGTCGCAACCGACCAGGACCAGCGCGCCCTCGCCTGCGCCCGTGAAAACATAGACAGGCTGGGTTTATCCAGCCAAATCGAATTGATGCATGCAGACCTGTTCCCGCCTGGCCTTGCTCCCCTGATAGTCTGTAACCCGCCATGGTTGCCAGCACGTCCTAATTCGCCGATAGAATACGCCGTATATGACCCCGACAGCCGCATGTTGCGCGGCTTTTTGGCTGGTGTGGCAGAGCATCTGGAGCCGCAGGGCGAAGCCTGGCTGGTCATGTCAGACTTTGCCGAGCACCTGGGTCTGCGTGGCACCACGGAACTGCAGGATTGGATAGCTGCCGGTGGTCTGATAGTCGCAGGTAAGACAGAGATCAAGCCGCGCCACCCAAAATCCACTGATGAAAATGACCCTTTGCACGCAGCGCGCGTCAAAGAAGTTACTTCATTGTGGCGTTTGAAATTAAAATAGCAGCTGTATTTGTGGTCAGTGGCTATCAAGACACTGACCACATGAATTAATTAATTGTTTAGAAAATTAGCATCATGATCAACAAACCTGCCCGCATCCTGACCTTTAAATGCAAAAATTGCAGCAAATCCGTCCAGGTTTTCCTGCAAAAAGTTTCTGCCTGTTCCCACATCCAGCCTTATCAGGGCATTTGCAACTGCGGTGAAATCATGAAACATGCGACTGGCAACAAGGAGGCTGTACAGTCTTATCTGAGCTCCAACGATGTTTTGTGGTCACATCATCATTGATTCATACGCCAAATGCTGAGAAATGTAAGGATTTCACGAATTAATCCCTTGTGAAATTTGCATTTCCACCTCAGATCAAGTCTATAGCCAGACGAAAACATTTATAATCCAAGGCTTTGCAGCAGTTTTCTGGAAACAATGAAGGTATTTCGCGGACTCCCAAATGCAGCCTCCCGTGCCCCCTGTGCACTGGCGATAGGCAATTTTGATGGCGTGCATCTGGGCCACCAGACTTTGCTTGCCCGTTTGCGGGATGCCGCCACACGTCTGGGCATAGAAGCTGCCGTGATGACATTTGAGCCACATCCGCGTGCTTTCTTTGCCCAGATGCTGGGTGACTTGTCGAAGGCTCCAACTCGTATCGCCAATTTGCGCGACAACATGGCTTCGCTGGAGGCTGCGGGGGTTGACCGTGTCATCGTTGAACACTTCAATGCCCACTTTGCGGCATTGTCCCCACAAGATTTCATAGAAAAAGTGCTGGTCGATGGCTTGCATGTGAAATGGGTCATGGTCGGTGAAGATTTTCGCTTTGGCGCCAAACGCGCTGGCGACATCGCTACTCTGACTGAAGCGGGCCAGCGTTTTGGTTTTAGCGTTGAAACCCTGCCTTCAGTACAAAACAAGGGTGTGCGCATTTCTTCATCGGCAGTTCGCCTGGCTTTGGCCAGTGGTGATTTTGATGAGGCAGAAGCCTTGCTCGGCCACCCTTACCGCATTTCAGGCCATGTGGTGCACGGCCAAAAGCTGGGTCGCACCATAGGCTTTCCTACGCTTAACCTGCGTATCGCACATCACCGCCCTGCCCTGAATGGTATCTTTATCGTACAAGTACATGGTCTGGCTGACCAGCCTTTGCCTGCGGTGGCCAGCCTGGGTGTGCGCCCTACTGTCGATGACAGTGGCCGCGTGCTGCTGGAAACCCACGTATTCGATTACAGCGGTCATGCCTACGGCAAAGTCGTGCAGATAGAGTTTTTGAAAAAGCTGCGCGACGAAGAAAAATACATAGACCTGCCTACCCTGACTGCGGCCATCAACAAGGATGCTGAACAGGCTCGTGCCTATTTTGCCGACAGCCACCGCCCTGCCCGCTCTGCCACTGACCGAATTTGAAGCTCACACATCGTTTTAATTCCTTGTAGTGTGTTGTGACTTCATCCCGATTTTAAAAATAGAAAACTCATTATGTCTGAAAACAAAGCGGCAAAAACTGCCAGTAAATACCCGGTCAATATGACCGAAACCACCTTCCCTATGCGCGGCGACCTGGCCAAGCGCGAACCCAAGTGGGTCAAGGAATGGCAAGACAAGAAAATCTATGAACGCGTGCGCAAGGCATCTGCCGGCCGTCCGAAATTCATCCTGCATGACGGCCCACCATATGCCAATGGTGATATCCATCTGGGTCACGCGGTCAACAAGATCTTGAAAGACATGATCGTTAAAGCCCGCACCATGGCTGGCTTTGATGCGCCGTATGTACCTGGTTGGGACTGCCACGGCATGCCTATCGAAATCCAGGTTGAAAAACTGTTTGGCAAAAACCTGCCAGTGGCAGAAGTGCATGCCAAGGCACGTGTATATGCAAATGAGCAGATAGAAAAACAAAAAGCTGGCTTCATCCGTCTGGGTGTTTTGGGCGAATGGGATAATCCCTACAAAACCATGGCCTTTGGCAATGAAGCCGATGAATTGCGTGCACTCGGCAAACTGCTGGAAAAAGGCTATGTCTATCGCGGCTTGAAGCCAGTCAACTGGTGTTTTGATTGCGGCTCTGCCCTGGCGGAAGCTGAAGTTGAATATGAAAACAAGCGCGATCCATCCATCGATGTTGGTTTCCCGTTTGCCGAGCATGACAAGCTGGCTGCCGCTTTCAAACTAGACAAGTTACCACTGGACAAAGGCTATTGCGTCATCTGGACCACAACGCCATGGACCATCCCGTCCAACCAGGCGCTGAACATGCATCCAGAGATCACTTACGCCCTGGTCAAGACCCAGCGTGAAGGTGAAGACATCTTGCTGATCTTGGCAAAAGACCTGGTCGAAGCCAGCCTGACCAATTACGGTCTGACAGGAGAAGTCATCGCGACTTGCCTGGGTGCGGACCTGGCTGAAATCAAATTCAAACATCCATTGTCAGCACTGGATGCTGGCTATGACCGTTTTTCTCCAGTCTATCTGGGTGAATATGTGAGCACAGAAACCGGTACCGGCGTGGTCCACTCTGCGCCAGCTTACGGTATCGAAGATTTCCAGTCATGCAAAGCACATGGCATGAAAGATGATGACATCATCGCCCCTGTGATGGGTGACGGTAAATTCGCGTCCAGCCTGCCATTCTTTGCTGGCATGACGATCTGGGAAGCGTCCAAGCCTATCTGCGATAAACTGCGTGAAGCGGGCACCCTGTTCTCATTCAAGATGTTTGAACATAGCTATATGCATTGCTGGCGTCATAAGACACCGATCATCTACCGCGCCACTTCACAGTGGTTTGCCAGCATGGACAATACGCCCACAGCGGGCGGCGACAGCTTGCGCCAGACAGCATTGAAAGCCATCGACGACACGGCCTTTTTCCCGGCATGGGGTAAGGCACGCCTGCATGGCATGATCGCCAACCGTCCTGACTGGACACTGTCACGCCAGCGTCAATGGGGTGTGCCTATGGCCTTCTTCCTGCATAAGGAAACTGGCCAATTGCATCCACGCACACCAGAATTGCTGGAACAGATCGCCCTGCGCATAGAAAAAGAAGGCATAGAAGCCTGGCAAAAAATCGAAGTTGCTGATTTGCTCGGCGATGAAGCTGCCATGTATGTGAAGAATCGCGATACGCTGGACGTGTGGTTTGATTCTGGCGTGACGCATCAGACCGTCTTGCGCGGTTCGCATAAAGAGCAATCCGCCTTCCCGGCAGACCTGTATCTGGAAGGCTCAGACCAGCATCGCGGCTGGTTCCATTCTTCGCTGTTGACTGCGTCGATGCTGGATGGCCGCGCGCCTTACAAAGCTTTGCTGACACACGGTTTTACGGTTGATGGCGAAGGCAAAAAAATGTCCAAATCCTTGGGCAATACACTGGCACCGCAAAAAATATCCGATACTCTGGGTGCAGACATCTTGCGTCTGTGGGTAGCGTCATCTGATTACTCTGGCGAATTGTCGATCTCTGACGAAATCCTGAAACGTGTGACGGAAGCCTATCGCCGCATCCGCAACACCTTGCGCTTCTTGCTCGCCAACACCTCTGATTTTGATGCAGCAAAAGATGCTGTTGCGATCAATGAATTGCTGGAGATAGACCGCTATGCCGTCGCCAATATGGCAGCATTGCAAAAAGATATCCTGGCGCATTTTGATGCTTTTGAATTCCACCCTGTGGTCAGCAAATTGCAATCATTCTGCTCAGAAGATCTCGGTGGTTTCTACCTCGACATCCTGAAAGACCGTCTGTACACCAGCGGTGTAACTTCGCATGCACGCCGCTCCGCACAGACGGCTATCTGGCATATCACGCAATCACTGTTGCGCCTGATGGCACCGATGTTGTCCTTTACTGCTGAAGAGGCATGGCAATTCTTTGCTGCTGCCGATGCCTACAAAGACAGCGATGAAACCATCTTCACGCAAACTTATTACAACTTGCCAGAAATCGCCGATGCAGAAGCCTTGCTGACAAAGTATGCCGCCCTGCGTGCAGTGCGCACGGACGTGACCAAGCAACTCGAGGAAGTACGTGTAGCTGGTGGCATAGGTTCGTCGCTGCAGGCAGAAGTGACGATCAAGGCCAGCGGCAGCAAGTTTGATGTATTGAACAGCTTTGCCGATGACTTGAAATTCACGCTGATCACTTCAGCGGCAGGTGTGGAACAAGTTGCCAGCGAAGCAGAAGAAGCGGTAGTTGTCACGCCATCCAAATACGAAAAATGCGAGCGCTGCTGGCATTATCGTGCGGATGTAGGTAGCAATGCTGAGCACGCTGGCCTGTGTGGACGCTGCGTCAGCAATCTGTTTGGTAGTGGCGAAGCACGTCGCTTTGCCTGATTTTTGATCCGGTGAGGCTCTGTATTGAGCCTCACTTTTGAGCTTCACTTTTGAGCCTAACTCCTTCCGTCTCAATAACATTTCTCCACCATGGCAACCAAAAAACGCAGCACCGCTTCTGGCCGCTCATCAGGCTCTTTGGCTTCCAGCTCAGCTACGGTACTCTGGCTGGGATTTGCCGCCATAGTCATTTTGCTGGACCAGGTCAGCAAGATCACGATAAGCAAAGCCTTTACTTATGGCGAAACCCTGAGCATCACTTCATTTTTCAACCTGACTCTGGCGTATAACAAGGGAGCGGCTTTCAGTTTCCTGGCAGCAGAAACAGGCTGGCAGCGCTATCTCTTTACTGCCATAGGCCTGATCGCCGCAGCCTATATCACCTATCTGATAGCAAGCCATGCAAGTCAAAAACTGTTTTGCACTGCCTTGTCTTTGATCATGGGCGGCGCTCTTGGTAATGTTATAGACAGGGTCATGTATGGCCATGTCATCGATTTCCTGGATTTTCATTATCAGGAAATTTATCACTTCCCGGCTTTCAACGTCGCTGACAGCGCAATTTGTCTGGGTGCGGCATTATTCATCCTGGATGAATTACGTCGTGTCAAAAAATAAGGAATAGCACCATGAGTCTGCGACTGGCTGGTAAAAAAATCGTTCTGGGCCTGACGGGTGGCGTAGCCTGCTACAAGATTGCAGAGCTGACACGGGCGCTGGGCAAGGCTGGTGCAAATGTACAAGTGGTGATGACAGAATCTGCCGCCCATTTCATCACGCCAGTGACCATGCAAGCCCTTTCAGGTAATACGGTATATACCGACCAGTGGGATGCGCGCATCAATAACAATATGCCGCATATAGACCTGACGCGCGATGCTGATGCCATCGTCATTGCTCCTTGCAGCACTGACTTTATCTTCAAGCTGGCGCATGGTGCCTGTAATGATTTACTGTCTACTTTGTGCATTGCCCGCCCGGCCAGCCTGCCTTTGCTGATAGCACCTGCCATGAATGTGGAAATGTGGCAAAACCCTGCTACCCAGCGCAATGTGCAACAGATCAAGGCTGACGGGATACAGCTCATGGGCCCTGCTGCGGGCGACCAGGCTTGTGGTGAAACCGGCATGGGCCGCATGCTGGAAGCAGATCAATTGCTGGCAGAAATCATCGCTGGCTTCCAGGCCAAGACCCTGGCTGGCAAGAATGTACTGATCACTGCTGGTCCCACCTTTGAACCGATAGACCCTGTGCGGGGCATTACCAATCTATCCTCAGGCAAAATGGGTTATGCGATAGCCCAGGCAGCCTGGGAAGCAGGTGCCATCGTCACCCTGGTTTCTGGCCCGACTGCGCTTGAAGCACCCTATGGTGTACGTCGCATCAATGTGCAAACTGCCCAGCAAATGCATGATGCCGTGATGGCGCAGATCCAGCAAAAACAGGATATATTTGTCGCGGTGGCTGCCGTCGCCGACTGGAAGGTAGCCAATGTCAGCGCGCAAAAACTCAAAAAGACCGGTGCCAACGACACGCCACAATTACAATTCGCCCCCAACCCCGACATACTCGCCAGCGTAGCAGCCCTGCCAAATGCGCCATATTGCGTAGGCTTTGCTGCCGAATCAGAGAACCTGCTGCAATATGGCTCCGCCAAGCGTCAAAAGAAAAATATCCCGCTACTGGTAGGCAATATAGGGCATCAAACCTTTGGCAAGGACGAGAATGAACTGGTGCTGTTTGATGACCATGGTCATACCAATCTGCCTGCTGCCGACAAGCAAACCCTGGCTGCACAACTGGTGGCAGAAATTGCCTTGCGCACCAGCCTGATGTAAAGCCTCCATACCTGCTCAAAGAGCCTTTCTCTTTGAGCATTACTTTATTCAAGAACATGAAAAACATAGACCTTAAAATCCTCGACAGCCGCATGAAGGACTTCCTGCCATCGTATGGCACACCGGGTAGCGCTGGCCTGGACCTGCGCGCCTGTATAGACGAGGCCATCACCATACAACCTGGCCAAACCGTGCTGATCCCTACCGGTTTGGCGATTCACATCGCTGACCCAGGCTACGCCGCCATGATCTTGCCACGTAGCGGCATGGGCCATAAAAACGGCATCGTACTGGGCAACCTGGTTGGCTTGATTGACTCTGACTACCAGGGTCAGCTGATGGTATCAACCTGGAACCGTGGCCAGGCAGAATTCACCCTGCAGCCTATGGACAGGCTGGCACAACTCATCATCGTGCCGGTGTTACAGGTGGGCTTCAATATCGTTGATGAATTTGGGCAGAGTGAGCGTGGTGAGGGCGGATTTGGCAGCACCGGCAAGCATTGAATCTGAATTACTGGCAAATCGCATGCTTACTTTTCTTCTGCTACCGCTGGAAAAATCAGCTTGACCTCCAGGCCACCAGCGTCACGATTACGCAAAACAATGGAGCCATCGACAGCAAGTGCTAATTGTTGAGCGATGGCCAGACCCAGACCGGTCCCACCAGTCTTGCGGTTGCGCGAATTTTCCACGCGATAGAATGGCTGCAATACTGCAGCCATTTCCTTTTCTGGTATCCCTGGCCCTCTATCCAATACCGACACCGATATCTGCGCTGAGGATATCCTGGTAAGTTGTATCTCCACATCGCCGGCAAATTTCACGGCATTATCTATCAAATTAATCATGATACGCCTGAGTATATTAGGCCGGGAATAAAGTATCATGCCAATTTCTCCCTCCAGTCGCACTGACTGATGGGCATCTACATAATCACAGACCAGGCTATCAAGTAAGGCATCAATATCGACCCGACATATTGCTTCTGTTGTTCTTTGCGCGCTACGTGCATAGGTAATGCCCTCTTCGACCAGCTGTTGCATGGCATCAAGATCACACAAAATTTTTTCTTGCAAACTGCCGTCATCCATCAGCTCAGTACGCAAGCGCATGCGCGTAATGGGCGTCTGTAAATCATGCGAGATCGAAGCAAGTATCTGCACCCTCTCAGCTAAATGTTCTTTGATGCGTCCCTGCATGGCATTGAATGCCGCCGCTGCCCTGGCAACTTCGCTGGGGCCATCTTCTGGTATGGCTTCGCCATGCAAAGATGCGCCCAGCGCATCCGCTGCCGTGGCCAAACGCTGCAAAGGCCGGGTCGCCTGTTTTACAGCCAGCCAGGTGAAAACGATCACGGCAAGCATTTGCAGTACAAAGACAGCGCCGGCACCCCAGTCTATAGGCCAGATCGTCTTGTTAAGAATGGCGATCAATACCGTTCCATCTTTCAGTGAAAAATACAAGCACCCCATCTCTCCTGCGGCAAGTCCTGCCGAGCTGCGCGCTGAATAGCGTGTAGCCAGTTCTTGCTTGAGCGGATCGGCCAAACCATGGTGGCGATGCGGATTTGTCCATTTACTCGTTGATGTGGCCAGGTAACCCTGAGAAACCGCGCTTAGCTCATAGCGGTAAGCGTGACGCTGCATTTTCTCCAGCCAAAGCTTGCGCTCTGATGGTGTAGCAGTGTCAAGAATTGGCAACAGGACTGATAAATCTTTTGTCAGATAATAGTCGGTGCGGGAAATTTGATCTTCATGGACAGAAATGTAGCCATATACATTGCTGATAAGATGACCAAGCAATAAAGCCAGTATCCACACAAAGGCCAGTCGTGAAAATAAGGAATTGGGCCAGATAGCCAGGAATTTTTGTTTCAGCGCAGTCATGACACATCTTCCCGGTGTTCCACCGTACTCGAAAAAATATAGCCCTCACTTCTCAACGTCTTGATGTATTGCGGCTCACGTGAATCGTCACGCAGGCGCTTGCGCAAACGGCTGACCAGTATGTCGATGGAGCGGTCAAAATAATCGGCATCGCGGTTTTGTGTCAGGTTGAGTAATTGGTCGCGCGTCAGTACCCGTTGCGGGTGATCGAGAAAAACCCTTAACAGGCGATATTCGGCGCCACTTAAGGAAACGATCGCACCACTCGCGTCAATTAAATGGCGGGCATTGGTATCCAGAATCCATATACCAAAACCTAGCCTGCGCCCAGCACTGGTTTCGCGTAATTGTATGGGGATCATTCTGGCACGGCGCAAGATGGCGCGTATGCGTGCCAGCAATTCGCGTGTTGCAAAGGGTTTGGTCAGGTAATCGTCGGCGCCCATTTCCAGACCCAGAATGCGGTCTGCCTCTTCATTTCTGGCTGTCAGCATCAAGATAGGCACTGGTTGCACTTGGGTTGCCGTCAGCTCACGGCACAGGCTAAGCCCATCCTCATGCGGCATCATCAAGTCGAGCACGATCAAGTCTATGCCACCCATGGCGAGTACGTTACGCATCTGCCGTCCATTCGCGGCAACGCTCACCTTGAAACCACTTTTTTCAAGGTAGCGCTTTAATAGATCGCGAATTTCTTCGTCGTCATCGACGATCAGTAAATGATCTGCTTTCTCCATAGTTTGCTTTATAACTGATTTACTGATCAAGGCGGCAGATTTTTTGTCCATATTTGTTTCTCGATTGTTTCTGCACATTCCTGGAAACACAGCGTTGCAAGAAATGCTATGCAATGACACACAACAGAAACACCGCAGGCTTTAAATAGCCCCGGCCGCACAGCTGCACAGTATTCCGCTGGCAAATGCGTCTATCCAATATATGGAAAAAAGAAAATGCCAATACAAACAATAGCAAGACCATTGATCGTATTAAAAGACATATGCAAAAAATACGAGACCGCATCAGGCCCATTCATGGCCCTGAAAAACATCAGCCTGGAGATACGTGAAGGCGAATTTGTTGCCATTATCGGCAAATCAGGCAGCGGAAAATCGACGCTGATGAATGTCATGACAGGGATAGACAGCATCAATTCAGGCGAAATATTGATTGCTGACACCCCAGTGCATACTTTAAAACAAAGCGAGCTGGCCACTTGGCGCGGCAAAAATATCGGCATTGTTTTCCAGTTTTTTCAGCTACTCCCTACCCTTACCGTAGCTGAAAATGTCATGCTTCCCATGGATTTTTGTAATAACTACCTGCCGCGTGAGCGCAGGCCGCATGCCCTTCATTTATTGAAAAAATTAGGAATAAGCGAGCAAGCCGATAAATTGCCGAGCGCCTTGTCAGGCGGCCAGCAACAGCGCGCAGCGATTGCCCGGGCACTGGCAAATAATCCACAGATTCTGGTGGCAGATGAACCTACCGGCAATCTTGATACGGAAACAGCAAATAGCATCATGCAATTATTCGCGCAATTGACGGCAGAAGGAAAAACCGTGTTGATGGTGACCCATGAGCGCGACTACAGCCATTATTTTAGCCGCAGCGTCACCATGGCGGATGGCGAGTTTCGCAATGCGCCAGAGTCTGCCTCTGCAGCAGCTTGCGGGAGGCAATATGTTGCTTAAGCCCCGCTGGATGAAGCTCGCGCGTGACGCAGAATTAATGCCTGGCCGTACAGCCATGATGATACTGGCCATCGCCGCTGGTGTATTTGGCCTTGCCACCATGCTAGGCAGCTACAGCATATTGACACGTGAAATCCGGCAAAATTATCTGGCCACCAACCCAGCCTCAGCCACACTGAAAATAGACAATATAGATGCTGCATTAGTCCAGGCCATACGAAATTTCCCTGGTATAGCTGCTGCGCAGGCCAGTGCAAAAGTGAATGCGGATATACAAATGACCGATGGCCGCTCGCAAGCGCTCAACTTGATGATCGTCGATGACTTTAAAGATATGCGCATCAATAGCATTTTTCCAGAAAATGGGGCCTGGCCACCAGCACCGGGCACACTGCTTTTGGAAAAAGACTCTTTGAAGAAATTGAAACTCAACATAGGCGATGTGCTGCAGTTGAAAATGGCCGATGGCAGCAAGCGTCAAATCACGATCTCCGGCAGTGCGCGTGACCCGGGCGTGCCAGTGCCAAGCATGTCTGCCTTCGCTTACGCTGCGCCCGAAACCCTGGCAAGCCTCGGTATCAAGGATGGCATGCATGACTTGAAAATTAGCGTCAGCGAAAAAGCGTTTGATATAGATGCTATCGAACAGCAAGCCAGCAAGCTCGCACTGTGGCTACAGCAGCAAGGCCATGTAGTGGAGCGCATCAGGATACCGCCACCGGGCGAACACCCACATCAATTGATCATGACTTCGATGCTGGGAATGTTGCTGGTGTTTAGCGGCATCGCCTTGCTACTGAGTGCCGTACTCACCGCCAGCATCATAGACAGTATGCTGGCACAACAGATACGCCAGATTGGTGTGATGAAAACCATAGGCGCCCGGTTCTCGCAAATCATGTCCTTATATCTCGGTTTCGTATTCATCATAGGCGTGCTGGCGACTTGCCTGGGTGCCCCAGCCGGCCTGGCTGCAGGGCGTGCCTTCTCGCAGCTGATTTTGGGAAACGTACTTAATTTTACGATGAGTAGTGGAGAAGTTCCTGGCTATGTTTATCTGGTCCTGGTTTTTGCAGGAGTCATCGTCCCGCTTTGCATGGCAGCAGTGCCGGTATCAAGGGCAGGCAAAGTCAGTGCGCATATTGCGATGACGGACTTTGGTAGCAAACGGAAATTTTTCACGGAAAATGCTTTTGGTCAATGGCTATATCATTTGCCTGGCCTGAACCGCAGCATCACCATGTCCTTGCTTTACAGTCTCAGGAACAGCTTCAGGAGCCGTGGCCGTTTGTTGCTCACACTGGCTTTGCTGGCCACGGCCGGAGCAATGTTTATCAGCAGTCTTAATGTCAGGAAAGCGTCGCAGGAACACCTGATAGAAGCAGCCACAGAACGCCACTATGATCTTGAACTATATCTGGGCAAGCCAGCAGACAAGGCTGGAATTATCAGCATCATCGCGGCCGTGCCTGGCGTGAACAAGGTCGAAGCCTGGAGTAGCAGCAGCGTGGCAAGGCACAGGCCAGATGGTTTGAATATAGAAAGAACCTATCCCGACGGCGGCCACGGCTCGCTCAATGTGATGGCAATTCCAGATGGCAGCGAATTGATCAGTTTGAGCATGCAAAGTGGCTTATGGTTAAGTGAAGTACCGGCTAATGCAGGCGATGCACTGGATACTGTCGTCTTGAATAATAAGGCGCTGGAATCATTTCCCAGATTTGCCGTTGGCGACACCATCACTCTGGGAGTAAGGGACAAGGCAGCCAGCTTGCGTGTGGTCGGCATCGCCAGACAGAAAATGACTGGCGCCATGGCTTACGTCTCACCTGCCACCTACGCCAAATTAAGCAGCCAGGCTGAGCTTTACAAAAGCTTTCGTGTAGTCCTGGATACGCATGATGCAAAGACGATAGATGCGAGGACCAGGCAAATTGAAGCGGCCCTGACCAGGCAGGGAATACGTGTCAGCGCCAGCATTACGGAAACCATGCTGCGCCAGGAAGTCGATGATCACTTTGATCTCCTGGTCAATGCCTTGCTGTTTATTTCCATCCTGATGGCGCTGGTTGGCGTACTCGGCCTGGGTTCATCCATGAGCAGCAATGTAGCCGAACGCACCCGTGAATTTGGCATCATGCGCAGTATCGGTGCCAGTCCGGGTGTAGTGATACGCAGCGTCATGGCAGAAGGTTTGTTGATCGCCCTGATGAGTTTTGGTATTGCCGTTGCCATGGCCCTGCCTTTATCAGCAGGCATCAGCGCGTTTTTGGGCAATCTGCTGTTTGACGAAGCCTTCCCTCTGGTCATTTCACAAAAATCTTTATGGATATGGCTATTGATCGTCAGCAGTGGAGCTGCCCTGGCTACTGCCTATCCTGCCTGGAAAGCTTCACGCCTCAGTATCCATGCCAGTTTTGCCCAGTAAACCACTTAAAACCCGAAAGACCCATATGAAAAAATCTACCACTATTGCAATCACTGTTATTGTTTGTCTGATTACTTTATTCATCGTGGCACATCATTTTGATTTGAGGCTGTTACACAGAATCGTGCACGGCAGCTAGCATTCAATATCATTACGGGGGCTTGATATGCCCCCGTAATGATGTGGCAGATAAAAACGGTATCACTCTGCGCAAGTTGCCTGGTTTGATTGATGTGATGAGACTTATGTCTTGCAAATGCATTTCTTGTATAAGCCCAGTGCGCTCAATAGTAACAGTGCCAGCAAAACCAATAGCGTCAACGAAAAAACAGCCCCAAAAAAACAGGCATGATAAGGTGACGCATGCATCATTGTTATACCAGTGAGCAGTACAAAAGTGGTATCTACGATAAAGCGAAGCAATAATTTCCAGATCCGTCCCCAAGAATATGAGCGCGATGCCCAGGCAAACTTCGCTTAAAGCGCTGCCAGCATCAGCAATGCCATCAACACCGGCAAGAATGGATATGACAGCGCCTCAGTAATGCCACGCACATAAATCAGATACTGGTCTGGTTACGTACCTGCCCACAATAATACCGCTGCCATCAACACATAAATGGCTGCAATCAACCAGATAGTAAGGCGGTAAACCTGTTCAAACATGAACAATAAGAAATCAGGTGAAACTAGCCAACACCGCCACCAATTTAGCCTTCAATTCCTCATTCTTCAATTCCTGTTTTTCCACATCAAAATTATCGTAGAAAGCCGGAATCGACAAACTGGCTTTCAGGTCTGCGCCAAAGAATGGGGCTGAGCCAGTCGCAGCAGCCAATACACTGGCACCGCCACGCGCGCCAGGAGAAGTCGAGATCATAACCACGGGCTTACCCTGGAAAACCTTGCCATTGGCACGTGAGCACCAGTCAAACAGGTTTTTATAGGCAGCACTGTAAGAGCCGTTGTGTTCAGCAAATGAAATCAGGAGGGCATCGCTGGCGGCGATCTTGTCCAGAAATGCCAGGGCCAGGGCAGGCTTGCCCAGGTCAGCTTCTTTATCGACGCTGAACAAAGGCAATTCATAATCATTCAAATCCAGCACTTCCACTTCGGCACCTGCAAGCAGTTTGGCAGCATAGGTGACCAATTGCTTGTTGACAGATTTTTTGCTGCTGCTGGCAGCGAAAGCGAGTAATTTCATAAAGATATCCTTGATAAAGAATGGGATTCGGATTTTGTACAAACAATCCACTCGAGACATTGTAAGCCAGGATAGACACTCTTCCTCTCTACATTAACCAGTTAAACAGGATAAAACCTGAATCAGTAATCTGGATTAAAATGCTGACTAAACTACATCACCTGAAAAGTGATGACTGGCATACACGCAAATGACTTTGCTATATGCCATCCTGCCCTCCGTCGGGTACGACACCAACATCGTAGAAAATTTTCATAGAAAAGTCATCATGAGTCTCATCAGCCTGACCATACCTGCACGCAGTAAAGACCTGGGCGGTTTTACTGTCGGGCGCATCCTGCCATTTGCCAAGCGCCATTTGGTTGGCCCTTTCATCTTTCTTGATCATATGGGACCGGCACAGTTCGAAGCCGGGCAAGGCATGGATGTGCGCCCTCACCCCCATATAGGGCTGGCAACTGTTACCTATCTGTTTGAAGGGGGCATGTATCACCGCGACAGCCTCGGTTCCCAACAAGAGATATTGGCTGGCGATGTCAACTGGATGACCGCCGGGCGTGGCATCACCCATTCAGAACGCAATAGTCCTGAGCAAAGGGCGCAAACACGCACCACCCATGGTTTGCAAAGCTGGGTGGCCTTGCCCAAGGAATTTGAAGAAATTGAGCCAGAATTTCATCATCATGCTGCAGACAGCCTGCCAGCATTTATCATCAATAATGTGGCACTGAAATTGATCGCGGGCTCTGCCTACGGTCATACTGCCCCCGTCAAGATTTTTAGCCCTTTGTTTTATGTGGAAGCAAAAATGCCTGCTGGCACACAATTGCAAGTACCTGCAGAATATGCAGAACGTGCCCTCTATCTGATTTCAGGTGATGTGCATGTAGAGGGTGAAACCATCGCAGAGCGCACCATGCCAGTCTTTGCTGAAGGTGCAGATGTCACCATCACCGCCACCAGCGATGCTCACCTGGTTTTACTTGGTGGCGCGACCTTGCCAGAACAACGCTATATCTACTGGAATTTCGTCTCCACTTCCGAAGCCCGCATAGAGCAAGCCAAAAACGACTGGAAAAACGGGCGCTTTGCCAAAGTCCCCGGCGACGACGAATTCATCCCATTACCAGAATAGGAAATCTAAATGTCAGATCAAACCATCTCTGCCCATGTCGCAGAAACAGGCGAGAACACTTTTGCAGTAAACATCAATGTTTCCGGCCATTTGATCAAAGGTGACGAGCCACTGGAGGCTGGCGGCGGCAACCTCGGCCCTGCCCCTTTTGATTTATTGACGGCGGCCCTGGGTGAATGCACGGCAATGACAGTACGCTGGTATGCAAACCAGCATCAATGGCCATTAGACAAAGTCGAAGTCAACTTGACGCATCACAAGGAAGGTGTGCAGGATATCTTCAAGAAACAAGTCATACTACACGGTGATAGCTTAACTGAAGAACAGCGCACGAGATTAATTGCCATCGCGGCAAAATGCCCGGTGCATAAAACCATCACCAGCTCACCGATCATAGAAACCAGCGCAGGCTGACTATGAAAAGCCCGGCTCAGTTTTATCTGTCCGGGCTTTTTACATTGATAACTACTTTTTCAGTTTGCGGCTGCGCCCTGCAGATTCACGCAGGATAGTGTAATTCCAGTCGTCATTATGAGCACCGACTGAGACGCGGAACATATCACTGTCCCCTTTCAGTCGCTTGCCCAGCGCAACATGCTTCTTGCTGACATCGCTGCGTTCATAGACATCAACCTCGACTTCATTTCCTTCCAGGGCGGTCTGGGATAGGACTGCGTCTATGGTCTTGGTTGTGTATTCAAGTACATATGTGGGAAGTGTCAGGCCTGCCATACTTGTCTCCATCACGCAAAAAACTACCGCTACAATGAAATGCCCCGGACCAGGCCGGGGCAAACAAGGGTGGATTTATTCGACTTCGACCACCTCTTGAGATGCCTCTGGTGGGGTGGCGTCGCCTTCTGAAAATTCCAGTTTGACCTGGTCTTTATCATCAAGGTCGACAATGACACGTCCGCCTGTTACCAGCTTACCGAATAAGAGTTCATCCGCCAAGGCTTTACGTATCATATCCTGTATCAAACGCGCCATAGGTCGTGCGCCCATCAAGGGATCAAAGCCTTTTTTACCGAGGAACTTGCGTAAATTATCAGTAAATGTCGCTTCGACTTTTTTCTCATGCAATTGCTCTTCGAGTTGCATGAGGAACTTGTCGACGACACGCAAAATGATCTCTTCGTCGAGTGCGCGGAAGCTGATTATGGCATCCAGGCGGTTACGGAACTCAGGCGTAAACATGCGTTTGATATCCGCCATTTCATCGCCAGCTTCTTTGCTGTCGTTGAAACCGATAGAGCGTTTTTGCAAACTTTCAGCACCCGCATTGGTCGTCATGATAATGATCACATTGCGGAAATCTGCTTTGCGACCGTTGTTATCTGTTAACGTGCCATGGTCCATGACCTGCAACAAGATGTTGAAAACATCAGGATGGGCTTTTTCTATTTCATCGAGCAACAGCACTGCATGCGGTTTTTTGGTGATGGCCTCAGTCATCAAACCACCCTGATCAAAGCCCACATAACCCGGAGGCGCACCGATCAAACGGCTGACGGCATGACGCTCCATGTATTCCGACATGTCGAAACGTATCAGCTCTATACCCAGAGTGAAGGCCAATTGCTTGGCGACCTCGGTCTTGCCGACGCCGGTAGGACCGGAGAACAGGAAAGAGCCTATAGGCTTGTCCGTCTTGCCCAGGCCAGCACGTGCCATCTTGATGGACGAAGCCAGTGCTTCAATCGCAGGTTCCTGGCCAAAGACCACGTTTTTCAGGTCGCGTTCTATGGTTTGCAGCTTGCTGCGGTCATCCTGATTAACCGTTTGCGGCGGAATACGGGCGATCTTCGAAATGATGTCTTCGATATCGGCCTTGCCTATGGTTTTCTTTTGCTTGGACTTAGGCAAAATACGTTGCGCAGCACCCGCCTCGTCAATGACATCAATCGCCTTGTCAGGCAAATGGCGATCGTTGATAAAACGTGCCGACAATTCTGCCGCAGTCGTCAGTGCAGAGGCTGAATACTTGACGTTGTGATGCTCTTCAAACTTGGATTTCAAGCCGCGCAAAATCTGCACGGTTTGTTCTACCGTTGGTTCGTTGACATCAATCTTCTGGAAACGACGCGCCAGGGCATGGTCTTTTTCAAAGACGCCGCGGTATTCTGTATATGTGGTCGCACCTATGCATTTCAGCTGTCCGCTGGACAAGGCTGGTTTCAAGAGGTTGGACGCATCCAGCGTACCACCAGACGCTGAACCAGCACCGATGATGGTATGGATTTCATCGATGAACAATATGCCGTTGGGCGTATCTTTCAATTGTTTGAGCACGCCTTTGAGACGCAACTCAAAGTCGCCACGATATTTGGTGCCAGCCAGCAAAGCACCCATGTCCAGAGAATAGACCACGGCATTTTGCAGGATGTCAGGTACATCGCTTTGTGTGATACGCCATGCCAGGCCCTCAGCGATAGCGGTCTTGCCGACTCCAGCCTCGCCCACCAGCAAAGGATTATTTTTGCGGCGACGGCATAAAATCTGGATCACGCGCTCAACTTCATTGTCGCGACCGATCAGCGGATCTATCTTGCCTTCAGCGGCCAGCTTGTTCAGATTCTGCGTGAACTGATCAAGCGGATTTTCTTTGGCTTGAGCTTCTGCCTGGTTTTCTTCCGTGCCTTCAGGTGATTTTGGCGGCTCATTGTGGCTGTCTTTACGCACACCGTGCGAAATGAAGTTGACCACATCAAGACGAGTTACGCCCTGCTGATGTAAATAATACACAGCATGCGAGTCTTTTTCACCAAAGATGGCGACCAGCACATTTGCACCAGTCACTTCTTTTTTACCATTCGATGCCGACTGCACATGCATGATGGCGCGCTGTATCACACGCTGGAAACCCAGCGTGGGTTGAGTATCCACCTCATTCGTACCCGGCACTGTAGGGGTATTATCTGTGATGAAATTACCCAGGGTTTTGCGCAAATCCTCAATATTGACTGCACAGGCCCTTAAGACCTCCGCAGCAGAAGGGTTATCCAGCAAGGCGAGCAGCAGGTGCTCTACCGTGATGAATTCATAACGAGCCTGCCTGGCCTCCACAAAGGCCATATGCAGACTAACTTCCAGTTCTTGCGCAATCATACTTCCTCCATCACACATTGCAGGGGGTGTCCTGCCTTACGGGCGTGCGTCAAAACGAGTTCCACTTTGGTCAGTGCAATATCCTTGGAATAAACACCGCATATCCCTTTGCCATCCCTGTGTACTTTGAGCATGATCTGCATTGCAGTCTCACGATCCTTATTAAAATATTCCTGAACGATCGCCACCACAAACTCCATAGGAGTGTAGTCGTCGTTAAGTAAAATAACCTGATACATGGAGGGCGGTTTTAACTTCTGCGCCTGGCGTTCCAGTATCGTACCGTTTTCTTGCTTGTTTCCCATACGTATATTCTAGTACGTTGATTCATTTCAGAGACAAATAATAAGCGAATAAAAACGGCTTAATTTTCTCTCTGGTCAATGTTACGCCCTTTCTGCATTGTTCGCAGATGGTGATTAATTCCTTCAGATCAAGTTTCAACGACAAAACAATTTCTTCATCTTCAGAACAGGAGGAATTTCTTGTCATTAAGTAAAAATACAACAGTACTGCAAAACTACTTCATTTGTAACCAGAAGTTTCTTGACTTTAGCTTTTTTTCCGCCAAGAATGATATTTATTGACAAATAAAGTATTAAATCGTCAATATGAAGTGAGCAGGTCAAGGGGGAGGTAGCATAGTGCTAGGTTTCTTGCTTTTACGGCTCGTGTGATTAGTTTCTATTTGAAAGATGCATTATGGCAACAGGTACCGTCAAGTGGTTCAATGATTCCAAAGGTTTCGGCTTTATCACTCCGGATGACGGTGGTGAGGATTTGTTCGCCCACTTCTCCGCAATCCAGATGAACGGCTTCAAGACCCTGAAAGAAGGTCAAAAAGTAACGTTCGAAGTCACGCAAGGCCCTAAAGGCAAGCAAGCTTCCAACATTCAAAATCCTTAATCTCTGATTTTTCTCAGATTCTGGTTTTTTAAAAAACCCCGCAATTGCGGGGTTTTTTTTCGTCAAATCCCCTCATTAATCTTTCCATCAAATACCTCTATCAAATTTTAAATTGTGCATGAACCGCCTTCAAGGCTACAGTAGAGACCCTTACCAAGCGCAAACCCCATTTTCTGAATGAAGCTCAGGCACAAAATTATCTTGTTGGCAGTAGCACCGTTATTACTGGCATTTTCAGGTATCGCGATGGCAGTGTTTTATCAAGCCACTTTTTTGGCCAAACAACAAAGAAGCACGGTAGAGCAAGCCTACGTCTCCAGTAAAGAAGCTGAACTCAAGCATTATGTCACCCTGGGAAGAGCGGCAATTGCCCATTTATACAATAGCAAACAACAAAGCCCTGCCACTCAGGAGGAGGCCAAAAAGATATTGGCAGCCCTGGATTTTGGCGATGATGGCTATTTTTACATCTATGATTTACAAGGCAAAAACCTCATGCATCCGCGCCAGACTGATTTGGTCGGCAAGGACTTATGGAGCATGACTGATCCGCAGGGTAATTTCACCATCCGCGATCTGATCAACAAAGCCAAGTCTGGCGGCGGAGCCATACGCTATATGTGGATGAAGCCATCCACAAAAAAACTCATGCCCAAGCTGGGTTATGTCGTCATGCTGGAACAATGGGGGTGGATGCTGGGCACTGGCATTTATCTCGATGACGTCGACGAGGCTTTGAACAAAATTGACATTCAAGTGGCAAAAAACATACAGCGCACCATGTCGTGGATTGCTGGTATTGCCATTATCAGCGCCCTGCTGATCGCCTTGTCCGGCCTGGCCCTGAATATCACTGAATCGCGCCTGGCAGAAGCCAAGTTGAAAGTACTGGCACAAAGTGTCGTCAGCTCGCAAGAGGATGAGCGGGCACGCCTGTCGCGCGACTTGCATGACGGCCTGAGCCAGTTACTGGTGTCAGTCAAGCTGCAGATAGAATCTGGCCAGGTCAAGCTGACTCAGGGCATGGCGGGGCCGGAAGCAGCGAAGGGCTCGTTTTCCCGCGCTACCGATCAGCTCAACGAAGCCCTCAGTGAAGTCCGGCGTATCTCGCATAATCTGCGCCCCGCCCTGCTTGATGATCTGGGCCTGGTGGCCGCCTTTGAGCATCTGGCAGATGAGTTTGAACATGACAGTGGCTTGCCAGTCAGCTTTCATGCTGCCGGTGACTTCCATACCCTTGATGAAATCAGCAACACCGTGCTGTTCAGGGTTGCCCAGGAAGCACTGACGAATATACACAAGCATGCCCAGCAAGTCAGCCATGTCAATTTGCAAATACTCAATGATGCAGAAGGTGTCAAGCTCGTCATCAGCGACGATGGTCGCGGCTTTGATATCAAAGGCGTGGCGAATCACCCGCATCGCGGCATAGGCTTGAGCAATATGCGTGAGCGCCTGGCTGCAATCAATGGCCGTTTGGAATTACAATCCGGCACTGACGGCACGACCGTGACCGCCAGCTTATCAAATGGAGAAAATTAATGACCGAGAATTTAACGGTCCATGCAGCGCCACAAATTCAGTTGCTACTGATCGACGATCACCCTCTGGTCAGGGATGGGCTCAGGGCGAGGCTGGAGACCATCGCCAGCATCATCATCGCTGGCGAAGCAGGTACGGCAGAGGAAGCACTGGCCATCGCTGCCAGCAAGCCTGTCAGCCTGATCCTGATGGATATCAATCTCGGCACTGGCAATGGCATCAGCCTGACGGCGCGCTTCAAGGCGGAATATCCGCATATCGCCGTCATCATGTTGTCCATGCATGACAAGACTGAATATGTGAATCAGTCCATGCAGGCAGGCGCCCGCGCCTATGTACTCAAGGATGCACCAGCAGTCGAAATCATCGAAGCCATCGATACTGTCATCGCAGGTGGAACGTACTTCAGCTCAGGATTGAAAAAGCAATCTGCCAATAACGACGCCAGCCAGATGCTAACGCAAAGAGAACAAGGTATTTTGAAAAGCATTGCCACCGGCAAATCCAATAAACATATCGCCAGGGAGTTGGGGCTTAGCGTCAGGACAGTGGAAACCCATAGACTGAATATCAAGCGCAAGCTCAATATCGAAGGCCAGGCGGATTTGATACGTTATGCCTTGAATAATGTGATTGCATGAGCAATCCCGGCCAAGCAGCCCGGGATTGCTGGCACAACAAATAAAAAAGCCGACCATCAGGTCGGCTTTTTAGTCACCGGCAAGTGATTGCCGAATCCGTCTTACATGTTTTCTATCATGACATCGCCGAAACCGGAGCAAGACACTTGTGTCGCGCCTTCCATCAGACGGGCGAAATCATAAGTGACTTTCTTGGCAGTGATGGCTTTTTCTGTCGCGCTGATCAACAGATCAGCCGCTTCCAGCCAACCCATGTGACGCAACATCATTTCTGCGGACAAGATCAACGAACCTGGGTTCACATAATCTTTACCAGCATACTTAGGTGCTGTACCGTGAGTTGCCTCAAACATGGCGATAGAGTCAGACAGGTTGGCACCTGGAGCAATACCGATACCACCGACCTGAGCTGCCAGCGCGTCAGAGATATAGTCGCCGTTCAGGTTCAGTGTTGCGATAACGCTGTATTCTGCTGGACGCAACAGGATTTGCTGCAGGAATGCATCAGCGATGGAATCCTTGACAGTGATTTCTTTACCTGTCTTAGGATTTTTGAATTTGCACCATGGGCCGCCGTCGATCAATTCAGCGCCGAATTCTTTTTGCGCCAGAGCATATGCCCAGTCACGGAAGCCACCTTCGGTGTACTTCATGATGTTGCCTTTGTGGACGATAGTCACAGATGGCTTGTCATTGTCGATTGCGTACTGGATGGCTTTGCGTACCAGACGTTCTGTACCTTCACGGGATACTGGCTTGACGCCGATACCAGAAGTTTCTGGGAAGCGAATTTTCTTGACGCCCATTTCTTCTGTCAGGAACTTGATCAGTTTTTTAACCTGGTCAGAGCCTTCAGCGAATTCGATACCAGCATAGATATCTTCAGAGTTTTCACGGAAGATAACCATGTCAGTTTTTTCTGGCTCGCGCACTGGGGATGGCACGCCTTTGAAATAACGTACTGGGCGCAGGCAGACATACAGGTCCAGCTCTTGACGCAGGGCCACGTTCAGGGAACGGATGCCGCCGCCTACTGGCGTAGTCAATGGGCCTTTGATGGAAACAACGTAGTCTTTCAAGACTTTCAGTGTTTCTTCTGGCAGCCAGACGTCAGGGCCGTAGACTTTAGTGGATTTTTCACCAGCATAGATTTCCATCCAGCTGATTTTGCGCTTGCCTGCATAGGCTTTCGCTACGGCCGCATCAACGACCTTGATCATGACCGGGCTGATATCAACACCAGTACCATCGCCTTCGATAAAAGGGATGATAGGATTGTCAGGAACATTCAATGAAAAATCAGCATTGACGGTAATTTGTTTACCTTCAGCAGGTACTTGAATATGTTGATACATCGTTTTCTCCGTAGTTGGGCGATCAAGCGGGTGGCGCTTTTCTCATCATTTGTCTTGCATGCGTATATTTTGTAGAGCAATCACTCTTCTATAAGACACAAGACCATCATTTCGTATTATGCACTACTATTTTACCGTATGCCATCAGTTTGTCAGCTTTGCTGCCGATGCGGTGGCCATGGCTTTCTCATACTGAAACATTTGAAAATACAAAATATCATCAGCTTAAGAAACCAGTCTTTTACTTATTGCCATACAAAAGCCATATATAAAAGCTTTATATGGGAGCTATATATAGGAGCCATATAAAAAATATAAACCCCGTTTCACTGCACTACCGCAAGCAGCCTCACTCCAGTTTGTCGCTATGCATTTTACGGTTACCATATTGCCATGAAACTGATTTTACTCAACAAACCATTTAATGTGATGTGCCAGTTTTCGGCTCACCCCAGCCGCCCTACCCTGGCTGACTATGTCAACATCCCACATATCTATCCGGCAGGCAGGCTGGATGCCGATAGTGAGGGATTGATATTACTGACTGATGACGGCCAGCTGCAAAACCGCATCAGCCATCCCGACCATAAGCAACCCAAAACTTATCTGGTGCAAGTCGAAGGCACACCCAGCGGCGCAGCCCTGGAAAAATTGCGCCAACCCCTGGACCTCGGTGATTTTACAACTCAGCCATGCATAGTCAAACATATCCATCCGCCAGCATGGTTATGGCCACGCAACCCACCCGTACGCGACAGGGCAAGCATACCTACCAGTTGGTTATGTCTGACTCTATCAGAAGGAAAAAATCGCCAGGTCAGGCGCATGACGGCTGCGGTGGGCCTGCCTACCCTGCGCCTGGTGCGTATCAGCATAGGTGGTTTTTCACTGGAAACCCACCCTTTATTACCCGGCGAATGGCAGGAAGTTAAAATTTAAATAATGTTTGCACAGAAATTCAGAAAAAAATCCATAATCGTTATAAATTAATTAGAATTCCTGTCAACGCCCAATTCACTGGCTGCGTTATTGACCTTGATTCAAATGAATCACTCTTAACCAATACTTTATGAAGGACACCAAAATGAAAAAATTGATCGCCGCTCTGGTAGTAGGTCTGTTTGCTTCTACTGCTTTCGCCCAAGCATCTGCTCCTTCAGCTAAAGCATCAGCTCCAGCCGCATCCGCTGCTGCAGCCGCATCGACAGATGCTTCCAAGCCAGCAAAAAAAGCCAAGAAATCCAAGAAAAAAGCAGCATCTGCATCCGCTTCTGCATCCATGTAATTCTGTCGCTTTTCAGTACAGAAGCAAGGCAGGCTTAGTCCTGCCTTTTTTAACGCCTAAAAACTACCTGCAAACTGCCTGAAAACTATCTGCAATGACCTGAATACAGCAGCCAGGATAGCAAGCTGCGATATATCAAGATATGCAAGGCACAGAAGAAAACACAAAGTAAAAATGGAAATAGCAAAAGCCGCAATAAATTGCGGCTTTTTTCACTTCAGGCAGCCAGTAAAATTTACCGGCTTTGCAACTTTAGAAGCAGGCTTAAAATTAAGCCAGTGCTTTCAAAGCAGATGCCAGACGGCTCTTATGGCGAGCTGCCTTGTTTTTGTGAATGATTTTCTTGTCAGCGATACGGTCGATAACCGATACGGAGCTTTGGAAAATTGTTGCTGCAGCAGCTTTATCACCAGCTTCGATCGCTTTACGAACAGCTTTGATCGCTGTGCGCAGCGTGGAGCGCTGGCTGGAGTTGTGTGCATTCAGTTTAACTGCTTGACGAGCACGTTTGCGTGCTTGTGCGGTATTTGCCATGAGATTTCCTAAACGTGGTCAAAGCGACGAGGTCAAAACATTTGATTCAAATGCCACGCCGCAAAATTCTATACAGCTTTGCAGTATAACTGGATTTATTTTTGATAGCAAGCTTTCCTGTCGATTCTTGCAACAGGCAGCTATCTTTCTGCTTTTTGAGTGAGATTTGCGCAACTGTCATGCTCAAAATCTGCACGACTGTATCTATGCGCGTGCTGTGATGGATGCAAAACTAAGCAAACTGATAGATTTTACTATCTATGCACTTTTTCTGCCTAATACCACCGCCAAAAGGATGAACATGCACTGCAAAGCTATTACTTTAAAGGGAAAACACGTCACTCTGGAGCCGCTGGAACAACATCACCTGGCCGACATCCAGGCCGCGGCAGCCGATGGCGAGTTATGGAAGCTGTTTTTTACCTCAGTCCCCTCTCCAGAAAATACCCAGAACTGGCTCAATATCGCCCAGGACATGCAACAACAGCAAAAAGCTGTCCCCTTCGTCGTCCGCGAAAATGCGACTGGCCAGATAGTCGGCACCACCAGATACTGTAATATGGATATCAATAACAAACGCCTGGAGATAGGCTACACCTGGTATGCGCAGCGCGTGCAGCGCAGCCCGGTGAATACCGAATGCAAGCTGCTGCTCCTGGGTCATGCCTTTGAAGAGTTTGGCTGTATCGCCGTGGAGTTTCGCACTGACTGGTTCAACCGCCGCTCACAGGCTGCGATAGAGCGCCTGGGTGCAAAACGCGATGCCGTCTTGCGTAATCACATGATTTTGCCTGATGGGCGCATCCGTGATACGGTGGTATATAGCATCCTGAATTCTGAATGGGCGGGTGTGAAAAAGAATTTGCAATATATGCAAACCAAATACGAAGCGTAATGTACACAGCGTAACGTACAAAGTGCAATACTAGTAAGCGAATGGAGAATGACAAGTGCTGATCGATTTTTTCTTTACCCTGAAAGACGCCAAGATCCCGGTATCCATCAAGGAATTCCTGATGCTGCTGGAGGCCATGGACAAAGGCTTGATCAGCATGTCACTCGACGACTTCTATTTCCTGGCGCGCACCATCATGGTCAAGGATGAAGCGCATTACGACAAATTCGACAAAGCCTTTGGCCTCTACTTCAAAGGCATAGATACTATCTTTGAAAAGCATCCCGACATCCCGCTGGACTGGCTCATGAAGCGCATGGAGCGCGAACTGAGCGATGAGCAAAAAGCCGCCATAGAGAAATTTGGCTATGACAAGCTGATGGACAGGTTGCAGGAATTATTCAAAGAACAAAAAGAACGCCACGAAGGTGGTAGCAAGTGGATAGGCACAGGTGGCACCTCCCCCTTTGGCAATGGTGGCACCAACCCGGAAGGCATACGCATAGGTGGCAAAGGCGGTGGCCGCAGCGCCGTCAAGGTGTGGGAAGCGCGTGCTTTCCGTGATTATGACGCTGAACGCGAACTCGGCACCCGCAATATCAAGGTCGCCCTGCGCCGCCTGCGTAAATTCGCCCGCCAGGGTGCAGAAGAAGAACTGGCACTGGATGCGACGATCAAGGCCACCGCCAACAATGCCGGTTACCTCGACATCAAGATGCAGCCTGAGCGCAAGAATAATATCAAAGTGCTTATGCTGCTGGATGTAGGTGGCACCATGGACGACCACATCGCCCAGACTGAAGAATTATTTTCTGCTGCCAAGACCGAATTCAAGAATATGGAATTCTTTTATTTCCACAATTGCGTCTATGACTATCTGTGGAAAAACAACCGCCGCCGTCATGCAGAAAAATTCCCGACCTGGGATGTCTTGCGCAAATATACGCCGGACACCAAGGTCATCTTCGTTGGTGACGCCACCATGAGCCCCTACGAAATCCTGCAGGCTGGCGGCTCTGTGGAATATAACAATGAAGAAGCCGGGGCGACCTGGTTGCAGCGCTTTACCTCAGCCTTCCCCAAATACATCTGGTTGAACCCTGAACCTGAAGGACTGTGGCAATACCGGCAATCTATCTCTGTCATCAAGCAGATTATGAGCAATCGTATGTTTCCGGTGACGATAGAAGGGCTGGAGCGAGGAATGCGATTGCTAAGCAAATGAGGCAGGCAAAAAAATAGCTTCGCCAGATGGCACTGGCAAAGCTTATCTTATTGCATCAGAAAACCGGGACTTCAGACCATGACGGGTAAGAATCCCCTACCCTCACCGCAACTGCAAAAACTTCTGTATGGTCGACAAAACCTGCTTCCTCGACAAAGGCTTGGTCAAAAAGCCTTCACACCCTGCCTGTTGTGCATTAGCTAATTTATAATTAAAACTCTTGTCTACCAGAAAGATTACTGTCGTCCTACGGTCAGTATTTTGCTTTTTTAACTCGGCGCACAGACGATACGGATCAATATCCGGGGTTGAAGAATTAATCATCGTCATGGCATGACGATTATTTTTATCCAGCATCAGGGCACTACGTTCATCACAGGCCAAAGTCACAGTGATGCCATATTTATCCATGATCATGGCGACATATTCGCGAAAACGCATATCCTTGTCGACGATCATGATGCCGCCACGTGGTACGCTGGGGCGGCGCATTTTTTGATATTCGCTGGGGTCGGTCAGGTCCAGGTCCAGGCGTTCACGCAGACGGCGCTCAGGCACAGCCACCTCACCGAAAGCACTTAAGGTGGTCAGCAAGAGCTGGCGACGGTCTATCAATTCATCGAGGACATCAAACAACTTGCGCCAGCGTATGGGGCGTGGCATGGATTGATAATGTAAATTGACATCGGTCTTACCAATGAGCAATACTGGCTGCGCTCCGCCCAGATTGAGGTCGGACAAGGTGGCCAGTGCTTTTAAATCTTCTGCATTGACTATATGAATGTCAGGATCTTGTAGACTACCGGTTTTTAAAACCAGATAGCGATAGCCCTTCTCGCGGAGAACGGCAAGAACGGTTGAGAAGGTTTCTTCCTCTTTTGGAGAAAATCCAAGCAGTCGGATCGCGATCGTTGGAGTTTTTGTTGGCATCGTTTTTCCATCTTACACATTGCAGCTTCGATCATTGCAGCTACAATAGCTGCAAAAACGCTGCAAGAATACAGCTTAATTCTGCCAGCCTCGCAAAAAAATTGCAAAACATCATCAAAAAATTAACCAAAACAACAGATTTTCATTCGCATGGCCACTAAAAAAAATACTTCTCCGTCAGACTATAGCGAATCATCCATCCGAGTACTCAAAGGCCTGGAGCCGGTCAAACAAAGACCGGGGATGTATACCCGCACCGAAAATCCCCTGCATATCATACAAGAGGTCATCGACAATGCCTCGGATGAGGCGCTGGGTGGGCATTGTAAAAACATTCTGGTGACCATCAATGCTGATACCAGTATCAGTGTAGAAGATGATGGCCGTGGTATTCCAGTCGGTTTGCACCCTGAAGAAGGCGTGCCTACCGTGGAAATCGTCTTCACCCGCCTGCATGCAGGGGGCAAGTTCGACAAAGGTTCTGGCGGTGCCTATGCCTTTTCCGGCGGCTTGCATGGCGTTGGTGTCTCAGTCACTAATGCCCTGTCCAAGCGCCTGGAAATCACAGTCTGGCGCGAAGCAGGTTTGCATAACCTGACTTTTGCCAATGGCGATGTGATAGAACCGCTGCGCAGCCAGCCTCTGGCGCGCGGTGAAAAAAAGAGCGGTACTCGCGTCACCATCTGGCCAGATGCTAAGTATTTTGACAGTGCCAATATCCCGCAAAGCGAATTGCAGCGCCTGTTGCGCTCCAAGGCAGTGTTGCTGCCTGGTGTAAAGGTCACGCTGACCAATGCCAAAACCGGTGAAAGCCAGACCTGGCAATATGACCAGGGCTTGCGCGGCTATCTGACCGAAGCGCTGGCGCAGTCTTCCCATGGCGAACCACTGATCCCGCTGTTTGAAGGCGAGCAGTTTGCCAATTCCGACAGTGACGGCTTTGCTGAAGGCGAAGGTGCCTCCTGGGTAGTGGCCTGGACGGAGGAAGGCAATGTCGTCCGCGAATCCTATGTCAACCTCATCCCTACGCCCGCTGGCGGTACGCATGAATCCGGCTTGCGCGAAGGTCTGTTTGGTGCAGTGAAGAGTTTCGCAGAGATGCATTCCCTGCTGCCCAAGGGTGTCAAGCTCTTGCCGGAAGACGTATTTGCCCGCGTATCCTTCGTTTTGTCCGCCAAGGTACTCGACCCACAGTTCCAGGGCCAGATCAAGGAAAGGCTGAATTCACGCGATGCAGTGCGCCTGGTATCTTCTTTTACCAAGCCACCACTGGAACTGTGGCTGAATTCCCACGTGGAATATGGCAAGAAACTGGCTGAACTGGTCATCAAGCAAGCACAATCGCGCCTGCGCTCTGCCCAGAAAGTGGAAAAGAAAAAATCCTCAGGCGTGGCCGTCTTGCCAGGCAAGCTGACCGATTGCGAATCGAATGACATTGCCCGCAATGAAATCTTCCTGGTCGAGGGTGACTCTGCCGGTGGCTCTGCCAAGATGGGCCGCGACAAGGAATTCCAGGCGATCTTGCCACTGCGCGGCAAGGTCTTGAACTCATGGGAATCTGAGCGCGACCGCCTGTTTGCCAATAATGAGATCCATGATATCGCCGTTGCCATCGGCGTCGATCCACATGGTGTGAATGAGATCGTTGATTTTACCAATCTGCGCTACGGCAAAATTTGCATACTCTCTGATGCGGACGTTGATGGTTCGCACATTCAGGTTTTACTGTTGACACTATTCTTCCGCCATTTCCCGCAACTGATTGCGCGTGGCCATATCTGCGTGGCGCGCCCGCCCTTGTTCCGCGTCGATGCGCCTGCACGTGGCAAGAAACCGGCACAGAAAATCTATGCACTGGATCAAGGCGAACTTATCGCTATCGAAGACAAATTGCGCAAGGACGGTGTCAAGGATGGCGCCTGGGCAATCTCCCGCTTCAAAGGCCTGGGTGAAATGAATGCTAGCCAGTTATGGGAAACCACCATGAACCCCGACACACGTCGTCTGTTGCCAGTTTCTCTGGGTGAGTTTGATCAGATCTTTTCTGAAGGCCGTTTCAATATGCTGATGGGCAAAGGCGAAGCCGCCGCCCGCCGAGCCTGGATAGAAGAGCATGGTAACGCAGTTGAAGCCGACATATAAGAAGCCGCTGATTAAGCTAAGCGCGACGTGATTTTGAGCCTGCGATACTCGCCGTACTTTCGTACGGCTGCGTTTCCGGGTTGCAAATACGTCAAACTAACGCCGCTCGCTACGCTTACTCAGCAACTTCTGAACAGCTATATGGAATATAACAGCATCAAAAATACGAAAAAGAATCATGAGCGAACAAGCGAATTTATTTGATCAAACTCCACCGCCACCTGGCGATGGTGAAACACTGACCCTGGCGACCTTTGCTGAACGCGCCTATCTTGACTACGCCATCTCGGTCGTCAAAGGCCGTGCCCTGCCCGATGTGTGCGACGGTCAAAAACCCGTGCAACGCCGCATTTTGTATGCAATGAATGAGCTGGGCCTGAACTCTGCAGCCAAACCACGCAAATCTGCCGCTGTCGTTGGTGATGTACTGGGTAAGCTGCATCCACATGGCGACCAGTCTGTCTATGATGCATTGGTACGGATGGCGCAGGATTTCTCGCTGCGCTATCCTTTGATTGATGGTCAGGGTAACTTCGGCTCACGCGACGGCGACGGTGCAGCGGCGATGCGATATACAGAAGCGCGTCTGACACCCATCGCCAGGTTACTCATGGATGAAATCGACCAGGGTACAGTCGATTTCCAGCCTAACTATGACGGCACTACCGAAGAGCCAAAATTACTGCCCAGCCGCCTACCCTTCGTCTTGCTGAATGGTGCATCCGGTATTGCAGTTGGTCTGGCGACAGAAATCCCTTCGCACAACCTGACTGAAGTCGCCAAAGCCGCCGTGGCCCTGATACGCAACCCGGCTATGAAGCATGCCGAGTTGATGGAATATATTCCCGGCCCGGACTTCCCGGGTGGCGGGCAAATCATTACCCCAGCATCTACCATCGCCGATATGTATGCAACAGGCCGTGGCAGCATGAAGGTGCGTGCCCGCTGGAAGATAGAAGAAATGGCGCGCGGCCAATGGCAAGCCGTGGTCACTGAACTACCGCCTGGCACCTCGTCACAAAAAGTGCTGGAAGAAATTGATGAGCTGACCAATCCCAAGATCAAGCTGGGTAAAAAGACGCTGTCGCCAGAACAGGCGGCATTGAAACAGGTCATCCTGTCTGTGCTCGACACCGTGCGTGATGAATCCGGCAAGGATGCGCCTGTACGCCTGGTACTGGAACCAAAATCCAAGAACCAGGACCAGGCCGAGTTCATGCAAATGCTGCTGGCGCATACTTCATTGGAAACTTCGGCATCGATCAATCTGGTGATGATAGGTGGCGATGGCCGTCCACGCCAGAAAGGTTTGCTCGACATCCTCAGCGAATGGATAGCCTTCCGCTTTACCACCGTCACACGCCGCACACAGTTCCGCCTCAAGAAAGTCGATGACCGCATCCATATCCTGGAAGGTCGTGAAGCAGTATTGCTGAATATTGATGAAGTCATACGCATCATCCGTGAATCTGATGATCCCAAGCCTGCACTGATTGCTGCCTTCAAGCTGTCGGATGTGCAGGCTGAAGATATTCTTGAAATTCGCTTGCGCCAGTTGGCACGCCTGGAAGCGATCAAGATACAGCAGCAACTGGATGAATTACGCAAAGAAAAAGCGGGCCTGCATGATTTGCTGGAAAACCCATCCTCAATGAAGCGCATGCTCATCAAGGAAATCGAAGCTGACGCCAAGCAATTTGGCGATGCCCGCCGCACTGTCATCGAAGAAGCAGCCAAAGCTTCTGTCGAACAAAAAGTCATTGATGAACCAGTCACCGTGGTCATCTCGGAAAAAGGCTGGGTACGTGCACGTACTGGTCACGGTCATGACAATGGCCAGTTCACTTTCAAGGCTGGCGACAGTCTGTATGGCACCTTTGAATGCCGCACGGTAGACCAGATGCTGGTGTTTGGCTCAAATGGTCGCGTGTATTCCGTCGCGGTCTCTGCCCTGCCTGGTGCGCGTGGTGACGGTGTACCTATCACCACCCTGATAGACCTGGCCGCTGGTAGCAAAATCCTGCATTACTTTGCCGGTAGTGCTGATATCTGCCTGTTGCTGTCATCCACTGCTGGTTATGGCTTTACCGCCAAAGTCGGCGACATGATAGGCCGCATGAAAGCCGGTAAAGCCTTCATGACACTGGAAGAAGCCGACCAGCCATTGCCACCTACAGTAGTTACTGACGACGCCAGCGCAATTGCCTGCTTGTCAGAAAAAGGCCGCTTGCTGGTCTTTGGTCTGGCAGAAATCAAGCAACTCTCCAGCGGTGGCCGTGGTGTGATCTTGATGGAACTGGAAGACAAGGAAAGCCTCGTATCAGCCCAGGCCATCAGCCAGCGCGGTGTACGCGTGCTCGGCATAGGCCGTGGCGGCAAACCTCAGGAAGTCAATCTCAGTGCAACAGGCCTAGGCATCCATATCGGCAAGCGTGCGCGTAAAGGCAAGGCTCTGGAAGCGAAGATCAAGGCTAGTGGTTTGCAGAAGATCACGGTGAAAGAGTAATGGCTGTTTTCGCTTGATCTGTAGTATTCGCTGAATGTCACATTGAAAATCGTCCATGACCTAAGTGTCCTGGACGATTTACTTTTTAAAGTTTTCGATAAAAGCGGGCATGCCACTAAATGCGCTGACAATACTTGACTAGAGCGGCAATATTTCTTTTCGTGGCCTTTTCGAAAATCTTGTCTTCCATTCGATTACATAGTCCTTTGCTTGCTTGATATCTTTTGCTGTCATGGCTAAATCAGCTATCTGTAAATAACTGTCAGCAGTTTTGCAAACCTTGCAATCTTTTATCGAGTTTGACTTTGCAATCAAAAGCCACTTATAGGCTTTGACTGAGTTGGCAGATTTTTTAAAGAAAGACTCTGCCCCAAGATTTCCATTCCTGTCATACCTGTCAAGATAAAACTTAAAAAGCAGAAATTGTGTTTCGACGTCACCTTGATCAGCGGCCTGTTCAAACCTCTTTTCCGCTTCTATATCATCTTGCGGGGCGCCATCGCCAGCCATGTAAGCAAGACCAAGATCATGCTGCGCGTTGACGCTGCCCATATCGGCTGCAATCCGGTACAGCCTGACTGCTTCAGCTTGATTTTTTATCGTTCCCTCACCACGACGGCTGGCACTCGCCAAACGCGTCCACGCTTCCGCCATTCCATGATCGGTCGCTTTTCTATACCAGCTCAGGGCCAACGCACTGTCTTTTTCTACACCCAGACCTTCCTGATATAAGTGAGCAATATTGAATTCACCCATAGGAGAGCCCGCATTGGCAGCAGTCTGATACCATTTCAAGGCTTCAGCATAACTTTGTTTTATACCAAAACCTTGCTCATATAAATAACCCAGATTGGCCATCGATTCCAGATGCCCTTGTCTTGCGGCCTTGCTCATCCAGGTAAATGCTTCATCGCCATTCCTGGCGATATCTTCACCTATCATATAAATGAAGCCCAGACGTGCCTGAGCAGCGACTACGCCTTGTTCTGCTGCTTTCCGATACCACTTCAATGCCTTGCTGGCGTCCCTGGAATGCGGCTGATTTCCTATCCCCTGGTCATACAGCATTGCTAAATTATTTTGTGCGACAGGGTCGCCATGATTCGCAGCCTTTTCATACCAATACAGCGCCTGGGCATCACTCTTCGTGACAGCAAATCCATTGGCGTACATAAATCCCATAGATGTCTCGGCCTTTGCAGAGCCGTGCTGAGCCGCAGGACGAAACCATCTCAATGCCTCATCATAGTTTTGAGCAGCGCCCTTGCCCGTTGCATACATCAGACCCATTTGATATTGAGCATCTGCATCGCCCTTGATGGCTTTCTCACGCATGTCATGAATCTTCGCCTCATCAAGTACTACACTGCTTCCGGGCTTCGTATCTTTTTCACTTGCAGTCGACATGCCCGCTGCGCTGTACATCAAGAATGCCAGGCAAATTGCCCGCAATAAGCTACGCCCTGAAATGCGGCATTCGATCATTTTGACATCAATGTTTTCTTTAATCATCTCTTCTCTCAATTTGGCATATGTCGTATGGATTGCGATATCTACAAAAAAATCATGTGCCAAATTATAAAGATTTTTTGAGACTCAAGTTGATGCTGCTTTTGATTTTTGCAATTCCTATACGCACAGGACCTCTATTGGAAAGAAATCTCGCCTTATTGCTCGAGATCCTTTCGCAAGAGAATTGAAGTGCAGCACAAAGGTCAACCTGGCTAGGCATCTGAGATAAATGAACCTGCACAGAATGCGGTGAACGCCATTAGATTCCTGCTTAAGATATGGAGGAATGACGCCACTAAGGCTGTTGCATTTGACATGAAAGGCATCTGTAAAAGATGCCCTACTTCCTTAACTTCAACACCCACCTCGGCAACAGATTCAATGTCGCAATTAGCCACTTCATCTGCCAGGGAAACACGACCCTGTCGCGCCGCGCAGTAATCGCATCCACGATCAGCGCCGCCGCCTTCTGCTCAGACATGATAAAAGGCTTATGACTGGCATCACCCTCATTCAAGGCCCTCAGTTTTGCGGTATCAATATAACCAGGCACTATCGCCGTCACAGCAATAGAAAACGGCTTTAGCGCAATGCGGTAGGTATCGCATAAACTCAATACGCTGCGCTTGCTTGCGCTATAGACGGATGCACCAGGATAATCATGCAGCAGCCCTGCGATCGATGAAATGGCGACGAGTTGCCCTGATTTTTGCGGGAGCATTTTTTCAGCAGCCAGTTCAAACGCATGACTCAGGCCGCTGACATTGGTGCGCAACATATGCAGGGTAGCTGCCTCATCCAGCAAATGGCTGCGGGTATTGAAGTAGATGCCTGCAGAGACGATCAGCATATCCAGGCCTTGTGCAGCAAAGTCATCGATGGCTTGCGACAAACTGCTGCGGTCTGCGATATCGAGCTGGTAACTGACTGCACTATGCAAATCAGCAGGCAGGCGTTGCAGATGGCGGCCACAGACTGCCACCCTGTCGCCGCGCTGTAAATAGTGGCGTGCCAGGGCCAGCCCTATGCCACTGGTGCCGCCTATCACCATGATATTCATGCTCAGGCCATGCCCCGGCTATATTTATCACTGCTGCGTATCATGGTTTCATCATAAGCGGCCTCGCGGGTAAAGGCTTCCATGCCGCGTGCATAGCCATATTGCCATTGGGCCTCCATATAGGCGACATAGGTGGCATGATTTTTGGGCATTTGCAAAGTGATGCGGTTACGCCGCCAATCCAGTTTCTTTTGTACGGCTTCCTTGTTGAGTACTGTCGCCACGTCTGAAGTATCGATGCGCACATCAACAGGCTGGCCATTCACATAGCGCAGGCGGGCATTGCCATCCAGGCCCAGGACTGTGCGCCAGGCAGGGATGGAAAAAGCCTGATCGAAGCTTTGCTTGAATTCCATCATGACTTCATCAGCCAGGCGTCTGGCCACTTCTATGGGGAACAAGTCCAGCACGCCACCAAAATAATGTCCATTGGCATGGGCGTGACAACGGAAGTAAAACATGTCCGTGATGGAAATGCGTGCCGCCAGACTGGTTGGCGTTTGCACATCGCATAACAATTCTTCTGCAATGGCATGCTCGCCCCAGCGGGAGTCTGCCAGCGGTGAAGTCATGCCATCCAGCAAAGCCGCGGCCCTGGGCTCACAAAAGACGGTTTCCGCAAATAATTTGCGCTGGCCGCGCGGTTGCCCGACTTCGCTTTCATCAAACAGCAGTTTGCCACCTATGATGGCGGTGGCGACTGATTGTTCGCTGGCTGCGAGCTTGGGCAAAGGCAATTCTGGCGGGATTTCAAACAGGTATTCATTGAACAGATCGGGTATGGTCGCAGCAGAGCCGCGTGAAAAACCACGCCGGGCAGCCAGGGCCAGGGTGCGGACTATGCCTGCCCTGGGTGAGGATTGCAGGCCACTCCAGTAATGGTACATGTCTTCTGAGCTGAGCCAGGCCTTGCGCTGAGCATCATCCGGCAAACCCGAAATAATGCTGGCTGCGATGGCACCACCACAACTGGCCAGCAGTAGATCCGGCGCACGGCCAGCCTCACAGGCTGCTGCGTACATTCCCAGATAAATGCCAAAACGAAAACCACCACCTGCAAATACCATGCAGCGTTTATATTTTTTAACTTGATTCATCCTGCTAAAATATCACACTGTTAAGACCATACGCATCATAAATGCCGTCCACTCCTGCAACTGTGCAACACCGCTTGCGTCATTTGTTGCTGAATTCCTTGACGTTTGCCCTGTGTTATCTGACCGCCAATGCGCTGGCACAGCATTTGGGCGTCAATCGTCATGCTGTATTGCCATTTGAGGCTTCCATCCCGTTTTTACAATGGATGATCTTGCCCTACCTGAGTTCTGGTCTGTTTTTTTGCCTGGCCTTCTTCATGGTCCGCAGCCAGGATCAATTGCGCTTGCTCAGCCAGCGCCTGCTGTTAGCAACGATCATAGCGGCCTTCATCTTTGTGCTCTACCCCTTGCAATTCAGCTGGCCCCGACCTGCCATTTCATCTGCATGGTGCGTCTATCTATATGATTATCTGGCGTTGATGGATAAGCCGTATAATCAATTGCCATCCTTGCATGTTGCTTACTGCGTTTTATTCTGGACCGCCTTGCACAGACATGTGCGATCTACCCCGCTGCGCATTACCCTGGCAGCCTGGTTATTACTGACAGCCACCTCTACCCTGTTCACTTATCAGCACCATCTGCTGGACGTGCTTGCCGGTCTCTTGCTGGGCTGGCTTTGCATACTGCTGGTCACACCGAAAAAGACGGAACCGCAGGTCGCCTTCTATTACCTGATATTTGCCAGCCTGCTCCTGATTACAGGTGTCATCGCCAGGCACAATCTGTTTGCCCTGTATATTGCATGCAGCCTGCTGCTGGTCAGCACGGCTTACTACCGTGGTGACCGGTATTTCCTGCATAAGAAAAAGGGGCGGCATCCCTGGTGGATATGGCTGATGTATGCACCCTATCTGATTGGTTACCAGTTGACCTGGTATGCCGTGGTGTGGCGCGAGCGACGCAAACCTGTGATTATCAAACTGACTGAGCAATTACTAGTAGGCCGCCGCCTGAGTGCCAAAGAAGCAGCACAACTGCCATCGGATTGCAGCATCATAGACCTGGCAAATGAACTCAGCGAAACCCCGGCTTTGCGTAGCCATGGTTACTGGCATTTCCCCCTGCTGGATTTGACGACACCAACAAACGAAGCAATGAAAGAGATTTTGCAGCGCCTGCGCGCAGAAATCGCTGATGGCAAAACGGTCTACCTGCATTGCGCCATGGGTTATAGCCGATGTATATTGCTGGCCAAACTGTATATGTCACAAGGAGTACTAAGCAAGTCATGAGCTTTTCCATTTACCAGTTGAAGCCGCGCTTCCAGCAATTGCTACAACCCTTGCTGGCTGGTCTGGCAAATCGACATGTCACGCCCAACCAGGTGACCTTGCTGGCGATGGTCTTATCCATTGCTTACGGGATTGCTCTCGCCTGTTATCCGCAAAATAAAAGCTTGTGGCTGGGCTTGCCGGTTTTCATGTTTGTACGTATGGCACTGAATGCGATTGATGGCATGCTGGCGAATTTCACCCAGCAAAAAACAGCTTTTGGAGCCATTCTGAATGAGCTTGGCGACCAGGTCTCGGATGCGGCCCTGGTCTTGCCTTTTGCCCTGGTGACGGGGATACAAGCGCCTTTGCTGATGGCAGTCGCCATGCTGGCGCTGTTGACAGAGTTTGCTGGCGTTGCTGCCTTGCTGGCAGGTTCCAAACGCCGTTTTGATGGACCCATGGGCAAAAGCGATCGCGCTTTTGCCTTTGGTTTGCTGGCCCTACTAGTGGCGTTTCAGCTGCCAGCCATCTGGCTGAATGCCGTGTTGATGATAGTCCTGCTGCTCTTGTTCTGGACTTTGTTCAATCGGATAAAACGGGCATTGCCGCATCACGCTGCGCCACCGACACCGTAAATATCCCAGCTATACCGAGCTGGGTAGCAATTTTTTTGCAACCTATGCTGGCAACCAGGGCATCCATCTCAGCCTGTGGACGTGGGCGCATTTGCCATGACTGGCCTCGATGGCTATTGAGGGTCTTGGCGATCATCAATAACTGCGGGTGCCATGGCTGGCCGGTGTAGACCAGGTGACCGCCGATTTTCAATTGTTGCTGTATGCCGCGCAGGGATGCCAGTACCAGCACATTGTCACTGAACAGTTCATACAAGCCAGATACGATGACGATGTCATAGGCATCTTCTTCCGCCGGATAACTGGTGGCAGCAAAGGCATCGCGGCATTGGTAGCTGATCTTGTTTTTCAACTGCAAACGTTCTGCCAGCAATTTGGCCTGATCCAGATTGGCCTGGTCAAAGTCGCGCAGGCTGACTTCTATATCGCGGTTCTGGAAGCGCTTGATGGTTTCCAGCACATAACGGCCACCACCGGCAGCAATATCAAGTATGCGCACAGGCTGGTCTGCCGGATATTGCTGTATCAGGTCAGATAAAGTCTGCTGCATCTGCGCCTTGCGCTGGCGTATGCCGCGCCAGCCTATCGCATCCAGATAGCCACGGTCTATCGTGCCACCGATCAGCAAACGCCCACCGGCCTGGTTACGGTAGACATAGTCGAGTGATGCACCGGAATCAAAGCCGTGTTCCAAACCTATGCGCATGCCATTACTGAGTTTGCCTAAGTGATCGAGCATGAATTTTTGCACGCCGTAAAAAGCGTTTTCCAGCGCACCACCTAATTTGTCTTGCTGCAGTGCCTGGTACTGACGCGCGCTCTGGCTTAAGGTATCAGCCTTGAAGTAATGCGGCAAGGGCAATAGCTCTTTGGCATAACATTCAACGATGAAATCCTTGGCGGCCTGTATAGCTTGCTGCACCTGGCTTTCGCTCTCATAAAAAATCGCGTGATGGCAGTTTTCTATGAGGACATAGCGTTTCAAGGTAGATGAGATACTCTCAAAGAATTGCTTTTGCGGTGCCTGCTTGACGACATAATCCTTGTCAGCGACCAGCATCAGCACGGGTGCATCGATCGCCTGGGCATCCTGCACCACGCGCTTGGCAGTATCCGCCAGATCCAGTAAAACACGGGCAGAAATATTCTTGGTAATCAGCGGGTCGGCATCATAGGCTTTGGCCTGCTCAGCAGAATGCGTGAGCATGGATGAGCGTATATAGCTGGTGACAAATAAGTCAGGTTTGAAGCAGGTGGCAAAACGTAGCGCTGGCTTGGCCAATGGTACATACAGATTGATATCAAATGCCGCAGCCGCCATGACCACGCCGCGCACACGCGGCGCATAGTCGTGCAGCCAGGTAGCAGCAATCACTGCCCCTACACTGTTAGCCACGATGAGCATGTTTTCTTTGGCTATGCCATAACTATGCTGAATATGATGGATGAAGCTGTCAAAATCGCGCACCATGGTTTGAAAATCTGGCGCATCACCACGCTCGCCCGGCGAATTGCCATGGCCGCGCGCATCCCAGGCAAATGCCCAGTCATTGGTAAAACCAAATTGCTCTACCAATGGGCCTATGCGACCAGAATGTTCATGCCCACGGTGTAAAAATATCAGCGCCTTTTGCTCTTGCTTTGCGGGGATAGCCAGTGGTTGCCAGATGCGGTAAAACAAACGAGTGCTGTCGTGGCTATCAAAGCCAGATTCACTGCACAGCCATTTTGTTTGCAATTCTGTTGTCATGCATAGTCCTTTATTAAATATTCATTTTTCAGAACAGGAGACCCAGATACAGTAAGGGAGCGGTCAAGACCAGGCTATCCACCCTGTCCAGTATGCCACCATGACCGGGTATCAATTCAGAAAAATCCTTGATCTTCAGATAGCGTTTTGCAGCTGAAAATATCAGGTCACCGGCGAAACCACCAAGTGACAGCAAAATGCCCATCAGCAATAAATAAGTGGTGCTGGCCAAATGCAGGTACATGCCAAGACCAAGTGAAACGAACATGGAAACTGCCACACCACCCATTAAACCTTGTACCGTTTTATTCGGGCTGATGGTGGGAGCTATGGTTTGTTTGCCAAAGATTTTGCCGCTGACAAACTGGGCGATGTCATTCAAGGCAGTGACGACAAACAGGTAAAAAAACCAGGCCATCCTGACTTCGTTAGAAAATGGCAAGGTCAACAGTTCCAGCATGAAGCTCAAGCCATAACAAAGCAGCAAGAACAACATCAGGAGTAATTGATTGCGTCGTCGCCAGATGAAAAACTGCAAGGCTTGCAGGCACAGCAAGGCAGGCAAGATCAGGCTGGAATCAAAACTGTCTACATATTGCAAGGCAACTTGCAGCAACACGAGTATCAGGCAAGGCAAAAGGAAACGCCAGCGTGGCCCGGTATAGTGCAGGGATAACTCACGCACAGCCAATACCACGATCAGCAGGGCCATCAATAGTGGGCCCACAGGATATAAAAGCAGACTCAGGCTGACAACAGGAAAAAGAAACCACCAGGCATTGACTTGTTTGCGTAACTGGCTCTCGGGCGAGCTATGCCTGCCCACGCTAACACTTGCGAAAGCCAGAAGCAGGTAGAGCATCAACATGGCACCCAGAGTAGGGTTACCCAGAAGAAATTTTGGAAACACTAATCAACCTGAACAACAATGAAGATATTCCAGTGTACACCGAACTCAGTCTGTGTTTGCTTTTTGAATATGTAAGTATTGGAAACAAGCAGGGTCTACCCTGCTTGGAAAACATAACAGGCCAAGTTGATTGGCCCCTTATGTCGCAGCAGAAGATCAGGCCAGGCTGATGCGGTTCCTGCCCTCTTGCTTTGATACATACATGGCTGCATCGGCAATATCAAATAACTCGTCTGCATCCAGAGTAGATTCAAGATCAGCCACGCCGCCCGAGAAACTAACGGAGAAGTGTCCGCCCTCACAATGCTGCTGTATCTTGGTGAATGCCTGCCTGACTTGATCAAGTACCCGACGGGCGGTAGTCGCGTTAGTGTCCGGGAAGATCACGGCAAATTCCTCGCCACCATAACGGCCAACGATGTCACTGCGACGCAGACGCTGGCGCAAGAGTCTGGCCAAGGTGCGCAAGACCTGGTCACCAGCAGGATGGCCATAGGTATCATTGATATATTTAAAGTTATCCAGGTCTATCATGGCCAATGCCAGCGGTGAACCGGTGCGGCCAGCCTGTGATATCTCGGAAGACAATTGCTCCTTGATGGCAGTGTGATTAAACAAACCTGTCAGCCCATCACGCATGATGAGGGCGCGCAAAGAACGATAGCGCTCAGCCCTGGAAGCAATGGATGATTTCAGATATTCCGGCGCTACCGGCTTGGTGATGAAATCGTCAGCCCCGGCCCTGACTGCATCAAGCTGCTTGCTGAGATCAGCTTCGCTGGACAAAAATACGATAGGCACATCGACATAGGAATTGTCTTGCCTGATCAGGCGTGACAACTCCACCCCGCTGCATACTGGCATATAGATATCCATGAGCAGCAATTCCGGGCGAAAATCCGTCATGACTGTCAATATCTGCGTAGGGTCATTGAGCAGATAGACATTCATGCCTGCATCACGCAAAATCGCTCCATAAAACTTGGAGGTGACAGCATCATCATCGATGATAAGGACGCGGTAACCCTTGTTTTCATCAAGCTGCAACAGGGCTTCTATGCGTTCAGTCAGAGCGACGACATCAACAGGCTTGGTGAAATAACCATCGCCACTGGCACGCACTGCCAATAAGCGTGAATCAAAACTGCTGGAGCGCGAGACAAAGACAGTAGGAATACGGAAACGCTCTATCTGTTTGATGCGCGAAATTTCCTCAGCGCCGGCAACCTTGCCTTCCGGGAAGCTCAGTTCTATGACGATGACATGCGGCCTGCGTGTGGCGACAGCCTTGGCCAGCGCGCCCAGGTGATTGATGCGCACTATCTCATAACCGAAATGCTCAAGTTGTACTGTGATTTCCTGATTTTGCGCTTCATCCTCGTCAACCAGGTAAATCAGATGAGGGTCACTGCTGTCACGCTCTTCTTCCTGCACGCTTTCGGCAACACCATTAACTGGTACATTGTCGTGCTGCAAAGCATATTCAAAATAGCGATTGACCTCAGCGGCATAAGCCTTCAATTCCTCGACTTGCCAGGCTTTACCTTCAAGATGAGGTTTCAGGGTGGATTCAAATACCCGGGCCTGTGCGCCGATTTCGGCAAAGCCAAAGGTGCCGGCAGAACCTGCCATGGTATGCAGGTGCCGGTGCAAGACAACCATGGACTCTTTGTCCTCTGGTTGTTCCACTACTTTTTGCAAGGTTTGCGTGATTTCATCAAATTTGGAAGGCAGTTTTTGTAAAAAAATAGCCTCGAGAGCACGCAATTTTTCTTGCAGGCTATCATTTTTGTCAGACATTTAGGCTTTCTCCTGCCATAAGCCCCGCACCTGAATTGATAGTTCCATAGGATCAAACGGTTTTGCAATCACGCCTATGGCGCCCAGCGATTTATAAAATTCCATTTCCGACGACTGCACCTTGGCAGTCATGAAAATAACGGGTGTTGTTTTTGTGATAGGCAATTTGCGTAATTCAGCCAGGGTGGTAGGACCATCCATATTTGGCATCATGACATCTAAAAGCAAGAGATCAGGAACAAAGCCAGCGCTGACTTCAGCAATAGCCTGCGCGCCTGAACTACAAGTCTTTAGACTAAAGCCACCTACCACTTCCAGAGCAATCTGTGCCACGGTTTGTATATCAGCATCGTCTTCAACATACAAAATGCTGGCGAGCGTTGCAGAAGTCATTGCTACTCCTTATTGCGATAGATAAAACAGATAGCTTCAGGATAAATCAAGATTACTCGCAAAACAACAGTAAATCCTGTTCATTATCAGAATAATCATCATTCTAAGAGCCGTCGACAACAAGTCAGGGCATAAATCCACTTTTTTGTTTCCACGAGAAATGTATTTTTTAAATAATTGTTCGCTCATACGCCAAACCAATCGAGATTATCATTGCTACATAGCAAGTAATTAAGGGCAACAGGACTGTTTTCCTGTTGCTGCGGGCCTTTGGCCTCTAAAAATACCCGCCATGTAATATGATCTGGCGACCAATCAAATCAATTTATAGACTTCACAGGAGTACTGATGCGCTTCGCGTTGACCGCCATATCCAGCCTGGCTTTACATTTTGCGCTCCCCCATCATCCGACACTGGCACAGCAAGTACAAGAAGCGCCCTTGCGTGCGCATCTGGCATTTTTATCTGACGATTTGCTGGAAGGACGTGGAACTGGCCAACGCGGCGGCGATCTTGCAGTGCACTACCTGGAAGCACAAGCAGCGGCTATGGGTTTGGTGCAAATACCAGGAGCAAATGGCTACCGCCAAACTGTGACGCTGCTAGGCAGCCAGACTCTCAACAGTAGCCAACTCCGTTTTGAAACAAGTAAAGCCAGCCTCTCGCCAGCCATGGGGGCTGAGATTGTATATGGTTCTTCCAACGGCAAAGCCGACAATGATTTCAATGCAACTCTGGTGTTTGTCGGCTACGGTGTGCGTGCACCAGAAGAACATTGGGATGATTTCAAAGGCATAGACCTTAAAGGCAAGTTGTTGATCATGATGGTTAACGATCCTCAGCCAACAGTAGCGGAGCCAAATCGTTTTGCCGGAAAAGCACTCACCTATTATGGCCGCTGGACCTACAAGTTTGAAGAAGCCGCACGCCAGGGCGCTGCCGGTGTGCTATTGATACATACTTTGCCCTCTGCCAGCTACGCCTGGAACGTGCCACAAACATCTTTTAGCCACGAACGTTTCAGTCTTGGGAACAATGGAAATGCGCTGGAAGGCTGGATACAGGAAGATACTGCCAAAGCGCTGTTCACCGCTGCGGGACAAGATTTGGATGCAATGCGTGCACAAGCCGAAACCCGTGAATTCAAACCGGTCGCCATCGATGCCAGGATACATGTCACATTGCGCAGTACTGTACGTAAAGTGGAGCAGCAAAACATCATAGGCATGGTGCCTGGCAAAGACGCAAAACTGAAACATGAGGCAGTACTGTATTCCGCACACTGGGATCATCTGGGCATAGTGCAAGAACCTGGCAAACCCGCACAAATCTGGAATGGTGCCGTGGACAATGCTTCCGGTGCTGCGGCATTGCTGGCCATGGCACAAGCTGCGGTGGCACATCCAGCGAAACGCACACAGATTTTCTTATGGCCTGCGGCGGAAGAACAGGGCTTGCTAGGCAGCGCATTTTATGTTCAACAGCCATTATGGCCACTGGCAAAAACTGCGGCCGATCTGAATCTGGACAGCATGAATTTTGTCGGAAAAACCCAGGACATAGGTGTGGCAGGCAGTGAACACAGCAGTCTGTTTAGCAGTGCCACCTCGGTTGCAAAAAAAATGGGCTTGCGTATTGCGCCACCGGTTGCCGATTTAGGGGGCGCATTCTTTCGCGCCGACCATTTCAACTTTGTGCGGGCGGGGGTTCCGGCGTTCAATGTTGGCTCTGCCGTGTTTTCTGGTGATGGATCATTTGCCTTCGATCACGATGCTGAACAAGAGGCTGCTCAAATGAAAGCATTCAAAAAAGACTACCACACCCCGCGCGATCGCTACAACCCAGCTTGGGATTTAGGCGGCATGCTACAACAGGCGCAATTTACTTTGAATCTGGGTTATGCGGTGGCTAACGATACAGCGATGCCAGTCTGGAAAAAGGGTGGGATATATAAGCGAACAGCGAAGCGCGCAGCGCAGTAACAGGGATGCAGCAGAGCTCATGTACCAATCTCTGCTGCAACTACTGCAACTACTGCAACTACTGCAACTACTGCAACTACTGCAACTACTGCAACTACTGCGACAGCATCAACGCGCCACCTCATTACAGCAGGCAATCACTTTGCGCTGCTTTCATCTCGCTTAAGCTATTTTAAGTTATTTCAGCGAAAAATCCACCCGACTCGGACTACCCTTGTCCTTGATACCATCGGCATTGAGTCTGGGAGCAATCAGGAATAATCTTTCGCGTTCAATACCAGAAACATCTTCCAGATAATCACGCACATTATCTGCACGTTTTTGCGCCAGGCTGCGCAAGGCATCCGGCGTGACCTGTGTATTGGCGAGTATCATTTTTTCGGCTTCTGCGGTTGGCAGGGTTTTGGCCATGCCAACCGCATTGCGTGGCTTGGTGAATTTTTCGGCTTGATAGACTTCTTCTACATACTTGGCTTTTTCAACATCTGTAATAACGATATCTTCTTTTTTGATCGTGCGGTCTTTTTGATGCACGTCTTTCCATTTCAATTCGCGCATTTTTTGCAGCAGCAATATCTGGCGTATGCCGTCACTGTCAGTCGCTGGCTCTACCCGGCCTATGATGTCCAGTTTCAAGGCGCTGCGGTTTTTAAGTGCCTTGGCCAGGTTGTCAAGCTTGGCTGTTGCCTCGGGAGTCAGGCTGGTTTGACCTGGCAAGAACTCGGTATAAGCAAGCTCTTCACCGCCACCAAACATGGAACCCAGCAAGGCGAATGGCGAAGTCACGGCCTTGGTAATCACGTTCATGAACACCTTGAAGATAATGCCACCGACTGAAAATTGCGGATCAGACAGGGAGCCGGTAATCGGTAAATTAATATTTATCCTGCCCTGGTTATCGCGTAACAAGGCCACGGCCAGCATGACGGGCAATTTGGTCGCGGTCGGGCTATCCACTTTTTCGCCAAAAGTCAGCTGATCAAGCCGCACATCATTTTCTGCCTGTAATTGCTGGTTCTCTATGCGGTAAGACACCTGCATCGACAGCTTACCCTTTTCTATGACATAACCTGCATACTTGGCAGCATACGGTGTCAGGCGAGTCAATTCCAGACCGTTTGCACTGGCCTTTACATCCATGAAAATCGGATTGGACAAAGGATTCAAAGCACCGGATATGAGCAGTGGCGCATCATCATCAACCTTGCCTGTCAGTTCTATGCTTGCAGGCTGAGGATTGTCTGAGGCTATCGCACCTATGGTACCGGCAACACCAGTCAGATTCGCGGTGTAATTGGGCTTGACGAAATTGTCGGTGAAATTGATATTGCCGCCCTTCAGCGTGGTCTGCGCTATGCGTATAGCAATCGGGTTGGCTTTTTCCACCTTGGCGGGCAAGGGCACGGTGACGATAGTCGATGTCGCAGTTTTGCTGGTGACAGCTTTGGCTGCATCATCTGTCGGAGTGGCCTGAGCTGTTGCTTCAGCTTCTTCTGCATCTGCCTTCTTGGTGCTGAGTATGGTTTGTATATTCAACTTGCCCCTGGCAGACAAAATGGCACGCGCATAAAAGTCATTGAGGGCGAGTTTTTTCAGGTTGACTAACTGTTTGTCGCCACCAATCTGGGCACTGATGCCATCCATGGAGATGTTCTTCCATTCCAGGAAATCTTCGTCTGCACCGTTTTCCAGCAGGTGAAAATCATTCAATGCCAGCATGCCTTCATAATTGATCTGCCTGCTGCTATCAAGCACATTAGTCAGGTTCAATTTACCCTTGATATCTGCCCGGCCTCGTGTCAGCGCAGCATTCACATAGGGTGATACATAGGGGAATAATGCCGACACAGGCAAACCTTGACCATCCAGATTCATGCTGATATTTTTTAACTGGCTGGATGCTGTTGCATCAAGAATCAGCTTAGACTTTTTACCTATATTGGTCTGCAAAGTCATTTTCACTGGCTGCGACATATCGCTGCTGAGTTTTTCTGCATGCAGGCTAAAACCATCAAGCTTGATTTTTACTTCTGGCGACATGGATTTATCGTTGTAGCTGACAGCACTATCCTTGAAATCCAGGGCGGCCAAATTGACTTTCCATGCAGGAGCAGTTGCAGTGCTTGCCGCATTATTGCCAGCTACCTCAGGTGCGGCCTGATTTGTGCCTGCACCAGATTTCAGCCATTTTTTAAAATTCAATACCGCCTGTTCATCGCGCAATACATCGGTCACCAGGCCATCAAACAATATACTGCCTATATTGACTTGCCTGCTCTCCATGTTCAGAGTCAGCTTATCTACCGTCAATGCTTTCAGGTTGAAAATACCATCATCAGCAGACTTGGGCTTGATGGCAAACTGACTCAGTTTCATGCCCAGATCATCGACTTGCACCAGACCTTTTTGCACTTGCAATTGCGCATTCACGTCAAATTTACCGCTGACGCTTGCGAGTAAATAATTGCTCAGCAAAGGCTGGTAAGTGGCCAGTGACCAGGAGCTTAACGCCAGTTGTGCTTTGACCGTGCCAGCCAGTGCTTGCATCTCACCTTCCAGTTTCAGACTTTCGTCATTTTCGCCACTCAGTGCAAGCTTGAAAGGCGCAACTTTGGCGTCGGCTGAAGATGACAGTCCATGCGCGCTAAAGCTGATATCTTTGAGATTGACGGTCTGTGCGGGGTTGGCATGCTTGGCATCACGGAAATGCACTATCCCTTTTGACAATTGCAGCTCTGCCAGTTGCTGCAAGACTGTGACAGGTTTTGCCACGCTCGCTGCTGAAGACGATGCTGAAGCGGAGGCAGAGGCGCTGGCCACTGCTGGCACTGTTGCATTCTTATTATTTGCTTTGCCATCTTTGGCTGGGCTAGCCGGCGCAGCCAGGCTGGCCCAGTTCAGTTGCCCCTGCTGATTGATATCCAGCCAGATTTCTGGCGCTGACAACTCCAGCTTGCTGATGCTGGCTGCGGCTGTCATGACATTCACCTGTTTGATTTGCGCATGCAGACTGCCCAGCTTCAGCAATGGTGCATCTGCCTTATCATTGACATGCAGCTCATCCAGATGCACGTCACCTGCCAACAGTAATTCTGCATGAGCATTCTTGCGACTGAAAATCAAATCCAGTTTGGTCGACAATTTTGCATTCTGAATTTTCACTGGCAAGGCCGCGGGTACATAGGGCAAATATTGTGTCAGATCCAGCTTATCCAAATCGATCGCCAGTGAAGTATCCAGGCTATTCGTGAATGGCCTGGCCCTGCCCTTGAGTACAAAGTTTGAACCATTGACCTTGGCCGATAACAGAGGCTCAACAAAACTCTCTACCTGATTAGGGAAGTTGGACACAAAGGGCACGCCGATTTGCAAAGCTTCTATCTTGAATTGTTCATTGACGACCTTGTCATCTATCTCTATACGGCCACCGGCAAGTTGCAGGTTCGCCAGCGAAAAGCGTGTGGTTGATTCGCTCTTGGGCATGGCTGCAATTTTCTCCAGGACATCGCTGAAGTTGTAGCGTCCATAACCCTCACCTGGGGTGCGGATAATATGCACGTAAGGCTCTGTGAGCCTGACTTCATCAACGATGAGGGCCTGACGAAACAGCGATGCCAGTGACAAATTCAGAACCAGTTCCCTGACCTTGACTGCGGGTGTGCGCTGGTCAGCTTCATATAAATTCAAGCCCTCTATAGTCAGTGCCAGCCTGAAAGGTGAAAAGCGAATATCCGCCATGTCCAGCTTGCGGCCTATTTGCTGTTGCACTTGTTCTGTGGCGATGCGTTTGACTATGCCGGGCAGAAAAACCCAACTCAATACCACCAGCAATAACAGCAGCCCGATAAAGCCTGCAGCCCAGCGCCCTAGATGCCAGCGTTGGTTTGCGTTAGTCATTTTCTGTTTTATTGTGGTCATGATGTCGTCTGGTGAGTCTGCTGCGTTTGTGTTCCAAACAAGATTATAGTCGCCAGTGACTGCGATAAAAAGAAAACCCCGCGCATGCGGGGTTAAAGAATGTCAATCAGCAAAGATTTTGAGCCTGCTAAGCCAGCAATTTGCCCGCAAACACCTTGGCCTGCAAAGGATTGCCCCCTATGTGGTAGGCCAGATCCGCCGGTCTGGCGATATCCCACAGTGCGAAATCTGCCGCCTTGCCCACTGCCAGGCTACCGGCCTCAGCACTCAAGCCCAGCGCTTGCGCTGCATGGCAAGTCACGCCTTGCAAAGCTTCCAGCGGTGTCATGCGGAACAGGGTGCAAGCCATATTCATGGTCAGCAACAGTGAAGTCATGGGTGATGTGCCGGGGTTGCAGTCAGTTGCCAGCGCAATCGGCACGCCAGCGGCACGCAAGGCAGCCAGAGGTGGATATTTGGTTTCGCGCAAAAAGTAAAAAGCACCTGGCAAGAGCACAGCCACCGTACCACTGGCCGCCATGGCGGCGATACCCTCATCTGATAAATATTCCAGATGGTCAGCCGACAAACCTTGGTACTTTGCTGTCAATGCGGCACCGCCCTGATCAGATAATTGTTCAGCATGCAGCTTGACTGGCAAGCCGAATGCTTGTGCCGCCTGGAATACCAGTTCTGTCTGGGCTGGCGTAAAGCCTATTTTTTCACAGAACACATCAACGGCATCGACCAGTCCTTCAGCTACCAGAGCAGGCAACATCTGCTCGCACACCAGTTTGATGTATTCATCAGCCCTGCCTGCATACTCTGGCGGCAAGGCATGCGCGCCCAGAAATGTGGTTTTGACACGCACCGGAAATTCACGTCCTATGCGTCTGGCCACACGCAATATGCGGGCTTCGGTTTCCAGGTCCAGACCATAGCCAGACTTGATTTCCAGCGTTGTGACACCTTCGGCCAGCATCGCATGCAGGCGTGGCAGGGTTACAGCCAGTAATTCATCTTGACTTGCAGCACGGGTAGCACGCACGGTGGCATTGATGCCGCCACCCTGTCTGGCGATTTCTTCATAGGCAACGCCATTCAGGCGTGCTTCAAATTCATTGCTACGGTTACCAGCGTAGACCAGATGGGTGTGGCAATCAATGAGGCCGGGGGTCAACCAGCAGCCCTTGCCATCATGGGTTTTAGCGGCGACATACCCAGCAGGCAATTCGCTTTGCTTGCCCAGCCAGGCAATCCTGCCATCCTTGACGGCGATGGCAGCCTCCCTGATTTCGCCATAGCCATCGCTCATACGGGCCAGGTGAACATTGGTCCACAGGCTATCCCAGGATAAAGCTGTCGCATTCATCAGCTGTCACCCATGCTCAGAAATTGTATGCGTATCAGATACAGTACCGCGTCTTCATCCGCATGCAGGTTCAGGCTTATACCCTGATGCTCATGTTCTTCTTCAAACAGGCAGCAATCATAGTCTTGTAAAGTCTCACCTGTCGCCAGACGGGCACTACCCTTGGCACAGAACAGCAAAAGCTGCTGGGCATCATTGGCTTCAATGAAATGCTTGCCTGCTTCAAGTCTTTGCATGTGATGGGTGCAGACATCGCGCCGCGTCATCATATTCAGGTCCAGCACGGTACCATGCAAGAGTTCGGCATTGATGGGGGTCTCGCCACTGAACTGGTGCGGCAGGCTGTCTTGTTTAAGGAAGACACTAGGCCCATGAACCTGCTCGTTATCACTATGCAGTATCAAGCCTTCACCAGACAAAATCGCGAGCGTCCTGTCTATCTGGGCGAAATGCGAAAACGGGCCATTGCTGCTGACTTCGGCAGTACTGAAACGCCAGACGAAATGATCGAGACCTGCGCCCGTTGGAAATATCGCCAGCTCAGTCGTGCTGCCACCGCCATTTTTCCAGGGCATGGTTTGGTAGTCTTGTTTTGTCCACTTGCGCATATATCCAAAAGCTTTCAGCAAAATACAGAATGGCCCTCTCAGATGAGAGAGCCACTATCTTAATACAAACTGCTAAGCTTCAAGCAGAATCAGGCCAAATACAGATTTTGATACAACTGCTGACATTGTGCGCTCAAATGGCCTTCAACGACCAGCGCTTTTGCAGCTTCTATATCAGGGGCAAAGAACCTGTCTTTATCATAAAAAGCCACTTTTTCACGTAAAAGCGCATGTACTTGCTTCAACATCGCCGATGTTTGCAAAGGTGCATGAAAGTCCACACCCTGTGCTGCGGCCAGCAATTCTATGCCAACGATGGTCGCCGTATTGTGGGCCATTTCATGCAAACGGCGTGCGCCATAGGTCGCCATGCTGACATGATCTTCCTGGTTGGCCGAAGTCGGAATACTGTCCACACTGGATGGGTGAGCATGTGATTTGTTTTCAGATGCCAGCGCCGCTGCTGTCACGTGAGCAATCATGAAACCAGAATTCAAGCCGGAGGAAGGCACCAGGAAAGGTGGCAGACCAGAAATCGAGGAATCGATCAGCAAGGCAATGCGGCGCTCAGAGATGGAACCTATCTCTGCAATTGCCAGTGCCAGGGTATCTGCCGCAAAAGCCACAGGCTCTGCATGGAAGTTACCACCAGAAATGACTTCGCCAGTTTCCACGAACACCAGCGGATTGTCCGTCACCGCATTGGCTTCTATCAGCAAAGTGCGTGCTGCATTATTGATGATGTCGAGGCAGGCACCCATGACTTGTGGCTGGCAACGCAGGCAATATGGATCTTGCACGCGCTCGTCATTGACAAGGTGGGACTGACGAATTTCACTGCCTTCCAGCAGGCTGCGATAAATCTGTGCGGTTGCGATCTGACCAGGCTGGCCGCGGCTGCTATGGATGCGCGCATCAAACGGGGCATCACTGCCCTTGGCAGCATCGACTGACAAGGAACCAGTAATGGTGCCCGCTTCCAGCAAACGCTCTGCCAGGAACAGGCCATTCAAGGCCAGCGCAGTTGACACTTGCGTACCATTGATGAGTGCCAGACCTTCCTTGGCTGCCAGAACAACAGGCTTGATACCGGCAGCGGCCAGTGCTTCTTTGGCTGGCACCAGTTTGCCATTGACGCGCGCATCACCCTCACCCAGCATAGCCAGAGTCATATGCGACAAAGGTGCCAGATCACCGGATGCACCGACCGAGCCCTTGACCGGGATAGTCGGCATGATGCCGGCGTTATACATGGCGATCATGCTGTCAATCACAGAAGCACGTATGCCGGACACACCACGCGCCAGACTGGCGATCTTCATCGCCAGGATCAGGCGCACGATCTCGTCAGAAATAAATTCGCCAGAACCAACGGAATGCGACAAGATGAGATTGCGCTGCAAAAGTTCCAGCTGGTCATCAGGGATGCGAGTCTTGGCCAGTTTGCCAAAACCGGTATTGATGCCATAAGCCGCGTCACCTTTGGCAACGATTTTATCGATGGTGGCGGATGATGCATTGATAGCTGCATAGGCAGATTCTGCCAGCTTCAAAGGCTGGGCCTTGATCCAGATAGAGCGCAAATCGCTCAGTGTGAATTGGCCGGGTTGAATTTCAAAATGATTACTCATGTGTTTTTCCTGAATACTTTTAATGTCGTCATTCCAGCGCAGGCTGGAACACAGTGTCGTGTGTAGGTTGGGCCGGGCCTCGCTAGGCTACGCCTCATCAGCCCAACACTGGGCCTTCGATAAAGATACGTTCTTTAAACGCTGAGTGTTGGGCTGGCAAACCGTAGCCCAACCTACGTTTAATGTCGCGTCTTCACGTTCAGCGTCAGACTTGTACTTATTTACCGTTTTTAATCATAGGCAAATTCAATCCCTCACGCTCAGCACAAGCAACAGCCTGCTCATAGCCCGCATCCGCATGGCGCATGACGCCAGAACCGCAGTCATTGACCAGCACACGCGCCAGGCGCTTCGCCGCAGCTTCAGTACCATCAGCAACAATGACCATGCCAGAATGTTGAGAGTAACCCATGCCCACGCCACCGCCATGATGCAGCGATACCCAGCTGGCACCGCCTGCAGTATTCAACAATGCATTCAGCAATGGCCAGTCGGAGACGGCATCCGTACCATCGCGCATGCCTTCGGTTTCGCGGTTGGGGCTGGCGACTGAGCCTGTGTCCAGATGGTCACGGCCAATGACAATCGGTGCCTTCAATTCGCCATTCTTGACCATTTCATTGAATGCCAGGCCAGCGATATGGCGCTCACCCAGGCCCAGCCAGCAAATACGTGCTGGCAAACCCTGGAAGGCAATGCGCTCACCAGCCATCTCCAGCCATTTGTGTACACCCTTATTCTCAGGGAACAGTTCCTTGATCTTGGCATCGGTCTTGCGGATATCTTCCGGGTCACCAGACAAGGCTACCCAGCGGAATGGGCCTTTACCATCGCAGAACAAGGGGCGGATATAGGCAGGCACAAAGCCAGGGAAGTCGAAGGCATTCTTGACGCCGGTGTCAAAAGCCACCTGACGGATATTATTACCGTAATCAACTGTCGGTATACCCATGGCGTGGAAATCCAGCATGGCTTGCACATGCACAGCGCAGGCTTGCGAGGCATCGGCAGTCAGTTTTGCATGTTGTGCAGCATCTTGTTGCGCAGCCTTCCACTCGGCCACTGTCCAGCCTATAGGCAGGTAACCATTGATAAGATCATGGGCAGAGGTTTGATCTGTTACCAGATCAGGTTTCATGCCACCCGCTTTTGCGCGCTTGACCAGCTCAGGCAATATTTCTGCGGCATTGCCGAGCAAGGCAATCGACACAGCCTCTTTACGGTCGCAATGATGTTTAATCAGAGCAAAAGCATCATCCAGATCCTTGGCTTGCTTGTCGACATAACGGGTGCGCAGACGGAAGTCTATGCTGGATTGCTGGCATTCGATGTTAAGGGATACCGCACCGGCAAAGCTGGCAGCCAAAGGTTGCGCGCCGCCCATGCCACCCAGGCCAGCTGTCAGTATCCAGCGGCCACCCCAGTCACCATTGAAATGCTGGCGACCTGCCTCGGCAAAGGTTTCATAAGTGCCCTGGACGATGCCTTGCGTACCAATATATATCCAGCTACCGGCAGTCATCTGGCCATACATGAACAGGCCCTTGCGGTCGAGTTCATTGAAATGTTCCCAGTTGGCCCATTTTGGCACCAGGTTGGAGTTGGCGATCAGCACCCGGGGTGCATCTTCGTGTGTCTTGAACACGCCTACCGGTTTGCCTGACTGTATCAGCAGGGTTTCATCTTCATTGAGTTCTTTGAGTGATGCCAGGATCTGGTCATAGCATTCCCAGTTACGGGCGGCGCGGCCTATGCCGCCGTAGACCACCAGATGTTTGGGGTTTTCTGCCACTGCAGGGTCAAGATTATTCTGAATCATGCGGTAGGCCGCTTCGGCTACCCAGGTCTTGCAGGTTTTTTCCGGGCCGCGTGGGGCGTGGATTTCGCGGCTGGCATCCCAGCGTGGATCGTTATTCATCATCTCTCTCCATCAATCTTTACATACAGGATAGCGGTAAAACAGCAGGAATACCGCGCAAATATAAAAATCCGGCCAAGTGCACAAAAACGCAAAAAGCCAGACAAAGCTCAATCAGTGGAAGAAAGTTTAAGTTGTATATACAACTTTTGCAAGCGAAAAATACGGAGGTATTTTAAAAAATGTGCTCGCCCCACACTTTGGCGGGATCTTACCGGATCATGCCGTTAACGCCACTACCCTGATAAGTCCGCAAGACAGACAATGAGCACATCTTCAACCACAACATGAAAGGCAAAACCCATGTCCATCGTTACTGAAGTCGCCGCAGCCAGCAGCGCAGAAACCATCGCCCATTTTGCAGATACCCTGCGCTTTGAAACCGATTGCTGGGATACTCATGACGCACTCTCTGGCGGCAATGCCGACTTTGTCATACTGGATGTACGCAGCCCAGAGTCTTATGCCAAGGGCCATGTACCAGGTGCCATCAACCTGCTCAGGGGCAAGATCATTGCCTCGAAACTGGCCAGCTATCCAGCCGATACTCTGTTTGTGACTTACTGCGCCGGTCCACATTGCAATGGCGCAGCACGTGCAGCCATCAAGCTGGCGCAACTGGGTCGCCCGGTCAAGATCATGGTGGGTGGCATCACTGGCTGGCTGGATGAAGGCTTTAGCCTGACGACAGAAGTCAACGAACTGGCATGAGTGCCATCACGGGACCATCGACATTCTGCATACGCCCTGCCCTCGCCGCTGACGCGGCAGGCTTGTTGCAACTGATGCGTGAACTGGCCGCTTTTGAAGGCTACCTGGCTGAATTTAGCGTCACCGTCGAGGATTTACTGGCACGCGGCCTGGATGCAGAGCAACCACAATTCAGGGCGTATGTGGCAGTGACAGCAGCAGGGGACTTGCTGGCTTATGCAGCCCTCGTCGAAGTTGCTTTCACTTATGACCTGCGTCCAGACTGCCGACTCAAGGAATTATATGTCACCGCACCGGCACGCCAGCTTGGCGTAGGCCGGGCCTTGATGCTAGCTGTGATAGCTGCCGCCAGGCAGCATGGTTGTGGCAGATTAAAATGGGATGTGCTGCCAGGCAATAGCAATGCAAAGCGGTTTTACAGACAGCTGGGTGGTGAACCGGTAAGGGATTGGGAAGCATGGGTGCTGCAGCTTAGGCCCTGAATTTATCAAGCAAAATCAGCATGGCATCTGCTGCCCCAACAAGGCGCTGGGCCGAAGCAGCATGGATAACTTTTCAGCAGATCATCCAGCGTGGATGATCTGTTTTTCAGCACCTTGTCAGTTGCTCATTTCAGCCATCAATATTCAAGGCTGCATTCATATATGGATAACTGAGCTCATGTTTGAATAATGAAGCTGTCTGCCCCTGATGCAAAAACTGGTGCACACCTTCCCTGCCGTGGTGATAAGCAAGCTGGAAAGCTACAGGTCCCAGTGAAAAACGACGGCAACCGGCAGCAAACAATTGATTAATGTCCGGCATGCCAGGCACGGCCATGATGTTGACAGGGATGTCAAGTGCCTGGGCAATTGCAGAAATTACCGCAGCGTCGCAAAGCCCGGGCAAAAACGCAGCACTGGCTCCGGCAGCCTGGTAGGCTTGCGTACGGCTGATTGCCATTTGCAGGGCGGCATCTCCACTCGCCAATCCACGCAGATAAACATCTGTCCTGGCATTGATGAAGAATTCAGCACCAGCCAGCTTGCTACGTATGGCCTTGATTTTTGCGACCAGCAATTCAGGTGTGCCGCCACCATCTTCAAGATTGATGCCAGTCACACCATACTGCTGCAAGTCTGCTACCAGGTCGGCAACCGTGTCGACATCGTCACTATAGCCATCTTCAATATCCACCGACAAAGGCACTTTGATGACACGCATGATGCGTCGCACAGCTGCCAGCAATTCTGCACGTGGCACAGTGCCACCATCAGCATAGCCCAGCGCCCAGGCCAGCGATGCACTGGACGTGGCAATCGCTGTGGCACCGTCACGCTCAAACAGGATAGCACTGGCGGCATCCCAGGCATTGGGTAACAACAAGGGTGTACTGCCCTGGTGCAGTTCGTTGAATTTACTAAAACTTGTGGCTGTCATGAAAACTCCAAATGTTAATCAGGTAAAAAACATCGAAATCTTACGCAATGCGACAGGATATATCCCGCCGGATTCGGCCATCATTGTCACACAAAAAAAGCCGGGCTGCGCTGCACAAGCCTGCAGGCAACCCGACTCTTTGTTCATACATCTTTACTTACCATATCAGGCATCAAAGCCGCCATCCGCCTTGAGGTTGGCACCGGTAATGAATGCCGCATCTTCACTCGCCAGGTAAGCAACCAGGCTGGCGATCTGTGTACCTGTACCGTATTTGCCAGTCGCCATGTAGCTGCGCATGGTGTCGGCAAAAGCACCGTTGGCCGGATTCATTTCTGTATCAACCGGGCCGGGCTGTACATTATTGACGGTGATGCCACGTGCGCCCAGATCGCGTGCCAGACCGCGGGTGAATGAGGCTACTGCACCTTTGGTCAAGGCGTACAGCGACAGGCCAGCTACGGGCACATAATCGCTATTGACACTACCTATGTTAATGATGCGGCCGCCCTCTTTCATATGGCGCTGCGCTTCTTGCGAGGCAACAAACACGCCCGTCACGTTCACGGCGATCAGACGTTGATAGTCTTCCATGCTGATGTCAGCGATGCCGCCAGCAACCAGCGCGCCTGCGTTGTTGACCAGAATATCAAGGCTGCCAAATTCTGCCACTGTTCTTGCAACAGCCTGCCTGACGGCATCGGCATCTTGCGCATCAGCACGAATAGCCAGCGCCTTGCCACCGGCTGAACGTAGCTCTGCCACCAGTTGCTCTGCCTGCTGCGCACTGCTGGAATAGGTGATGGCAACGGCAGCTCCGTCAGCCACTAGCTTGCGCGCAATCGCCGCACCTATGCCACGTGAACCGCCAGTGACCAGGGCTGTTTTACCGGCCAGGTTTGCTTTGGATGTGTTTGCTTGTTGTGTGTCGAGTACTTGTGTCATGTCGTTCTCCTGTTTGCTTCGGTTGAATTTCTCTAATCCCTTATTGGATGAGGCTATTTTGCGCTTCAAAATCAATTACAAATAGTCCATAATCGATTACATTACTTTCAACCAAAGGTTGAAAGTAATCGGGAAAAATAAGGAGAAATCATGGAAACACTGTCCAGCATAGAATCTTTCGTGCGCAGTGCAGAAGCAGGCAGTTTTTCGCAGGCAGCGCGCAATCTGGGGCTGACACCAGCAGCGGTCAGCAAGAATGTCGCCAAGCTGGAATCACGCCTGGGGATACGCCTGTTCCAGCGCAGCACACGCAGCCTGATGCTGACTGAGGCAGGAGAAGTATTCCTGGCCCAGGTCAGTGGCGGGCTGGACAGCATACAAGCGGCCCTGGCAAATGTAGAAAACGTTGCAGGCAAACCAGCAGGCATATTGAAAATCAGCCTGGCACTGGCCTTTGGTCGTGATTATGTTTTACCAGCGGTGAATGATTTTATTAACACCTACCCTGATGTGGTTCCCGACCTGCATTTTGACAACCGCAGCGTAGACCTGATCGCAGAGGGCTTTGACGTCGCCATCGGCGGCGGCATAGAGCTGGTGCCGGGGGTGATTGCGCGTGAGATCGGGCGGGCGCATGTGATACCGGTGGCTTCACCTGGCTACCTGTCCAAGCACAAAATACCAGCAAAACCCACTGACCTGGCAGACCTGGATGGCATCATGCGCCGCTCACCTCAAAGCGGCAGGTTGCGCTCATGGACACTGCGCAATGCTAAGGGCGAAGAAGCAACGATGGAACTCAAGACCCGCATCATCATGGACGACCCCGAAGCGATGTGTCATGCAGCTCTGCTGCATTTAGGAGTAGCCATGGTCCCCAGGCTGCATGCCCTGCCCTTTTTAGAAAGTGGTGCATTACTGCGCCTGCTGCCGGAATGGCATGCAGATATAGGCGCGATTTCACTCTACTATGCCAGCAGCAAACTCATGCCTGCCAAGACCAGGCTGTTTGTTGATTTCATCCTTATGCGCTTCCGTGAACTCGATATTGCCAGCAAATTTTCTGCCCTGCCGCGCAAAAAATGACAGTGCTGGTCAATATATTCGCTATCGCTGACTTGCTATGAGAAAATGCAGGCACCCATTACTTCCATGTCACCTATCCTGTGAAACCCAGCAAGCCAGAAATTCCTGCTTTTCAAGTCATCAAAGATACCCTGCTCCAGGAAATCCAGTCAGGCAAATGGAAAGAAGGTGATGCCATCCCTGCCGAAACTGCGCTGGCCAGCCAGTTTGGTGTCTCGCGCATGACAGTCAACCGCGCCGTGCGCGAACTGACCAGTGAACAAATCCTGACACGCATACAAGGCTCCGGCACCTATGTGGCGCAACAAAAATACCAGGCGACGCTGGTGGCGATTAAAAGTATCGCTGAAGAAATTCGTTCACGCGGCCATGCCCACCGCAGTGAATTACATGAACTGAAGGCAGAAGTCGCAGGCGAGCAACTGGCAGCAGAATTCCAGGTACAGCCTGGTCATTCTTTATTTCACTCTGTCATTGTCCACTTTGAAAACGAAGTGGCAATACAGGTCGAAGACCGCTGGGTCAATTCCAGCGTGACGCCAGAATACCTGCAACAAGACTTCAGCACCATGACACCGAATGAATACCTGGTGGCAGTGGCCCCCTTGCAAGGCGTTGATTACAGCATAGAAGCCGTGCTGCCGCCCCGGCAAATCGCTGAGATGCTGCATATCTCAGCCAAGGAAGCCTGCCTGGTCTTGCACAGAACCACCCGCTCCCGCGACATGATCGCCACCAGCGTGACTATGTGGCATCCGGGTAAGCGTTATCAGTTTGCCGGGAGTTTCTAAGATCTTTCAACACAGAGACACAGAGTTTGCACAGAGGCGCACAGAGAAAAGCGTATAAATAAGCTAAGCTTATTTATCTAACGATGAACTACCTGTATTCATGCGCAAAGAAATTCCTAAGGCGCGAAATAAACTCAACAGAATTTCTCTGTGAAAACTCTGTGTCTCAGTGGTGCAGCAGGGGTTTCGAGGAGCATGCTCCTCGCCTGTGCAACGAAGACTGCTTGCAAGCAGTCTTTCCTTGCTCTGTGGTGAGTTCTTTGGTCTTAAAATTCTCTACAATATTTGTCACCCAAATCCTCCACCGCCGCGTTATATCTTAATAACCTGGCACCTGTTGCCTGGTATTTAATGCAGCCGTCACACCTCCATGGTGCTGGCAAGTTAAAATACGGCCTAGACTCCTATAAGCACCTATAAGCAAGAAAGAAACATCATGGCAAAAAAGAATGAACTGGACCCGGAAACCGAGGCGTTGATTGCCTGGTGCACCGAAGTAGAAGGCTTCCTCGTTGCTGGCGGTGCTACCGTCAACCAGGCGCAAGACCATATAGAGGAACAGATAGAATGGTTCACGGATCTGTTTTTTGATGGATTAACACCAGAAGAGGCGGCAAAAGAAGCGCTGGCATGAATGCCCGCACAAGCTCACCTCGACCAGCATATTGAAATAAAAATGATTCACCGCAAATTATTTGTACCACTCGCCCTCACTCTGGCCTTGTTAAGCGCCTGCACTACTACCAAGCACGCTGGCCTGCAGCATGAAGAATTTGGTGCTACCGGCGTATTTACCCGTAGTTTTCCTGGTACTGAAAAAAGTGCCTGCGAAGCCGCGCGCCGTGCCCTGTTGAGCCAGGGCTATGTCATCAGCGACTGGAAACCCTCAGTCCTCAAAGGCCGCAGGAAGTACCAGCCAGAAGCCGACATCCATGCAGAAATAGAATTCAATGTCGTCTGCGTGGCAGACAGCAAGGGCAGCAACAGCACCACCGTCTTTGCCAATGCCGTGCGTGATCGCTATTCGCTGAAAAAGAGTAATACTTCCGCCAGCATCGGTGTCAGCGCCATAGGCTCAGTCTCCCTGCCCTTTGGCTCTACTGATGACGCCCTGGTCAAAGTCGCCAGCGAAACCATACCTACCGGCCAGTTCTACGAGCAATTCTTTGAATTGCTGGACCGTTATCTGGATAGCGTACCCTATATCCAGGAAACCGAGGAAGAAAAGAAAACCGTAACAGCCCCCCCTGCACCACCAGCAAGCGCAAGCCAGGCAGCAAGCAGCACACCACCCGCAGAATCCGGTAAAAAGTCAGAGGATTAAGACCATGCAAGCAGATGACCTGCAAAGACTGCTGAGTTTTAAAATGCCCTACGGTAAATATAAAGATACCGTCATCGCTGACTTGCCTGGCAATTACCTGGGCTGGTTTGCGCGAGAAGGTTTCCCCAAAGGTGAAATTGGCCGCCTGCTGGAACTGATGTATGAGATTGATCACAATAATCTCGGTGAATTGCTGGCGCCGCTCAGGAAGAAAGCATAACAATACAAATCAGGATGGCTAAGGCAAGCCTGAGATTGCCAGGCCAGAATGACAAAAGGCGGACATGTGACATGCCCGCCTTTTTCAATGGCAAAACCGAACTACATCGTATTAGTTGGTTTTGCTGGTATCTTTGCTTTGACGCTTGCCTGCCGCAGTTGCTGGCAAGTATTTCATAGGGTCATTCACACCAGCTGCATAGGCAGTCACCAGACTACGCTGTCTCATGCAGGAAGCGCTCAATACTGTTGCATCAGGTGCAGAAGAATTCACGCAGACCTGCAAATCCTTGACTGTATCCAGCGGTATGCCTGCAGCAGCAGCCACAGAAACGATGGATTGTGGATTGGCACCACCAGCAACCAGACTATCGACAGTAGCTTGCAAATTGCTCGTCGTTGTCAGGGCATTGAAAATGCCGTCAACCGAGGTGTCCACGCCTTCAGCAAAGGCCACCGACATGCCGCCGACCAAAGCCAGTCCTAACAAAGTGTTTTTCATCATTTTTTTCATCAGTATCCCCCAACATGTTGACAAACCATTTTGTCTCACGCGACCAATTCTAAATAAGTGTAAATCAAATTGAAAGCAGATATTTGTAACCTGCCAGCAATAGCAAATATATTTACAAATTAGCTATTTAAGTACATTTAGATACTTTTATCACTGGTATGCCTGCTTTAACATACCTTTGCATGCCTTTGCATAATGAGCTGACAACAAAAAGCCCTTCACAGATGGCGCAATCAGCGCTCGCCGTGAAAGGCTTTTTAAGGTGCAAGTTTCCTCACATTATGACTGGTCATATCCTTGCCAGTCATAGTTTGAGCTATCAAGCCGCTTGCTGAACCTGTGCCCTCAAGGCGGCAAGGGCATTGAGTTCATCAATAATCGCCTGGTCTTTTTCCAGGGGTTTCGCCGGTGGTATTACCAGGGTCGTGATTTGCCGGTAACTCATCTTGGGCAAATCACCCAAAGGCAACTTGTCTATACGTGTTTTTTCCAGGGGATCCGTGGCTGCTTCATACAAAATGACTTCATGATCCAGCGGATAATACTGCGCCAGTTTATTTACCAGGATTTGCAAATGTGCTGGTTCTGTATCAAAGCGCTTCAAGGTCAAGTCACCAGCAATGCCAACCTGCCACAACACCAGCAAGGCAGTAGGGTCCAGAGTGCGCTTATAAATCATGAACTGTGTCGATTCCATCGACTGCATACCATGGCTGCCCGGGTCTATCCCCAAGTCGGCTACCAAGCAATCCAGCGCAGAAATACCAGGCTCCATATGCGCCTCATACCCCTCTTCTCGCGCCTCGGCAATGGCCAAATGCGAGATGCAGGCAAATATGCCTGGGTGGCCATAAAAAGCCGCACATACCTTTTTGCCAGCGCGCACTTCTTTCAAAATAGTATCGGCCATACGCCTGTAGGTATCACGCCTGGTCTTGCCATCGACTCTGGTGTCATCATAATGATCATTGAGGCAGACATATTCCTTGGCCACACCCTGCAACCATTTACGCGTAAAAATATTGGGCACTGCTGCAATGACGATATCGAAAGATTCCATATAACTTTGCGCAATCGGCGTCAATTGGCCCGCCATACGCATGCCAGTACCAACACAGACCAGTGAACCTTGTTTTTGAATTGTCATAGATTTTTGAGATTGAATATAAAGAAAAAAAACTTAACTTGAGTAGAGCCTGGAACAAAGATCCCGCCAGGCTCTATTCATGAAATATAGAAAAAGTATTTGTTACAGTAAGCAAATCTATTCAGCCAGAGTCTCTTCCATTTCAAGTGACACGCCACTATCTTCGTGATCAAATCGCGTCACGATAGAATCCAGCGCATCAAAATCCCTGAATGGAATATCAAGGAAAGCAGAGATTTCACGCCTGTCTTGACGCAACATAATCATTTGTTCGTCTACAGACAGGCCAAAATCACGGGCTGCCTGCTCAGGATCATTTTTATGTGTCTGGATAAGAGCAGCATCGGTGTCGAGGGCATTCAGATAATCTAATAGCTTGGACATACTTTCTCCTTGATTAGCAAAACCTAGGTTAGATACTGCTAAGGATTTTATGCTTAATTTTAAGACAAGGGAAAATATATTTTCAACAATATGATGATATGACAGTGAGCTTGAATATATGAGTCCTTTGCTTTAAACCAAAGCTTTCAAGGGCATAATAAATGAGCCAAGTCACCTGATTGAACCTGGCTCATCAGCTATATGTTGAAATTTAGTATTTCAACTAATCGACAAGTTCAACCTCAGAAACACTAACTGTTTTTTGATTGACTGCAGCATCAAAATGGCCCACAAGTGAATCAATCGCATCAAAATCACGAAAAGGGATGTCGAGAAATGCTGCAATTCTTTGCTTATCTTGCTGTGCTAAAGCAGATTGTTCCTCCGGGGATAAACCAAATTCCCTGGCTGCTTTAAGTGGATCGTTTTTATGCGCATCAATAAGGACAGCATTGGTGTCGAGCGCATTCAGATAATCTAATAGCTTGGACATACTTTCTCCTTGGTTAGCAAACTAGGGGTGATACCAAGGATGATTTTACGTCAACACATTAAGAGAATTGAAATAAATTTTCAACAACTATTGAAAAAGCAAAGGGTGAATCAGGCTTGCCTGTAGACATTCACACAGTTCCTGCCTTCGGCCTTGGACCTGTACAAGGCTTTGTCGGCGGCCTCCAAAGTTTCATCAAAACTGCGTAGCCCATTGCCATCTACGGTTGCCACACCAAAACTGGCTGATAAAGAAAAAATACGGCCGCTAGGTTCGGTATCTATCATCGCAATCGCCATGCGGCAACGCTCTGCCAATTGCAGGGCTGATGCCTGGCTGGAGTCTGGCATGCAAATACCAAACTCTTCACCGCCCAGTCGTCCAAACAAGTCGACTTTACGCAAATGCGTTTTGACGGTTTCACTGACACTTTTCAGCACCCAGTCACCAGTGGCATGGCCATGGGTATCATTGATATTCTTGAATAAATCCATATCAAACAGGATAACGCTGACGCTGCCCGTGCGCATTTTGAATGCCTCATTAGCAAAGCTGATGAAGTGCATGCGATTGGCTGCCTGGGTGAGCCCATCTGTCTGAGAAAATTGGCGGAACTGGTTTTTCTGTTGCAAAGTCTTGATCAGCCATAAACTCAAAACAACGAGAATGATTATCGCCAAAGCAATCAAGAGCAAAAGATTTTGATTATTCTTTTTTTCCAGTTCACGCTCAACTGCCAGGATTTTGTTTTTTTGCTCAAGCAAGCTCATTTGATTGGCTTTATCCTGAGTGTCAAACTTGACACGCTGAAAGGCCAGGTTTTTATGCAGTTGATCGTCTAAAACCCGATTCTTCAAGACCAGGGCCGCTTCATAAAACTCTAAAGAACTTGAGTACTGCCCCTGTGCACGCTTAATACTTGCCATGGTTTCAGCAGTTTTTTCCATTAACTGGACTGCGTTACCTGCCTTCGCATGCTCATAGGCGATAAGTCCATAACGCTCAGACTGTTCCAAATTACCCGTATTTAAAAAAGCACGTGCCAAGGCTTCTTCAAGCTGAGTTTTATAATCGGAGCTTTTATTTACTTCAGAGAATTCTGCCAATAAGGCGATCCCTGCACCTTTTCCCTGCAAATAATTTCCCGAGTCAATCAAATCAATAGCGGCCAAGGCTCGTAATATCTGAGATATTACTTTGCCACCAACCTGATCGCAGTCTTGTATGCCTTGTGACATCAACGACCTTGCCCGTTGACGCTCTCCACGCAAAAAATTAATTTCAATTTGACTTGCCGTTCCTATGCACTTCACATTTGATTGACCATCAGCCTTATCCAACGCCAGAAATCTATCGACGTAAGCAAGGGCCTCATCATATGCTCGCAAAGAATTGAGTAGAGTTACCGCAGATTGCAAGGTATCCATCTTGGCGTGAATATTAGTCAGTTTTGGCAATAATAAAATACTCTGATTCATTGCCATTAATGCATTTTCGTATTCACCTAACTGGGTATATCCAGATGACAATTGATATAAAAAACGAACACGGTAATCTGGATCTGAAACATGATCGATATAAGAAAGGACGAGTTCCACTCGCTCTTTGTGTCGTCCTTTAAAACCAAGGACAGAAGCACTTAAAATGTAGAAGCTATTTTTTTGTGCCGGAGAAAAGGATGATTGCAAACTTTGTAGTTTAAGCAGCACATCTGAGGCTTTTTCTGGGGATGTGCGCAACTCCTTACCGACAAGAATAAGCAAATCATCAATGCTTACATTTTCCGTGTCAGCGGCACCCGCTAAAGAAATGCTTCCGACAAACAGCCATAGGAAGAAAAGTACAAGACTAATTTGTCGAAATATCATTGCAAGTGCCGCGGAAAATCTTATTTTTAATATGGTGATTCTAGAGTATCAATTGCTGGTAAATCATCCGTATCAAGCCCTAAGGAACCAGCAACAACCGTCTTATCGCGAGATAACAACGCTTTCTGCTCATGCTCATTCAAACCAAAGCTTTGCATCGCTGCACTTGGGTCCTTGGCATGCGCCGCACGTGCTTCCGCATCTTTATCCAGTGTATTCAAATACTCAAGCAATTTAGACATAATGTATGACCTTTCAGTAATTTCTCAGATAATAAAACAGGGGGGGAATCCCGAGGGGGATTCTATTATGATTTTGTAAAAACCTGTAACAATTTTCAAAAAATTAATACATTATTCGCAACACTGGGTAGCGACGCCATTCTGGTTCTTTGAATCTGGCGCATAGGCTGAAAATGAAGTTCAGTACAGCTTGTTGATTGCTGAGTAACTCCGGGTGTGCCTGCTTCCATTGCTCGAAAGCCTGTTTTACTTCTGGTTCGGTATTCAAAATGTCGGTAGCGGTGTCCTCAAATACATAGTCTGAATAAGCTTCTTTCTTTTCCAATACGCTATTAAAGAAGCCCCAGCGGAAGTAGCTGTCGTGCGCCTGTGGCTCCAGGGTTTCGACTATATAGCGAGCCTGCGGCTGGTCGAGTGAGACCAGATAATCACCAGCATGGGCCGTAACCTTTTCGCCAAAAGCCTGCAATTGCACATCGTCGTGGAACATATGACCTTCATAGGCATGAGGGCGTGATTGCACAGACTGTATGCGATATACCTCGGCCTGCATGCTGGTATCGGCTTCCAGCCTGTGCATTTGCACGCCATTCCATTGCAGGCGCTCTATGACGGCGCGCCAGGCTTGGGGGATCAGATAAGCCTTGGGTTGCGTGACCTGGATGTCAGCGACAAAGTGGTCGTAATAGGCAATCGGTTTTTCCCAGGGCTGGCTACGGTCATAGGACAGGCGGGTGTAATTGCCGAGCACACTGGGGCTGTAGACAGCCTGGTAACCCTTGAACAAGAAGCTGGAAGCCTGTTCATGATCCGCCACCCAATGCACGGCCACTTGCTGGGGCTGGCTGGCAGCCAGGCGGGCCTGGGCACGCAAAGCCTGTATCTGTGCTGCATTCGCCACCGTGAATGCCAAGACCGTTTCTACCAGCGCGCGCATGGAGGCGTAACGGTCGGCATAGGGTTTCAGCATATGGGTCTCGGGCATGAAACCTATGGTGTGATGCAGAGCTGCATAACCGGTAGAGAAACGCGGGGTTTCCAGGAAATCTTCTATGCCATGGTCAGGGCTGTCCTTGACCGGGTTCACATAGGGGCAAGTTGGCCAGCCACGTTCCTGCATCTCTGTATAGATGGCGGGCAACATGGTATTGCGCAAAAATGGACCTAGTCCATAACCGAGCTTGTCGGCCTGGGTTTGTATCAGGGTCATGGTGTAGTGGTAGTCCGCACCATTCGAGGTATGGGTGTCGACCATGACATCCGGGCTCCATTCGCTAAAAAAGCGGTTGAAGACCTGGGCGTTTTCACTATCGCATTTGATGAAGTCACGGTTCAGATCAAGGTGCAGGCCATTGCCGCGAAAGCCAAATTGCTCAGGCCCATCCTGATTCACGCGTGAAGTATTTTGGCGGTTCAGGCAACCATCAACGTTATACACTGGGATAAACAGGAACACTGTCTTGCCCAATGCAGCCAGGCGCTCAGGCTCAACGCAAAAGTCGCGCACCAGGGCCATGCAGCTATCTATGCCCTCAGGTTCGCCGGGGTGTATGCCATTATTATTGAAAAAAATGGGGCGCTGTTCTTGCTTGATACGGGCGCGGTCAAACACACCATCCGCCGTAACGATACCGGCATGGATGGGCTTGCCATTGTCAGAAACACCGATCTGGCCAAACTGCAAGACAGCCGGAAACTGCACAGCAAGATCCTGATAAAACTGTATGCAGGCTTCCCAGGTAGTTGTCTGGTTTTGATTACCGGCCTCATAGGGTGTAATGAAGCTGGCAGTATTGGCTGTAGGTGATGACATGCGTTGCGCCGATGTTAAGTAAATATATTCCGTAATTCTAGCGTACAAGTCAGCAAACTGGCATGGCATACTGGTGCTTGATTGAAACAAAATGTGCTTTATCTTCCTATAAACCGCTGGAGATTCTCTTGACTGATGCAGAAATAAGCGCACTGCGCCTGAATTGTCCTATCCACCTGCCCGGCCACAAGGCCATCACACCGGCACAGAGCTTTACGCAGATGGCCAGTTGGTGCCAGGAACATCAAGTACAGCATGACACTTATGGCGAAGGTGAACTGGTCCAAGACTTTGAAAAAAAAGTGGCTGCCTTGCTGGGCATGGAAGCAGGCTTGTTTTGCATCACTGGCACCCTGACCCAGGTCACGGCCCTGCGCCTGGCCTGTGAAGAAAGGGGCAGCTCGCTGGTGGCCCTGCATGCCAGTTCCCACATACTTGTACATGAACGCAGTAATTATCAGTTGTTGCAGCATTTCCAGGCCCTGCAAATTGGCAATCCGCATCGCCCATGGACAAAGAAAGATTTGCAGGCCCAGCCAGAAAAAATCGCTGCAGCCCAGTATGAATTGCCTATGCGTGAGATAGGTGGGCAATTGCCTGCATGGGAAGAACTGGACGACATCAAGGCCTATTGCCGCGAACAAGACATTCATCTGCATATGGATGGCGCACGCCTGTGGGAAGCTGCCGCTGGTTATGGCCGCAGCCTGGCCGAGGTGGCAGCAGGCTTTGATACTGCCTATGTCTCCTTCTACAAAGGCATAGGCGGCCTGGGTGGTGCCATGTTACTGGGCAGCGCCGACTTCATTGCCAAGGCAAGGGTGTGGATGCACAGACAAGGCGGTAGCGTGTTCCGCCGCAGCCCCTATGTAGTGGCAGCAGCCATGCAGTTTGACGCCAGGCTGGCTGCCGTGCCCGCCTGCTTTGCACGCACGCAGTGGTTATATGAAGAGTTGCGTGCCTATCCGCAGTTCAAAGCTAATCCAGCCACACCACAATGCAATATGTTGCATCTGTACTTGCCTGTCGACAGGGAGAATGCCATCGCCATCCGCAATCGTATCGCGCAAGAGCATGGGATATGGCTGTTCAATAATACGGTACACACAGCCTTGCCGGGACAGTGCATGTTTGAGTGGTATGTAGGGGACAATTTGCTGGCGCTGGATGACAACGCCCTCAGGCAAGCTCTGCGCTTACTGGCTGGGGCCTTGCAGGACCAGGGCTAAAACAGCGCGGCTTACAATTCCTCCACTATGTGAGTTATCGTACATACAGGGATTTTTTAACTCATTAAGCTGGCTGGGCTTGCTTCATGAATTAAGAAAACTTACGGAGGAATAATGATCAACCTACTCAATCTACAGTCGGATAAAATCAAGTATGACCCCAATCGCCTGTTTGATACCCTGATCAAACGCCTGCATCTTAAGAATGATGCGGCACTGGCTAAAATGCTGGATGTGGCACCGCCAGTGATCAGCAAAATCCGTCACCTGCGCTTGCCTGTAGGGCCATCACTGATGATTACCATGCATGAAATCAGTGATCTCAGCATCAAGGAATTGCGTGCCCTGATGGGAGATAAAAGAGAAACCTTCAAGATTACCGATGCCCAGCTAAAACCCAGCTTGAGCAAATCGCCCCGCAAAAGCAAAGAACACTCCATGAGCCAGCAGTATTGAAGTCTGCTGATGGCAGATACGCTTACGCTTCACTTAGTTGAGGATGCGCAGCAAATTGCTGTTCAGCGTAGGCAGTCAGGGCGACGATGCGCTTTTCTGTTTCGCGCTTGAATTTCAGGCACAGTATTGGTGTCAGCAGCCACGACAGCCAGCGTGGTTTCGCCGTGATGTTATACGAAAAGCGCACACGGGTCAGATCATCCGACAAGGCCTTGAAATGCCAGCCACCTGCGAATTGATCAAAAATATAGGGGCCGCTCACCATTTTCACGGCGGCCACTTCATTTGGCTTGTATGACACATATTCTATGTCCATCGCCAGACCATTGCCGTCTATGCAGCGTGCCTGCGCACCTACCGCGGCCTGTTTTGCGTTCAACAGATAGGATTCGGTAGTCAAGGTATCCCATTCTTGCCTGAGGGTGTAATCCTGGGTCAGGTCAAACAGATACTTGGCGCTCGCCCTGACTTCAAATTCATGTTTGATCAGCATATCTTGCCTTATGATGTTAATGGAAGAGAACTCATTGATCGCCTGCCGAAAACTGGCTCGGTGGCACACCAAAGTGCCGCTTGAACATGGCGATAAAGGCGCTCAGACTATCGTAACCCAGTTCCAGCGCGATGCTGGTAACTGCAACCCCTGCTGCCAGCAATTCCAGCGCCCGCATGAGTCTGGCACGTTGCCGCCAGTCAGAAAAACTCATGCCTGTTTCGTCAGCAAAATGGCGGGACATGCTGCGTGGCGCAATGCCAGCCCATGTCGCCCACTCTTGCATGGGGCGCGGATCTCCAGGATTTTCCAATAATGCACTGGCGATTTTGACGAGGCGGCGGTCGGTAGGCATGGCGAGTACAAAATCCTGAGGCGGCAAGTTCGCTACTTCATCGACAATAACGGCCAGCACACGCTCTTGAGCTGTATTCAACTGATCGCTGACACTCCAGCTGGCTGCGCGTAAAACCGCTTCACGCAATAAACCGGATACTGGAAACACCTGGGTTTTGGCAGGCAGCATTTCTGAAGGTGCCAGATAGGCACTCCAGCCATTGAACAAATGGCTGGTACGCAAGGCATGAGGGATAAACGGTGGCAGCCAGATGGCATAACCCTGAGGCACAAGCAGATGCTGCTGTTCTGCTTCGAGCACCAGCACGCCTGCCGTTGCTGCCAGCAACTGACCGCGGGCATGGCTGTGTTCTGGCGTCATCCTCGCATGGGCCTTGCTGGAGACAGCGTAGGCAAGCGCCCCGCCATCCGCATTGGCGTGCTCAGGATTAATCAGGGGTAAGGGCTTGGCCTCAGTTCGATACATGTTGGCATTATATCGCAAGCGACTTTCGTTCATGAAGCGCAAACTTCAGTCTCCATTCACCCACAAGGAAACAACATGAAAGCCGAAGACATACTGCCAGACAACATCAATACAACCACCATCGACGGTCTGACCATCCGAAAAGGCACGGTCGCTGCCTTCGTGGTCAATGCAAAGACCTATCTGCAGCCAGACAGTTCAGCAGATGTACGCGCTGATGCAAAAGCAGCCGTCGTCGAAGCCCTGCCCGCCTTGAAGGCTCTGGGTATATTTGATGTATTCGCTATTGCAGACCCTGGCCTGCGTGACATGCTGGCCACACATCAGTCGTAATCAGGCTCCGGCCATGCAGATCGTCAATGAGGCAAGCCAGCACCCTGGTCATTGCCCTCATTGACGGCGCAGGTTTGCCAGCACAGTCTTGTCGAGTTTTGCTGCCACACCTACGCTGCGCCCCGCCAGATTGGGAATGCTGAAATGGATTGCGCTGCCCAAAATTTGGGCGCACTCTGACAGGCTGAGCCCATAATCCTGTTGCAGCCACTGCACCATGCCGCTGCTTGCTACCCGCAGAGCATCATCCAGTGAACCAGCCTGCCCCAATACCATGATCTGGGTTGGTGACTCTACTCTTGGTGTATTGACAGATTTCCCTTTAATAACATCCACGGTAAATTCCACATCCATGGATGTCTCCAGTGCATACTGCGAAGTCTCGCCATCCCCCTGCAAGGCATGGGCATCACCCAGATACAACAAGGCACCAGGTTGCTGCACAGTCAGATAGACCGTGTTACCTTCAACGACTTCATTAAAATCCATATTGCCACCAAAGCGCCCAGTGTCACCTGTGGATATAGGTGGAGAACCATTGCCAGGCGCAACCGCCAGCCCACCCAGCATAGGGCGCACTGGCAAACTCAAATTACGCAAGCCTTCTGTCGGTTTTTCTGGGCTTGCCAGACCACGTTCCCTATCCAGCTTCCAGCGTATGGGCTTGCCAAGATGTGTGGCTTTGGCTGCCAGTGCTGTACCCATTGCCCTGTCGACGATACTGTCGAGGCTGTCGGCATAATCGCGATTCAGGCGCAAGCGTTTAAGATGGATGACCAGCGTATCACCTGCTTCGGCAGTAGCGACAAAAAACGGGCCAGTCTGTGGATTGCCATACAAGGCTTTGGTGATACCATTTTCATCGACGCCACCAGAATCTATGGTCTTGGTCTTCACGGTATCACCGGGCCAGATAGTCAATACCGGCAAGCGATGCGGGCTGAATTCGTTAGAATAATCGGTGGGCTTAAAATCGTATTGGCGGGCCGCTCCGGCGGGGCGATCAGGTATCCTGCGTGCGCTGAATGTATGCGAGGCCCTCGCTTGCGGATTATTGGTGTCGGGAAAGTCTGCTGTGCCCTGCATGGCATTCTTGCTGAAGGTGCCAGTGTAAGAATACTTTGCCTTGTCAGCGTCCGTTACCGTGAACGCTATGCCTTTGGCGGTGCGCGTACCAATAAGCTGGTCACCATCAAGTTTGCCGCTGATACTGCTGCCGTCTACATGAATGCTCAAGGTCTGGTAAGAACGGTTACCCCATCTATCGACTTGCAATAACCAGTGCTCTTCATCCGCTGCAATCGCCAGACAGGGAACAAGAAAGATCAATAACATCGCGTATCGCAGCATGTTTTTTCCAGTGAAGAAATTAAATGTAGCTGCGATACTAAATTATTCTGGCATCAGCCCTCATTAAATGCGATGAACTGCCAATTGTCATGCACAGACTGCAAACGCAGTCCCGTAGTTTGCACTGCCAACGCATGATGAATTTATGGTTTCACCCTGCTTTGACGAATTTCCAGTGCCTTGGCCAGCAATTCATCGCTACTCCAGTGCCGCGTCAGCCACACAGTAAGTGCCTCGCCAGAGATGTGCCAATTCACCATGCGGCGGTCTTGCAGGTGATCGTAATTATAGTTTCTGGCGACATACCAGGCTAAGTTTGAGCCAACAGAATAGGGCTTATCCAGGAGCAGAGAATATATGTCATAGGGCGTTAAGACCTCTACTTGTATAGCCCCATGCTCTTGCATTTCTTTCCAGATCAGTGCTTTGTTTTCAGGGCTGAGCACTGCAATTTTTGCGGGCTCGGGCCTGCCGACGATGTTTGACAAACCGTATGCATACAATAGCCAGGGGCCACACACCAGCATCAGAAATATCAGACACAAAACTGCAGCCATGCTCTTTAAAAGTAGTCTATATAAGCGAGGTACGGCAAATTTGCTTCCACTGGTAGTTTTTTGCTTAAGCATAAATTTGCCTTGAAAATCCTTATTGGAAGTACAGTCCCATTACTGCGCCGCCTGCTCCATGGATGCAGCTAGCATGGCTTGCACCCTTGATCGCACAAAAGCGATATGACTACGCAAACCATATAGTTCTTCCGCATAGGACAGCGGTATGGTGATGCGGTTGACCTTTTCTTCTATCTCATCCAACTGGCGCAATTGTTTTTCTGCGATGCTATGTCTGTCTTCAAGCGCGACTTCTTCTATCGCCTGCTCGACCAGCCGCAATTGTCCGTACCAGCGGTAAATCCGTGAGCGTATCCGCCATACATATAAGGGCGGGATGATCTTGGACAATGGCAAGAACAAGGCACCAAGAGCGACGATGACTACCCACATGCGCTCTATGAAATTGGCGAGCCAGAAACTCAAATAGCGTTGCAACATGGGCGGGCCGTTTTTATAGAATTTCTCGGCCTCATGCGCTACCGGTATTTCTGTATATTTGTCAGATGGGAATTCACCCTGGCGACTGAACCAGTCGGCACCACTATGTATCCTGTGCGCGGCTTGCAGCAACAGGCCCATTAGGGCCGGATGCAGGCTTTCATGCGCGACCAGGGTTGCTGTTGGTGCGATCAAATGATACTCATGAGCAGGGATATCCTTGCCTATATCGACAATGCCACGCGGCAGGATGACATGCGACAGGAAAGGGAAGCGCCTTGTATAAGCTTCTGCCTGGACAAAATCAAACAGGCGTATGCCTGGTGTTTGCAACAGCATTTGCACCAAGGGTGAATCACTGGCTGAACTGAAGATCAGTACATCGACCTTGCCATCCAATAAGGCGACTGTACCTGGAGTATCTGCCAGTTTTTGTATGCTCACATCTTCTTCTGACATGCTGTTGACACTTAAAATCTGGCTGAACAGTTTGGCGACGCCGTTGCCATCTGGGCCAACATTGACAGTCTTGCCCTTGAACTGGCTGATGGTAGTGAATTCCTTGGGGCTGCGATAAAACACCCAGATAGGTTCATAGAACAGACTGCCCAGCGATATCAGGCCGCGCTCATGCGCCAGGGCTTCATCGGTAGAACCACTGCGCACGAAACCGACTTCAATTTCAGATTCAGGGTCACTGATACGGCTCAGATTTTCCTCAGACCCTTGCGAATATTGCTGGCGCAAGGTGATCTGATTTTTTTGCAGCTCCTGCGCATAGCGTTTGGCGAAACGCTCATAGGAACCGTTTTCCTGGCCACTGGAAATATCGATCACGCGCGGCGGGGCCGGGTCTACCAGCCAGTAACCTACGCCACAGACTATCACCACCATCAGCGTAACCGGGCCAAAAGCGACCAGCAAATCACGTAGATTAAAGAGGGTGAATTTTATTTTTTGCATTGTCATGCAGTCTTGGCAGGAGTAGGAATGAATTCCGCCTTCAATTGCTGCAAGCCTTCCAGCATTTTTTCATAGGCGACAGGTACTTGCTGCTCATCGCCCTTGACGCCTAGCTCTATGTGCCTGCGCTCAGTTGCGCTGCCTACTGTAGGCAGGCTGAAGACTTTGATAAGCGGAAAATCTGCTTCCAGTTGCTCCATCAAAGGGGTCACCATGGACTCGGCAATTTCGTACACCAGTACCGATTGTTCAAACTGAGCATGCTGATGGAACAAATGAGAAAAATGCGTATCCAGCACCCACTCCAGCATGGGCCAGGCCATGACCGGGAAGCCGGGAACGAAAAAGTGGTTTTGTATGGAAAAACCAGCGATCTTGTTAAAAGGATTGGGGATGATGTCTGCCCCCAGCGGGAACTCGCCCATCTTCAATCTGTGTAAATGATCGGGTGTCGTCAGGTCAGCCACTTCGCCTTTTTCTTTGGCGATATCCATGATACGTTCCTGTATCAGTAGCTTGGCTTCAGGATGCAAGACTATTGGCAAATCCAAAGCTGCTGCCGCACACTGGCGTGTATGATCATCTGGCGTCGCCCCTATGCCGCCTGTGCAAAACACCACGTCGCCACTGGCAAAACTGCGCTTCAGGGTAGCGGTGATACGCTCACGGTTATCACCTATGTATTCCACCCAGTCAAGCTGCATACCACGCGCCTTCAGCAAGGCGACGACCCTGGACATATGCTTGTCTTCACGCTTGCCAGATAAAATTTCATCACCAACGATAATCAGACCAATTGCCACGATTTCTCCTTTTTATACAGCAGGCTGCGCAGTGCGATGACGCTGCAGGGATTCAAGACAATAATGCTGGAACCACAGGCCGGTGAATACAAAAACCAATACATAAACCCAGATCGCCGCCCCCGCTAACACCGGTAAAAACAGGGTAGACATAGCGCCACCCAGCCACAACAAGCCAGGTGCGGCACCAAACAAGCCAGCGATGATACCCATACCAAGCAAAGACCAGCGATGTTCTTGTATCAGACTGTTTCTTTCTTCTGCATCTGCGTGCAGGGCCAATGCATCGTACACCATGACCCTGTACGTCAGCCAGCCCCACAAAAGCGGTTGCAAAACCAGGCCGACAAATGGGATCAGATTCAGGGGCAAAGTCAGTACCCACACGATGGCGAAGATGGCAAATGAAGACAGGGAATGCCAGATACTGCCCAACAAAGTACCGCCATTCTTTTGCTCAAGATCTGGATAATCACGTCCACCCACATGCTTGTTGATCGCAGGCATGGCAAACAGGGCTATACACAGCAAGGAGGTGAATATCATCAGCGGCAACATCACCCACATGGCGACCAGGGGTGCGACAATCATCTTCAGGGCGAGCAGCCCTACTATGCTGAGTACGCTACGGACCCGCGCAAAACCATCATGTTCAGTCAGCCAGGTCTGGATAAAATCCATTGCTTCCTGCAAACCCAAGTACATGATCACACCCCATAATATGAGGGCGACCATAAATGGCAATATAGTCAGCAACAACATACGATAGTGTAATTGCGCCGCTACTGCCCTGCCCCAGGCGCGCATGACAGATGCCATATTCATGTTTGTTTTTCCTTGTCAAATCCACACATGCGCTTCAGACCCAGCCATTGCTGTGACCAGAATCCTTCGCCATAGTTGCGCGCGCTGCCTTCAGGAGCAGCCAATTGATCGCGTATACCAGTCAGAGAAAATTCCTTGCTGAACAATGCCGTGCCAAACAGCACATCCCAGATCGGGAACAGTACTGCAAAATTATGCCCACCCAGAGTGCCCTTGCCATGGGTTTCATGGCCTATGCCTATGGCATGGTGGGTGCGATGGTAGCGGGGCGACACCAGCAGGTATTCACCGATACGCCCAAAATGTATACGCACATTGGCATGCTGCAGGCTTTGCAGCATTTGTGATGCCATCACCAGCATGACGTATTGCCCCGGCTCTACACCGATGACAATGGCGATCAGGCCCATATAAATATCGCGTATGAAATCATCCAGCAAGTGATTACGGTTATCGCTCCACAAATTCATGTCACGCTGGCTATGGTGCAGACTATGCAGGGCCCACCACCAGTTGAACTGATGTTCGGCACGGTGATACCAGTAATCAAAAAAGTCCAGCACAAACAAATACACCAGGAATAGCAAGACAGGATATTGCAGCATGCCTGGCCAGATATTTTCCAGGTTGAAGGGGTTCACGCCTTGCAAATGCAAAATAGCCGTCAACTGGTCGAGCAAAGGATCAAGCACGAAAAACACCAGGATGGAAAATGCGCCTAACCTGTGCAAAGCGGTATAGATGAAGTCATTCCAGCGCGCATAGCGGTTCTTGATCTCATGCACTGGCATCCAGGCTTCCAGCGGACGCAAAATGATAAACAGCACGATCAATTGCAAAACACCGAGCATGAACCATTCGACACCTTCATAGGAGTCTTCCACAAATTCACCCAGCCCCAGATTGAACATGGCGGGTTGTACTATCGTTTCAAAAATCCAGGCTTGCAGACTTGTGAACAGATCGGAAATAGTCATTATTTTTTCTGCTGCTTTAAATTTTGGTAAGCGGGATGTTCGCGTAGGGTAGCAAAACAAAAGGATTTTTGCTCAAGTCCACTCAGCAGTGGCTCCAGGTTTTCTGGTGCCCAAGCTTGTTTGCGTGACCATATACCCAAATGCGCCATGAAAATATCGCCATCCCTGAGCTTGTCGAGTAAATTTCTGAGTAATACGGGATTGCTGAATTTTTCGCTGGATAATTCGTCACCAGAAAAACCTGCAGGTGACCAGCCTATATGCTGGTAGCCACAAGCCTGCCCGGCTTTGAGCAAGTTGGGTGTCAACTTGCCACCAGGTGCGCGCCAGTAAAGATCGAGCTTCTTGCCAGTCAAGGCAAAAAACCGCTGGTCGACACGACGCAACTCCTGGCAATACTCTTGTGCTGTCCATTGCAGGGTCTGACCCGCATGCGCACCAAACTGCGGCTTGACGGCGATACGTCCCTCTGGCAAATCACCGACGACATATACATGGTCAAAAGTATGGCTGCCAAAAGCATGACCTTCTTCAGCCAGCTTCTTCCAGTAAGGTGACCAGCTCATGTCCAGCGAATAATCGCCTTGTACGGTTTTTTCATTCGCCAGAAAGAATGTCGCCTTGATTTGATGGCGACGCAAGGTCGCGGCGATCAATTCTGCCTGCGACTGGCTGCCAGTATCAAACGTCAGGTAGATTGTCCCCTTGCAGCTGCCTGCCACGGTTGTTGCCACAGTAGTTGCCACACTAATGACAGGCACAGTCAACATGGCCACCATGGCCCATCTGGCCATATGCACAGGTCGCAACAATTTACATATTGCCAGCACGGTTGGCAAAGTACACACCATGCGGGGAGCGGCCTACCGGTATCATTTTGATGACTTTGCGGGAAGGAATATCAATGACGGCCACTTTTTTGATCCAGCGCAGCGTAGCCCACAGGGTTTTGCCATCTTCACTGACTTCCATGCAATCAGGCCCTCCAGGTACAGCGATGCTGCCTACCATTTCCAGGGTTTGCTGATCCAGGATATTGATTTCATTGGAGGTGCGATTAGAAACAAAGGTATGACGCTTGTCACCCAGGGCTCGGAAATTATGCGTACCCTCGCCCGCCTTGATCTTTTTCACGGTTTTTTGGGTGCGCCAGTCTATGACTTCCACATAATTGCTGCCCATGATACCAACCAGCAAGTATTTATCATCAGGTGTCATGGATATACCTGCTGGCAGCTTGCCGACAGGGATAGTCCATTTGACTTTTTGGGTGGCCAGATCAATCGCAGAAACCTGGTCACTACCTTGCTGGGTAATAAACACCGTGGTACTGGCCGCATCAAAAGCCATGTGACTAGGTAACTTGGCCAGTGGCACACGTTGTACCAGCTTCATTTCCTGACCATCAAATTTATAGAAATCAACACGATCCAGGCGCAGTGAGTTTGAGACAAACCATTTTTGGTCTGGTGAAAAGCCGATTTGATAAGGGTCTGCAATGTCTTTCACGCGACGCTGGATCTGGCCGCTCTTGGGATCAAGAAATACCAGCTCGTTACCCACCGCATTGGCGACGATCAGGGACTTATTGTCGGGCGTGGCCATCAAATGATGAGGCTCCTTGCCGACAGGAAAGGTACTGATTTCTTTATAGCTGGTCTGATCAAGCAGGCTCACGGTTGCATCGCGCGAGTTCAATACCACAACGACATTGGCCTGGGCAGCATACGCTGAAAAACCGGAAATGAAAGAAAACGCCAAAGACGACAACAAAATACGACTACGCATGAAAGAAGACCGCAAAAAATAAATCGAACTGGCATTTTACAGCGCATGACAATAAGGAAAGAGCTTTCCTTCAATTGTTTTTCAGCTTTTTTACTTAATTTGTTCAAAATCAAGTCAAGTCGTGTTGCTCTTAGAGCAAGAAAGTAAAGTGTACTGTCCCAAGTCTTTTCTTTTGCTCTACAATTGCGCCAGCTTTTTTCGATGTAATGCAAAAAATCATGGAAGAACGGTGATTTTCACTCTGTTATTGATAGCCTGAAAATTACTAAAAAGCAATAAATTATAGGATATCCGGCGATTGTCGCTTTGGACTGCATCTACCAGCCCAAGCGCGCAAACAACAGGCCGGAATTGAATAAACAGCGTTATAAAACGCAAAACCAAGGAAAAATAATGAGCACAATCACAACAGTAAGCGGCCTGCAATACGAAGATAAAGTAGTTGGCGAAGGCGCAGAAGCACAAGCCGGCAACCACGTCGATGTGCACTACACTGGCTGGTTGCAAAATCCTGACGGTAGCGCAGGCAAGAAGTTTGATTCCAGCAAAGACCGTGGTCAGCCATTTTCTTTCCCATTGGGCGCTGGTCATGTGATCAAGGGCTGGGATGAAGGCGTACAAGGCATGAAAGTCGGCGGCACCCGCCTGCTGACTATCCCTTCCAGCCTGGGTTATGGCCCGCGCGGTGCTGGTGGCGTTATTCCTGGCAATGCAACACTGATATTTGAAGTTGAATTGCTGGGTGTTTGATACGCAATCGCGATTATCAATCCAACCATGTTACACGCAGCGTCAATTACTTAAGTACCTGGCGCTGTCAATCTAAATACCTGTTTTACAATCTTAAGCGCGAGCTGGATCAGGTTCATATTCTTGCTATTGCCGCACTCCCGCTGACGCTTGCTACAGTCGTTTATTGTTTGCGCTCCTCATTCAACATTCCCGGCCTGAAATCCTTTCCCATAAGACAACACTGCATTTGTTTGCAAGCTGGCAATGACAGGATTTTCTTTTCGATAGATAAAACTGCCGCAGCATCACGCCTGTCGAATGCACGCTTAGTGCGTTTTTTTCGACGTAGTAAACTCTTTGCCATTTTTGTGCAAACACTGCCTGAGCTAAGCTCAATGATTTTTATCCCGCCTAAACAGCTTAAAAATCCCGCCTTTATGCAAATTAATTATTTTTTAAACATCTTGTAAAGATAAGTGCTTTCTAGTCTAATGACGGGCCGTAATTTTGCGGCCAATATAACTATTAAAGCATTAAAGCTATTAAAGCTATTAAAGGAAAAATTCATGTTCGCTCGTCTCATCGCTACAAGTTTGATTGCATTTGCACTGGTTGGTTGCTCGTCAGGCGTCAAGCACGCAGATATCGGCAATAAACAATATCTCTCGACTCGCCCGGCTAAATCCATTTCTATTTCTTTGTCAGCAGATGCGAAGAAACAAGTTAGCGACAATTTAAAATTTGATCAAAATGCTTTGGTTGACAATGTAAAACGGGCGATGTCTTCACAAAACCTGTTGAGTGAAAACAATCCAGAAGCGAGCAATACGGTTGAGATTTTAGTAAAAGATTTTCGTGTACGCTCTGCTTTCACAGCCATCATGTTTGGCTTTATGGCTGGCAATGACCACATCGTCGGTGACGTTATCCTGAAAGATGCCACAGGCAAGGAAATCAATCGCTTCGAAATCAGCGCCTCTTACGCGCTGGGCGGCCTTGCTGGCGGCCAGGATGGAATGCGCCTGAGCTGGCTGTATGAAAAATTTGCTGAATTGACAGTAGAACATCTGGGTGGTAAAAAGATGTAATCAGATGTAGTTTAACGACGTTAAGTTAGCCATCTAATTGCTCACTTAATTATATGTTAAATAAGAAAAATGCTCCCTTTCGCTTCATAGCAAGGGAGCATTTTCTATTGCTTGGCAAAGCTTTAAGAACACTATCTCAAACAGATTTATTCCTTAATAAAATGCTCACGATAGTATTTCAATTCCTCTATCGATTCCAGAATGTCTGCCAGGGCAGTATGTTTCTGATGCTTTTTAAAGCCTGAGGCCAGTTCTGGCTTCCAGCGGCGGCAAAGTTCTTTCAAGGTCGACACATCCAGATTGCGGTAATGGAAGAAAGCCTCCAGCTTGGGCATGCCACGCGCCATGAAACGGCGGTCCTGGCATATGGTATTGCCGCACATAGGCGATTTACCTGCAGGTACATAGGGCTTCAGGAAAGCGATCAGGGCTGCTTCAGCATCCGCTTCCGTCACGGTAGAGGCTTTGACCTTGTCGATCAGGCCAGAGCGGCCATGCGTGCCCTTGTTCCAGTTATCCATCTTGTCCAGGGTTTCATCGGATTGGTGAATTGCAAATACCGGGCCTTCTGCCAGCACATTCAATTGTGAATCTGTTACCACCACGGCCACCTCAATGATACGATCTGTATCCGGGTCCAGGCCTGTCATTTCCATATCCAGCCAGATCAGGTTCAACTCATTTGGACGGGCTGGCGTGGCAGGATTTGCAGTGTTTGTTTGAATGTCGGTCGCTTGTGACATAATTCTTCCTTGGCTATTACTTATCGAATGTCACATTTTCCCATGATTTCATCCGTTTTTTCGGTTTTATTCGTTTCCTTCCTGCTATTGAGCCTGATTATTCAGTTCTGGCTGGCCTCTCGCCATATCCGTCATATCCTGCAGCACCGTGCAGCCGTTCCTGCGCAATTCGCAGAAAAAATAGGTCTGGCTTCCCATCAAAAGGCGGCGGATTACACGATTGCCAAAACCAAGCTGGGCATGATCATGTTGCTACTGAATGCCGCCGTCCTGGTTGGCTTCACCCTGTTTGGTGGTTTGCAATGGCTATCTGTGCACCTGGTAAAGCTTACTGGGCCTGGGATGTGGTATCAGATCTGCCTGCTGGTGGCATTTACCATCATTAGCAGCGTGATCGAATTCCCCTTTACCTATTACTCACAATTCGTGCTGGAAGAAAAATTTGGCTTTAACAAAATGACACTGGGCCTGTTTTTCACTGACATGATCAAGAATACCTTGATAGGCGCAGTGCTGGGCCTGCCCCTGATCTGGGTGATACTGACCCTGATGGAAAAGGCAGGCAGCTTGTGGTGGCTGTATGCCTGGGCATTCTTCATCGTTTTCCAGATGTTGATCATGTTGATTTTCCCGGTCGTGATCGCCCCCTTGTTCAACAAGTTCTGGCCGCTGGACAATGAAGAAGTACGTGAACGTATAGAAAACCTGAGCAAACGCGTCAGCTTTGCCTTGAAAGGCATCTTTGTCATGGATGGCTCAAAACGCTCCGGTCATGGCAATGCCTACTTCTCCGGCTTTGGCGGTGCCAAGCGCATCGTATTTTATGACACCTTGCTGGAACGCCTGGCACCCAATGAGATTGAAGCCGTACTGGCGCATGAGCTGGGTCACTTTAAACTCAAACACATCATCAAACGCATGGTCGTCATGTTTGCCTTGTCGCTGGTTTTCATGGCCATGCTGGGCTTTTTTAAAGAGCAAATCTGGTTCTACACTGGCCTGGGCGTAGACCCTATGTTGCTGGCGCAAAATGATGCGATGGCGATGATTTTGTTCATGCTGGTCTTGCCGGTGTTTACTTTCCTGTTTTCACCACTGAGTGCGATCACTTCACGCAAACACGAATTCGAAGCCGATGCCTTTGCCGCCAAACATACCAATGCCAATGACCTGGTCACAGCCCTGGTCAAGATGTATGACGACAATTCATCTACCCTGACGCCTGATCCCCTGCATTCGGCGTTTTATGACTCACACCCCTCAGCATCGGTGCGCATCAACCACCTGCTGGCTGCACAATAACGGAGATATCATGATTAAATCCACAGACTTGCTGGCGAAAAAATCCCAGCACACAGAAACCGGCCTCGATGACGCCAGCCTGCCAGCTTACTTTGCTGCCACTCCAGAATGGGCACAAGATGGCCCGCGCATCGTCAGGACTTTCCAGTTCAAGAATTACTACGAAACCCTGGCCTTCATCAATGCGATTGCCTATGTGATCCATGCAGAAGACCATCACCCGGAACTGGTAGTCACCTACAACCGCTGCGTCATCAAATTTGATACGCATACCGTCAATGATGGCAAGGGTGGGATTTCAGAAAATGACTTTATCTGCGCTGCCAAGATAGATGCGATTTTTCAGCAGAGTTTTTCCTGATGGCGCGTTCACAGGCTTTAGTCATTGCCGCCCATGGCCGCCATTACCTGGTGCAGGCCGAGATCGACGGCGAGCAAGTCAAGCTCCATTGCGTCACCCGTGGCAAGAAAAGCGATGTCTCGGTAGGCGACATCGTTGAATACGCCCTGACATCCAAAAACCAGGGTGTGATAGAAGCCATCACCACGCGCAAGACTTTACTGTATCGCTCTGACCAGTATAAATCCAAGATGCTGGCAGCAAACCTGACGCAATTGCTGATCGTCGTTGCGACAGAACCCAGCTTTACCGATGACCTGGTATCACGCGCCCTGGTGGCGGCAGAATCCGCCGGCATCAAACCACATCTGATCTTGAACAAGGTCGACGTCACTACCTCCCTGCCCAAGGCCAGGGAACGCGTAGGCCTGTATGCCAAGCTTGGCTATCCAGTACATGAAGTATCTGTCAGAACAGACCCAGAAGGCACGCGCCAGCTCATGCACAATTTGATGCAGGGGCAAAGCACCATCCTCATCGGCCAGTCTGGCATGGGCAAGTCTTCGCTCATCAATTTGCTGATCCCGGATGCGGAAATCGCCACCCGTGAAATCTCGGCGGCGCTGGACACCGGTAAGCATACGACCACCTTCACCCGCCTGTATCACATGGATGCCAACTCCTATGTAATCGACTCGCCAGGCTTCCAGGAATTTGGTCTTCATCACTTGAGCGAAGGCATGCTGGAACGCGCCTTCCCAGAATTTTTGCCACACCTGGGTAAATGCAAATTCTATAATTGTCACCACCATACCGAACCTGGATGCGCAATCCTGGCAGCAGTCAAGGATGGAGAAATTTCGACCATGCGGCATGATATGTTTGAACAACTGGTGCATGAATCCAAGCAAACCATAGGTTACTAAAGCATATGCGACTTTTCATATCCGGGCTCATCTGCCTGTTATCTTGCTTGTCGGCTGCACCGTCATTCGCCCAGACAGCCGCAGCCCCTTTGAGTTTGGAAGAACTGTGCAAACAGACTTTATGCCGCACACCAGACGTCAAGCTTTACCTTGACCCCACGCATCAATTTGAGGCCAAGGCCGGTAATGCTGTACCTCTATTAATGAATAACAGTCTGATTTCAGTTTTTCCTGGAGAGACTGTCTTCATAGAAGCAAGCATAATCGACGGCGCAATCAAGCTGGAACAGGCAGTCAGCACCAATGAACACCCTGAGCGCACGCTGGTTTTTACCTTCACGCAAATGGAAAAACAAAAAGACATGCTGCTGGAAGTAAGCAATCCTTTTCCCGAAGATATCAAATTTAAGATGGGATACATGCAAACTGACTCCAACAAGATTTTTGCCACATCCAGTTGCCCTGTGCGCGGCAAACTGAAAATTTTTGAACATTGGCCCTATCCCATCTATCAATTGCTAATCACTCAGGCAAAAGTATTGAGTCAGTCTGACAAGAGAGTGTGTAATTAAACCAGACCTGAGCACCATGCCACGCCAAACAGGAAACACCATGCAAGATGATTTATCGACTGATCACTGGCCACCTCCAGGCTGCCCCGATTTATGCTGGCCAGAACAACTCTCTTCAGAGAGCCGACCAGCATGGTATCGTGCTGTCATTACCGCCTACGCCGCATTATGGGAAGGGCATGTTAGCCAGGCGCGTTTCGCACCAGTGAGTGAAGCTGAACTTCTCGATCTGGAGACGCGTTTGTCTTGCTCGCTACCACCTGCGTTGAAGGCCTACCATCGTGAATTTGGTGCATTGTCGCTGGCAGAAAAATTATGCAGTGTCAGCCCTGACGGCGATACCACTATCCAGCCTTTGCTCCAAGCATACCCCGGCATAGTTGACATGCTGGAGCACGAAGATGCGCAAGTGCTGGAGCTGTTTGAAGACATGATAGTCTTTGGTGACTACCTGGGCAACGGCAATATGTTTTGCTTTCTTCGTGGGAGCAACGAAGTCTTTTATTTTGACCACGATGATGGCAGCATGCTCAGCCCCTTCTTCACCTCAGTGGAAGAATACCTGGATGCACTGATGATACGCTGCCTGGCAGAAATACATGAGAATGAAGAAGCCGGTCTAGACCTGCTGGCCCAGCGCCACGGCACTGAGCTTGTGAGGAAATGGCTGTATTAATTACAGCCCATTCTCGTCAGGAAACGTGCGTATATGAATCAGGATACCGCCCCCCATTTTGGCGCTCGGTCAACCAGCCCTGGCATAAGAATGGAACAATACTGCTCGCCTTGCCACGCATGAACCTGAAGCCATAAGGCAACTTGTCCATTGCCAGCGCAACCAGTATTTTCTCTGCCCTGCCCCTCGCGGCCTTGACCAATGAGGCCGCGGGAAAAACAGTCAATGAGGTGCCGACCACGAGAACCTTGGCAGCGGTTGCGATATGCCTTCTGGATTCTTCTAGATATTCAACATCTTCACCGAACCAGACTATGTCCGGGCGTAGTTGCGTACCGTCTTCACAGAATTGCCCCAATTGTATAGGCGCCGCATCAATACGATAACGCCTGCGCGCTTCAGAAGTGCCGCGTGCGTGATTCAACTGCCCATGTACATGAATGACGTTTGAAGAACCTGCTCTTTCATGCAGATCATCAATATTCTGGGTGATTACAACAACTTCATAAGCCGATTCAAGTTCAGCAAGAGCAAGATGTGCGGCATTGGCTTGTGCCTCGGCTGCCTGCAACCTGCGTTCATTATAAAATTCCAGCACGACTTCGGGATGGGCGCGCCAACCGCTCGGACTGGCCACAGCTTCCCAGGAATAGTTATGCCACAGGCCATTTGCATCGCGAAAAGTAGGGATACCGCTCTCAGCACTAATCCCTGAGCCTAACAAAACGACGATTTTATTTGTTTGTATTTCTGCTTTCATAAGCAATGTTGGCGCGCTGAAGGGAGTTTCCCGTGGAAATCCAACGCCACGGTATCAAGTGAAAGTTCAGCATATCATATGTCGAAAAAAATGCCGCCGGAGCTAACTCATGCACCAACACTAAATTCATAAGTTTCCAGAACTCGCCAGGGATCATTGCCGCTTTGTTCTATCAGACAAATGCTGGGAAAAACAAGCGGCAAAGGTGCCGGCAGGCTGCTTGTAACTTCCAGGGAATTACCGGGAGCCTTGGGGTTTCCGGGATGAGCCAGAGTCAGGTGCGGGCGCTGTGCCCTGATGTTTTTTGAGTCCAGCACAAACTCGCGCAGATGAAGAAATGCATCCTCTCCTGCTATGCAATGCATGATCAGGCCGTGCTCGTAAAATATTTCTGCAGGAGCAAAACTCAGGGATATGGCAGGCAGGTGCAAGTTTTGCAGCCTGCTCCTGACCGCAGGTAAATCCCACAGTTCATCTTCGCGGCATAAAGTTATATGTGCCGGGATAAGACTGCTTTGCACAGGATCGACTACGCGCCGCACTTGTTCCAACTCTATCGCGGCTTGTACAGGTACAAACATGCTCAACTGCTGACGTGAATTTAGCATGGCCCAAATCCCAAGCAAATCAGGATTATGACTTAAAAGTCTCCAACCATTTTTTTTCTGATGCAGTCAGTGTTTTTTGCAGCATGCGCTCTGGCACTTCCCATACCACGACTTTAGGTGGCTGAGACTTGAATTCTTTGCTGTTCAGATAAGCGTAAGCTGCGCCATCAAAATCCCCGCCATCCTTGGCCAGGTTGGCAACCGGGGCACCGAGATGCTGGCTCAGGAAAGGGACAAAATTTGCTGCGCGACTAAAGGATGTACCAACCAGGGCAACGGTCGGCAAGCCTGCATCGCCAAACAAATCATCACTGGCGACTGCTACCGGTGCGACCTTGCTGACCTGGGTTACTTCTGTTGCCGGGCGCATCCATGCTGGCAGGCCTTCAAGATTGGAGACGCGCATGAGGTCGCCAGAACGCTCGGTCGTATTACTTTGTATGGCTTTGGGGTCAGGTGCAGTTGCTGGCTTATCGACGAGCTTCAAAGATTGCAGGCGGTCTGCCAGGGTTGTCGCTGCAAGGTTGGCGCCACGCTCATTCCAGTGCGAATCACTGCGGTAATAACGCTCGCCTGTCATGGCTGACAGCGCCGGTGCAAAGTTCAGCACTTCGACCTTGTTAGTTGCCAGCGTGCTGACCCAGTCATTTAAACGATTGGCAAATGCTGCGGGACGATGCAAACCGCACAGATGATCTTCTTCTATGCGAGTTTTGTCGGGCACGACGGCAACCACCAGTTTGATGCCGCGCATTTGCAGGTCAGCGGCGGTCTGGGTAATGATCCTGGCCCTGGCTGCTGCATTCTCTGCTGCATGCGCATAAGGGGTCAGCTCATCTGATAAAAACAACCAACCATCGCAGCCACGACGTACAGACGCGCCCGTATCACCCGCGATTGTCCATGTCACGCCACGTTCAATTTTTGCGAATGGTTTGCTTAACAGGAAGTGTTCATTCAACTGGGTTGAAAACTGCCTCGTTGCTTCGCCATCCAGCAGACGGTGTATTTTGCCTATGCCTTCCCATTTTTCTTCTGGCACATCGCGCAAGGATGTCTGGGTAACAGCAAAGCCACCGAGCATGATGACGCCAAAGGCAGCAACAGGGATAAAGCGTGTCCAGCCAGCTTTTTTGGGATCAAAACTAAAACACTCACTCATGATGATCTCCTAAAACTGGAAATACAGGAAGGGAATTGCTTTTTGCCCGGCCAGAACCACGACAGCATAAGCAAAAGTCAGCACTGGCCAGGTCATGCTCCAGCCCGCAAAACCGAGGCCGCCCTGCTTGCCAATTTTGGTGGCAGGATAGACGACGCAGATCAGGCCAAGCACAAAGGTCAGGATGATGCTGGGACGCAGCGCCTGGGCAATAGCATCACCCATGGCAACACCGTGCATACCAAACTGACCAGCCCAGATATCCGTGGCAGTAGCAAAACTCTCAGAACGGAAAACTGTCCACGCCAGCATGACGACGAATAAGGTCAGGGTGCGCGACAAATAATTAGGCATGGACAAACCACGCTGGGTAAATGCACGGTCACAGCACAGCGCCGTGCCCTGGATAATGCCCCAGATCAGGTAATTCCAATTCTCGCCACCATGCCAGAGTCCACCTATTGCCATCGTCAGCAAGAGATTGATATAGGTGCGGGCTGGGCCACCGCGGTTACCGCCCAGGCTGATGTAGAGATAATCACGCAACCATGACGACAAGGTCATGTGCCAGCGCCGCCAGAAATCCTGTATCGATACCGCCAGATAGGGATTGTTGAAATTTTCCTGGAAGTCGAAACCCAGCATCAGGCCCAGGCCTATTGCCATGGCGCTGTAGCCCGCAAAATCAAAATACAGTTGCAGGGTGTAGGCGGCGCAGGCAGTCCAGGCATCGATCAAACTGGGATTATGCAAGCCAAATCCCAGGGTCACGATGGGTGACAAAGTGTCGGCAATCAGGACCTTCATCGAAAAGCCGACCATGAAGCGGCGCACACCAGCAGCGAACTTGTCGATGGAAAAAACCCGTTCACGCAATTCGGTGTCGATGACCTTGTATCGCACAATTGGGCCGGCGATCAGATGCGGGAACATCGCCATATAGGCGCTGAAAGAAATGATGCTGTACTGTGCATCCACCGTTTTGCGGCGCACATCAACAATATAAGAAATAGCATGCAAGACCGTGAAGGACAAGCCTATCGGCAGCATGAGGTTTTCCCACGGTATGGTGGGCATGTCGCGCCCGGTCAAAATGGTATTGAGCGAATACACCAGCATATTGGTGTATTTGTACCAGACCAGGGAAGACAGATTGAGTACGATAGCCAACGCCATCAAGCGGGTTTTGCTGCGCTCATCCTGGCTCTTGTCTATCAGTATTGCAGCACCCCATGCCAGCACCGTCAGGGCAATAATCAGCAATAAGAACTTGGGGGTCCACCAGGCATAGAACAGCCAGCTCCCCACCAAGAGGGTGTGATTACGAAAACGCTGGGGCGTGACGAGGTATAGGGCAAAAAATAAGGGAAGAAAGAGTGTCAGAAACTCCAGGGACGCAAATACCATGGCAAGGGCCCTTGCTCAGATCAGGAGGTAGTGTCGCGTACAAAGAAAGTCTGGCGACCTTTTTTGCCAGGCATGAGTATCACACTATAGCGCTCGCCCGGCTGCAACTGCCCCAGGTCGACTGCCTTGCCCACATCTTTGGTATCGCAAATTGCCTGTGTCTTCAGGCTGATGGGGTTGACCAGGCGGCGTTGCAGGCTGGCTGGTTTGACGGTATCAAGTATCGCAGTCTTCTTTTCTGCGACACTCAAGCTGGCGGCAACGCAGGAATTGTCCAGGTTTAATAAGGCGACCGAAGCTTTGCTGGCATTGAAATCAGTAGGCGTGTCCTTGACGACCACAGCCTCTATGCCACTGCCATTGCTGACAATGGCAATGGTCACAAATTCGCCCGGTTTCGCCACCACTTCCACTACCGCTTTTGCATTACCAACCTGGACATTGGCAGCCAGCTTGGCACCCGCCTTGACTGGATAAAAACGGGACACCCGACCATCCCCCTGGGCTGTCAATGCCACTTTGGCAGCACCATTGACGACACTAGCCTTATCTTCGCTTGCATTGAGAAACCTGACAAAGGATGAATCCTGAGCAGGTCCGGTTTCATACAAAGGATTGTCGGCATGCGCCGCCAACGTCAAGGCAGAAGTAAAACAGGCGAGGATAAGCTTTTTCATGGATGGTCAGAGTCAGTATTTATTTTTTGATGTTTTGCAAAACTGCTGGTGAAGAGATGGCATTGCCTATCGCTGCACCCCAGGCTTTGTAACCCGCCAAATCAAAATGCTGGCCATCGGACGATGCCCATTCACCTGGTTTGGACAAGGTCAGTGAATCGACATAAGTGCAAGGGGCGACGATCTCGGACAAATAACCGGACATTTCCTTGGCGCGTGCAAAAGTCTTGTTGAACTTACCACCCTCAGTACCCCAGGCAGGGCCAACCCACACGCAGTTCACGGCATTATTTTTAATACCCTTGGTCAGGCGCGAGACTTGTTGCCAGATCCAGGTCTTGGGCAATTCAGGGGCCGCATAAGAAGCCATGGTGTCACCATTGACGACGACAACCAGATTTGGTTTATATGTTTTTACCAGTTCATTAAAAGGTCGTGTCATGGCATCCTGGCCGGTCTTTACTTCTACCGGGCCATCCTTGATACGCACGGCACCACCGCAAGGGGATTGGCTTTTCACCATCCAGTCACCTGCAGCGACACCGCAAGCACCAAAGGAATACACCACAGCACCTTTGCTCATCAAGTCGTCATGCAAGGTGGTGATGAGATAATCCTGGGTGGACATATGGCTATCGCCAATAATCAGGACGGTCAGTCCGGCTAACAGTGCGCTCATAGTTTGTTTGCTTTTAAATATACATTTAAAAAATATTCGCCGTTTGCAGGCCTGCTCACTTGAGAGGCATAGGGCGAACTCTGGAAATTTAGTATTGCATTTATTTACATTTCATTGCATTTGCTTACAATTCAACTGGAATTGCGCCCGAACTCGGGACTGACTACAAATATTTATGCAAATACAGCAATAAAATCTAGTTTAAACAAACCAGTTTGAAATTCCAGCTAGTTGACGAAAGTTCACAAATACATTTTTTAAAGCAATTAATTTAAGCAGGGAAACTGCAAGTACTCTTTACATGTAATTTGAACTAGTCTGGCGCGGGAATCTGTTTTTAATGCTAAGCTTGAGCAAGCTGAAGATTAAGCGGCTGACTAGCTTATTTTTCAGGCAAGCTCCAAGTAATATGGATCAAACTTGCCCGTTCCCGGAATTTAATATGGGCAGCCCTGATTAATCCCTTATAATTAAGCAGTTATGACAAGCGGCGGCATGTAAATGCTGCCCGTTTTATTTATGGCTATCAAACATTTCCTGCAGTTCTCTGATTTCACCTTGTCCGAGTTTGAATACGTGATGCAGCGTGCCCGCATCATCAAGCAACGTTTCAAGGCTTATCAAACCTACCACCCTTTGCTGGATAGAACCCTGGTGATGGTGTTCGAAAAAAATTCCACCCGTACCCGCCTGTCATTTGAAGCGGGCATGCATCAACTGGGGGGGGCTGCGATTTACCTGAATACCCGCGACAGCCAGCTAGGCCGTGGTGAACCGGTAGAAGATGCGGGCCAGGTCATGTCGCGCATGTGCGATATCATCATGATCCGCACTTTTGAGCAGGAAATGATAGAGCGCTTTGCCGCTAACTCGCGCGTGCCCGTCATCAATGGCTTGACGAATCAACATCATCCCTGCCAGGTACTGGCCGATGTGTTTACCTATGTAGAACACCGTGGTTCCATCACCGGTAAAAAGGTGGCGTGGATAGGGGATGCCAATAATATGCTGTACTCGTGGTTGCAGGCAGCTCAGGTATTTAATTTCCATTTGCATATCTCAACGCCTAAAGGCTATGACATGGATATGGCGCAGGTGACGGCAGACAAATCGCAATACACCGTCTTTGACAGCCCATCCGACGCATGCGCAGGTGTTGACCTCGTCAATACCGATGTCTGGACCAGCATGGGTTATGAAGATGAAAACCAGGCACGTTTGAAGGCTTTTGATGGCTGGATAGTCGATGAAGCCAAGATGGCCCGCGCCCATCCTGACGCCCTGTTCATGCACTGCCTGCCCGCGCATCGCGGCGAAGAAGTGTCTGCCGGTGTCATCGATGGTCCGCAGTCAGTAGTCTGGGACGAAGCCGAAAACCGCCTGCACGTGCAAAAAGCCTTGCTGGAATATTTAGTGGTTGGCGAGATTCGCTGATACGGTTATTTTTTGGAAAGACCTCTCAACACAGAGGCACAGAGACACAGAGGAAAAACCGGAGAAAATCTTGTTGAAAAGCGTTTACTCTTTAATCAGTTAAACCTCTGAGTATGAATTGTTGTCTCTGCTAAATCGTATTTGTATTGGAAAGGTAAGATCAAATAAACCTCTGTCATCGAAACAAAGAAGCAGGTAAATGAATGATGTGCTCTCTCATGATTTTCTCTGTGCCTCTGTGTCTCTGTGGTGAGCTTTTAGGTCTTCAGTATAAAGTTAGTTTATTTTTGAAAGCACATCATGAGCGATACTAAAAAAGTCGTCCTCGCCTATTCTGGCGGTCTGGATACCTCTGTCATTTTGAAATGGCTGCAAGATAATTATCAGTGCGAAATCGTCACTTTCACCGCCGATCTGGGCCAGGGTGAAGAGCTGGAGCCAGCACGTGCCAAGGCCATCAAGTTTGGCATCAAGCCTGAAAATATTTTTATCGATGATGTGCGTGAAGAGTTCGTGCGCGACTTCGTCTTCCCTATGTTCCGCGCCAATACGGTGTATGAAGGTGAATACCTGCTGGGTACATCCATCGCCCGCCCCCTGATCGCCAAGCGCCTCATCGAAATCGCCAAGGAAACTGGTGCTGACACCATTTCCCACGGTGCGACAGGCAAAGGTAATGACCAGGTACGTTTCGAATTGGGCGCCTATGCGCTGATGCCAGGCATCAAGATCATCGCTCCATGGCGTGAATGGGATTTGCTGTCCCGTGAAAAACTGATGAAATATGCTGAAGATGCAGGCATAGAAATCGACCAGAAGCATAAAAACGGTGGCGCGCCCTACTCCATGGATGCCAACCTTTTGCATATCAGTTTTGAAGGCCGTCACCTGGAAAACCCTAGTGCCGAAGCCGAAGAATCGATGTGGCGCTGGACAGTCAGCCCTGAAGCTGCACCAGACCAGCCAGAATACCTGGATGTAGAATTTGAGCGCGGTGACATTGTTGCCCTGAATGGCGTACGCATGTCACCAGCAACCGTGCTGACAGAATTGAACCGCCTGGGTGGCAAGCACGGCATAGGCCGTCTGGATCTGGTGGAAAACCGTTATGTCGGCATGAAATCGCGTGGCTGCTATGAAACGCCGGGTGGCACCATCATGTTGCGTGCCCATCGTGCGATAGAATCCATCACCCTGGACCGTGAAGTCGCCCATCTGAAAGATGACCTGATGCCACGTTACGCCAGCCTGATTTATAACGGCTACTGGTGGGCACCAGAACGCGTCGCGCTGCAAACCCTGATTGATCATACTCAACACACAGTCAATGGCTGGGTGCGCCTGAAGCTGTACAAGGGCAATGTCATCACGGTATCGCGCGATTCCAAAACCGATTCGCTGTTCGACATGAACATCGCGACCTTTGATGAAGATGGCGGCGCCTACAACCAGGCCGACGCTGGCGGCTTCATCAAGCTGAATGCATTGCGCATGCGTATTGCAGCCAATGCCCGTGCAAAACGCGGTCAGTAACGCTTCAATAAAACCTGAATAACTACACCATCCCGACCCGCCCATTGATTTGCGCGGGTCGTTTTTTCTTGGAATTTAAAAATGTCTACCCAATTCGATCAAGTCAGCGTCGTCAAGAAAGCCAATCTGTTTTTTGATGGCAAATGCGTTTCCCATACTGTATTGTTTGCCGATGGCAGCAAAAAAACCGTGGGCATCATCTTCCCTTCCAGCCTGGTTTTTAATACCGGCGTCGCAGAAATCATGGAACTGAATGCAGGCAAATGCCGCGTGCGCATCAATGATGAAGCTGAATGGTCCACTTATGAAGGCGGCCAGCAATTCAATGTGCCTGCGAATGCAAAATTCGAGATTGAAACACTGGAGACTCTCGATTATGTCTGCCATTTTGCCTGATTCGCTATGAAAGCCTGATGGGCTGCAGAATTATCTGCGGTTCATCATTACCGTGCAAGCTAAAACCCAAGCTAATCCTGAGCACCAGTCTGCTCTTGCAATTGATAGCATTGCCAGGCAAGTTCACGCAGGCGCTGGCGCAATGCTGGTGGTGCAAGCACTTCAAGTTCTGGCCCTATTCCCAATAACATTTGCGCCGCATGCTCTATGGTTTCTATAGGCAGGGTGATGGTTTGCCATACGCTATCCTGGGCGGTAGTCTTAGCATCCCGCTGCGCCTCGACTGCCTGCGCTGCAAAGGCACCCAGTTTGCTTATCCTGTCCAGACCTGTAGTCGACACGCGCAAATGTGCCGTATTTGATCTGAGTTCTTTTTCAAATCTCGCTGTTGCTTCATTCCAAAAATCCGGCAAATCAAAATCATCAGGTCTGTCGAAGTGCTCTTCCAGCACTTGCATGTCATTGATGTGCACGACTTTGAAAATGCGTAATTTTTTAGAGCTGCTGGCTCGACTCTGGCTATTTGCCACCAGATACCATGCACCTGCCTTGAGCACCAGGCCCAGAGGTTCCATTTGCCATTGCCGCAAGCCAGACCAGCTTTCATAACTGGTTTTCAATTTCTGCTGCGCCAGTACGGCGCGGGCAATGCGCGGTAACTCTATAGTACTTGGCTCATTGCGATACCAGTCATTGGTATCCAGATGAAAACAATCAGCGATGCGGCGCGAACCTTCGCGCAAGCTGGGAGGCAACGATGCCATGAGCTTGCGGCTGGCGCGGGTTGCAGCATTGCCCAAGCCCAGCGCAATAGCAGGCCCTGGCAAACCTATCATGAACAAGGCTTCGGCCTCGTCGTTTTCCAGGCCGGTAAACTGGCTGCGATAACCTGCCATCAATTGAAAACCGCCATGTGGCCCACGGTCGCTTTGTACCGGGATACCGGCTGCACTGAGTTCATCAATGTCACGGTAGATAGTGCGCACCGAGACCTCAAATTCAGCAGCCAGCGTCTCGGCCGCCACCCTGCCACGCAATTGCAGCAAGATCATGATGGAAAGCAAACGGCTGGCACGCATAAATGACTACTCCGAAATAATTCCTGACATTCTTTGTCAAGAATTGCAGCCTATCATGGCCAAGCTTTTCAGAACAAGCTCAATTCACAAGCTCAATCAAGGAGACATACCATGAGTGCAACAAGCCACGATCCACAAAGAAGAGTCTTGCTGCAAACCGCAGCCGGTATCGCCGTCAGCCAATTAGCCGCCAATGCAGCGGCAGCCACAACCGAAAGCACAAAACCCATGGACAAGAAACAGCACAATGGCAAGCCTGGCGAATTCGATTTCCTCAGCGGCTCATGGAAAATCAGTCACCGTCGTCTGAAAAACCCAGCCACCAGGGAATGGGATGTATTTGAAGGGGAAGCCACTTGCTGGAGCATACTAGGCGGGGTCGTCAGTGTTGAAGAACTGCGCATACCGGCGCGCAATTTCAGCGGCATGGGCTTGCGCACGCTGGATGTGGAAAACCGGCAATGGTCAGACTTCTGGGTCAATGGGCGCAATGGCGTGCTCGCACCACCGGGTGTCATCGGCGGTTTTGAGAATGGCATTGGTGTATTTATTTCAGATGAAGAGGATGAAGGCAAGCCCATCAAGGTGCGCGGCATCTGGGACAATATCTCTGCCACGACTTGCCGCTGGCAACAGGCGGTTTCCCGTGATGATGGCAAAACCTGGGAAGACAACTGGATCATGGATTGGGCGAGAACGAGCTGACCCTCATGAGCTGATTACTTGGCATCAGATAGCTAGCTGCGGCAGGCTCGCAAAGCCTGCCCCTCAGATTGCGCGGCCCTGTAGCAATAATATTTACGTCACTATCTGTTTTGCAAAAACCTGATCAGCTCGGGGGAGTTTTCCAGCTGATATTTAATCAGTAAATCCCGGTACTGCCCCTTTGTCAGAAATTTCCTGAATTCCTGATCGAAGCTATCACGCAGTGAAGTCATTTTTTTGGATTTAGCAAATGCCAGGTAACTGGGAACGACATCAACGGCGACGGGTAATTGCACAATTTTATCCGCCCAATCCTTATTCCTGGGTAGCTTGAGCAAATGAGAGGCAGAGTAATAATTACTGGGGAACAAATCTATCCGTCCTATCAGCAATTTTTTCATGCTTTGCTCAAGTTCGTAAGCTTCATCAAGCTTTAGCCTGGCACGCATATCGTCAAAACGTTGACCATAGCTGATCTTGCGCACTGTCCCTATGCGCAAATCTGCCAGGCTGGCTATATCCCCATTGAAAGCAATAGGGCTATCTTTTTTAGTATAAAAATAAACCACTTGTGGAACGATCGCTTCTGCACTGAAGTCGAGAAACTGCTCACGCTCCTGTGAATGGAAAATAGTGAAGATGCAGTCGCGCTCCCCAGTCCTGAGCATTTCCAGCGACCTGGCCCAGGGATAGATTTCAACTTCTATCGTATGCCCGAGGTTCTTGAAAACAGCACTGACGATATCCACCGCGAAGCCTTTGACACGGTTATCGCTATCTTTATAAATCAAGGGTGGGTAATCCAGCGATACGCAGCGATAAGTTCCTGCCTGTGCTAACGCGGGCAGGAACATACATAGCAGCATCGTTAGTCTATAAAATTGCTTCACCCACTCCTCCACTCAACTGCCACCAAGTGCAATGCGCTCAAGCGCAGACGCTAGTCAAAGTGTAGCACTTCCATAGCAGGCTGCGAGGCAAGCAGGAATGCACTTTGGCTCTCGCACAAGCATGCAGGACAAGCCCAGTTTCAGGTTTGCCCCTGGTTGAGTGCTTACAAGTGCAAACCTATACGTCCCAGGCCCAGGATACCAATAAGGCCGATAGCAATGAGATAAAGTGCGACGATGAAACTGACGAGCTTGGGTTTAATCAGGATGCAAATACCAGCAAGCAAAGCGAGGACGGGCATGAGAGTCAGGTGTATGTTCATGAATAGCAATGTGATGGTTAAGCAAATCGACAATGTATGGCTATTATTTCTGCCATGCAAGCCATATAGTTCCATATAGTCTCGCGATGTTCAAGCCTCACCAGCCTATGCACCTTGTTATTGATGATAGCAGGTGCAACGATCTTGTTTTTTGCATAATTTCATGCAATCCTGCTATCTTATTGATTTGCCGTTTCATCCAAAATTCAAGCTTAGCTAAGGAGAACAATATGGCGGGCAATACGACTGTACAAGGAATCGACGTATCTCATTATCAGGGGAGCGTGAATTGGGCTGCCGTCAAGAATGCTGGCATAGGCTTTGCCTTTGCCAAAGCCACTGATGGCAATACTTATGTCGACTCTCAATTCAAGACCAATTGGTCAGGTATCAAGGCGGCAGGCCTGTTGCGTGGTGCCTATCATTTTTATGAAAGCACGGATGATCCGGTAAGCCAGGCCAATAATTTCATCAAGGCTGTAGGCAGCCTGGCGGTGGGTGACTTGCCACCAGTCATCGATATCGAAGCCTATAAAGGCGACTTTGGCAGCGCAACCCTGGCCGCGAATGTACAGACCTGGCTCAATACGGTAGAGCAGGCGCTGGGGCGCACGCCCATGATTTACACTGGCCCCTCGTTCTGGAATCAATACATGAACAATAGCTTTGCCAGATACGCCTTGTGGATTGCACAATATGGTGTCGCACAACCCAAGTTGCCCAATGGCTGGAGTAAATGGACCTTCTGGCAAAACTCGGAGTCGGGCACAGTCGCAGGCGTGAGCGGGAGTGTTGATACTGATATTTTTGCAGGTTCCATGGCTGATTTATTGGCCTTGGCGAGTAGCAAGTAAATTGCATAGCAGTAGTGCGGGAAAGCGCACGTAGCGACCGTTTGTTTAACAACGCTTATGTTCATGTATTTGCCGGTACTGCCGGATGGCAGATGCTCAGGCAATCTGAGGCTACTACTGGAGAAAACCGCTATATCCAAGCGCGGATACGGTATTTTGACGATATCGTTTGTCCTCGTACCGATGTGCAGGGTGGACAGTCCGCAAGATAGCTCAGGCAAGCCAAGCAGCAGACGGCATGCTGATTCATGTTCCAGAGCCTCATTCAGCATTCGCTCAGGGTCTTCTTGTAAACCATCTGCATCTGCTCTATTGCTTCCATGATTTTTTGGCGCAATTCCGGCGGCTCCAGCACTTCTGCATCGCCACCAAAGCGTAGGATTTCTGCGCAAGCCATGGGCATGGAACCTACCGGTATCGTCGCCGCACACCAGCCCTCTGCATCAAGTTCACTGGATAAGCGCATTTCAGAATAGACATAGGGTGACAAGAACGCTTCTCGCCATTTCACGCCTCTGGGTGACAGACGTATGGTCGCAGTATTTTTATGCATATCCTGCTCCACTCTGGCTGTGGATTTACGCCAATATGCGGTCAGGTCAAAACTGCAGGGTCGCTGGAAATGCTGATCAAGTACAGCGATTTCCTGGATGCGCGATACCCTGTAAGTGCGCGGCATGTCGTCGACCTGCGCAACCAGATACCAGGAACCACCTTTCATGACCATGCCCAAGGGCTCGACCTCGCGCTCCTTGACTCCTTTCCAGCTCTGGTAACGTATATGTATGCGTTTCTGCTCCCAGACTGCGTCTGCCACCAGAGGTAGATACTGTGGTTGCTCAGACTGAGAAAACCAGGTAGGAGCATCGAGATAAAACCGTGAACGCATTTCCAGTGCGCCTTCGCGCAAAGAGGCAGGCATGGCAGACAATAATTTATTTTGCGCAGCCATCATGACCGAACCCAGCCCCATATCGGTAGCCGCACCTGCTAGTCCGCTCATGAACAGGGCTTCCGCTTCCTTGGCTGACAAGCCATTCAATTGTGTGCGGTAGCCATCCAGCAAGCGATAACCGCCACCAGACCCGCGCTCGCTATAGATAGGTATGCCTGCTTCGCTCATGGCATCGATATCACGATAGATAGTGCGCAGGTTGACGGCACATTCTTCCGCCAATTCTGGAGCTGTGGCAAAACCGCGGGCTTGCAGGATAGTCAGGATAGAAATGAGTCGGCTGGCACGCATGGCTTTATGAGGGTTTTCTGCTTTATTTTTTAAGATATGAATGAATAGTAAACCAACCTGACAAAAGATGTCAGGTATAGAGGCATATTCTTATATCAACGGCCCGGCAATTCCGCCACCGAGATAAAAAGAAAGGTCTTATCATGAGCAATACTGACAACATCACCCTGTTCTACGCACCACAAACCCGCGCAACTGGCGCTTTGATCTTGCTGGAAGAACTGGGCGCGCCCTATCAATTGCATGTACTGAACATGAAGGCTGGCGAACAAAGAGAAAGCGCCTACCTGGCCATCAACCCCATGGGTAAAGTGCCTGCGCTATTGCATAGAGATGAGCTGATCACCGAGCAGGTGGCAGTGTCCTTATACCTGGCAGACCTGTTCCCACAAGCAGGCTTGACCCCTGCCCTGGATAGCCAGTTGCGCGGCCCTTATCTGCGCTGGATGGCGTATTACGCTGCCTGCTATGAGCCAGCGCTGGTTGACAAGTTTGCGCAACATCCACCAGCAGCCCCATCCATGTGCCCTTACAGCGACTTTGATACCATGCTCGGCATCATCAAGACCCAACTGGAAAAGGGCCCGTATCTGCTGGGCGAGCAATTGACGGCAGCAGACATACTCTGGGGCAATGCCTTGCGCTGGGGCACCATGTTCAAGCTGGTACCTGAATCACCGGTCATCATGGAGTATATCCAGCGCGTCTGCAGCAGGCCCGCCTTTGTCAAAGTTGCTGCCATAGATGCCGCCTGGGCTGCCGAACATGAGCGTCTGGCCAATGAGCTAAAGGTTGCCTGAGCCTGGCAACAAATAGTTGGCAAATAAAGCATCAGTTCAGTGGCAATGCAGTGCGTTGCCACTCGAAGCGCGGTCGCCTGAAAACATAGTTAATCGCTGGCACCAGACAACTGGCATAGAATAAAACCACAATCAAGCCATGTGGTCTGAACAACACAAATTGCCAGACAAACGCAGCAAGAGCAACACTGAATGCATAGGCCATCCTGGCAGCTCTGTGCTGGGGCGTCGTCATGGGGTCAGAAATCATGAAGAAGGCAAATAGCAGCGTCGCCCCATTACTCATTTGCTGTACCCAGATGGCTGCACCCGGGTCCCAGGCATAATCAAGCCAGATCAGGCGGGCTGCCAGCAAAACCGCCCAACTCCCCAGGAAACTCAGACTGACATCCCAGCGCGAGATACGCTGGGTCACCAGGCCGCCAAGGGCAACAAACCACAGTGCTGTCAGGCTGCTGGCACCCCATTGCCCAGGGCTCAGCCAAGTACCGCTGGTCCAGGCCCAGGCAGCAAATGCAGCCAGATTGGCGGGGTTGAAAACATGGCTTTTACAGTCTGCCCTACCTACTCTTAAAAGATATTTGCTACTCATGGCCACACAAGCGAGCAAGGGATGTGCCCACAAATTTTGCGAGCGCACCAGGATGCAAATACCAAAACAACTGATAATGGCACTCAGATAAGCGCCCCACTGCCGTCTTCCTGGTAAACGCAAACCCCACTGCCATAGAGCCTGGGTCGATAAACCGCTGGCGAAGCAGGCTGCGATCTGCGGCAGTGTCAATGCAAAATCACGGGCAACAGCACCCAATAATAAAAAACTGGATAAAAATAATATCTGGAACCAGCGTGCGTCCAGCTGTTTCAATACGTTCATTTTTTCGCAGCCTTTTTCTCATTGATAGCCAATAGCTTCTGCCACCAATTTGCATTTTGAGCGGTCATGGCTGGATTTTGCTTGCCATCGCCCATCCCCAGATCAGGCGGAAATTGTTGCGCACCCGGAAGTGCATCGATTTCTTGCATGCTCCAGCCTGTGAGATTGGCCAGGGTCAGTTTTTCTTTGCTGACGCGCTCCGGGACTATGCGTAGATAATAACTAGCCACATCCCTCATGCTATTTTCCTTAGTGGCGAAACAGCTATCGATGCAATTGCGCTGTAATTGCGCCTCAGTCTTGCCCCGATATTTGTTATAACGCTGCTGTAGCAGTATCTGTGCGGCTGGTTCACTTTTATCATGCATGATGTGGTACACCCTATCTACAGGCTCCTTGCATATATCTGTGCAGTCGATTTTGTCCAGGCGCGCGCGACATTCAGGCATGCCACCAGCATAGGGATTGTGTATGACATAGCGACTTTGCCAGTTACGCTTATCCTGCGTCTGGGTGAACATCAAATCCTCAGGAAAACTATTTGGTGTATAGCGCACATGCATGCGCGTCACCAAGGCCTCATGCGACCATTGATTTGATACAGACATGCTCTGCCCTTGCCTGGCTTGCTGCATAAACTGAAAGCCCTTTTCGGCATCACCGTCCACCCAGAACATGCCTGCATCACGCAACTCATCACGGGTCAAAGGCGTGCTTGAACATGGATCACACCAGGCCATGTCCCAGAAATACTCAGTGAAGACGACCCGAAAATCTTCTTTTTTCGCGCTCTGGTCAAACATGGCTTTATAAAACTCCTTGAATTTAGGCTTCATAAAGTAAGGAATTTCCATGTCCGTCGGCAGGTTCGCGGTGCGGTAATTACTGCTTTCCACCCGGCCCCGGCGTGTCAGGGTATACACGATCAAGTCTTGCGTCTTGTCAGGTGCCGCGTTGAGCATGCCCAGGCGCATGGGCAGCATGAATTTTTCACTCTCGAATGCAAATTGCAAAGGGCGCAAACGTGTATATCCTGTTTTAAGCTGCTCCTTGAGATTGACTTTGGCGACAAAAAATTTCATGCCCTGATTAATATAAGGCTTCAATGCAGCACTAGTTCCTTTAGGAATAGTGTAACCATTTTCATGTAACCAGATTTCCAAACCATCAGAGTCTTTTGCCGACAAACTGACAATGTCATATTCTTCCAGCGTATACCTGGCCTCAACTTTTACGCCGTGGGTCAGTATGGCAACTGGAGATGCGGACTCTCTTTCCTGGCGCTTAATACTGTGGCCGATTATCTCTATCGCTATTGAGGCATCGTTACCCCACTCAAATTTAAATTTGCAGGGATCTGGGTCATGGTATTCAGCCAGGCGCGGGCTGGTAAATGCATCCAGCTTCTCAAAACTCCCTTTGTCAGCGATTCTGACTTGCCCTTGTTTGAGCACGACAGGGGTAGGCACAATCAAGGCAAATTCATTCAAGGCACCTTTATAATCATTAAGCATGGATAGCACAGTCTTGTTACCATCACGGGCGATGATGACCTGGCTGGCTTCATTGAACAAACTGGAATCTGCCTTACCTGCATAAAAGCCGCAAAAAGCCATGGCGGAAGAAAACGGTGCACACATCATGACGCACGCTGCGGTACGAATTACCGTTTTCATTAATTTCATTCTCTATTTCCCCCAAAATAAACTCACTATTTAACAACGCATACATCACTTTTTATTATTTTTGACTTTTGCTGACTTCCAATGCCCCCGTTGACTGTAATTTGGCACCTGGCATGGCATCAATCTCTGCCATAGCCCAGCCAGTCAGGTTCGCCAGTGTTTGTTTCTCATTGATGACGCGCTCAGGTAAGTCGCGGCGGTAATAATCTGTGGCAGTCTTGATTGCATTTAGCTTGGATGCCTTGCAGGCCCTTACGCATTGCTGCTGTAACTCAGCCCATCCCTTGTTTTTGTACTCTGCTGGGAACCATTCTTCTTTTTTATTCTCAGATCGCAAGACCAGGGGTACTCTTTCTTTGCACATGGATTCGCACTCATATTTACCAACTCGTTCACTACACTCCGCCACATTGCCCGCATAAGGGTTTTGTATGATGTAACGGGCTTGCCAGTTTTGCTTGTCCTGAGTCTGGGTGAACATCAGATCCTCAGGAAAGCTTTTGGGTGTATAACGCACATGTAAACGGGTCAACATCGCTTGCTGAGCGCCGCTTGTAGAGCTTACGACAGGAAAATTTTGACCGGATGCGGGTTTTTGCATCATGGCGAAACCCTGGTCTGCATCTCCATCCACCCAGAACACCCCTGCCTTACGTAATTCATCCCGACTTAAAGGCGTGTCCGCACAAGGGTCGCACCAGGACATGTCCCAGAAATACTCGGTGAAAACGACGCGATAATCTTCCAATTTTGTACTGTTATCAAACATGGCTTTATAAAAATCCTGAAACCTGGTCTTGATAAATGGTGGCAAATTTTTATTGGCAGGCAAGTAGGCAGTACGATAATTGCTGCTTTCCACGCGCCCCTGCCTGGTCAGCATATAGATGATTAAATCTTGCTGTTTGCCTGGAGCTGCATTGAGCATGCCCAGGCGCATGGGCAACATGAATTTTTCGCTTTCAAAGGCAAATTGCAAAGGACGCAAGTGGGTATAACCGGTTTTTAGCTGTTCCTTGAGATTGACCTTGGCAACAAAAAATTTCATGCCCTGATTGATATAAGGGCGCAATGCTTCGCTAGTGCCTTTGGGTATCTTGTAAGCATTTTCGCGCAACCAGATTTCCAGACCATCCGACTTTTTGGCAGACAAGCTGACGATATCATATTCTTCCAAGGTGTATTTAGCTTCGACTTTGACGCCAAGCGCACGATCACGGGCAGACCCTGAGGGTGCCGGGGCAGGGGCAGACATCACCGCCATAGGTTGAATACGCTCTATGCCCTCCCCCCAATAAAAACTAAACTGGCAGGGGTCGGCATCATGATATTCGGCCAGACGCGGACTGGAGTAGGCATCCAGACGCTCAAAGCTGGCCCGCTCGGCAATTCGCACCTGGCCCTGTTGCAATACAACCGGGGTGGGGACGATAAGGGCAAACTGGTTCAATGGCCCTTTGTAATCATTCAACATGGATAAGACCGTGCGTTTACCATCCCTGGCGATAACCACCTGGCTTGCTTCATTAAACAGACTGGCGTCAGCTTTGCCAGCATAAAACCCGCAAAAAGCCATTGCAGATGAAACGGGGGCGCATACCAGGGCGAGAACCGCCGCACCCAGCATGGATTTAATGAATGTCATGATTTCCTCGTCCGCGATTATTTTGCACTATGGAAAAGCAATTCTATAGGCTAAAAATATCTTGCAACAAAATAAATTCCATTTTTTTATACAATATCCGCTGTCAACAAAGCTGCTCATTTTTTCTGCTCATGGAAAGATCCTCAGGAAAAGGCAAAATGTATTTGTAAGCCTGGATATTCATCCGGGCCAGACGATCTGAAGCAAATCATGCATCCTCAGGCTTCTTTTGACCAACAGAAATGTCATGCAACACATCTGTACTGACTTCCCCCATGGGCAGCATGGGAGCTGATTTTATATTGCGGCGCTTGCAAAGCTAATCACAGTTTTTATTTTCCCGAACGGATATTTTCCAAGAAGAAATATTCAATCAAAAGCGAAAAATATTTATTGCAACAAAAATAATTTATTCTTTCTCTCGTGGCACAATCATCGATTCAAATCTTAATACGTACGCTTACAGAAAATTACCAAATAGCCAGCCGCAACTGTTGTCTTGCAAGCTAGCTTTGGATAGTATCCGTGCAATAAAAGAGCCTTATCCCCGAGGGAGAATTCATGCGTCGTATTTGGATCGTCACCGGCACTGTTGTCACAGTTGCCGCTGCTGCTGTCGCCTACCAGTTAAGTAAGCATTTGAAGGATTATCACTATGTTGGCACCCGCCTCATGGTGGATATGTCACAACCGGATGCCTTGATACGCACCAGCAGTTTATCCAGACTGCCGCGTGACTTGCTGCAAGTGCCCATCGCCAAAGATGTGCTGACCGAAGACCTGGCCTTCTACTATGAACAAAATGAAGACCGCATGGGTTTGAATGGTGCTGTCAAACGTATTGCCTATGAGCATGACCTTGACTGGCAAGACAAGCTGTATGCCAGCATTTTCAATGAACCGGCAGAAGTGGCTTTCTGGCGCGATGGTAAAGGTGCCTTGCGCCACTATGCCGTCGTCATGCGCATGGGCCTGTTCAACAAAGCCTTGCAGGAAGCCGCCAAGGTAGCGATGAAAGATGGCCAGCTCAAACTGGCTGGCGATATCAGCACCAGTAATGGCAAGGCCCAGATCATGGCGCTGGAAGTCAATCCACGTCGTACCCTGCTGCTGATCAGCCAGGGCGATCGTGTGGTGGTCTTGTCTGATCCCGGCCTCTTATTTGATGACAAAAACGGTGTCGTGACAGAAGCCCGTGCTGCTGTTGCCAAATGGCTGGAACATGATGGCGCATTGTCGCTGCAATTTGATCTCGACAATATCGCCCCTGCACCAGCCCAGGCTGCGGACACTGCAAAACATACCATGGCGATAGGTGCGCCGACCATGGCCCTGGGTTATGGCGCTTTTGTATCTGGCTTCAAGGGAGTGCGCTTTGACTTCGGTGGCAACTGGTCAACTTCAGTCTGGCTGGATTCCAAGAAGACTTCTTCTGCCCAGTTGCTTGACCCTGCCTTGTGGACAGCCGCACCAGCCAACCCCAGCGCCTGCATCACCGTGCCCATTGACTGGAATATGGTCAATACCGTATTGAAACAAGCAGATGCCAAGCCAAAGTTGCCAGATCAGGCACTGGCACCACTGTCCGGCCCCGGCCTGGCTTGCTGGTATCGCGAATCGAATTTGTATTCCCCGGTGTTTATCACCAAGCTGCCTTTGAACACCGCCAACCGCGATGCCACTTTGCAAGCCATGGCGACCTGGGCGATAGCCAGCGGTGAACAAGCGACACCAGGCAAAGGCACGACCAAGGCCAAGCCAGACCAGAAATTATGGCGCAATGCCAAGAGCATGGCTACGCTGGCCGCCAGCGGCGACTTTGTGGTGTTCTCACCCGATGGTGGCCTGGTAGAAAAAGTGGTCGATACCATCGCCCGCAGCAATCCCAGTGTAGCTGACCAGACATCTGGCGCGCAAAGCACCCTGGGCCTGATCACACCACGCCCCTTGTCAGAAATGGCTCAGCGTGAAATTTATGCCGCCCTGGCCAAGCCTGAAGATGCCAGCTTCCTGGAAGCGGCGAAGACACATCTGCCCGCCCGCATCAAAGCCCTGGCAACTTACCCACCGATACGCCTGGAATTGAGCAAGGCCCAAGCCAGTGGCAAAGCCTGGCAAAAAGTTGAATGGGTCAGCAAGGAGAAATCCAATTGAAACGCCGGCATGTACTGACTGGCATGCTTGCCACCAGCACCATGCTGGGCTGGCACAGACTGGCGCTGGCCAATAAGCTCACGGCACCGGCTGTGCCATTGCCTGCCGTGAATGCTACCAAAGCTGGAACAACGACCGCGCCTGTCGTCGCAGCACAAACCGCTGCACAAACATTAACGCCAGCCCAGTCGCGCAGTTGCCGTGCCTGGATGACGCGCATCATTGCCGCCCAGCTGACTGCAGGCCCGACACCACGCTGGCAACAGCGTGATTGCGTCGGTCTGGTGCGATTTGCAGTAGCTGAATCCCTGCGCGAGCATGATGAAAAATGGAAGCGCGCGAATGGCATGCTGGGCACTGCCTTGCCACCAGAAATCGATCTCGATCAGGGCACGCAATCAGTGCGCCACCAGTGGCGACTGGCTGACGGCACGGTATCGGCCTATGTCAGCGCCATAGAAATGGTGCAGGAGAATGCCAGGTTCCGCGGCAAGGACTGCAATCTGGCGTCCCCCGGTGACCTGCTGTTCTATGACCAGGGCGACGCCCAGCATCTGATGGTGTGGATGAATTCTTACATCGCCTATCACACTGGCACGGTCACACCAACTGATAATGGCCTGCGCGCAGTCAAGCTACGCGACCTGCAAGCCTGGCGCGATACGCGCTGGCACCCTACCCAAGATAATCCCAATTTTGCTGGCGTGTATCGCCTCAATTTCTTGTCCGCCTGAAAGCGCCCAATGAAAGCTACATTAAAACAATCCCGCTATCTCACCTTTTTGACTGCCCTCTGTGCTCTCTTGCTCTTCCTGCCTGCGACTGCACAGGATGGCGGCGGTGGTTCTTCTTTCTTCTTGCTCAGTGATGCCGCTTATGGCTCGGGCGACACTGCCATGGTGCGGCTGGAAGCCCAGGACATGGGGCAGATTTCTGAACTCGGCGGTGTGGACGTCTATGTCTACAAGGTCAAAGATCCGCTGGAATTTTTGAAGGCACAAAAGAATTTGCACCGCATTGACGCCCAGGGCAATTACAAGGGCAAAGGCGTGTCCGATGCGCTGGCTCGTACCTGGGATAACTGGTGGGATGCCTCGCGCCGCATGTGGCGCAAACTGTTTTCATCCGACGCCAGGAAAGCCGTAACTTCGCAAGTACCGGAAGTACGCCTGCACCCGCTGGTCAAAGCAGCTACGCCACAGCAAATGAACCCGCTATACCAGCCGCTGAAGGCACATACCCTGGTTGACAGCTTTCGCTACCCGGTACACATCGCCCAGCCTGTACAGCCACCAAAAGGTGTCAAACTGGATGGCAGCAGCAGTGAATTCATCATTTCACCCAAAGGCAATGTACTGATACCACTGGGTAAAAAAGAACCCGGCCTGTATCTGGTCGAAGCCATGGTCGGCAGCTATCGCGCTGTGACTTTGGTGTTTGTCTCTGACTCTATCGCTGTGACCAAGGTATCAAGCAAACAAATGCTGGTCTGGGTGGCTGACCGCCGTAGCAGCCAGGCCGTGGCAAATGCCAAGACCGTGTGGACAGATGGCGCAGGTATCCTGAGTACAGGGGCGACAGATGCCAGTGGCATCGTCAATTTTGAACGCGATGCACCTGAGAAGACCTATGTTTATGGTGAAGACAGCAAGGGCGGCGTGTTTGTCGCAGAAAATTATTACTACGATAGTGAAATCTATAACACCAAACTATATGCAGTGACTGATCGCCCTCTGTATCGCCCTGGTGAAACCGTCTATGTGAAATTTTTGGGTCGTACTTTTGTCTCTGCCCGCGAATCCACTGCCATCACTGCGGGTGAATTGAAGCTGCAGGTATTTGATGCAAATGGTTTCCCGGTCGCAGCGCAAACCCTGCAGATGACACCGCAATCTGGTGGTGATACGGTATTCCAGTTGCCAGACAATGCCGTCGCAGGTGGTTATGAATTGCGTTTCAGCTACAAGGGTAATAGCTATGGCGCTGCCTTCCGTGTGGCTGAATACCAGAAGCCGCATTTTGAAATTAATGTCATGCCCGGCAAAAAGGATTACAAAACCAATGAAGAAATCAAGGGCAAGCTGCAACTGGTGTACCCCGATGGCAAACCTGTCGTCAACGCCAAGGCAGACCTGACAGTGCGTGCGCAGCGCCTGACTATCGTTGAAGGCGATCTGGGTTACGCAGGCCAGTTCCCGGTACAAATGAGCACGACCACATTTACCACCGACAGCAGTGGCTTTGTTGAATTCAAACTGCCAGCAGCAACTGAACCCAGCCGCTATATTTTGTCAGTGCTGGCAACTGATGGCGCTGCTTACCGCGTACGTTCTACCAAGGAGATACTGGTGGAACGCAGCGCTGGCACCTTTAGCCTGAAGGCAGAACGTGCCTTCTCTGCCGTTGGCGAAAACATGAACTTTGCGCTGACTGCCCTGCCTGTACCTGGCAATACCGTCAGCACAGTCAGTGCGCCGGCAACATGGGATTGGGTAAGACTGGAAAACCAGAAAAAATCAAACGGCAAGCTCGCCAATGCCAGCAAATTGACACTGGCTTTTGCTGAGCCCGGTACCTATACCCTGTCTGTACGTGATGCAGCAGGCAATATCCTGGGTGCCACTTCGCATTATGTCAGTGGTGCTGGTGTCAGTGCACCGCAGGGCTCGATAGAAATGGTGTTTGACAAGACCAGCTACAAGCCAGGTGAAACTGCCAGTGCGTTGATCACCTTCCCTCAGCAAGTCGATCAGGCGCTGTTCACGCTGGAACGTGACAAGGTAGAAAAAACTGCCTTGATGAACAGTGCCAGCGGCTGGCTCATTGCCAAACGTTTGTCACCGATGCAATGGAAAGTAGAACTGCCTGTGCAGGATACTTATGGCCCCAACATCACCCTGTCTGTGGTGTATGTCAAAGGTGCTGATTATGTGTTCCAGAACCTGGGTTTGAAAGTTGAGCAGCCACGTATCAATGTCGCCGTCAAAGCCGACAAGGCAGTCTATGCACCTGGCGACAAAGTCACGCTGGACCTGACCGCCATGGTGGATGGCAAGCCTGCCGCGGGCAGCCAGTTGACCGTGGGTGTCGTCGATGAAATGATTTATGTGCTGCAACCTGAAATTGCACCAGATATTTCTGACTTCTTCTATCATCCGCGCCGCAATAATGTGCGCACCTCGGCCAGCCTCTCTTTTATCGCCTATGACCTGGCCGTGCCGCCATCCAAGCTGGCCTTGCCTGCCAACGGGCAAACCCATGAGCGCGCCATCAAGGTATTGGAAAGACCACGTCGTGAAGACAAAGACACCGCCTTATGGCAACCGAATGTCACGACTGACGCCACAGGTCGCGCCCGTTTGACTTTCACCATGCCAGACTCCCTGACACGCTGGCGCATTACCGTGCGTGCGACGGAAGCTGGTGGCAATGTAGGTCAGAACATTGCCTACGTACGTTCAGACAAAGACTTTTATGTGAAATGGACCAGCCCGAACTGGATGCGCGTGCAGGATGCACCGAATGCCAGCGTTGCCATCTTCAATCAGGGTAACCAGGACGCCAGTGCCAGCCTGAATATCACAGGTTCCGGCGTCAACAAACAAGAAAGCCTGAAGCTGAAACCTGGTGCGAATTTTATCTCGGTGCCTTTGAAAGCCAATGGTCTCGACAACAAGATAGACCTGTCCCTGGCCGTAGGTGGCAAGACTGTTGATGCCCTGAATGTGCCACTGAAAGTTATTCCTGTGCATTGGCTAAGCCAGCGCTCGGTCAGCGTGCCTGTGACTGGCAAGGAAACTGTCTTGAAACTGCCGCCTGACGCCAGCAACCTGCAACTGCAATTTGCTGACAGCGCCAGCACACAGTTCCGCCGCCTGATGGATGATTTGATCGACTATCCATATGGCTGTGTTGAGCAAACTTCCAGCCGCCTCATTCCTTATAGCCTGGCCTTGCAATCAAGCTTGCCTAGCGAAGAGAGACTGACCGCACAATTGACACAAAGACTGTACAGCTACCGCTTCCGACTGGCGCAAATGGCAGGGCCGAACGCGACTTTTGGCTGGTGGACAGTGCCAGAAAAAGATGGCGATGCCCTGCTGACCACCTACGCCTACTACGCTGACTGGCATGCCAGCCGCGCCTTGAAACTGTCACTGCCAGAAGGCCATTTTGACCGCCTCAATGATGTCTACCGCAAGGATGGCGTCAAGCAATCACACTGGCAGCGCGCCCTGATGCTGTACTGGATGCAGGACATGGGCTTGCCGGTAAAATCCATGGCCGAAGCCCTCAGTGAAGAACTGGGTGCCAAAGGTGCATTTGCAAACCCTGTCGTCATCACCCCGCGCTCAGGCATGAACAGCATGATCTTTGCCAACAAGGATGATGATGTACAACATGCCATGAGCACCCTGCTGGCAGCCTATGTAGTCCAGCAAAGCAAGGGCAACCTGACAGGCATTACCGTCACAACCTTGCCAGAAGCAGCAGCCCGCGTACACCAGGCTGACCTGCCTTTGGGTGAAGCCCTGCTGATACTGACAGGTAAACGCCCGGCCAGCGATGCTGCTGCCGTGCTCGAACGTGTCAGGTCAGAATCGCCGACCATAGACCGCGCCTTGAGCCTGCTGTGGACTTACCGTGCATTGGGTGGCAAGTCTGGCAGCAATGATACTTTGCTGCGCAATAATATGGCCAAGGTAGAACTGGAAGCTGGCTGGTTGCCACGCGAAACCATCACAGGTCAAAGCGTGTATCGCTGGAATACCACAGCCGCGACGCCAGCCCCATCTGTAATCAAAATGGTGTCCAACCCAAGCGCAGGCATGATCGCCATTGCCCAGTTCGACAGCCGCGAGCCAGAAAAATCCAGCCTGCCAGTAAAAGTGGAACGCCGCATTTACCGTCTGGTGCCAGAAGCAATACCAGCGCCAAGTAGTGCCAGCAAACCTGCGATCAACCCAGCCACAGGTGCACCTGTACAGCCAGTCGCAGGCAAAGCAGGCTTCAAGCTGGAATTGCTGGGCGATGCTGCTGCCCTGAAAACAGATGAAGTTTATCTCGACGAAGTGGTACTCACCCGCACATCTGGCCCTGAACTGAACTTTGGTATTGTTGAAGTAGCTCTGCCACCAGGCACCTCGGCTGACCGCTCTACCTGGGGTATCAGCCTGCGTTACCCAGGCGGCAAAGATATGGAAGCCATGGAACGTGCACGCTACGAGCAAACACCACGCGGCTATGCCGTGCCGGTGGATGCGCTGGATGGCCAGGTCGTAATACGTCATCTGGTGCGTGCAGCACAAACCGGCAAGTTCGCCCTGCCGCCAGCACGCTACTACCGCATGTACCAGCCAGAGCAAAAAGCCTTTGAGGACAAGCCACGTGCGTTTATGGAAATCCGCTGATCCTGTACGCAAAGTGATCAGCACCATCATGCTTGCCAGCGCGACCATAGTCACGCTGGCTGCATCTGTACAAGTTGCGCCAGTTGCTCATGCTGCGACCGCAGATGCAGCCAGCACGGCCACCGTCGCCTGGCTGCGTGACGGCCAGGTGGAAGTGCGCACATTGAATTCCCAGGACAACAAAATCGCAGAACAAAAGATACCTCTGGGTAGCTTGTGGAAGTTATTCGTCTATGCTTATCTGCAAGATAATCATGTGCAGGAAGCTGCTTATACCTGTACAGCAAAAAAAGATTTGCGCAAGAATGCGCGTGAAGAACAGGAAAAAAATGAAGACCTGTATTGCTGCGAACCTGGTGAGCAGGTAGAACGCGACTCTGCCCTGGCACGCTCTTGCGCACCCTATTTTTCACCAACGCGATTAGGCGTGAATGACAAGGCATGGAAAGTCTATTGGCAAACCCGCAGCGACGCCAGTTGGCTACAGCGCACAGCGCAATTACAGCCCGACACCCAGATCAGCGTAAAAGACTTACTGGAAACCCTGAGCAAGTTTTCTCCGCAAGCCCGCGCTGCCGCACGCACAGCCTTGCTGGAAACAGCGGTACAGGGCTATGGCCGCGAAGCCTGGACACAACTGGGTACAGGCATACGTTACAAAACTTATTCCTGGCATTTGCCCGACAACAGCGCCTTTGGTGGCGCAGCAGGCTGGCTGGCCGATGGCACGCCGTTCTGGTTTGGTGCCCGTGGCTCCAGCCGCTCTACTCTTACGACCTGGGCCAGTGCGCTGGCAACTACCCTGCCTACTCCACGCTGGGCTGGTATCAATAATATGGACAATGTCGGTGACGAAGCACATTGTGTGGATGTGGACTTCTTTGCGCGCTATCCCTTGCGCGAAGTATTGTCTACATCTGCGACAAGCGCGCCTGCGCGTGCGGGAACGCTGTCCGGCAAATACAAGCTGCAATTCGTCAACGGCAATAGCCTGGACATCAATAGCAATGGCAGCCTGACACTGCAACGCACCGCAGGCATGGCTCCACAAATCACCGGGCGCGTCAGCATCAATGATTATGTCGCCCGCGTCATAGACCGTGAGGGCGACGCCAGCAATATGCAGGCTGCCCGCAGCCTCGCGATTGCGGCGCGCAGCTATCTGGTACAAAACGCTGCTCTTGATCATGGCTGCTGGCGCATTGCCGACAGCACTACCCGTCAGCGCGTCAGCGCCAATGCGCCCACCGATGCTGCCCTGGCTGCAGCCTGGTTCACTGATGATCTGATATTGCAAGGAGCTAACATTCGCTACCACAATGACAGTGCAGGCAACAACCGCATGTCATTGAAAGAAGCGACAAAGCAGGCAAACCAGGGCTGGAATTTTGAACGTATCCTGGCCACCAGTTATCCGCAAGCCAGCATCGCCAGCTTCAACGGCAAGTCTGATTGCAAACCACTGGCCGCAGCGCAAACCTGGTTAAGCAATGCCAGCAACAAATGGCAAAGCATATTGCGTCGCGAGCCCGGGTTTGAACATCCAGACACACCGCCAGCCATCTGCTCGCTGGCAAGCGGCAATCCCTATTCAGACCAGAAGCGCATACGTATCTACGCCCGCGGCTGGCGCAGCCTGGACGAGCGCATCACCCTCGCCCATGAATACCTGCACCTGGCTTTACGATTTCATCCGAACGGTGCCAATGAAGACTATGTAGAAAAACTGGCACGCCGTCTCATAGAAGGAACAACATGATCAAGTTTCACCCAAAACGACTCACTCTCTGCATAGCTGGCAGCCTGCTCGCTGCTCTCAACCTGAGCGCATCGGCAGACTCCAATGTAGAACTGCCGCGTGGCGGCTGGCGCAATAGTGGTGGTGAAGCTGCAGGCTTTAAACAGCCTGTACACTACCCTGCATCTTCAGTCAACGCTGAGGGGCAGAATGAAATGGCACTTATCAAAGGCCGTATCAGCACCAATAACAAGAAAAAACCGGGCAAACTCATCGTCAATGGTGCAGCCATGCCGCTGGCTATTGGCGAAGGTGGCGAGTTCTCCCGTCCCTACTCTTTCAGTTCCGGCTCCAACAATGTGGAAGTGCGCAGCCCCGATGGCAGTGAAGTCAAACGTGTGCAGTTTTTTGATACCAACACCAGCCGCCCGAATGCACGTCTGCGCGTAGTATTGTCCTGGGATAGCGATGGCACAGACCTTGATTTGCACGTCATTTCGCCGGATGGTCAGCATGTGTTTTACGGTAACCGCGTCGTGCAGAATGGTGGTGCGCTCGATGTCGATGTCACCACGGGTTATGGGCCTGAGATCTATGCCAATACTGCGCCGCCCAAAGGCACTTATCACGTCTATGTGAATTACTATGGTAGCGGTGGCAATGAAAAAGACCTGACCATCGCCAGGGTCGCCATCATCAGCCAGGAAGGCACGCTCTCAGAAAAACAGCAAAGTTTTCAAGTGCCTATGCGCAAACCGGGTGAGCTTACCCTGGTTAAATCCTTTACCTATCCGTAATGATCATGCAAACGATGATAAAACCTGCTCTACTGGCTTGCACGATGTTCGTCGCTGCCGCCCATTGTATAGCTGAAGACCAGCCCACCATCAACAGCCCGCGCGGCGGCTGGAACTATGGCGGCCTGACTGATAAATCTGGCGATACGCGCGCCTCCTATCCCTTGCCACCGATAGACCGTGGTACACAAAAAAACCGTACCCTCATCGAAGGCCATATCCGTGATGCGGGCAAACAGCGCAAGCATACCCTCATCGTCAACGGCAACCCCATGGTGCTCAACTACGGCACAGATGGCCGCTTTGAACGCCACTATGCCTTTGGCAGTGGCTCCAACAATATAGAGATCAAGGGGCCAGACGGTAAAAGCTTGCAACGTGTGCAGTATTACGAAGCCAATACCCAACAGCTATCACCGCAATTGCGCATCATTTGCTCATGGGATGCGCCAGAGGCAGAAGTCGACCTGCACATTATCACACCAGACGGCCAGCATGCCTTCTATGCTGCACCCATACTGAATGGCGGTGGTGGCCTGGATGTGGATAGCGTCGATGGCCCTGGCCCGGAAATGTTCACTACCATCTCCCCACAACATGGCGCTTACCATGTCTTCGTCAATTACTGGGGCAACTTCGGGGCAGGTGGATATAACTTTGATGAGGGTCAGCGCAAGCAACCCATCATCACCACCCGCGTCACTCTGGTTTTTTATGAAAACACCGCGAGAGAAAAACGTGAGAGCTTTGTCATTCCTCTGCGCAAGATAGGTGATTTGAATTTGGTGAAGTCATTCATGTTTTAAATAAGGCCGGGCACCTCCATTGAAGTGCCTTGCGCATTTATAAATTTCTTCCTTCAAGTTGCGCAGTTTATTCAAGTCGCCAACTCTTTTTTCAGTGATGCTGTCGATTTAATCCTCAGGAGTAAATCGATGAAGCAGCTATTCTCTTACTGGTATGCGCCAGTATTTTTCTTTTCATTTATAGGCCTGGCCACCTGGATGCTGCCAGCCTTTTCCTTGTCCAGCTTTTACCTGATCCCCCTGCTATTACTGGCGATAGCTATTTCTTTTGTGGCAGAGCTTTATCTCCCCTATGAACAGCAATGGAATCTCGCACAAAATGACAGGAAGCGCGATACCCTGCACGGCCTGGTCAACGAGCTGTTTAATATGCTGGGTCTGGCATTGATACCCAGTCTTAATGGCTTGATACCTGTGATGAATCTGTGGCCAGGCAACTGGTCACAGGCACTGCAATTAGTACTGGCCATCGTCATTGCAGACTGCGGTATTACACTGGCACATTTTTTCAGTCACAAGATAGATTTGCTGTGGCGTTTTCATGCAGTACATCATAGCTGCCTGCGCATGTATGGCTTCAATGGTTTGATGAAGCACCCTTTGCATCAGGCGATAGAGGCATTGGCGGGCATCCTGCCCCTGCTCTTGATTGGCATGCCCTTGCAGATCACTGTACTATTGACGTTCGCGATTGCCATACAATTGCTGCTCCAGCATTCCAATGTCGACATCAAGATGGGGATGTTCCGCCATGTATTTGCCTGGGCGCCTTTGCATCGTTTTCATCATATGAAGTATGGTGAAGCAGGCAATGTCAATTTCGCTCTGTTCTCCCCTGTATGGGATCAAATACTGGGCACTGCGTTTTATCCAGATTACCGCCTGACTAGCAGCGATCTTGGTATAGGTAGCCAGCCTGATTATCCCGTCGCTTATAGCCAGCAGCTAAAAGAGCCATTCCGGAGGAAGCAAGTGAAAAAGGATGCGGTACTTTCGCCTCAGTTCATACCGCAACCACGCCATGACGGATGACTTCAATCAATCAGCCGCAAATGCATGTGGCTGATGCTGTGATCAGCCCTTACCCCAAACATGCTACGCATGGTACGTGAGAAATGAGCAGAATCAGCAAAACCTGCCGCATGCGCGGCAGTGGTGAGGCTCTGTCCTTCCAGCGTAGTCGCAATCGCCAATCGCAAACGCCGCCACAGCACCAGTCTGCGTACTGGCAAACCCAGTTGCGCACTGAACAGGCGCTCTAACTGGCTCAGAGAGACATGCACATCATCCGCCAGCTTGCTGGCAGAAATCTTGCCAGACAAGAGCCTGTCCACCTGGGCCAGCGCGGTTTCTACCCGTGCATCCAGAACAGGCTTGCGTATGGCAGTTTGCAAGGCCACCATCAGTGTCGGCAACGATGGTTCAGTCTTTTCTATGCTGGCTAACAATTCCTGCCCATTGTAAGCATAGGGTTCAGCATAGACAGAGTAATGACGGGCCAGTGGTGCCAGGATGGCGTGGCTGTGCATGGATTCTATCCAGATACGAGTATCTGTGATGACTCTGGATTCCAGCTCCACACTTGCAGGCATATCCAGCGAGAGTATCAGTTGATGGGCATGGTGCGCATGTACCGCGCTCACGCCCAGGGCACCATGCAGGATGGCATAGTCTTTCGCCAGCCATAATTCGCCATCCCAGTTGCTGTCTTTCATCTGCCAGCTTTCCACAATTGAGCAAATCTAGTGCTCTGCTTTACACCCTGGTGACTTTCCTGAAATCCCGAGGCCTGAAACCCATCAATGCCAGCGCAGCAAAATAAGTCACCACGCAAGAGCTCATCACAAAACCCAGCGCAGCCATGCGCAAAACCGGAGTATGACGCATCTCCAGCCAATGGAACTGGTCTTTAGTCCATAGTGCAACACCCGCCATCAACAACAACGCAGCAAGCAATTTAAGCAAGAACATGGGCCAGCCTTTTCTGGGCTGGTAAATACCGCGCTTGCGCAAACCTGTGTACAGGAAAGTCGCATTCACACATGCCCCCAACCCCACAGACAAGGCCAGGCCAGCATGGGCAAAATACGGGACAAAGACATAGTTCAATGCCTGGGTTACCAGCATGACGACCACGGCAATTTTTACCGGTGTGCGTATGTCTTGCTTGCCATAAAAACCGGGGGCCAGGATCTTGACGACAATCAGACCCAGCAAACCTATACCGTAGGCGACCAGGGCATTGGAGGTCATTTGTACTGCGTGATCCGTGTATTTGTTATAGTGATACAGGGTTGCTGTCAGGGCTTCTGGGATGGTCGCCAGCCCAACTGCTGCTGGCAAAGCCAGCAAAAAAGTCAAGCGCAAGCCCCAGTCCAGCAAGTCTGAGTACTCTACGGTATCACCATCAGAATGCGCCTTGGCCAGGCCAGGTAATAAAATCGTCCCCAGGGCCACGCCCAGCAAGGCGGTAGGGAATTCCATCAGGCGATCAGCATTCGCCAGCCAGGTCGTGCTACCAGTCGTCAGGCTGGAGGCTATGCTGGTATTGATGGCAATACTGATCTGGGTAGCCGAAACAGCGAGTATCGCTGGCACCATATTGCGCACGATACGGCGCACCCCCTCGTCCTGCCACGCCGTACCCACGCGAAAGCTGATCTTTGGCAGCATGCCTATCTTGACCAGAGCGGGAACCTGGATTGCCAGTTGCAAAACGCCACCGACAAACACTGCAATTGCCAGCGCATAAATGGGTTGAGCCAGATAAGGTGCAAGGAACAAAGAGCCTGCAATGGAGGACAGGTTATATAAAACCGGCGTAAATGCAGCCACCTTGAATTCACGCCAGGTATTCAGAATACCGCCCGCCAGCGCCACCATGGACATGAAGCCTATATACGGGAACATGATACGCGTCATGATGATGGCAACATTGAATTCAGTTGCCCGACCTACATAACCTTTGGCCATGAAGTACAACAATATGGGCGCACCTATGATGCCCAGCACGCAGGTGAGTACCAGTGTCCATGTCATCAGGGTAGCGACATGGTCAATCAGATTTTTAGTAGCGGCTTCGCCCTGTTTATTCTTGTATTCTGCCAGTATGGGTACAAAGGCTTGCGAAAACGCGCCCTCGGCAAACATGCGCCGCAACAGATTGGGGATGCGGAAAGCAATATTGAATACGTCGGTATAGGCATCGGCACCAAAGCGAGTGGCAATCAATACATCACGAGCCAGGCCAGTGAGGCGCGACAGCATGGTCATGCCACTCATGGCAGCGAGGGTTCTTAATAGATTCATGGTCCGGCATTATACTTTGTCGTGCTGCCAGAGGCATATTTGCCGCACTGGCATCACTGTCCGACGTCAGAAAATTAACATTATTACCATATCAGCTCAAAACCGAGTATTTACTGATAGCTGGCAATTTCATTAATTCATCTTTGATCTCTTGCATGACCCCAGACCAGTCACCCGAGTATTTCTGACGGAACAAATGCATGACGGCGGGATACCAGGGGCTGTCTGCCCTGTCCTTGAGCCAGCGCCAGTCTGTCTGGTAGGCAGGTAACATGAGCCAGCAAGGCTTGCCTAAAGCGCCTGCAAGATGGGCCACGGCAGTATCTACTGTTATCAACAAATCCAGTTGCATGATGATGGCGGCGCTATCGGCAAAGTCCCTGATATCAGATCCCAGGCTCGTCAAGGTCAGGGGCATGCCAGAGGCTGCCCCCTCCCCTTCAGCTTTTTGCAGGCTGAACCAATGCACACCCGGTACGTCGACCAGGGTTTTGAATACAGCAAGATCATGTATGGAGCGATAACCATCATTTTCAAAAAGTGGATTCCCCTGCCATACCAGACCTATGCGCAAATGCTCGTCAGGACCCTGCATGCGAGCGGCCCAGTGCTGCACATCCTGTGGATGGGCATGCAGATAAGGCAGCTCGGCAGGAATGCTATCGATTTGCGTATGGAATAATCCCGGCAAGCTGTACATAGGCACCCAATAGTCGCAGCCGCTGCCGGGGATATTCTCTTCATAGGAAAATACATCGTCCAGCCCATCCAGGTTGGCAAACAGTTTCTTAAGGGCAGGATGGCAAAGACAAGTGACGCACGTGGCACCAGCCTGTTTTAACAGACTGGCATAGCGGGTGAATTGTATGGTGTCACCATGGCCGGACTCGAAAAGGATGATGATGGATTTGCCAACCAGTTCTTGCCCTTGCCAGCGCAGCGAATGAGGCTGCTGACTCAGATAATAATCCAGTATGGCAGGCGTTTCACGCGCCTCCAGCATGCGCCAGCCTTCGGCATAATGGCCTTGCCGCAGTAACAAATAAGCCAGATTGAATGCTGCCTTGCGATACGCAGGGTCCAGCTCCAGAGCCCGGCGATAGCAGGCTTCTGCTTCAATTTCATGCAGCGTACTGGCCAGCAAGACACCCAGATTGCACAAGGCAAAGATTGAATCAGGGTGTTGCAGCAAAACTTGCCTGTATAGCTGCTCAGCCTCGGCAAAGCGCCTTTCTTGCGCCAGCATGACACCATAGTTCAAAGTGATTTGCACATTGTCAGGAGCAAGCAGGCAGGCGCGCTGATAAGCTGCCCCAGCCTCAGCATGCCGTTTTTGCTGCTGCAACAACCAGGCAAGATTGGCATGCACCTCGGCCAAATCAGGCTCAAGTTCCAGGGCCAGGCGAAAACTGCTTTCGGCAGCATCCCACTGCCCCTGCGCCATCTGGTGATTGGCTTGATAAAACAGGGACTCGGCAGTATCGGTCTTCATACTTATAGCAAAGTTGCGAGTAATCTGATGATTATAGGTGGGCTTTAAATGAAGACGCACATAATCTTGTTCTACATTTGTTAAACTGTATCCAGGTAAAAAATTGCATGCTTTTGTACATGAGTACACCCATCACTTTTCACGCGGAGCCAGTTATGCCACGATTTAATCTATCAGTTCCAGGTCCCTTGCGATTATTGGCTGTCAGCCTGCTGGCCCTGGGCTTGCAGGCCAATATCAGCCTGGCTGCAACACCCAAAGCCATCCCCAGCCTCGAAGACGCCGCCAAGAATCTGAAAAACAGTGGCTTTCAAGGCCTGGTCTTTGCCGCCCGTGGTGATAAGGTCTTGCTGGAGAAAGGCCTGGGCAAATTCACCGATACCAGGCAAAGCTTCCGTTTCGCCTCCATCACCAAGCAAATGACGGCCATCCTGGTCATGCAGGAAGTGGAAGCCGGGAAATTGCAGCTGGATCAAAGCCTGGGCACTTACTGGCCAGACTACCCCAATGTACAGGCACGCAGCGCCACCTTGCGGCAATTACTGACCCATTATTCAGGTCTGTACAATGAAATGATCAATCCTGCGGTGCATATGATGGATGCCAATAGTGGCGACGATATACAGAATTTTGCCACTGGCCTGTGCGCGGGCCCAGCCAATGCCAAACCAGGCAGCAAATTTGACTATAACAATTGCGATTACATCGTCCTCGGTGCCTTGCTGGAAAAAATCAACAAGCAAAGTTTTTTAAGCTTGCTGCAGCAGCGTATCTTCAGCCCGGCTGGCATGCAAGGCGCGGCTTACTATACTGCGGCCCAACCGGATGTCAAAACCCATGTGCATGGCATCCTGGGTGGCAAGCCTGAACCAGCAGTGAATTTTGCCAGCTATGGCCCGGCTGGTTCCAGCTTTGGCACCCTGGCGGATTTATATGCGTTTGATCTGGCCTTCATGCGTGGCAAATATCTGTCTGCCAAAAGCCGCGATGAGATGGTCAAGCCAAATAATGTTGGGGGTGCGATAGGTGTCTGGTCTTATCCCTTCAAGGCCAGCGATACGGCTAACCCGCTCATGATAGTCGAGCGCCAGGGCTGGATAGCCGGGGTACGTATCTTGAATCTGGTGGATTTGCAAAACCAGAATATTCTCATCATCGTCAGTGCAGATGGTGACCTGGATCTCTCGCAAACCTGGGCCAATAAGGGCATTGCTGCCGATTTATTGCGCTCATTAATCAATACACGCCAGCCATAATTAAAAAAACCGGGTGTCGCTTTCTTGCAGACACCCGGTTTTTAGCTAAATTCCAAGCTTCCGATTAATCAGGGATTTCTTTTCGCCACTTCATTACCAACATAACCACCTCCTACTGCACCGGCGATCGTCGCCAGTGTACGACCATTGCCATTACCTACCTGGCTACCAATCAAACCACCAAGTACCGCGCCTACACCTATGCCCACCGGGCTATTTTGAGCCTGTGCTGGCTGGGTATGATAAGTCCTGGCTGGCTCTGTATAGGTGCGCGCAAGCTGATGATGGCTGCTCTGTGCCACTCTGGCTGGAGCCGGTGCGGCATAGGCATTCTGCGTCGTATTCGCATAATTTACTGCGGGAGGATTCGTATTGTTGACATTATTGGCCAAGGGCAGAGAGGCATTATTGGCTGAATAGCCCAGGTTGGCATTGTTGTCCATGGCTGGCACAGTATTGCCAGCCGGATTTGCACTACTGTGAGAACTTGGCAATACGCCTGTCAGGGCAGCAGCACCTAATAAGCTGACCAGAATGACCGAACAGGCTGCGCCTGCTACGAGTGGGTGTATGCGCTTGCTGGTAGTGGATACTTCCATGATGCTCTCCTTCAGTTTGTGATGACTCATGCACCAATAACGCACCAAGCCTGCAAAAAGGAGACCCACATTATGTTACGACGGTAAGCAAATGTAACCAAGCAGCATGCACTGCAACCTCCCGTCAACATTAACAACCGGTGCTTTTACGCTTGCTGACGAGTTTCAGCAAATCACCTTTTGCCGCTTGCCCGGACAAATACAAGTGTAATTCCGTGACATTGTATTCATTGGATGCGTCTACAATGAAATCAAGCTTGCCGTCACGATCCAGGTCCCCTACCCAGATAAGGCGTCCATTATTATCACCGTCCTGGTTTTCTACATGGTCAAACAAGTATTGTTCCCTGCCCTCATGTCTGAAATAGATTTTACCTTCCCGGTTTTGCAGGCTGTATTCACTGCCCTGTAAATGCATGATTCTTTCCTGCCCCAGCGATGGCAACGTAGTCAACTCAAACTCTTCATCAACAGAGCCGCTGACCAACTTCATTTCATCCGATAAACTGACCCGCCCTGCTTTCAAACCAGGGTCTGACAATAAAATCCTGACATTGGATAAACTCGTACTCACCCGCACACCTGCCCCGGAAATGGGATCAGGCACATTCTTGAAGCGAGGTTTGGTCGCGACCAGACGCCACCCTCTACCCATTTGCTGCAAGCCCAACCACGGCCCTTTCTTGTCGACCTGGGCTTCGCTGGCATGGTAGTCTTGAATTTCCAGAATTTCAGAAGCCTGGGCATGCAGGCAGCAAGTAGCAAACAAAAAGGCTGCAGATAATGTCAATGTGCGCATCGCTATCTCCAGAAAAGAGTAGTCCAGATTTTAAGCACTTACTTTTTCGTGTACAGGCCATCAAAAGCCACTGACCATATACCCTTGGCGTCAGTGGATTCCCATAACTGCCTTACTGAACCATTTGCATTGGGTGTCCAAGTAATACGATGCAGGACTTTATGTCCTTCCGCTGCGAGGTTCTGCCCTTCCAGCACCATCTTGCCAGCTTGCAGCTGGCCTTCCAATAAGAGTAGAGTGCCACTATTGTCTACCCAGGTCTGATGCCAAAACTGGCGTGGCACGTCGTAGATATTCAGGCTCTCGCCACTATAACCGCGTCCGGTAGTGTATTTTTCATGGATGACGCAGCCATCATACTCACGCTTGATGCTATTCGTCCCCGCCAGTTTACCGTCGGGCGTATGCACCTCCCATTCACCCAGCCAAAAATCAAATTCGCGCATGGCAGGATGAGCGCAGACTGCGGGAGCAGCGGCAGCCGTTCCTGCATTCGCCGCCGCGACACTGACCAGGCACCAGCCCAGGCTGGCGACCAGGCGCAACAATGAACGCTGAAAACCCGATAAAATGCGCATGCGCTTCCCCTCTGTCGATGAGCGTGGATATATCCTGAGTTTAATCCAAGGCATCATAGTTTGCATGAAAAATAAACCACAATCAGCCTTGCCCTATCGGATACGCGCCGACTTGCTCTTGCAACTGTCTGCACTAAGCCACGCCAGCATAGGTCCCTTGCAAGCCTTGCCCATGATCAAGCTGCCTGCGCCCTATCAAGAGCGCATGGTGGCTACCTTGCAAGCGGTCAAACGCGGCAAAAACCTGGCCGATGCAGGTCTGCAAAGCAATTTATGGACACCCCTGGAAGCAGGATTGATACAGGCAGCCCTGGCGGCTGGCGACCCAACGCCAACTTATCGCCATCTGGCCAAATATTATGAAGAAAGAGCCCAGCAAATTGCCAGCGTCAAGTCACGCATGATGCTACCGGCCATGATGGCCCTCATGTCGCTCTTCATCAGCCCTTTGCCACAACTGGTTTCCGGCGCGCTGAGTATGGGTGCTTATTTGTGGCAGGCATTGCGTAGCATCTTGCTTGCCGCTGGTTTGGTAGCAGGTGGTATACACGCTTACCGGCGTTTTCAGATGCGCCCGGCAGATGCGCCAGCCTCGATACTGGATCAAATCCTGCTGGCACTGCCTATCCTGGGGAAGATGCATAAACGCCGTAATCTCTGCGATTTTTGGCAAAGCCTGGCCTTGATGCTGGAAGCGGGCCTGCCCATGTTTGAAGCCCTGCCGCTAGGTCTGCAAGCAGCCAGCAATGTCTTGCTGCGCCGCGAACTGGCCCGCATTTTGCCACTCATGCAAGACGGATTATCACTATCTGACGCCGTGCGTGCCATACCAGGTATCAATGATGGTGCACTATTGGGCATGATACAAACTGGCGAAGGCAGCGGCAGCCTGCCTGAAATGCTGGCCCATTATGCCAGGGCAGAAAATGCCAGCCTGGCCCTGCAACAAAGACAGGTCGCCGAATGGATACCCAGAATCGCCTATGCCCTGATCGCTAGCGTAATTGCCTATGGCATTATAAAGAGCGGTGCGTTTAATCCGCATGTACCAGCAGACTTGTAAACTTTTTTATATGGAGAAAATTAGATCAGGTCCAGGGTGGATGCTCATTTGCCACCCACTATAATTTTTTGCATATCATTTGCAAACAAAATAGTTCCTGCATAATTCTTGCGTATCGCTGCGGCACTTTCCATTTCATGGCCGAAAGTACGTTTCATGCGGTGTGACAGCACCAGCTTGCCTACTTTGGCCGTGCCAGCGATACGACCTATTTCTGTCGGCATCATGTGCAATAAACGGGCAATATCGTCGGGGTCATTTTCTCGTGCTGCATGATGGGCAACCAACACATCCGTGGATTGCGCCAATATATCCAGCGCCTGATCAGTATTGCTGGTATCGCCGCTAAAAGTGACGCTGCACCCCTGGCTTTCCACCCGCCATGCCAATGAAGGAACAGGGCCGTGCAAAACGCTGATGGCTTTCACAACCAGGCCATCATCCAGGGCATAGCGTTTGACTTCCTTATCCTTGCCTGCGACTTCTTCAATTTCCATTTTAAACTGGCTGCTGACATCGGGATCAGCATAATCTGCCAGATAGGCATAAGCACCTGTCTCACGATTAAACAGGGCATGGGTAAATTCCTTGACACCCGGGAAAACGCCGCGCTTGGTAGGACCAAAAACCCGTAACTCTTTGTCGTAACCAGCAAATGGCAAGCCCTTGACCAGAGCCGGAAAATCAGCGCTGTGATCGACATGAAAATGCGAGAACAAGACTGCATCAAGCTCGACTGGATTAGCTCCGGATTTTTCATAGTTAAGCACAGCACCACTGCCAAAGTCCACCAATATCCTGGCCTTTTGGTCGACCCAGACCAGGTAAGAGGTAGAAGCACGCTGATCATTCAATTCCGGCCCACCAGAACCCAATACCTGTACCATCAACTTGCCAGGCTGGCATACCGCCAATGTCCTGGGTGAAACGCCCAGGGCGCATAAGGCAATGCTGATATGGACCAAGCGCATAAGAGTAGGCATGTGTAGCTCCGGCTGTCTGTAAACATGAGTGACAAATTGTGGCAGAAAGCCGCAGTCAGTACCAGCATAGAATCACATTAAAAACAAAAAGGGAAGACAGCTTACTGTCTTCCCTCATTCACTACATCTTCAGGCATAGCCAGGATTACTAGACTTAAATCCCTTTATTTGGATTTATTGCTCGTGTTACTGTCCGTAGCCGCAGCTGAGACTGCAGTGCTTTGCGCATTCTTTTCCGGCGTACTATTTTGCGCATTGCCTGCACGGCTGCTACGCCAGGTGTCAAATTCACTCGAAAATTTTTGATAACGCTCTTTGCGCCAATCATTATAGTCATTATCAAGCGCTTCTATCTGCTGATTGCGCCATTGATGGTAATCAGGATCAAAATGCCCACCTTGCTGCGCATGGCGAGTGTCTTCATAACCACCACGTGTCACTTGCTGGCTGTCTGCGCGATCATATCTGTCACGATTACCGGCATCCTGGCGGGAATAAGCATTGGCATTGCGATCATACTGACCACCATCATTTGGATGATAGCGACCATCGTTGGCCTGGTTACCATGAAAATCCTGACTGGACTGCTGCCCGTAGGAACGACCAGATTGAGTAGCATACTGCCTATCATATTGATCAGGATGAGAGTGCCGAGGGCCATTGTCATTGGCATAGCGCTGTTCTTGCTGGCGACCACCATCCAGATCATACTGGCCGCCGTAGAAACCTTGCGAACCGGTACTGCGGTTCTGCATTTGTTCACGGCCAAAATCTGAGCCATAGTGGGCCGATGCGTGACGCGTATCCCTGTCATGATCAGGCTCGTTATTGTGACCAAAGCCATCATGGTGGCCGTTGCTGGCGTGATGGGTTTTTACCTGACGATCACGATCCTGGAAAGAATTGTCTTGCTGACGTCCGTTTTTCATAAAATCTCCTCGATACTGAGTGGAATAATGCAAGACACGTAGCGCGCCATCGCATTAGAATTCCAAAGGACGCTGAACAAATGCATATAATTAAAATTAAATTAAAAATACGCTTAAGTCACAGCGCAGGTGTAGATTCAAAGCAATAAGATGGATGAAGGAAAATGCGCACATTTTTTTATCCAGCTATATTCGATCACCTTGAAGATACTGAAGACAGTGTAATCAGAAGAGCAATTTTTACGTATCGGACCAGTCCTAAAAATGTGTAAGACTTGACTGTCGGACAGTGGAAGAGGGAGTTGCAAATTAAGATCAGTAAGTGTAGCAACAGAATTAAAGTAAAAGAAGCCGATTAGCAAGCTGAGGGAATCTGAGTAAATTTGTAGGGTGCGCCGTGCGCACCGCCCTCATGGTCAAAAATTTTCAAGAGAGGATGGCTTCGCCAATTAGGTATATAGGTATAGACATACGCCGAAAGATGGTGCGCATGGCGCACTCTACTATTTCAACCAGGTCTCATCTTGCAATCGTTTTAGTTTACATATTGCGGGACCCGGCTTACTCATAAGCCAGTTACATCCGGCTTCAAGTTCGTAAAAACGCTGCGATCAAAGCGGTTTTACTTTATCTCATGATGCACCCAATGCGGCGTATAAAATTAGTCCGCATGCAGAGCCTTTGCCAGGAATGAGGGGCGTATATCTATCTTATCCAGTTCATGCAGGCTGAACCATTCAAAGCGCAATTGCAAATGCCCTTCATTGCCCCAGTATGGGCCAGTTGTATTGAGCAGCCGTGAATCTGGCGACAAGTGGCTTAAAAAATACAGGCCCAGCTCATGATGTTTTTGGCCCCGGTATTCAAAGAAGTTTTCTACCGTCCACAAGAGTTTTTCGCAATTCACCTGCTCGGATAATTCTTCCTGCATTTCACGGACTATGGTGGCTGCGGCAAATTCCCCGGCATCGACACGGCCACCGGGCACGCACCAGAATGCATCCCCCTCGATTTGATGCAAGAGCACTCTATCAGCATCCAGAATGATCGCCGCCGCCCTCAAATTATAACGATAGTCATCAATATCAAAAGAGATCATCATCTGGAGTCATCCTGTTTGTGCTATTGCGCTACCAGCAGGCTGCTGGCAATTTGCTGGGTATCCTTCAAGGTCTGCAATACGATATTTGAGCGTATGTCCAGCACTCCCGTAGTTTTGTACAGTCGTTCCAGCACGAAGGCTGAATAATGCTTGAGGTTGCGGGCCCGCACCCGCAACAGGTAATTCGCATCGCCGGTAATGATATAAGAACCGACGACTTCCGGCCATAGTTGCAAAGCCTGAGAAAAATTCTCATGCCATTGCTCGACATCACGACGCATGGTGACCTGGACAAAGGCATCGACTTCAAGACCAACAGCAGCCGCATCAATAACAGCGCAATAATGATGGATGATGCCCGCTTCTTCCAGCATGCGCACGCGGCGCAGGCAGGATGAGGGGGACAGGAATACTTTGTCAGCCAGTTCCTGATTGCTGATGCGGCCATCAGCCTGCAATTGCTGGAGGATTTTAAGATCGGTGGCGTCGAGTTGCATATGGCAGTCTACTTTATTTGTTTAAGGCAAGACCTCTCTACACAGAGGCACAGAGGATGCACGGAGAAAAGAGGAAGCTAAGAATGCTTACAAGCATGCTTCTTTTCTACACCTGTGGTGAACTGCTTTTTAATCTAGATTACCAAGAGTTTAAAAAAACAAGTGATTATAAAAATACAAACAATCTGGTGCCTTTGCGCAATGCAAAAACTCATTAATGCATTTTATATCAATATTTTAAATATAAATCGCAGAATATTCTATTAATTCCAATTTTCATACTGCAATTTGCAAGAAAAAATCAGGCAATCCGGCATAAAATCTCTGCATGTTTTAAGCGGAGTCAGCATGTCTCTGCCCGCCCAGCAAATCCGGGATATCACGCCACCTATATATAAGGAGCTTGTCGCAATGACACAAATGTCACCAACTACTACCATCACCCGCAGCGATTGCGAAAAACTGGACCAGCAAGACCCGCTGGCCATCCTGCGTAAAGAATTTGATTTGCCTGCTGGCGTGATTTACCTGGATGGCAATTCGCTGGGCGCCCGTCCCAAGGCAGCCCTGCAAAGAGCGCAAGACGTCATCACCCACGAATGGGGAACTGACCTCATCAAGAGCTGGAATACAGCTGGCTGGTTCGATATGCCATCCACCCTGGGTAACCAGCTTGCTCCGTTGATAGGCGCAGAAACCAATGAAGTCGTGGTGACCGATACCACTTCGGTCAACCTGTTCAAGGCCATCGCTGCAGCATTGCAGATACAATCAGCAGACAGTAAACGCAAGACCATCATTACCGAACGCAGCAACTTTCCTACCGATATCTACATGGCGGAAGGCATCACCCGCTGGCTGGATCGTGGTTATCAAATCCAGTTGATAGACTCTCCAGAAGAACTGCCGCAAGTCATCAATGACAGCACGGCGCTGGTAATGCTGACCCACGTGAATTACCGCACCGGCTATCTGCATGATATGACAGCCGTCACCGCCCTCGCCCATCAACATGGTGCCTTGATCTTGTGGGACCTGGCACATTCTGCCGGTGCCGTACCAGTGCAACTGAATGCAGCGAATGCTGACTTTGCAGTCGGCTGCACTTACAAATACCTGAATGGCGGCCCGGGCTCACCAGCGTTTATCTGGGTGCCAGCACGTCATCAGGAAGCCTTCCACCATCCTTTATCCGGCTGGTGGGGCCATGCCAGCCCCTTTGCCATGAACCCTGGCTTTACCCCTACCCCAGGCATACGCCGCGCCCTGTGCGGTACCCAGCCTATCACTTCACTGGCCATGGTTGCCTGTGGCCTGGATACCTTTGGCAAGACGGATATGCAGGCAATACGCAAGAAATCACTGGCATTGACGGACATGTTTATCGCCCTGGTGGAGGCACGTTGCGCCACGCACCCACTGGAACTGGTCACCCCGCGCCAGCACCAGCAACGTGGCAGCCAGGCCAGCTTCAAACATCCACATGCCTACGCGGTGATACAGGCGCTGATCAAGCGTGGCATCATCGGTGATTATCGTGAGCCAGCCATCATGCGATTTGGTTTTACGCCGCTGTACACCAGTTTCGTTGATGTCTGGGACGCGGCAGAAGGCTTGCGCGATATACTCGACAGCAAAGACTACGATGCCAACGCTGAACGTCATGCCGTGACTTAATTTAATAAGCCCTCAACACAGAGACACAGAGGGGGCACAGAGGGTCACAGAGAAAGCCTCAAAAAACAGATGGTGAAGAACATCGTCTCAACTGTAAAAGATTTTCTCTCTTTTATGCTTTTCTCTGTGTCTCTGTGCCTCTGTGGTTAATGGTTTTAAGCATTGAAGACATTTAAGGAAACATCATGAGCAACAACGAACAAGCTGGCAAATGCCCTATGTCCTGGCATGGCGCGCAAATGGATTTTAGTGAATCGATGAGTTATGGCGATTATCTGGGCCTGGACCAGATACTGACGGCACAACATCCGCGCTCACCGAATCACAATGAAATGCTGTTCATCATCCAGCATCAGACCAGTGAATTGTGGATCAAGCTGATGCTGCATGAATTGCACGCCGTGCGCCAGCATATACGCAGCAATGATTTACCACCGGCTTTCAAGATGCTGTCACGCGTAGCCCGCATCATGGATCAACTGGTGCATGCCTGGGACGTGTTGTCCACCATGACGCCTAGCGAATATACGGCGATACGCCCTTACCTGGGTGCGTCATCAGGCTTCCAGTCGCATCAATACCGTGAACTGGAATATCTGCTGGGTAACAAGAATGCTACCCTGATGAGCGTGCATGAAAGCAAGCCTGAAGTACATGCCACCCTGGACGCATCCCTGCGCACGCCATCGATTTATGATGAAGCTATCATGCTCTTGTCACGCCAGGGTTTTGTGATAGATGCAGACCGCTTGCAACAAGACTGGTCACAAGGCGTTGTTGCCAATGAATCTGTCAAGGCAGCCTGGCTGCAAGTCTATCAAACACCAGAAAAATATTGGTCTTTGTATGAACTGGCAGAAAAACTGGTGGACATGGAAACCGCCTTCCGTATCTGGCGCTTCCGCCATGTGACTACAGTAGAGCGTATCATAGGCTTCAAAGTCGGCACGGGCGGCACTGCAGGTGTCAGCTATCTGCGCAAGATGCTGGATGTGGTGCTATTCCCGGAATTGTTTGCTTTGCGGACGGCGCTGTAAGTCTGCTTGTTGGTCAAGTCTCTCATAGAGACTTGACCGTAATTTTTCTAAACGTTAAGCTAATCCGCTCACCCAGCGCAACTTCTTTAGGTATGGCATGCAGCCAATCTTCTTGAATGGCGTTTGACATATACAACAGGCTACCTGGTGACAACGGGTAAACAAACTCCTGGCTTTTATTTTTTTTGCTGCGATAAGCAATATGACGCAAGCTGCCAAGTGAAATGATGACTACACCGCTCCCCTCTGCCAAATTTTCAATAGAATCTGAATGAAAACCCATAGACGAATTGCCATCAGTGTAAAAATTCATTAGGCAATTATTGGGAAGAAACCCCAACTCATTTTCCACGGCTTGACAAATCGTTTGCAAAAAATCTGGCATAGCCGTCGGTGCATACAATATTTGAGAATAATCATAGGCAACACCAAAACTTGCTGTTTTTCGGGCTCGCATTCTTTCATCCCAGGCGACCTCATTTTTTATTTTCTTAAATAATTGGTCAGATGCTGAGAGGAAATTCGTCTTCAAATAAACTGCTGGCGCTTGCATTTTATCGTTTCCAATATTAAAGATTTGGCGCTGCATTTGTGTTGCAAACAGCATTTTAAAATGCTGAGACCAATCGCCAAGGTGGATCTCATCTTCCTATCTTTAAGCCCAAGCCCTCGGCAGTCGATAGCTCCACTGCCTGCGTTTTATCTCCAACACGTTCAAGAAAAACGACACGGATATCACTCTTTCCAGCAAGGTAGTGAATCATGAGACTGGCAAAATCGTCACGGACGAGATATATCTTGCCAATAAACTCAGCGGTAATTTTCCCATCGCTGCGTTCAATTATGTCGGCTATCAGTGTATCAGTTTGTTGAACAAGAAATTCATGATATTGGTTTGTAAGAGGCCGCAATGCGACTCTGGTAGAGCGATTGTTTTCAGCGGGCAGTAAGGTGCGTGTATAACCGGTCATGAATAATAATGCGCATGGACCAATACAAAACCCCCTTGCCGCGGTAGCCAGATGATATTGTTTTATTCTGTCGTGCAAGCCCATGATGGCATCAACGTCAATCTCGGGGCCATCCATCACGCCATCAAATTCTAGTCCACTAATCTCAGGCTGGGTTTTGATAGCAGCATCAAATTTTTCCAGCAAAGCTTTATCAATTTTCTTTTCTACACGAAAATACTGGATAGCAGCAGGGGTAGATACGCTGACTGATGCTGGTGCCTGCGCCGCGACTGGATAGAAAGCGGTGAACATGGTTATGCCCATGAATATGTAGGCAGCACGCTTAAACATGGAATGCGACAAAATTTGACTGATTTTAGAATGCTTAATCATCGACATTGATTCCTAGATCGGCAGGCGTGGCATCACTCAACTTGACGCGCTTAGCGCCATATTGCGCTTGAAAGAAGATATAACCACCATCCACTGGCTTGCGATAAATGTAGATGCCGCCGCTTCTGTCTGTGGTTTCGTACATTTTATTCAGCAACGCCAAGGGAAACTTGCCATTACTGCGTTGATGCACGATAGAGATTAGATCGTCGTTATAAGTGCGTTGAAATGCACCATCGATACCAGAATGGATGGAGTGCATGAGCAGCACAGTATCTTGCCCACTCCTGGCAGGTAACAGAGTGCGCTCATGTCCCATCAAAAAAATGTAGGCACAAGTGGAAGCGCATAAACCTCTTGCAAACGTGCGCATCTTGTTTTGATTAATACGCAATTGAAATTGATAGGCGACATCTGCTGCAATTTTACTGGCGCCAGGTACATCTACTAATTCTATCTCTTTCAAATCCGGGTTTGCTTTCAATGCGGCATCCAGGGCATTGACATGCTCCATGGTCAAGGCATCTGTCACCAGATGACGGGTTGACGTCGGAAATTCAGCTGCATTCAATATACTTGTACTGAAACTCAAAGCGCTCATCGCAGCAATTTGCGCAAAAACTTTCCAGCAATATCGCGTCATGATTGAAGCATATTTTTTGCTGCAGAACATATTCATGGAATGTGGCCTATTTGAATGCGCCATATAGTGATTTAATGTGGTTGATTGTTAGTTTCTCATTTTACGACAAAGTGACAAAAGTACATTAAACTAATTAAAACGCTAATCAGTATGAATTCAACAAAGGAAATGCAAAGTGGAAATTACCCAGCAATTAGATCTTCATCCAGGTGATCTGATCATTCGTGAGAAAAAACCAGGATGGATAGCAATTAAAATTCTCGCCATGGATACTGGGCCTGATGGTGATGCGACAGCGCATTGCCTGACCTATGAATCAGTCTCTGATAAACCTGATATCACCTCCTTGCAAAAAACCAAGGTGAAAGTATGGCATGCGCCAATCGACGCAAAAAACTTCGCTACAGCGTGGGAACGAATAGGAAATAGTCAGGTAACGAAAGAAGAGTTAATTGGCTTTGTCGAGTACCTGAAACATACTGATTTTTCTCGCTATGCAAACTTCACGGAACAAGATATATCGACCATCATCCGTCAGGCCAATGAGCATTATAAACATGCTCACGCACTGTGTGAGCAAGGAAAAAGGACTGATGCCATCCTTGAATATAGTAAAGCTGTTGATCTTTTTCCCTTGTTCTTTGAGGCCGTTGATAACCGTGCTTTCACCTATATGGAATTGGGCCTGTTTGAACACGCACTCAGGGATTTTGAAGTTTCTCTCTACCTTAACCCGGATGGCATGAGTGCCTTTTTTTCCAAAGGTGAATGTCTGTTAAGACTGGGTAAATTAACGGCAGCGGAAGAGATTTTTTCGGAAGGAATCAAGCGTTTCCCTGAGCATGCTGCATCATTTCAGCAATTTTTGCATAGTGCCAGGGAAATGCAAAGATAGCCGCAGTTTTATACGTTTAACTTTGATTCTGCTTTTTCTAGCGGATCAGAAAGTGACAGGCACCCAAGCGACTTCCTTGCTCTGCTGCGCGTAAAAAGGTCAGACATTAATGCCGATGTCTGACCTTTTGCATCATTTCTGATGATCTGCTGCGCCACCGTCTGTATTCGCTGCAACTTCAGGTGATTGAGTTTCCACTTGCTTGGCTCGCTGCTTTGGTTTCCACAAGCTCCCGCTGGCAAATGCCGTCCATCCCCATTTTAACCAGCCCAGCAAAGACCAGGCCAGCCAGAGTGCCCAAACCAGCATGAGGCCGCGATAGGCCAATATGGGCAAAGACAATACCCATGCTGTTTGCAACTCGGCACTGGCTCTATCGACATACCATATCAGATTATCTGCACTGGAGGCATTACCACTGACTTGCATATCAGGATGCCCCAATAAACCGCTTTGCACGGCGGCCAGCAAAACACCCAGTAATATCAAAGTCAGCATTGCCAGGCCGATCTGACGCAGATTGAATAACCATCGTGCGCCGGGCTTCTCTGCTGATTTTTCACGTCGCGCAAATGCATAAAACCAGGCTATCACCAGGGCAGCACTCCACCATTCGACTTGCGTTAAACCCAGCGCCAGCAACAACCACTGGCGGGTCATCATGACTGGCAAGCCGGAAAAACGCCCAAGGGCAACAGCGGCCAGCAGCAATACGATCAGTTTCCCCCAAAACAGGATGGCAGGTCCCATGCCAGGGCCACTGGCCAGCAAGAGCCAGCGGTCATGTGGCAGTTTTAATTGCAGCGTATTATTGACACTGGCTTGCTGCAGATGGACTGCAGCCGTTGCATAGCTGATGTTCAAACCATGGTCCAGACGCCATGTCACTTGTATGTCTTGCCCGCCAGGCAGCACCGGCAACACCAGTTGCCGGCCATTGGCACGCAAGGGCCGGACTTGCTGGTTGATGCTGACGCTTTGCAATATCGCAGCTTCTGGCAACGTCACGCTATATTCACCACCGCGGCTGCTGCGCACATGCAGCTTCAATAAGTAATCAGTTGCCCTGCTGCCCGGGCTGACGATCAATTGACTGGCGTCAATGGTCAACGTCTGCCCTGGTATGGCTTGCGGACGCTCTACACTGATAGCCAGGGTTTCGCCAGGCCAGGGGCGAAATACCATGTCAGAGCCATTGTCATCACCGGCCTGAGGTGGCAGACCTGTGGTGCCTACATGCCAGATACTGGATGCGGAAATAATCCAGGTTTCACCCCAATTGCTTTGCTGGCTGGCGTTCAGCTTGATCTGCCTGGCTTGCGACAAGTTAGAGCGCCACTCCATACTATCCGTCTGCGGCCCCAGATTAACGGCGACCATGCCATCCTTGATGTTCAAACCAGCCGTGATGACGGCTTCGCCAGGCAATAAGGGAATTTGCGCCAGCGCAGGTTGCCCTATAGGTGATTGGCGCGATACCGTAGTTTCCACTTGCCATTCCTTGTCCAGTATCAAGCGTCGCGTGACATGCAAGAAATTTGGTAAGGCTGAAGCTTGTTCCTTATTGCTGGCCTTGATGCGGCGATTGAATTGCAGGGTATCGGCGATTTCTGCATCTTCAGACAAACCGGCCACATCCCAGCCATCGGCATGGACTTCAACATGCCGGGGTTTTTGGGGCAAAGGCAATTGCAAGGTGTCGCTTTGCATCAGCTCACCAGACAGTTCCAGCCTGTGACGACCAGCAGGTGCCAGCAACCATATCACGCCATCATTACCACGGCGCATATAAGCAGGCTTGCCATCCAGCCTGGCTTCGGCTGGCAACCAGTGTTTGATGCCACCTGGCATGGGCAGGGCCGTTTCTATCGCGGCATCTAAATCCAGCCCCAGCCTGACACTATTGCCATTGATTTGCACCAGCATGCGCGAAACTTCCACGCAATCCGGCAAACAATCTGCCGGGCGAGTGAGCTTTTCCTTAAGTTCTTCCAACTGCTCTTTGCTTGGCATTTGCGCATGTGCTGGTGCGCTGTACAGCCCACTCAAACATGTCAAGCTAATGATGCTGCTCATAGCCAGGATGGACAGGATTTTGCGTTGACCAGGCCAGCGCCAGTTGCGTATGGAAATAGTTGCACCAGTTGCGGGGCCTGAACCCCCGCCTTTCCAGGCACCACTTACACAAGCCAGTAACATGACCAATGAAATCAAACGCAGCAAGACCAGCAATTTATTTTCCCAGGGTGACAATAACCATAAATCCAGTTGCTGATCTTGTTTGACTGGCCCATCAAACACCAATTGATGCGAGCGCCAATTCCAGGCTGGCAAGCCAGGCCCGGTCTGCACCTTGGCATCCGGGTCCAGAGTTTGATAGTTAGTCGCTCGTGAACCAGCAGATAGACTGGGCTTGTTAACTCTAAATGATTTTGCTGCATCGGCTTTGGAAAGTTTGTCGACTGATCGACTTTCCAGCGCCAGACTTGGACTTATCATTTTGGCTGGAGGTGGCGGCGGAACATTGCTGACAGCATTGCCACCTTGCACTGCTGCTTCAGCCGCTGGATGAATGGCTTCTTCTGTCACTACCATTGCAGGTAGAGGCGCTTCATCTTGTGCGCTTCTTTTATACAAGAAATCATTATTGCCGTCGGTTTCTAGCACAGGGTACAAGGCAGAACGCACTTGCTGCGTTGCGAATGACAATGTCAGCAATACCAGCACAAGCAAGCTGGCTTGCTGGAAACGCCTGATCCACATTTGAAAGCGCCCATCCGGCAAGGCGCGTAAAATGGCGGTCAGCACCAGCAAGACTACCCATGCATAGCGCGGTGCATCCATCTCTTGATAAGATAAAACCAGTGCCAGCAAGGCCAGAGCACCCCTTGGTTTACCCCATAATTTTCCTGTGGCCAGAGCTATCACCAGCACCAGGAAAAAATCGAGTAAATTCCAGCCTGACAGCCAGGCACCGTCTGCCCTGTCCGTACCGCCTGCATGCAGTAAACGCCAGCCTGCAGGCAAGATCAATTCTATGCCGACTTTATCAAAATCCTGTTGCCATGCCACCGCAGGCAGCTTGCGCACGCCATTACCAATCACACTGTCGGCACCCAGATCGATACTGCCACGCTTGACTTCTATACCTGCCAGCTTGTCATTGCCGCGGGTGATCAATTGATCTTGCCCGGACAGGCTGACACGCCCCAGTTGCGCGACAGCCCCCATGATGAGACGGCTGGAGCTGCTGATATCACCCTTGATCTGATCATTCATGGTCAAGGTGGAACCATCAAAGCTTAGCCACAAACGACGATGCAAGGATAGTTTATCGGGTGCCGGATCACTATCGCCACGGCGTATCTCTTTGAACGCAAATGTACTGCCAGCATGCATGAGATAGGCAGGCAAATTGCGCCACTCTGGTGGCAAAGTGGTTTGTTGCGGGTCAATAGTAGTCGGGCCTTCTATCGTCGCGGTACGTAGCAAGGGTGTGGCCTCATAAGACCAGACTTCTTCATCGGCGATGAAGCCCTTTCCCTCAGGCAGGGCAAGGTTCTTGACGGGCCCGGGGTGACGTGCCAGCAGGCGAATTTCCCAGGTACCAGCCCTGATCTGTACTGTCATGCTGCCATCCGGTTTTAAAGCCGCAGGCAGGGTCGATCGCAGCTCTAGCGGTATCAAGTCTGGCAAAAGCACGCGGCCCAGGCTGATTTCCCTGCCCTTGCCGGAGACATCGAGACGCAGATAAGTTTCTACCGTGACGGGCACACCATCGGTGATCTTGCGAAAAGTCCTGAGCTGGATTTGCTCACCATTGTCGGCGTCCGCCTTGGGTTGCAGCCATAACTGATTGCTTTCATCCCGTACCGGAAAGCTCACCAGCTTGCCATTCAATTCCAGCCTCAGCAAGGCGGCATTAGCAGGCAAAGGTAAAAACTCTGGCACCGAGCTCCAGATAAAACGCCCAGTCAATTTATGGATGCCGCGCTGCAGTTTAATGATCGGCATGTCATCACGCGCAATCACCGCCTGGGCTTTGCCATCCACGCTGACATCCTGGGGCCAATGCAAAGCACTGCCAGGCAAATAAACCCAGGTATCGCGAAACACTTGTAATTCCTGATTAAAGCTCGCGCCCTGAGCCTGGACTTTGATGTCCAGCATGCCTGGCCATACACATTGCTTGTCATCCGCCTGGGCTTGCTGCGGACATCCAAAATTTCCAGTGCCATCCAGCGCCCAGGGTACCCAGCTCTTCAAAGGATCTGGCACGGCATTCACCGGAAAATCAGCAGCATTGCTAACTATACTAGTGCAGGTGATGAATAAGGCTGTCATCCATTTTTTGAGCATTTTGTTTTCCTGGCTATTGACTCTTGGTCGCCACAATTATAGTGATATATTTTGCAATGACCATCAAGTCCAGCAATTTTTTATTGCTGTCCTGTTTTCACTTGCACATCCATCTCCAATTTCTCATGCGAATATTTGACACTTGTATTTTTTCTCTTGCACTCGCTGGCGTGACTGGATTGACCGGGTTGCTTTGCACCGATAGTGCTACCGCAGCAGACTTGCAGATCACCGATACATATAAAAATCCTGCCTATGGGTTCAGTATTCATTTTCCCCACCCCATCATCATTTGCACTACCCCTCCACCTGCGCCCAATCATGGTTTTGTCGCCTTGCTACGCACGGATACTTGTGCTGATGGCGCTTTAGAGCAAAGTGCTCATCTGGAATTATTTGTCAGATATGACGTGCTCACCATGGCACAGTCAACAGCAGAACTGGCAAATGAATTATGTGAAAACCAGGCTGCCAGACGCAGCGTGATCCGCATTGCAGGTTTGCCTGTATATCAGTGTCCGTCCGTACTCATCGGTGAATTGACGATGTGGCGTTATTTCTTCCTGCGCCCGAAAAAGAATGCCACAAGTCAGATATACAGCCTGGACCTATACTCAAATCAGGCATATGAAAAACAGGATCAGTGGTTCCAGAAGCAAATGCTGAAGCGATTGAAGTTCACGCAAAATAGTGCCACAAGGCATTGATCAACAGTTGCAAGTATTACCACACGATACTTGTTGTTTTATTAAATAATACTTTGCATGAAAACATAGTTTTTTGACAAATAAATAGTAATACTGCGCCCCGTTGCATTGCCTCGACGACGACACACCGAGGATAGGCAACTTTGATCATGGCGCTGCCTGTCTTCGTTTTCCTGTTGAAGACGCTGATGGCATACTTTTTAAGATAGAACTATGCATATGCGTTTGAATACCAAACTGATTGTCATCTTCCTCTGTGGCATGCTTGCTGCCTGTGGTGGTGATTCCAAGTCTTCCGCGCCGGCGATTACTCCTTCAGTAGAAGTACAAAAACCAGCCGCGCTATTGTCTGGCGAACCCTTGCGCGTCGAAGTCGAGCGCTTCCGCAGCAGCAATAACTTGCCTGGTCTATCTGTGACTATCGTCAATCAGGATAAGGTGGAAAGCGTGGTGACTGGCACCAGGCAAGTCAATGGTAGCCAGAGTCTGCAAAGCGCTGACCTGTTCCAGTTCGGCTCGCTGACCAAAGCCGCCACTGCTATCATGATAGCTCGCCTGGTAGAACAAAAGAAGATGCGCTGGGATAGCACGATAGCAGAAATATTTCCTGACTGGCGCACACAAATCCGCCCGGAATATCTCACTGTCACGGTAGAACAATTACTGCGTCATCGCTCTGGCCTGCCGCGTGAAGTGAATGACAGCACTGTAGCAAAAGCCCTGCCCTTGCTGACTGGCGACTTGCTGGCAGACCGCCGCTCAATCGCATCATTGATACTGCAAGACGCCCCTGAATACACACCCAATAGCAAGATGGTGTATTCCAATATTGGTTATGCCCTGGCGGGCCTGATGGCCGAAACAGTACGTGGTGACAGCTATGAAAACCTGATGCAAAAAGAAGTGTTCACACAACTCAACATCAAGGGCCGCTTTGGCTTTCCTGAAGATGCCGGCGTCAACAATAATGTGGGGCATACCCTGGTCGCTGGCAACTGGAAAGCCACCCCACCCTTAGTCGATCCTCGCTACGCGTTTTTTATCAATGCGGCTGGTGGCATGAATCTGAACCTGGCTGACTATGGCGTTTTTTTGCGTGAACACTTGCGTGGTTTGCAAGGGCAAAGCAATTATCTGAGCAAAGCCAGCTTCACCTTGATGCATAGCCCAGTAGATGGATATGGCCTGGGCTGGGGCATCACCAATATCAAAGGCCTGGGAGATGTCAGCATGCATAGCGGCACAGAGCTGACTTATTACACAAGTAACCGTGTGATTCCCAGCAAAAATGTTGCGCTTGCCATCGCCTGCAATTGTTATGACGGGACGATCACCAGCAAGCTGGATAATTTTGCAGATTCTTTATTATTCCCACTTTTACCTCAGTAGTTTAGCTCATTAGTAATCGCAACAACTGAATATCTGATGTGTATTCAGTCTCACCAACGGTCAGGTGCATATGTCACTTGTCCGTCACATTTTTAATCAGGAACAAACCATGAAGTTGATCTCTATTTCACTGGCAAGCAGTTTGCTAGTAATCTCATTAAGTGCCTCCGCTGCCGACGGAAGGGAAGAACAAGGATTTTATGCAGGTCTGGACGTGGGAAAGTCAAGCGTCTCATCCAAAGTCATCAACGATGGCAAAGACCTCATAGGCGGCGTCAATGCCGGTTATCAGTTCAATCAAAATTTTGCAGCAGAAGTGTTTTATCGCAGCATGAGTTTTCGCGTGCTGGATGGCGTGATTGGTGATAAGAACTATTATCCCAATGGCCATATTGGTATTGCTGCCATAGGCAGGGTTCCTGTCTATGAAAAATTGGGTGTGTATGGCCGCCTTGGCATAGGTCAAACCAGTATGAAAGCCGATTCCAACTCACTTCCCGAAAAACGCCAGAGAGAAGGCAGTTATGGCATTGGGGCAGACTATCAGATATCTCCGAACTTCAGCCTGAAACTGGAAGCAACACGTTTCGCCAAGAGCGAAGTTACTACCACAACCATTGGTGCGCAATATCGCTTCTGAGTACCATCAGCGGTCTCTTGAGTGCTAATTGAGTTTTTCTTGCAGCCTGTCGCAGGCTGCAAGTTCGCTCAACTTACCAGTCGGGAAGCAAATTTTTTCTGCCATCAAGTTGATACCCCCCTTTAGCAGCATCATAGCGAAATACTTGTTTGTCATGCCTGGCCTGCGCAGTGAATTCATAATTGATATATGACTCGCCATCCCGATCGGCATCCTGACCAATTTCTTTATTACTAAAAATTCTGGCAGATGACTCCAGCAGCAAATCTCCAGGGGCAGCCTCTCCTTTTTTTATTGACCATTTGGTTTTGAGGTCATAGCACTGCACTGGCTGAGTTTCAAGGTCATTAAAACGCTTACGCATTTTTTTACCAGGTACTTGCTGCATTCTCTCATCACAGCCTTGTGTACCTTCTGTGCTCATATCAAGCAACAAGGCATCATCCTTCACCATGCTACTGACTCCCTGTTCGTCAATTTTGTAGAGTGACAAGCTCTGGGATTCCTGGCCACCACCTGCCTGATTCGAGTAAACAGCAAGAGCAAAGTGACCTGGCCACAATTCATGCAAACTGGTATCAGCGAAATGTCCAAAGATACCCAGCATAGCCACTTCTTCCTGACGTTTATCCAGGGACCAGCTATCGCCTGTGCGTTTAAACCAATACGCACTGAGCACTCCTGGCGTACTATGACCAGCAATCACAGGCTCGGCTGCCAGCAACAAAACCGCCCGGCTGTCATTCAGTTTTAGTACCTGCAAGGGACGCAGCTTCATCTGCTCCTTATCCTTGCCTTCAGCGTTCATCTTAATGAAAGGATGTTCAATTGGCTTGTCCCTTTCAGTGGGCTTCCAATCCTTGAAGACCAGGGCGGTCAAAGCATCTTTTTCCAAAGTGCTCACACTATCATTCCTGGAGCAAGCCAGCAGGGTGAGGCAAAAAATAGATAACAATAAGCTGGACGCAGATAAACGTAAAAAATCAGGCATGATGAGTAGCAAAAAAACGGACCAGAGCGAGTGATAAGGCGAAGGCGTAGCCGCAAGTAAAACGGTGTTTGAATATCCCCGGCGCATCCCCTGTACGCCAGGCAGCAAAAGCCCCCGCCAGGAAACCCATTAGCACTGGTGTCAACAATAAATTGGCAATACGGGCGTGGTTACCCTGCAAGAAAGCCTGGGGGAAAATCCATATGCTGACATAGCCGGCAAGAGCACCGCATGCCATATATATAATGACTGCCAGCCAGGATGGCAAGAATTCGCTCTTACGGCGCTCCACGCCTGAAGAAACACCCAATTCCAATACTTCAAACACCAATTGCAATAAAACTTCAAAGATAAATTCTATCATGGGCATCCATCATCATAAGGCCACCAAAAACATGCACCTGCTTGCTTCCTTCAATACGACTACACCACCAGATTATGTGAAAATCCTGAAGTCTGCCCAGGCTTTCAACTGCAAATAATTGAATATCAGCAGGGTTTAGTCAAGACGATTCAACACACCTGCTTTGTCAAGGTGGAAGCGGGCAAAATCCTCAGCCAGAAACAGATTACCCTGGTAGTGCGCCCTGGCCTCAGCCTCGATGTCCCCGATGTAAGGGGATTTCTCACTATCTGCCTGATAGCGCGCACTGAAATGTGTCAACACCAGATTTGGCAAGCCAGCAGTCGCCGCAAAGCTGGCAAGGGCAGCAGCAGAACAATGCTGGACACGCGCCCCGACTTTCTCAGCGACCTCCTCTGTATAAGTAGCCTCATGCACCAGTACCTGGGCATCCTGGCTAGCTGCCAGCAACAGGCAGGGGTCGTCATTGTCACCGCCGACGATGATGCTGCGCTTGGGATGGGGGTGATGCAAATAATCAGCACTGACTAATTTTTTCCCCTCGTGAATAATATCTTCGCCTTTTTTCAAGAGTCCCCACAATGGGCCTGCTGGCACACCCTCGGCTTGTAATTGTTCCGTATTCAGCACTGCTTCGGTATGAAGCTCGCTGAAGCAATAAGCATGCGAAGGCACGCGGTGCGACAATTTGATTGCCTGCACATTTACGGCGTGATCCTGCCAGGTAGTCGCGTCATCGACATCCGTGAAAATCAATTCATACGGCAGGAAAGATTCTGACATCGTATGGGTAGCGTGCAACCAGGCTTGTATGCCAGCAGGTGCAATGATGTGCAAAGGGGCTTTGCGGCCGTGCATGGCTGCACTGGCAAGCAAGCCTGGCAAGCCATAACAATGATCACCATGCACATGCGTGATAAAAATCGCCTGTAAACCATGTACCGACAAAGGCGTCTTCAGTAATTGGTGCTGGGTGGCTTCACCACAGTCGATCAAATACCATTCACTCCCTCGCTCAGGCAGCAAAGCCAGGCCAGTGACATTGCGCTGACGGGTAGGTGCACCTGCGGAGGTGCCTAAAAATAAAATATCCACAATATCCTTACACTTGATTACCTGCCTTAGCAACTGAACTCATATTGAGCTCATATTGAGCTCAATATGAGCAATAATTTTGCCATTGTTTTTTTGAGTAGCAGTCGCTGTTGCAAATTCTAACAATACAGTCTTGCGCATACTGTTCTGCATGCCGAAATACGCTTATGATGCAAACTCATCATTCATATAAGCCTGAGACATGAAAATTCCTGCTGCCCTGCAATCCATTACCAGCGCTTTGCTAGAACGTCAAAAAGAACGCAAGCGTCTGCGCGGCCCTGCTGACTTGTATTATGCCATTGCTGATTCCATCAGTATGCTTGATGCCAGTTCCTGGCAGGAATTGGCAGCTAATTCTGGCTTTTTCATGTCGCTGGAATACCTGACGGCACTGGAGCAAGTGTTACCACTGAACCTGTCTGCCCGCTATGCCCTGATCTTTGATGGCACGGGTATAGACAGGCGCGCTATCGCTGCAGTCTATATGCAAATTGCCGATATCAGCCTGGCACAGGCCAGGCCAGAAAAGTCAGCAGAGACAGACAAAAAATGGGCACTGCCACTGGATCAACTGGCCCAGCACGCCAAACAACGCATACTCACTTGCGGCAACTTCCTGAGCTTTGGCCAGCATGGCATTGCCTTTGCAAAAGATGTCGACCCGCAATTAGCCTGGCACGGCGTGGTCGAAGTCTTGTACCGTGTGCGCCAGGCAGAAAAACTGGCAGGCAAAACGCATTTTGTCATGATCAAGGATTTGCACGATCCCTACATAGACCAGGCAGCGCATCTGGAAAACCTCAGTTATCGCTATGTAGAAACCGAGCCCAACATGGTGCTGGACCTGGCACCTGCATGGAAAAATTACGACGACTACCTTGCCAGCCTGGCTTCCAAATACCGCAGCAGTATCCGCAATGCCATCTTCAAGCCCATGGATGACGCAGGCTGCACGCTGGAAAAACTGACTGATCTGACACCGGTGCTCGATGAAGTATTTGCGCTGTACAAGGCAGTACAGGTTAATGCCAGTTTCCGCCCCTTTGAATTATTGCCAGAATACTTCCCCGTGCTGCAGGCTGCCGCAGGCGATAAATTTCGGTGCAGCGTCATCAAGCGAGAAGGTCGCTTGCTGGGCTTCCTGATTTCTGTGGCAGATGGAGAAACAGCGATTGCCTATCACATAGGTTTTGACCGCGAGGCCGCCGAAGAATTGCCTATCTACCTGCGCCTGCTGCATGCGGGTATCGCCGATGCCATCGACCTGGGTTGCAAACGAATTTCCTACGGCAGGACGGCGCTGGAACCCAAGGCAGCACTGGGCGCAAAACCGCAAACCTTTGGCGTATTCGTGCGCCACCGTCAACCCGTATTGAACAAACTCATGAAGCGCCTGCTACTGGGCATAGAACATGAAGATGCGCCCGACCGCAATCCATTCAAAAAAGAGAAGGCGGCTAAAAGCGAAGTACAGGCTTAACTGAGTTCAGGGCTGCCATCATTTATATGGCAGCCCTATTCACATCGAACTCAGGAAGCGCCGCACACCATGCGAGCGCCACCGCCACCCAAAACAGCCGGGTGATCAGAGTGATTATCACCGCCTACATGTATCATCAGTGAACGACCTTTGAGATCGGCCATCTTCAAGCGTGGGGCCAGTACTGGCTGAGTGGCATTGCCACTGGCATCAACGTACAAAGGTGGCAAATCGCCCATATGGCCATCACCCCAGGGTGTGCCGTGACGATTACTGTTTTCAGGATCATAGTGGCCACCTGCCCCCAGTGCGGGAACCATCTTGCCGTCTTTTTCCTTGCTGCTGCAATCTGCATTCTGGTGCACATGAAAACCATGCGAACCGGGTGTCAAGCCTGTCAAAGCCGGTGTGAACACCAGGCCATACTTGCTTTCTGAAACCACGACCTGGCCCAGTTTGGCACCGACACCCGCTTCACCGACCTGATTCATGGTGATAGTAACGTCCGCCGCAGCAACCAAAGGAAGCGCACTCAACAAGCAAAAAAGTAATTTAGTTTTCATGATGATATTACCTAAAAGAAATTCAAATACGACCAGCATTGTGGCCTGAGTTGCGAAATATACGCGACTCGCAAGAGAATGACAATTTAGAAACCCAGCTTATTATCCCGGCTTACAAGGAGTTACAAAAATAGACTGATATTCTTACTCTGTGGCAAATTCATTTCCGTGCCCAGCCAAAACTGCTCAATATATGCCTTGACCAGGTCCAGTTCCGTCGAAGCATGATAGCTCGCTGGAAACCTGTGCATGTTTTGCGTTTGCAAGGCAAGTATATGCGCATCCTGGCTAGCCACTCGTTTCAGCAAAGGCCAGACCAGCAAACGCAATAGCCAGGCAGGTGCCCAGCGGTTTTCAATATGCATGGTGGCAAATACATGCGTCAGATCTGCAGATTCCGGCGTGAAATGCAGGCTGATGCGCACGACACTGCCATCCTCATAGCAGTACTCTATCTGCGTCGTACCCGCCTGGGCGTAATAAGCCCGTTCGGAAATACGCGGCGATTCAAACAAACGGTACAGTATGCCGGACTGCTGTAATTGTCCGCGATAATCAACCACAAAACCGTCTTCTGTCTGGCTAAGAATTGCGTCTATACGTTGTCGCTGATTATCCTTGCGCACCAGGCCAGGATGGACAAAATGCGTGTGCAAAGGATCAAGAAAATTTTCCAGGGCATTGACGATATTCGAAGTCCAGCTGGTTTGCCACAAAAACCGCCTGGAACCTGCAGGCAGATCGGTAATCAGCCTGGGGATATTCTGCTCACCATCAGCATGCCTGGCCAGCCTGACCCAGATCAAACCATCGAACTCCTGCACATCAAAAGAGCGCGCGCCCACTTTGGGCAGGCAAGCCTGCGGCGGTAGGCCAGGCACTTTAACGCAGCGCCCTTCGCTAGCAAAAGTCCAGCCATGGTAGGGGCATTGCAAGCCATCTGCAGTCACCTGCCCTTGTGACAAAGGTACTTGCCGGTGCGGACAACGGTCTTCCAGCGCCAGCAATTCGCCCGACGGCAAGCGCACCAGTACTAAGGGCTTATCCAGGATGGTAACAGCAAGGGGTTTTTGCTTGAGCTGTGCGCTGCATGCAGCAACAAACCAGTAGGCATACACTGCGGGTTTCCATAATCCACTCATAATTGATATTTTTTCATGACAGGTATGCCTATCCTTGTCGTCAACCAGCTGAGGCATGTAATTGCCGCCCTGGTCCTCAGAGGTAAGTGTGCAGCCCATACCGCACTATATTCGATAGCCGCTTTACCGCCACGCAAACGCTTGAAGTGAGCAGCTCCGGCACTTAAATTGACGATCAGTTTATGTTTCATCGCATGTTCAAACACCGCAGCCATCAGCAAACGATATAAGCCCAGCTCGCGCGGTAATGCAGTGTTGTAGCCGACGATGGGGGCAGTCACCACACCCTGTAATTGAAATAAGCCGACGATGGCTTGCAGCACGCCATCCGCCGATTTGAAGCCATAAAAATGCAAGAGGCCAGCCGTATGCCAGGCTTGCATGAAATCAGCCGTATATTCAGGATTGAGCCGTGAATATTTATCGAGATAAAGCTGCTTATACAGCTCTGCAATGCGGGCATAATCATGAGGCTGGATATCGCTGTCGCTGACACGCGATAATGTCGTCGCCTTGAGCAAATGCATGTCGCGTTGCAAATTCGCATGCTGTTTGACACTGTTGGCAAGATCATCAAACAGATACACCTGGCGACTGGGTATCAGCATAAATCCATGTTCACGCAAGGCAAGCAGCCAGTCGGCATTGAGTTCCTGAGTCAGTGAACGCAACCAGATGCCGTGGCCCGGCCATTTGTCGCGTGCACTTGCAATTGCCTGCCTGAGTGCGGCTTTGTCCTGAAGCGCAGGATAAATATTGGTACTTAACGCCCAGTTATTGATCGTGACGGCACGGTCTATACCAGAAAATCTCAACAAATAACCATAGACATGACAGATGGATAAAAACAAAAACCTGCCAACGACATGGGTATAACGTGACACTTCCTCCTGTGCATAACGCCAATAGGTAGTCAGAGGTGAACAGACCCAGGCATCCTTGTATTGACCGGAGTTGACGGTGACCGGCAAAACCAGATCATCAAGCCGCAGCACATCCATCTCTGCATGTACATTGCAGATCAATCTCGCCTGCGCTGTCGCAGTGTGAATCTGCGCAAATTTTTCTGCGCTTGCTGCAAATTCATTGGCCGTTTGATGCTGATCTGCGGGCATCATGGTTCGGCCAGCTCCTGCCCATCCCACTCTATATCGCGGGTAGCGGCTTCACGCATGGTGCATTTTTGTTGCCAGGCCATCAGGGCAAATGAGCCCATGTCGGCCAACGCGCCTAGCATTGGCAGCCTGTCCCCGGCAATACCAAGAACTTCATCTGCTACTCTATAGTCTTTCCACCAGTCCTGTAATTTTCTCTCTTGTGCTGCTTGCAGCAATCCAGCACTCAACATGATGGCTGCCAGCATGCGCGGCTTCTGCACAGACGGCTTTACACAAGCCTCCAGTTGACCAGCCAAAGCTGCTGGCAATGCATCCTGCATGCCAAACAGATGCACGCCACTGACTGCCCGGGGATTGCATTCAATGACACTGGGGATGCCATCCCCTAACTCTATCCAGTCAAATGAAATTTGCCCGGTATAGTCAATGGCGGTCACCAGCTTTTCTACAAACGTGCGTATCAAGGGAGCTTCATAGGGTGCAAAGTAAAAACTCGAACTCTTGCCCAGCCTGTGCCTGGGTTCATAGACGACGTGCGCCAGCAAACGCCCCTGATCGGCGACGCTATAGGAACAGAGTTCACGTCCAGGCTGGAAGTGCTGTGCCACCCACGCACCCTGCTGCTCCAGGGCTGCTACATTGTCTGGCATGCCTTGTGGATAAAGGCGCACATGCACGCCAAAGCGTGAGTACTCAGGCTTCAATACCAGCGGTGCCTGCCCGGCCCATGCACGCGCCTCTTCCACACTGTTCACCAGGCTGCTGGGAGGTGGATTACCGCCATATTGTGCAGCCAGTTTCAGGAAATGCCATTTGCTATGCAGACTGCGCAATTTATCAAAATCATCTACCAGCACCCTGACGCTAGATGGCAGGTATTTTCTGTAGCGCGATAGAAAAAACACTTCTTCACAGGTAGGCATGAGCAAATCTATCCTGTACTTCGCGATCGCCCGGTTCAAATCATCGATAAATGCCTGCGGATGCAAACTGGGTGCAGCCAGTTGCATGCTGGCGGTAACGGCGGATGACCAGCCTGACAAGCGACAAGGCACACTATCGGCAATATAGGCAGTCCAGCCTTGCTGCGCAAAACGGCGAGCATGATCCAGCGCCACTGGTGCCCGGCCACCCAGTATCAAGACATTAGGCATGGATGACCCCGGCATTTTTTTCTATGACAGCTTGTACCTCGGGGCGAGTGACACAACGTATGCGCCTGCGCTTGCTGCTGGCGTCTCCCATCACATACGCCATGCTCGTTAAAACTGGTGTTTGCAAACCCAGGCGGTTTGCCAGCTCTGTCATGGCAGTACTCAGTGCATCCATCATGGCGCTTTGACCTGACTGTATGGCCATAAGCAATTCATCACCATGCTGCTCAAGCCGGTAGTCAGGCAAGCTGCTTGCTGCCATGGTAATCGCATGCCTGATCATATCGGGATAAACCGCCACCAATTCCTGTTCACCGTATTTTCTCCACCATAATATGTCATCACAGCGCCCTTCTATAGCAGCTAATGCCTGGCTGACGCGGCCACAGTCACATGGTGCATCCCGTATCCGCAATACATCATTGAGGCGATAGCGTATGACTTTTTGGGTCGTGCGGGTAAAATCAGTGATGATGGGTACGAAGCGGGTCTTTTCCTGGTCCAGCCATTCTGGCTCTATGTGGACGAATTCTTCATTCAAATGCAAGACCCCTGACTCACAGGTGTAAGCCAGGAAACCTTCTGTGCATTGATAAAGCTGATGCACAGGCAAGCCAAAAGCTGCTTCTATACGCGACTTGTCATCAGGCTCCAATACCTCGGCAACAGAGATGACGCGCTGCGGTGAAATAGCTAAAGCACCTTGCATTTTCAATTCTGCCAGACGACTTAATATATGCGCGGGAGCCACCAGTATAGCTGGTGCCTGCGCCTGCAAGTCTGGCAAATGCATATCCACGCCCTTGTATAAGTCATAGAACTTAAAATGGATGCGCTTGCTATTGAGCGTGGTATACAAATTGCTATTGGCTCGCAAGAAAAAAGCAATTTTGACGGCTTGCGCACCAAAGACCAGGCCAGGCAATAAATCTGCTGGCAAAGCCCTGGCTATCATGATGCCTGCCCATTTGGCACGTTCCTGGCGCGAAGTTAAAAAGACGCCGCGCGGCCCCTGCGTGCCGCTGGATAAACCTACGGTAATCCCATCCAGTTCCGTTGAAAAATTCCGGCTATTCTCACTTTGCAAAGCCAGGGCACTGGCTTGCTCCAGGCTGATATTGGCAATATTCATTTGCTGAAAATATTCCAGGGCGATGGCTTTATCAATCACAGGCAAGTCTTGCAAGGTCAAACCCTTATGCTTTCGATAAAACGGCGTCAATGGCAATTGCTGCTTCAAAAAAGCTGCGATCTTTTTTTGCTGCCATGCTTGCAGCGCCGCCCGACTACGAAAGCGCAGCAGCCAGCGTGTCCTGACAAAGTGGAAGAGCAGATTACACAGATCATTTATTTTCATGTGCGACACTCATTGCGAAAACCAGCCCAGCTTTGCTGACAATGGGATGGCAACAGCATCGCACCACCTGGTATGGCGGCTATTTGCCGCAAGCCTGTAAAAGTCTGTTGATATTGCCTGACATTGCTAAAGATGCGGCTGGCAAACCAGGTCGGCAATTGATTCCCCATCAGCGCGTCCATAGACCAGCAGGCATCGCCAACCAGGAAAATACGTCGATCGTCATCACCTTTGAAACTGACACCGATCTGCCCCCTGGAATGACCAGGCAAGGGGATGGCAATCAGGCTGGCATCGCCAAACAGGTCAAAACCACTGCCAAGGGCGGCAAGTTCAGCAGGCAAACCCAGGCTGGCCGCGTCCTCGACAAAGACCAGTCTGTCTGCAAAGTCCGGTGGCAATAAAGCAGGGAGATAGCCATGCATCAAGCCACCCAGGCGCGACATGCTGGCTGCACTATCGTATTCGGCGCGAGAGATGATCAACCTGGCATTGGGAAAATCCCTCAGGCCAGCAATATGGTCGCCATGCACATGCGATATCACGACATAGTTGATATCCCCAGCCCGTATCCCCAATTGCGCCAGTTGCTGGGTCAGCACTTCTTCCGGTGCCAGTGTCATGGGCGTAGTCCAGCGATACAGGCGCTCAGGAAAAGCCTGGGTCGCGGCCAGGAAGTGCTGGCTGTAGCCGGTATCAAAAAGAATATTTCCGCGCACAGGATGAACGATCAAGCCACACAAGGCAGGAAACATCACGCTTTGCCAGCGCCCGCCACGCATGGCGACACATTCTGGATGGCTGCAATGCCCCGCTTTGAGCCAGTGAAATTGAAGACGTGGCGCAATCATGCCTGCAAGCCTTGCTGCTTGCGCCATCGTGCTGTGCGAGCGATGCCTTCATCAAGACTAACCACGGGGCTATATCCCAGCACATTGCGCGCGCGGGACAAATCCAGGGTTTGCGAATAAGCCAGGGTTGCCAGTGAATAGCGGGTAAATGGGGGCTCCCAGCCTGGCCACAATTTTGCACCACACTCCAGCAAACCGGCGACCAGGTTTGCCAGCAGATAAGGCCGGTCTACGGTGTGTAAGGGAATGGAAAATTGCTCTGCCATTTTGATAAACAAATCAGCCGCAGCGATGGGCTCGCCATTGGAAATATTGAATATCTGAGTTGTCTCTGACGGTGGCAGCTTCATGGCGAGCTTGATGGCATGCACAATATTATCGACATAAGTCATGTCCAGCAAAGCACGCCCGCCCCTGAGCAAAGGCAATCGCCCGTAACGCAGCAAGCGCAATAAGCGTGGCAGCAAGGCATTATCCCAGGGACCAAAGATAGCCCTGGGTCTGAGTATCACCCGCAGTGGCAGCTCTGCGCTCATGGTGAGCTGTTCTGCCACTTGCTTGCTACGCGCATACTCATTCACGCCGCGCGGCAAGACACTGTCTTCAGGTATATTGAGCTGGTCTTTAAAATCAAAATAAATACTGGGAGATGATATATGGATCAGACCAGGGATGGCATTGTGCTGGCAGGCAGCCAGTACTTCGCGGGTGGATTCCACATTGGCATGCTGAAAAGCGCTGCGGCTCCCCCAGGGTGAAGTCAGTGCTGCACTATGTATCAGCACATCAACAGATTGACTGCAGGCCAGCAATTGTTCACGGGCATGCGCGCTGCCATGCTCCAGGTGTACGAATTCAACAGGGCTTGCTGCCGCTTTTGCAATACTGCGCGCCACCTCAACATTGCGCCCTGTATAAACTACTTCATGACCCTCTTTCGCCAACTGCCATACCAGATGCCGCCCCAGAAAACCTGTACCACCAGTAATAAGAATTTTCATATGCTTCAATCAATAAACCAGCACCATGCCACCCAGGGTCAAGCCTGCACCTGAGCCTATCAGCATCATGGTGTCACCTCTTGCTATATGCTGCCCTGTCCGGCAAAGATGCAGGGCTGTGGGCAGGGATGCGCCTACCTGGTTGCCATAGTCGGCAAAGATATTCATGACTTTTTCACTCGACACCCCCAAACGTTTGGTCAAGTGATGGATGGCCAGCTGGCTGGCCTGATGTGGCACTATCTTTGTGATCTGCTTCATGCTGACATCTGCCTTGTTGAGCAAGCCTTCGGTAAACTCAGCCATTTCTGCTGCAATGAGTTTAAAGGCAGAACGCCCTTCCATCTGGAAAACCGAGAGCGCATCAATGGGGGTAGTAAGCCGACGAGGATGGTAGCGCGATCCGCCAGCCGGAATCCGGCAATGATCTACGCCTGCAGACAGCGTGATACTACTTGACGAGAGTATGCATGAAGATTCACTGGGTAATGAGCGCCGTATTACAACGGCCGCTGCACCATCGCCAAAAATACCGCATTCAGTCAGATTATTCCAGTCCAGGCCAAAGGTGGCGATATCTGAGGAGACCAGCATCACATACTGGTAACGCCCCGCTTCCACCAGATAGCTCATGGTATCAAAACCAGTCAGGAAAGACATGCAACTGGCACCTATATCAAAGGTGGTCGTGCGGCGGGCAGACAATTTCAATTCTGCATGAATCAGCGCGGCGTTATAGGGCAAGGCCTGGTCCATGGTTGCCGAGGTGGCGACCAGACAATCGATCTCACTCCAGGCCAGACCTGCATCTTCCAATGCAGTCTGACAGGCACGCGCCGCCAGTTGAGCTGCAGTTTCGTTACTGGAAAGAAAACGTCTGCGCACACCAGTTTTCTTGAAGCTAGTCCCTGTCCGCAAACCCAGCCGGGCATCCAGCATGGCCGCACTGACTTCCTGCGCGGGCACAGCCATTCCACTACCTATGATACTGACACGACGCATATTCAAACATTTCTCCATACAAGCAAGGCCCCCAGTGGGGTAAATATCAACAGGAGCATCATAAGCAAAGGCATCAATAAAATAAATAACTTCATCAAAAACGATGATATATAATCTAAAAAGGATCAAATATTAATACCAATTCTTCATAACATCACTCTACGACTGCATGACTGAAACCAAACGCCTGTTAGCGACCCTGAAGCGTCTGCTGAAATCACGCGGCTACACTTACCGCAAGATCGCATCAGCACTGTATCTGTCAGAACCGACTGTGAAGCGCCTTTTTTCAAATGGAAACATCTCTCTGGAGAGATTGACACAATTGGCAGCCCTGGTTGACATGAGCATTCTGGAACTGGCAAATGAAGCTGCCAGTGATGAACCCCGCATCACCCGCCTCAGCCTGCATCAGGAAAAAGAACTGGCTGCTGAATTACGGCTATTACTGGTGGCAGTTTGCACCCTGAATCATTGGCGCATGCCAGACATCATCAGTGCTTATCAAATTTCAGAAACAGAATGTCTGCAATACTTGCTGCGCCTGGATAAACTCAGGCTGATCGACCTCTTGCCTGGAAACCGCATACGTCTCAACATTGCCAGGGATTTTGACTGGCTGCCAGAAGGGCCGATACGCCAGCTTTTCCGGCAACAGGCGCTGGACGACTTTGTTGACGATGCATTCCAGGCACCTGATGAAAGTTTCTTTTTTTTGAATGGCATGTTGAGCCAGACAGCAACGACACAATTCCAGACGAAATTAAGACGCCTGAAGCAAGACTTCGCAGACCTGCATCAGGAAAGTTTGTCTGTCCCGCTGGCGCAACGCCAAGGCACAGCTTTGCTATGTGCCATGCGCACCTGGGAACCTCAGGTTTTCAGCAGTTTGCGCAGGGGTAGAAACGATAAGCACTCATGATCCAAGTATTTGCCGGAATGCCTGCTGGCCTTTGGGTGTAATGCTGAGCACGCGTGAGCCTGCGCTGCGCAAGACCCAGGCTTCACGGATAAACAAGGCCAATAATTCTGCCCCCAGCACGCCCGCCAGATGCGGCCTGCGCTGGGTCAGGTCTATACAACAACGAGCATAGACACGACGACCAGGCTGATGCTGACGACTGTCAATACCCAGTTCTGCCAGCTTGTCATGACCATGAGCGGTCAGCCTGAAATCCTTGGCTTCTGGCTCCAGCCATTTGTCTTTCAACATGGCGTCCAGCAATTGCACAGCCAACTCACCCGCCAGATGATCATAACAAGTCCTGGCATGCACAAACTGGCTGGGCATGCTACGCACCAGTGCAGGCTGGGGTGGCTGGCGCGCGTCCAGAGTGTGGGTTACTGCGCCCAGCGTTGCCATGGACTCTATGAGACCGGCAGCTTCAGTGCTGGCGATACGAAAATAGCGATGACGCCCATGCGCCTGCGACATTAACAGGCCACCATCCACCAGTTTGGCGAGATGGGCACTGGCCGATTGTGCCGAAACATTGGCAGCAAATGCCAGCTCCCCCGCCGGACGCGTGGTGCCATCGATCAGGGTCCAGAGCATGGCGGCACGCGCCGGATCTGCCAGCAAAGCCGCGATACGTGGAATATTTTGCGCATCATCCATACTTCATCCTGGGCTGAAATGTCGGGACTACATCTTGCCCATAATAGGCATCTCTGTCCACAACGAAAGATGAACATGCATATCACCCACAATATAGACGTAGCCAGCCAAATCGGTAAATACAGTGACGCCAGGGAAGTGAGCGGCCCGGCCCGCTGGTTATTCACCTCGGGCACACCGGGCCTGGATCAGAATGGTCATTTACCTGCAGATATCAGCGGCCAGGCAGATCTGGCATGGCTTAATATTGTCAAGCTGCTGGAAAGCGCCCATATGACGATGGCTGATGTCGTCAAAGTCACGCATTACCTGATACGCGAATCCGACATGGCTGAGTATGTCAAAGTACGCGCCAAATATCTGGGCGACGCACGTCCTGCATCAATGATGCTGATTACTCCAGCCTTGGTGAAACCTGGCTTTTTGCTGGAAATAGAAATCATCGCAGCCCAGCATTGAGATGCATTGATAAAAATCCCTGTTGCAAACACTGGCGCTTGCTCCAGGGACCATGCATTTTCTTATCATTAAATGCCAGTATGAAAATAAAAATAAAACAAGAGTGAATACGGAAAAACATACTCAAAGACTATCGAAATAACAAAAGACGTTTATGCAGTAATAATTCGATTACTATTTCTGATATTAAAACGACTGATTTACCCTCCGAATGCACTCATGCTCTCGCATTTTCGCGCTATTTAGCTGACAATGCGGGTGATACTTTGCTGGTGGAGATTTGGGTGGAAATTGGGATGGACCTTTTATGGACCGTAGGTATAACGGTCGTCGCCGTCGTTTTATTATTGCAAGTGCTGGTTCTGCTCATAGTCATGAACCGCTTACTCAAATTGCAGTTATGGGCCCCGCGCAAGACCGCCAGTCTGCGCACGGCCTGTGGTGATCTCTTACCTGTACTGGATGCAGCACGCATAGAAATGGAAGCAGCAGGTTTTCGCTACATGCATAGCTGGCGTGAACGCACGATGATCGCTGCCAATGATAGTCCAGCCAATTATTGTGACGTCTATCATCACCTGGGTCAGGATGTGTATGCAGAAGTTTACCCCACTACATCTCCTTACGATAAGCGCCTGCATACCGTCTATCTCTGGAATACCTATATTGATGGTAAAGCCTTACTCACCGTGAATGACGGCATGTTGCACAATCTCGTGCCCTATCCGGCACGTGTCACTGTCATCAATGATAAAAGCAAGGATTTCGCCGGACAAATGGCTACCCATTTGCATGTGCGCGAGTTAATCACCGTCCAGCGTAGCGACCCTGCTGAAGCACCTCAAATTGCACAAAATCTGATGGAACGCTGGCTGGTGCGACTAGAAAGAGAAGGCAAAGTATATCAACGCGGCCAGCGTAGCGATGAAACGATTTATGGCTACCGTATCCTACTGGCGCTGAAGATGGCCTGGAACATGCGCAGGGCCAATCAACAAAAAAAATCGCAAGCCTCTGCCTCCAACGCTAATCCCACTGCAGATATGGCAGCAGCTCGCCAACTTCGTGGTCGTTATGATTTCGTGCGTACACTATGCGCCTTACGCTCCATGCAGGCTCCCCGCTGGTATCAATACACTGGCTTTATCCTGTCTGCACTTGCCTTCCTGGCACTGGGAGCCTGGTGGTGGGGTCTTGCGGGAGCAGTGCTCATTGGTGCGATCATTGCATTACATGAAGCCGGCCATTGGCTGGCGATGAAACTGGCTGGATTTCGCGACGTACAAGTGTTTTTCATACCCGGCATGGGTGGAGTCACCAGCGGTGAAAAACATGAAGCACGCCCCCTGACGCATATGCTGGTCTACCTCGCTGGCCCCATGCCCGGTTTGATATTGTCACTTGCCAGCTTTGCCCTGATTGCCTGGCAACCAGATTTATTGAACACGACATGGGGGCCTTATCTCTCCATGGCCGCGCTGGCCTCACTATTGGTCAATGGCTTCAACCTCTTGCCAGTATTGCCATTGGACGGTGGCCGCATCATAGAATTATTAGTCGTCGCCCGTCTGCCATGGCTGCGCTTTCTTTTCTCACTTGCCAGCGGCCTGATCATGCTGGTCTATGGCTTGAACCTCGGTGACAAGGTATTACTGGGACTAGGCATGTTGATCGTGTTCAGCGCCCGTTTTCAATTCAAGCTTGCCAAAGCAGCCTCTTTGTTATTACAGCAAAAAGTACAGCCTGCGAAAGGCAATAAAAAATTCGCCAGGGCAGCAGGTGATTTATTTGATTTCCTGAGTCAAGCCAGTTTTTCAAAATGGAACTACAGCAGCAAGCTTACTGTGGGCCAGCATTTGTTGACGCGTTATCTTGGTGGCTTGCCAGGCTGGAAGGAAAGCAGCGCAGGATTAGGCATTTATCTGGCTTGCATCATCTTGCCTGTAGCTGCATTGCTTGGCTTATTTTACGCATCCCCGGATGCCATGCTACACATGGCAGGGCAAGGTTTTTCTGGCATATTGGCAACATCAGATACAGACAAGCCCATCAAAATTGATCAGGTCAAGGCAACTAGATCGTGGGAAGAAGAAAGAAAAATCCTCAGACAAAGTCGAACAGAAAAAATCGCTGCAGCTCTCGGCGATGATAGGGCTATCATACTCAAGAATGCATTCGAAGAAGCCAGCGAGGATGACCCTGAAGATGCTTTGCGCATCGCCAAAATTTATTACGCTGAAAATAATAACTCCGTGCAGGCGACTTATTTCCATGCAGACGCCGCATTTGCCATGGCTATTGCTTTGCGCGAATGGTCTGAAGTGGATGAATTAAGCAATAAGAACAAGAATGACACAGACATTGCCAATTACCTGCAAGAAGCAGAAGCCATCTTGCGCGCACGCCTGCATACCCAGGGCGATAAAAATGATGCGCGCTTATTGGCAGAGATATTGCAAACACGTGATAGCGATACAGATAACCCGACCCAGTTGATACTAAGGCAGGAAATCGTCAAGCTGTTTGCCAAAGACAAAGACCAGGATGACATCCAGCTTCTGAGGGCGCATCAAATGCTGGCCCGTAGCTACTATACATCTGGCCGGGCAACCGAAGCCGCGCAAGAATTGCAGATGGCAGAAGCAGATTACGATTGTGCAACAAAGAAAACCGATAATTATTCATGTCACACCCTAAAGCAGAATCAAGCCTGGTTACTAATCAGTGAGCACAAATATGCAGAAGCGAAGCAACTGCTTGCTCCTTACGCCACAAAAGAAAAAAATCTGCCCATAGGTCAGCAAGACCAAAAAATTAAATGGATGATCGCCATACTGCAAAAAGATTACCAACGCTCCAGGCAGGAAGCACAGTCTCTCCAACAGCAACACTCACCAAGTACAGGCAATTGGTTAATTGATGTGTTAATCCAGCGTGAGCGACCTATCAGCGACTATCACACAGATCTGATGCTGGTAGAGAGTTTGCGCAACACTGGCGACAAAGATGAAGCGAATAAAATAAACAAACGCCTTTTGGAAACGCAAGGCAAAACACGCAATGCATCTGCCAACTCAGAACTGACATGCGTAATTAGCGTCTATGGCAGCGCGTGGGATAGCCAGCTACAACAAAGCCTGCTCAATATTGAGCAAAGAGAAACCAGGTGCGTGCCGCGCGTGAATACGAATCAAATGTCACGCTAAATTCTCATGCTGAAGCGATGCTTATGTAAATTGGCTAAGCTTCAGCATTTGCTCTCATTCTCAATTTTAACTGCTACATAGTGAGTTTAAGCCTTATCTGAATACAGGCGCTGTAGACTCTTTTCATATACTGCGCCGGCATCAATACGGGTGATTTTCTCAAGCGCGATTAACAGGTGTTTTCTGTCGCGATTTGCCTTTGTGCCATATCCATTTAAGATCAGGGCGTGCTCATCCATCTCTTCTATCTCACCGATGAAACATACATCTGCGTTCATGCGTTCTGTATGAATGCAGACATAGCCAAATTGATTTTGCACTGAAACCAGCACGTCTTTCAGCAAAGTCAAATTAATGGATGCTTGCAAGGGGCGCATCTGATGAAAACTAATCAGCTCTTTTATCGAAGTCAATTCATTCCCACCCCATCTCACTCTCGTAATATCTTCGCGATAAAGAATACCAATTCCATCTTCCATACCCTCATCAGTGAACAAACCGAGTAGCATGAAATCATCGGAATAATCCAGGATGACGCCTGTCAAGCATTCATCACTGTGAAGATCGTCGCGGTAGACATCAATCAGCTCTTGACTGTTTTTTAATTTACTCAAAGTTGTTGAATGCAGATTCATTTTTTTCCTTAAAATATCACCCGCCAGACTATATGGCAGGTCACGAACAAAGCGGACTATTTAAAAAAGATTTGCTTCCAAAGAGAGTACATGTTCAAAACCTGCCCTGACAAATGCATCTTGCGTCATCTTTTCAGCAAACGCAATATTGTAGCAATGCTGGGTATACCACTGCGCCTCTGCACTATGCCTGCCATTAATAATGATCTGCGCAGTTTCTCCAGGCGCCATGCACAGTGGACGTGTAGGGCCATATCTCTTGGGCATGCCATGAAAATGCTTATCCCACTGCAGTCGCGCCAGCAATTGATTTCCCTGCATTTCCAGCAGCAAGCCATCGACTTTACAAGGCAAGATCGATGCGATGCCGGTGCGTACAGCTAAGCAAGCAAATTCCCCATGAGGCGTCTCATGAAAATCACGTCGCTCTATCACTTGAAAAGAACCTGCCTGCATTGACAATGCAAACGCGCGGGGAATTTGGTTGCGCCTATCAGCCGCAGGAGCACCGCGACTACGTTTGCTCCAGCAAATGCTGATGACTTGAATGGCAAACTGGTACTTTGATACCATCTCAACTAACTTGGCTGTCATACAAAAAGTATTCTTCAATTGTGCCATGAGCTTCAGGGTTGCTGGCGAGGGCTTGAAACGGGTTCTGAAGACGAAGCATCTCTATCGTGTAAAATTAACAGCAGCTTATTAGTTTTGCCTGGCTTCTTATCTCCCTTCCCTATTTTATATTTCACGGCACTGCATAATGAAGAAATTGTTTTTAATCACGGTCTGCCTGCTGCTTAGCCTGTCATGCCAGGCAGCCGACCCACGCTTCACCGTCATCACGGTCGACACGGAACAGGAAGAACTACAACTATTCCTGCGCGATGAGAATGGCAAAGGTTTCAAGCGTTTTGATACCTTGAAAACTTGGCTGGCTGCGAAAAACAAGCAATTACGCTTTGCCATGAATGCAGGTATGTATCACGCTGATTATTCACCAGTAGGTTTGCTGGTGCAAAATGCAGAACAAGTCAGCCCTTTGAATTTGGCAGATGCCTGGGGAAATTTTTTCCTGAAACCGAATGGTGTCTTCCTGCTCACATCATCTGGCCCGCAAGTGGTGGAGTCATCAGAATATCCATCCCTATCCAAAGATGTTTTGCTTGCGACACAATCCGGCCCCTTATTATTGAGAAAAGGGCAAATACACCCGGCATTCAAAGCGGACTCCAGCTCTCGCTTGAAACGTAACGGTGTGGGCGTGCTAGACAAGAAAGCCATCTTCGTCATCAGCGAGCAGCCTGTTAATTTGCATGAGATGGCAACTTTCTTTCGCGACGGCCTGCACTGCCAGGATGCTCTCTACCTTGATGGCAATATCTCAGGGATTTATTCCTTGGAGCTTGAAAGGAATGATGTGACGGTAGATCTGGGGCCGATTATTGCAGTGCTGCGCTAAGCCTTGTCTCAGCTCTTTGCCTAGGAGCTGGATCAGTTATTTTTCCCATATTTACGCAGGTAAGACTGACTGATTTCCAGTAACTCATCAAAGTTCAGCTTCAGCGAATTTGCAGAAATGACCACCGGACTGCCGCAAAGCTTGTAATTCATTTTATTCAGCAATCGCTGGATAACACCACCTGCCATGATATAAGGCCCAGGCTCGCGCAAGCTGATGACCAGCATTTTCTGGCTTTGCATTTCAAAAATACTGAAGCCAGTAATCTCCGACCATGGAACAAACCCGGCTGCAACACCGCTGCTATTATCAAGAATACCTGCGGAATTAAGTACCAGGCCAGGCTTTTTATCCAACAGTTTTTTTATGCCAACCACTGCGCAAAAACCAAAAAACAGGATCATTACAATACCCAGGCCATGCATCAGCACAGGATGATTGTAAGCACGCTGGGGAGCAAGATCAGTTACAGCTAACCGCAGCATCCAAAGGCCCATCATCACAAAAACCATGGAAGCCGCGACCAACCAGCATAACTTGGTCTTGCTCAGCTCGATTATTTTATTATCATCTGCATTCATAAAGCCCCTGCTACTCTTCATAAAAAAATCCACAATCAGGCTGACATCTTACTGCCGAAGCCTGCACAAAAATTGCCTTGATCAAATTTTTCTGATAACTTATTTATAAATTGGCATTTTTAATTAATTTATCTTCTCGCAAATAGACACTTCAGGATAATCGATGTTTGATCACGTCAAATTCGGAGTCAGCGACTTCGTCGCAAGCAAAACCTTCTTCCTCAAGGCATTAGCACCTTTAGGTGTAGCAGTGATAGGGGAAGGTGTGCCGACATACGGCGTAGAGCTTTCTGCACAAGACGAGGTGTCATTGTGCCTGTTCCAAACCGATGAAAAACCAGCTCATCTTCACCTGGCCTTTAAAGCCAACAGCAGGCAACAGGTGGAAGATTTTTACCGCGCAGCACTTGAGGCAGGTGGCAAAGACAATGGCCCGCCTGGTCTGCGGTCGCAATATCAAGGAAGATACTATGCCGCTTTTGTCATTGGCCCTGATGGTCATAACGTCGAAGCGGTTTATCACGAGCCCGAAGTGTAACCCCGCTACTCACACCTGCAGCCTCAGTAGTATAGAACCCAGAATAGCGCACCAATGTAAAAGCTTAATACTCCGGGGATGAGCATTTCAATGGATAGACAGGGCCGTGGGATAGCGCTTGTTCTCCTGAAATATTAGCGCCGGAACGACATTTCAGCGGAAAAGTCCTTGCCAGTATCGATACAGACCAGCAATATCAGATGAACACAGCAAAGGCATTGCCCCCTCTATCTTTTCAAGTGGCCAATCCCACCACGCCATTTCCAGAAGCATCGAAATCTCCTCATCAGAGAAACGCTTTTTTAATGGCTTTGCGGGATTGCCTCCAACAATAGTAAAAGGCGCCACGTCTTTCGTGACCAAGGCACGGCTTCCGATCACGGCACCATGTCCAACATGAATCCCAGGCATGATCATGGCTTCCGATCCTATCCACACGTCGCTACCTATGACAGTGTCGCCCGCCTTTTGGAATGCGTCAGATGCATTTGAAAACGTAGATCCATCCTTCATGTAAAAAAAAGGAAAAGAAGATGCCCAATCGTAACGGTGACCCTGATTACCAGACATGATGAAAGATGCACCTGTACCTATAGAACAAAAACTGCCTATGATGAGTTGATCTTCGTCATTTTTAACTGGCGATAGATATCGTGCGCAGTCATCGAAAGAATGCCCATGATAGTAGCCAGAGTAATAGCTAAACCGCCCAACCTTGATATTTGGGTTCTTCACTTGCTCAGTGAGCAGTTTGCCCTTGAAGGGACTTTCAAAGTAGTTGGTCATGGATGTCAGCGCGGAATTTTTTCTGCCGAATGCAATTTGAAGTGAATTAGAAGTATAGCAAAGCATAAGAGTAGAAAATATTATCACGGCCTTGCCTTGAAAAAGAGCCATCACTGTGCCCGAAAATACTTGACCACCACAACGTCTCGACATTTTTATCTGACATATCCGCAAAATCACTCATTTCGATTTACCTCCCTCATCACCCAATGATAAGGCGTGAAGCGGATCACCTCCGCGCCCAGCAACAGCAAAAGCGAAAACCTGCCCACCATTACCCTGGAACGCCGTGATGGCGACAAACACCTCTACCACACTGCCAGTCGTGATGCCTACAGTGGCGTACGCGCCCAATGGCACGACCCCAACGATGCGAAAGAAAAAATGAACTGATAGGCGAAGACGATAACCCAAAACGCCTGAGCCACACCTACCCCAATCAAGAAGCGGCAGAGCAAGCAGCCGAGTCAGAGATGAACCGGGTAAGGCGTGGCAAGGCCACTTTGCAATTTACCCTGGCCCTGGGTAGGCCAGACATTACGCCCATGATGGGCGTGCACATCCCCAGCTTAAAAACACCTCTCGGGGATACGGACTGGTTCATCGTCAACACCACGCACAGCGTGATGGCTCAGGGGTTTACTACGCTGTTGGGGATGGAGACGAGGAAGGGGCAAGAGGAAACGGACGCGGATACTGTCGAGGAACCTGAGCAATGATGATAAGATTATTGAATAATAGACCTACCCATTTCCCTTCGATTAAAGAAATATGAGTTATAAACTTGAACAAGCATCAATTCAGGATATAGAAAAAATTCTACAAGATGCAAAACTAAATCCAAGTATCAAGTTTCGTCTGGAGAGACAACGGCATTTTTCCCTTGGACGCAAGTGGGCTGTTAACGAATCACGCGATATTTATTTTTTCACGGCACCGGACGACGTAAGGGATGGATATTATCCTTTTTATTATCTCGTCTTTCATAAAGACAATTGGTATGAAGTCAATACACAATACATGTGCGGTAATGAATTAGTATTTGACGACGATACACCTCCACCGGAAGGTGACGCACGAATTGCATTGCAAAATGAAATCATCGCTGCTTTTGAAGTCTTTGGTCGATTTGGTGAAGGAAATTTACAAACAAACGGTCAGCCGCGGAAACCATCATTACTGACCTTCAAAGCGCCAGCGGAGCACGCCGAACTGCCCGTAATCGCGTCAAGTCAGAAAAGTATGGATGACAAACCAGACCCCGTTCCACTTGACCCCAATCCAAGCCTTCTAAGTGACCCCCGCCTGATATTTTTACTCGACCGTTAAAATTTCACCATCAAGATTAAATAAGAGAAGAAATTCAAGCCCACGTAGGGGCGGTTAGCAGCGCGTAATCGCCCGCCGAGTTGGAAATGTATGAATGTCAGATCAGCCAACCCCACTGAGTACAGAGGAAACAATTAATGTCTATCTTTTGTGCGTTTGCTAGCTGAATTGACCCTGTCAGTTTGATCCACCTTCCACTTCCTGGCGAAGGCGGCCACCCGGTCATACGACCCTTCAAATCCCAGTTCTTTCAGATCCAGATGAAGTTGTTTCAAG